>JBEKVJ010000027.1:36395-46715 GCA_049514105.1 Acidimicrobiales bacterium
GAGGCGCACGTTGTCGTCGAGGGACTCGGCGAGAGCCTCGAGATCGATCACGCCGCGATCGTCGACGGCAAGCCTGCGACCACCCGCGGCCCGGCAAGGCTCGAGCACGCCGGGATGCTCGACGGCGCTGCACAGGACTGTCGAAGGACCGGCCGCGACACCCGACACGGCCAGGTTGTCAGCCTCGGTACCGCCGCTGGTGAACACGATCTCGCCCGGGCTGGCCCCAAGCATGCCGGCGAGTTCCTCACGAGCCTCGTCGAGGGCGCGCTGGGCGGCACGGGCGACCGAGTGGCTCCCTGAGGGGTTGCCGTACTGGCCGGCTAGGAATGGGAGCATGGCGGCGATGGCCTCGGGGCACATCGGCGTCGTCGCGGCGTGATCGAGATATGCGAGCGGTTGGGCCGACCGGACGGTCATGGTCGGCTGGTCAATTTGCTCAATTTGTGGGCGCTCCAGATGGCAATGCGCACGCGCCCGGCGACGGGGCGGGAGCGGGAAAAAGCGGGACGCTGGCGGCACTGGTGATGGTGCTCAGGCCGGGGCGCTCGCCCTTTTGGTGCAGCACCGAGGGGCTCGCCTTTGGCTTTGCGATCGCGAGGTCGAAAAAGGCCACCGTCGCCTGCTCGACTACAGACGCGGCGGCACCGAGACCCGCATACGGACCCAGGTGTGTCGCGTTGTCGATGGCGAGAAACCACTTCGTCGAGCCTTTCAGCATGTTGTACAGCAAGGCACTGTTGGCGGGGTCGTTGCAGGCGTCTGTCAGGCTCTGAACGACGAGAACCGGTGGGCCGCCCCCGCTCGGGGCCGAATAGGAGTCAACGGCGCGCAAGAATTCATCCGCGGACAAAAGCGCCACGGCGACGGGCTTGGCGGCCATCGAAGCCCGGACGGCAGCATAGGCGTGGTCATACATGAGCGCCGCGACGCTCGCCCCACCGTCCGACTGGCCGGCGAGGATGATCCGAGCGGGGTTCATCATTCCGTCCAGGTAGCCGATGCGCGTCGAAGGCGACCGATCGGCGGCCTTGACCACCTGCGAAACGACAAAGGCGACGTCCGCCGGCTGATTGAATATGTCACCCTCGGTGTCGACTCCGTGCTGGGCGGCGACCGCGGGCCGGCTCGTGTCCGGAAAGAACGGCGCCACGACCACAAATCCCGCCTCCGCCCATGAGACGAGCAGGGCACGATAGGTGCCTGGGTCCACGTCGTAACCATGGGCGAAGACAACCACCGGGTAGGGGCCGAACCGCAGAGCAGGCGTCGCGAGCGTCCTCAGGTTCGGAGCCTTCACAGCTAGGCTCGGATAGAGGATCTCGACCTTTATGATCCGACCCGGAGTTGTCGTCCCCGTATAGAAATTCTCCGTCGAGGCGTCGGTGTCGTCCCAGGTGACAAGGCCGAGGCCAACCCCGAACAGGGCGGGCGGCTTGACAGCGGATCGTCTCAGCTTGGCACTGGCGGACCCTCTCGTACGGTGAGTGCCCGCGGCCGCCGGCAAACAGCCAGCCAGGGCAACGGACCCGAACGCAAAGAGCAGGGCCGTGACCGCAGTACGCGTTGTACGCCGGGGCGCGAGGAAACGCCCGCGTCTTCTCGCTTGGAACTCCACCACTGCCAAATCTACTGGCGCAGGGCAAGGCCCACGATGGCGCCCCCGACCAGCCCGGCCCAAGTCGAGGTGAGCGCCTTTGGCTCAGCCGGGCTGAGACACCATGACCACGACCGCGACGAAAAAGCAGACAGAGATCACCGACGACGTTCTCACCACGACGCGACATTCCCGCTGAAACTGCGCGAGATCATTCGTCACTTCTTCGCAGTCCGCGGGCGCGCCGAGCCAGTCCTGGATCCGTCTTTCAGCGGGCCAGCTCCACGCCGACGCGATCGCCGCCGCGATCGCCCAACAGCCGAGGCCGATCCAGGGCCAGGGCTGCGAAACCGCCGGGCGGTCCCCCACCCCGAGGACTAAACCGCCGAGCAGCGGCGTCAGGAGCAAGGACCGCTCCGCCCAGTTCGTTCCGGGACGGAAATACCGGCCCAGGCGTGGGTCTTTGCGCGGCTCTGGCGCCGAGCGGGCACGGGCCGCGTAGGTGCCTGTGACACCGACGGCGCCAAAGCCGATCACGGCACTCAGCGCGTGCAGCACCACCAAAAGGTCATAGCCGGGACCTGTCACGGCGGCGGTTCGCTCGCTGCCCTGTTCATGGCGGTATTGTGAACACAGATGACAACGCGCAGTCGATATCTGAGGGAGGTTCGCGGCCAAGGGTGAACCAGCTGCGCCTTGATCCCCTTTCGGGACGGTGGGTAACAGTTGCCACCGATCGTGCCCAGAGACAGTCCCTCTTTGTCCCGCGCCAGCTCACGCTCGACTCTCTTGAGGGCATACCCTGCCCGTTCTGCCCGGAGATGGAAGCCTTCGCTCCGCCTTCCCTCGAGGTCTACGACACCGCTGGGGACTGGGTCGTCCGTGTCCTGCCCAACCGTTACCCTGCCTTCGAAGGCGACAGGCCCTTTGTCGTCGAAAATCGCGGGCCGGTATTCACCGAGGCGCCGGCGAGCGGCATCCACGAGGTGCTCGTGCTCTCGCCCGAGCACGACAAGACGATGGCATCGCTCGGAGACGAGCAGATGTCGCTCGTCATGCTCGCCATTCGCGACCGCGTGCGCGAGCACCAGGGGACACCTGGTCTGCGCTACAGCCAGGTGATCATCAACCACGGCCGCCAGGCCGGTGCCTCTGTCGCCCATCCGCACGGCCAGCTCCTCGGGATCCCGTTCGTGCCAAGAGAGCTCGCTGAGGAACAGGCCGGCTTCGAACGCTTCGCAGGTGGGTGCCTGGTGTGCGCGGCGGCGGCCTCGGAGGAAAGGGTCAACTACCGGCTCATCCAGACGACGGACCAGGCCGTGACGTTCTGCCCCTACTGGAGCGGGACGCCTTATGAGGTGCTCGTGGTGCCCCGCGAACATGGTGCGCACCTGCACAGGGCCTCGACCGAGAGCATCGTCGGCGTCGGACGTGCCGTGCGCAGCGCCCTCCGGGCGATAAGCGAGGGCCTCGGCGACGTCGCTTACAACGTCGTGTTCCACTCCGCTCCTTACCGCGCGACCGGCGCGTACCACTGGCACGTGCACATCCTGCCGTGCCTGACCACCCGGGCGGGCTTCGAGCTCGGCACCGGGGTCATGATCAACGTCGTCGGCCCCGAAAAGGCCGCCGAGGACCTACGCGAGGCCCTCAGGCGTGCCGAGCCGGACACCTCCGACGGAGTCGTCACCGCCGCCAGTTGAGCCCGCCCGCCCAAAAGCCGGGCTCGGATCTCTAAAGGGCAGCCTCCATGCGTTTTGCGACCAGGGACTTTATCTGTTCTGCGGCCTCTGCGCGCTCCAGCGCGACGAGCCGCGAGATCCCCTCGACGCCGAGGTAACCGCCGAGGAAGGCACCTCGGTTGCGCCGTTCCCAGGACTTCGCGAGGCGCTCTGCCTGTGCCCAGACGACGGCAGGCTGGGCCGCCACGGCCTCGGCCGCGACCTGGCGCAGTGAGTAGGACATGTCGGCCAGGTCCTCGAGCGGCGACACGAACTGTGCCTCGCCCCGGGCCATGGACTCCTCGAGCCGGCCGATGAGGGGGTCGTCACCGAAACCGCCCACGATCCAGCCCTGGTCCGCCCTGAAGACCCGCCGTAGGTGGTAGTCGCCGTGAACCCTGATGGCGACAACGGGCGAACCCTCGCTGGCAGAAAGCTCGCGAAGGCCGAAGGCTTCTGCAAGCGCCAGGTGGAGCTCGCCGGTGACTTCTCCGAGCCGGCGCATCTCCGAGGAGAGGTCTCCGCCGGCTCCGCTGACCTCGTCGTGGCGCAGCCGTCCCTCGTCGAAGTTCCGGCCGAACACGTCGCGCAAAGACGTAAGGGCGAGCAGGCGGCCCTCGACCGCACCAGGGATGTACTCGCGCACGAGCGCCAGGTCCCAGCCGTTGCGACCCCAGTGCGCGACGGGCCTCAGCATGTGCTGGAAACCGACATCGTCAAGCTTGCCCAAAAGCTCGACCTCGGGGCGCGGGGCAGGCTCGAGGACGCGGTACGACTTCATGAACAGGTGCTCGTCATAGACGACCGAGGCGTGGCTCACGAGGGACTGGACAAGACGCGCTCTCAGTGCGCTCTTTGAGCCGGCGGTCACAATCGAGAGCAGCCTCGTCGCGAGCTCCTCGTCGGCAAGGGCGTCGTAGCACAGCACCTCTCCGGCGCCGTCGTCGCTGATCCCCAAGACCGCGCCTTGCTGATCGCCGAGCGCAGCCGGCGCCTGGGCCGGGTCGCGCCATCCCACAAGGACGTGGAAGGGCCGCTCTCCGACTGTGACGACGACGCTTGCGAGCCCAGGCCGGCTCGCTGAGAGGATCTCGAGATTGGCCAAGGCGAAGCTCGACCACACCCCAGGGCCGAAGCGTGCCATGTCGAGGAGGAACCAGGGCTGGCGTTCGAGATAAGGCATGACGAGCCCCTCGAGAGCGGACCCAGAAGGAGCCATGTCAGCGCTCCACGAGCTCGAACCAGAAGATGCCGTAGGGCGCGAGCGTCACCGAGTACGGCTTAGAGGTCACCTTCGGAAAGGGCACGCGACCCAAAAGCTCGATCGGCGTACAGCCCTCGAAGCGGGCGAGGCTGAGCTCGACGGGCTGGGCGAAGCGGCTCAAGTTGCACACACAGAGAACCGCGGCGGGCTTGAGGTCGAGATCGGGCGCCTTGGACAAGCTGGGGGCGTCGTCGATGACGGGCACCTCGCCCGTAAGGGGGTCCGCGCCAAGTCCGTAGAAGCCGAGTTTGTCGCCGTCGTGCGCCTGTCTCAGGTAGGCGAGGACGGAGGGATTGTCGGCGGGCAGGACCTCGAATGTGCCGGTGGCGAACTGGGGGTACTGGTGCCGCACGGCGAGCATGCGCCGCAGCCAGTGTAAGAACGAGGACGGGTCGCGTTGCTCCGCCTCGACGTTTACGGCCTGGTAGCCGTAAACCGGGTCCATGAGCGGAGGGAGATACAGCTGGGCAAAGTCTGCCCGGGAAAACCCGGCGTTGCGGTCGGGGGACCACTGCATCGGGGTTCGGACTCCGTCACGGTCCCCGAGGTAGATGTTGTCGCCCATCAAGAGCTCGTCGCCGTAGTAGAGCACAGGGCTGCCGGGCAACGACAAGAGCAGGCCGTGCAGCAGCTCGGCGACGCGGCGATCGTTGTCCACGAGCGGGGCAAGGCGGCGGCGGATGCCGAGGTTTCGCCGCATGCGCGGGTCGCGGGCGTACTCGGCGTACATGTAGTCGCGCTCCTCGTCGGTCACCATCTCCAAGGTGAGCTCGTCGTGGTTGCGCAAGAAGATCCCCCACTGGCAGCCCTCGGGGATGGAGGGGGTCTGGGCGAGGATCTCGGTGATGGGAAAGCGCTGCTCGCGCCTTATCGCCATGAACATGCGCGGCATGAGCGGGAAGTTGAAGCACATGTGGCACTCGTCGCCTTGGCCGAAGTAACCCATCACGTCATTCGGCCACTGGTTCACCTCGGCCAGCAGCATCCTGTTCGGGTACGAGGCGTCGATCTCGGCGCGGATGCGGCGAAGGAAGCTGTGCGTCGCCGGCTGGTTCTCACAAGAGGTCCCTTCCACCTTGTACAGGTAGGGCACGGCATCGAGGCGGAATCCGTCCAGGCCGATGTCGAGCCAATAGCGGACGACGCCCATCATGGCGTCGGCCACCTCTGGGTTGTCGTAGTTCAAGTCGGGTTGCTGGTGGTAGAAGCGGTGGTAGTAGTACTGCCCGCGCACGGGGTCAAAGGTCCAGTTCGAAGGCTCGACGTCGAGGAAGATGACCCGTACGCCGGCATAGGGCTGGTTGTCGTCGGACCACATGTACCAGTCCGCCTTCTCGTTGTCGCGCGACGAACGGGACTCGACGAACCAGGGGTGCTCATCTGAGGTGTGGTTCATGACAAGGTCGGCGATGATGCGGATCCCTCGCCCATGTGCCTCCTCGATCACTGCGGCGAGGTCGTCGATGTGGCCAAGCTCGGGCGAGACGGTGAGGAAGTCACTGATGTCATAACCGCCGTCGTGCAGTGGCGAGGGGTAGAACGGCAACAGCCAGACGCAGTCGACACCGAGCCACTGCAGGTAGTCGAGCTTCTCGCGAAGCCCTCTGAAGTCGCCGATCCCGTCCGCGTTGGAGTCGAAAAAGCCCCGCGGCAGCAACTCGTAAAAAACTGCCCGCTTGTACCAACGCGGGTCGTCTAAAAGACGACGAGATCGCGGCGACATAGCTGGCTTAGCCGAACTCGATAGCGGAGAAGCGGCGCAGCTTGGAGAGCTGATGGCGCGCTTCGACCATCCGGACGGTGCCCGATTTGGATCTCATGACCAGCGACTCGGTGACCGCGCCACGATGGTCGTAGCGGACCCCTCGCAACAGGTCTCCGCCCGTTATGCCAGTTGCCGCAAAGAAACAGTTGTTGCCCTGCACCAGGTCCTCGACGGTGAGCACGCGGTCGAAGTCGTACCCCGCTTTTATGGCGGCCGCCCGTTCGCTGTCATCGCGCGCCCAAAGTCGCCCCTGGATCGCGCCCCCCATGCACTTAAGGGCGGCGGCAGAAATGACGCCCTCGGGCGTGCCACCGATGCCGATGAGCACATCGACACCGGACTCGGGCCACGAGGTCGCGATCGCGCCCGCGACGTCACCGTCGCTGATGAGGATGATGCGGGCCCCGGTCGCGCGCACTTTTTCAATCAGCTCGGCATGGCGGGGTCGGTCCAAGACGACGACTGTGAGGTCGTTCACCGACACGTCCTTGGCTTGAGCGACAGCAACAAGGTTCTGCGCCGGTGTCGCCGTGATGTCGATGACATCGGCGGCTTCTGGGCCGACGACGATCTTCTCCATGTAAACGAACGGCCCCGGGTCGAACATGCTCCCGCGCTCGGACACGGCGATCACCGCGAGCGCGCCCCCTCGGCCCTGGGCGGTGAGCGATGTGCCGTCTATCGGGTCGACGGCAACATCAGTCAACGGTGGCGTCCCGTCGCCGATGTGCTCGCCGTTGAACAGCATGGGCGCCTTGTCCTTCTCGCCCTCGCCGATCACCACGACGCCGTCCATAGGCACGCGTTGGAGGACTACTCGCATCGCGTCTACGGCAGCCTGATCCGCCCCTTCTTTGTCTCCACGGCCCATCCAGCGGCCGGAGGCGAGCGCGGCCGCCTCGGTCACCCGGACCAGCTCCATGGCAAGGTTCCTGTCGGGAGGTTGGCGCGGTTCGTCCACGGCGCGACGATAGCGGGCGGCCGGCCAAAACGGCACCGGATTTCGTGGTGCCCGGAAGCACCAAGACCGCTGTCTTTATCGCGCCCGCACGGCGTGACCAGCACTCGGTGACCGTGACTGGCACCGAGAAGTACTGTCTCGCCGTGGATCGCTTCGTGTTGGGCCCCTCCGGTCCACTTCGCGGCAGCGTCGAGGTGAACGGAGCCAAGAACTCGGTTCTAAAGCTGATGGCGGCCTGCCTGCTAGCCCCCGGCCAGCACCGTCTCGACAACGTCCCTGTCATAAGCGACGTGGCGATCATGGCTGACGTGCTCCAGGCGATGGGCGCCGAGGTGCGCCACGAGGGCCGCGGCCCTCGCGGGCATCTCGAGATCACCGTCCCGAACGACGTGACGCCTGTCGCCCCCTATGAGCTCGTCGAGAAGATGCGGGCCTCGATCGTCGTGCTCGGGCCGCTTCTCGCCCGCTATGGGGCTGCCCGGGTCTCGATGCCCGGCGGCGACGACTTCGGTTACCGGCCCATCGACTTCCACCTGAGCGCGTTCGAGGACCTGGGCGCGACCTTCGTGACAGAGCACGGCTACGTCGAGGGCTACTGCGACCGCCTCGCAGGTGCCCATATCGTCCTGCAGTTCCCGAGTCACACCGCGACCGACAACATCTTGATGGGTGCCGTCCTCGCCAAGGGGACGACGGTGATCGAGAACGCCGCCCGTGAGCCGGAGATATCAGATCTCGCCTCGATGCTGACCGAGATGGGGGCTCGCATCAGCGGAGCGGGCACCTCGCGCATCGAGATCGAGGGGGTTGACGAGCTTCGGCCCGCGAACCACAGGGCGATCCCTGACCGGGTGGAGGCCGCCACTTTCGTCGCCGCGGTGGGTCTCGCCGGAGGCGAGGTGCTCTTGAAAGGCGCCCGAGCCGAGCATATGGACATGCTCCTCGAAAAGCTCGGCCAGATGGGCATGGTCCTCACTGCAAGCGACGAGGGCCTGCTAGCGGTCGCACATGGGCGCCCGAGCTCGGTCGACGTCGCCACCTTGCCCTATCCGGGCGTGGCGACCGACTACAAGCCTCTCTTGGTGACCATGCTCTCGATCGCGGACGGCGTCGCGATCGTGAGCGAGAACCTTTTCGCTGGCCGATTCCGTTACGTCGACGAGTTGCGGCGGATGGGAGCCAAGATAAAGACCGAGGGTCATCACGCGATAGTCCGGGGCGTGCCCAGGCTTTCAGGGGCGCGGGTCCGCGCGCCCGACATCAGAGCCGGCGCGGCGCTTGTGCTCGCCGGGCTCGTGGCCGACGGCGTGACCGATGTCTCAGGTGTCGAGCACATCGACCGCGGCTATGAGGACCTGGACGGACGCCTTCGTTCTCTTGGCGCGAACATCGAGCGCCTCCCGGCCCCGTGAGGCCGAAGCTGCGAGGCTCGAGCACGACCGAGCTGTTCCAGGCCGCCTCCTCGGGCGACCGCAAAGCGCTCGCCCGGCTGTTGTCTGTGGTCGAACGGGGCGGCCCCGATGGCCGTGAGCTGTCCAGCCTCACCTTCGCCCGGGCCGGGGTCTCTTGGGCTGTCGGGTTCACGGGCGCGCCGGGATCGGGCAAGTCCACTCTCACAAGTGAGGTGATCGACGAGGTCCGCCGTCGGTCAAAAAGCCCCGTGGCGGTGCTCGCGGTCGACCCCTCCTCGCCCGTGAGCGGGGGTGCGATCCTCGGTGACAGGGTGCGGATGCAACAGCACTTTCTAGATGACGAGGTTTTCATCCGCTCGATGGCGACGCGCGGGCACCTTGGTGGCCTCGCAGCTGCCGTCCCGGAGGCCGTCCGGCTCCTCGATGCAACCGGGTGGCCGCTCGTGATCGTCGAGACAGTCGGTGTCGGCCAAGTCGAGATAGAGGTCGCCGCCACCTGCGACACCGTCGTGGTCGTTGTGAACCCGGGCTGGGGCGACTCGGTGCAGGCGAACAAGGCGGGACTGCTTGAGGTCGCGGACGTCCTCGTGATCAACAAAGCCGACCGACCGGGAGTCAAAGAGACCGCTCGCGATCTGCGCCTCATGTTGCAGCTGTCCGCCAGCTTGGAATGGACGCCACCGATCGTCGAGACCGTGGCCTCGAGCGGGGTTGGCATTGGCGAGCTCTGGGACGCCATCTCGTCGCACCGCAAGTACCTCGAGGCACGAGGCGAGCTCGATCTCAGGCGCGCCGAACGAGCGCGCGACGAGACCGTGAGGATCGCGAGGGGCCGTTTCGAGGCTGCTCTCGGTGCCTGCGTCGCCGCCTTGTCGAGCTCAGGCATGCTCGTGGAACTGGAACAGAGGCGGATCGATCCCGAGCAGGCAGCCGACAGGCTCGTCGAATCGGTCACCAAAAAGCTCACAAATCCTGGCCCGCCTGCGGGCTAAGGGCGCGTTCCATCGCGACGAACTCCTCGTCCTCGCGCCAGTGGGGAAGCCTTGCGGTGACTACAAAGCCGCGCCCTTCGTAGAACTGCTGTGCCCTGCTTGCGGCGAGCACTTCCAGCCGAACGCGGACACAACCGCGTTCGATGCCAAAGCGCTCCACCGCCCGCAACAGCTGCGACCCCGCGCCTTGGCTGCGCCAGTTCGGGCTCACGAGCAAACGACCGAGCCTGAGTGTCGAACCACGGACCTCGCCCTCGGCCAAGGCGACGGGGCTACCTAAGGCCCTTGCGACGATGGCGTAGTGCTCGAATGGACGAACCTGAGGCCCGTGGCGCTCCCTCGTGTAGGCGTCCCACTGCTCATTGGCCCAGACGGCCACGACGGGGTCAATCTGACCGACCACCGAGAGCTCCAGCTCGAGGCTGCCGCGCCCTACCACCATCGGCCTGCCAAGGGCGGCGTCGGCAAGAGGCCACCACCGGTGATCGGCGTCCTGTTCCAGGATCGTTACGCGCTCAAAGCAGTAGACCGCCTGGTAGTCGGCCATTGCTTCAAGGGCGTGGTGGAGCCGGCCGGGCTCGATCCGCTGGTCCAAGGTGAGATGGGGC
>JBEKVJ010000028.1:0-50385 GCA_049514105.1 Acidimicrobiales bacterium
GACTATTGCGCATCAGACGACTATGCCAGCGGCGGTTTCATCGCTGACAGCCAAGTCAGCCGGGGCCTCGACTTCTACGGAAACCAGCAGTACCTGGTCCGTAACAGCGACATCGGCGGCGCTTTCGGGCCTGCGGTCCAGCTCAGCCCTCCGTCCGAGGTCCTGATGAGAAAGCGCCGATTCGGCTTCCTACGCGCCTCGGCGCTCGCGTAGCAAACCGCCACCGTCGGGCAAGACAGCCCGCCCAACCAGAGTCGGCCCGGAGCTCTGGCGCGACGCCAGGAACTCCCCCCGTCGGTGCTGACGAGCAGGACATCGGGTGGAGCGGCGAGCTCTGCTGCTTGCGTAGTGACGTCTGAGGACAAGGTTGACGTGACAACCGGGGTCGCGATCGCCACGCAGCGCCGTGGCGTCGGGCAGGCGAGATCGTCGGGGGTGAGCCCGATAAGACGCGGATCGAGTGAGAGCTTCCAGCTGCTGCCGCCATCCTCACTCGTCGCCTGCCAGCCGCCCGGGCCGAGGGCGAGGCACCGCGTGGCCAGGCCGCAGGCGACGACAGAGAAGGCGTCTGGGCCGAGGTCGTGGGTGCGGAACGGCGACACTGCGACTCTCGGTTGAAGCGGTGCTCTGCCGGTCGAAACGCTCGCTCCGAGACCTGGCGCGGCCGCGACGATTGCCACCAAGGCGATGCCGATGCTGGGCCGCACGCGGGCATCCTCGCGCGCCATTTGGTGCTGTGGTGTCGCGCGGTGACGAACTCGCGAAGCAGATTGTCCGATGTGCGCGGACCCTTCTCTCTGCATCGGTGACGTCCGGTTGCTCGACGACGCAACTGAATCGTCCGAGTCGGCGCATGATCATCGGGTCGCTGGGCAGGTCGCACATCGACTTTGCTAGCGCACGAGCTGTGAAGCGTCATTAGCCTGGAGTCGCCAGTGCCTCCTTAATAGAGGCGCGCTGCGACCGCGGCCGCCGGGAGGAGGACAAAGGTGACGGACGGGACCGCAGCAGCAGAGATCATCCGACTGGCGCGAGAAGACACGGCCAGCTCCGTCGAGCCGGGATCGCGAGGTGTTCGTCGATGACGACTTACCGGGGCAGGTCGCACTCCTCGGGAGAACGCGCTCTTGTCGGCATCGACGAGGCAGCCGTAATGCTCGGCGAGGACCGCTCGACGCTCTATCGCTCAATCAAACGCGGTGACTTCCCATTGCCTGTCGTCACCATCAACGGGCGCATGCGGGTACCGAGAAAGGCAATCGAAACCCTAATCACAGGGCGTGGAGCGCAGCTGTGATCTCCGCTGATCGATCTGAACTCCTGCCTCAGACAACGTCTTCCAAGAGCCGACCCACGTGTTCAGCGGCTCGCTGGTCCTCGGCAGTGATCGCGTCGGTGTAGTGCCGCGCCATCCGAACCGTCGACCATCCGAGCCTGGCCTGCTTCTGACGTTCCGAGATCACGCTGTCGAGAGCGGTGGCGTGAAAGTGCCGCAACGAGTGAAGGTGCACGTCTTGGGCGACACCAGCCTTCGCGCGCAAACGCGTGAACGCTTTGCTCATTGCGTCCGGGTGCGGCGGCGTGGCTCCGCCCGGAACGAAGGAGAACACGAAGGCCGCTGGACCGAGGGTCTCGTCACAGACTCGAGCCAGGTCCTCTTGCACCGCGCGCACGCGTCGCAGCTCCTCGGCAGTCGCCGAGTCGATCGCCGTACGACGGATGCTTGCTCTCGTCTTTGGGCCCTTTACCTCAGCTCCCCCGGCAGCCACGACGACGCTCTCGTTGATGCGTACCGAACTGTGCTCCTCGTCAACATCCGACCAGCGCAGAGCGCAGGCCTCACCACGTCGCATCCCGGTAGCGGCGAGCAGCCTGACGAAGACCGCTACGCGGACGTCAACGCAACCCTCGGCCGCGACCCGCAGCAGCTGCGTGACCTCCGTCGACTCTGGCGCGCGAACCTCACCTCGCTCGTAGATCGACCACGAGGGCAGCTCCGAGTCGGCAACGGCGTTCGGCAGCACTCCCCCGCTCCACTTCCTCGCCAACCGGCAGGCCCGGTTGAGCATGTTCCGGACGTGGCGCACGGTGTCGTAACCGAGTCCCTTGTTCTTCAGCAACCGGAGGTAACGCTCGACTTCGTAGGTCGACAACGACGCGATCCGCGTCTTGCCAATCGACGGTTTGATGTATCGCTCCCAGGTCGACTCGTAGTCGCGCCGTGTCTTCGGTGAGAGGTCGTCCCACCCGTTGTTCCGCCACGCGATGACCGCATCGTTGACCGTCGTCGTCGGGCCCCAACGGACCGGCTCCTCAGGGACCGGCGCCGGGAATTCGTCCTGAACGGCAATGAGGCGAGCGAGCTCTCGCTCGGCTGCCCGCCGAGACCCACGGAAGGTCCGCTGGACGTGGCGCACCCGGCCGATCGAATCCCTGCCCACGAACACCCGTAGCTCCCAGACATCGCTGCCCCGGACCAGTCGCAGACTTCCGGCCACCTCCGCCCCCCTTGTTGGGTTTTTTGTTGGGTTTTCGGTTCGGAGCTTAACAGCAGTAGTGTTGGTTGCGACAAAATATCGCTCTAGCTGGGACTATGTGGCGCCCCCGGGAGGACTCGAACCTCCGACCGTCTGCTTAGAAGGCAGCTGCTCTATTCCGCTGAGCTACGGGGGCCTTGCTTGGGACCGGTGACGCCTGCAAGCGTAGGGGATCTCGCCGCCGAGGCTGGGGACTGCGGGTGGCAAGAAGTTCTGCGCTCAGCGCAACAACGAGTGACTCGCGACGAAAGGAGGCGGGGTGGCTGTAAGGATCGAGATCGGAATCGACAGCGTCGCGCCGGAGATGCTCGCGCCTTTCTGGGCCGCGGCGCTCGGCTACGCGATTGGTGACATGGACCGGGCCGGCAGGTACCTCGATCTCGTTCCGCCCGAGGATCAGATGCCGGTGGTCTACCTTCAGCGAGTCCCGGAGCCCAAGACAGTGAAGAACCGCCTGCATCTCGACCTTTGGACCACGGAATCGGCCGAGACTGTCGAGAGACTCATTTCCCTCGGCGCCACCCGACTCGGGAGCGTGGTCTCGGGAAGCGAGGGCGGCAGCTGGCAGGTGCTGGCTGATCCCGAGGGCAACGAGTTCTGCGTATGCCACGTCGATTAGCCTGACCTGGCGAGGACGGTGAGTTCGGGTCGTCGTGCCCGCTGTGCCATGCTGGAGGTGTACCGGGAGCGAAGTTGCTTCGCGGATTTGGTGGCCGTAGCTCAGTTGGTTAGAGCGCCAGGTTGTGGCCCTGGAGGTCGGGGGTTCAAGTCCCCTCGGTCACCCTTTCGGGGGGCGTTTAGCCGGGAGACCGGCTAGGCTGGCCCGCCGGATGCGCCTCTAGCTCAATTTGGCAGAGCAACGGACTCTTAATCCGCAGGTTCTGGGTTCGAGTCCCAGGGGGCGCACGAAACGGGCCTGTATTGCCACGCCCGACCTGGAGCGCTCGATATCACCTGATCGGGAACCCGGCAACGGATAATCCGTGCGCGGTAACAGCTTTCGGGCGGAGGATTCGGCCTGAGTGCTAAGGGAGCACAGCGAAGCCTCAGCCGTTGCTTTACACGCGCACGAGTGGGACATATGTGACGCACAAACAGGCGAGCTCGGTCTCCGCACGCGTTCCGTAACCGTCTCGTTATGGGATTTTGCCTCACAAAAGAAGGACTGTTTTGAGCCGCCGCACGTATGGCGGCAGTATGGACGGCGTCATGGGGCTTGTCGCTTATGCGAACCTCCACTACTGAGGGCTTCTTGCCCCGCTCCTCTAGCCGCGGATAGGTGCTCCCTCGCGGCGGGCGGGCCGCTTGAGCTCGCGCTGGTCACAGCGGGCGCGCCACGCTCACGATCGGATGGCGTAGCTGACGAGCGACCGCGGCGGCAGGGTCGCGGTGAAGGCGCTGTTCCTCACCGTCATCGGGGCCTGTGCGGAGAGGTCGTGCGATGTGTCGGTCAGGTACGGCGCTACGTGCGCTCCACGGAGCCCATGTAGCGAGAAGGTCGCGACCTGGGGGGTGTGGGCGCTGTTCAGAGCGACTATCGCGATCGACCCATCGCTGTTGCGGAACGCGCTCACCTCGAGTCCCGCCCCGCTCGTCGTTGTCCCGATACGCACCGCGCCCGGGCGGATGAAGCGGCTGTAGCTCGCGAACGCCCACAGTCGACCGGAGGTGGCAACGGTGTGGCCTGTGACGTCCACTAGGCCCGTGTTGGGGCCGGTCTGGGAGGTCGTGCTCGCCCCCCACAAGTAGAGGAACGCGCCCAGGTTTGCTGCGGTCAAGCCGGTGTAGATGTTTTGTGCCCAAGTGAACCCGGACGATTGTGAGCCGTCGTCCCATGCCGGGTCCCACGGCTGGAAGCCGAACGGCGCCCACTCGGTCTCCCAGACCGGTTTGCTCCAGCCGCGAAGCGGCGAGTCGGGCGCTACGAAGTACCCGTGGCTGGTGAACAGCGCCGTTGCAGTGTTTGCCGCTTTGTCAGTCTCGATCGCGGCCGCGTACTTCTGGGCGTAGTTCCAGCCGACGCTGGCGCAGCACTCTGCGCGCGTCGAAAGCCCAGACCGCGCGAGCGTTGCTCCGAGGACCTCCATGAAGTTGACGGTCTGCGCCGGGCTCATAATCATGCTGTCCTGGGGAGGCGAGATCGTCGTCTCATTCTCCGGACCTAGATAGGTGAGCGGTACGCCCGCCGCGGCGTAATCCGTCGCGTACTGCACGAGATAGTTGGCGTACGCCTGGCGCCAATCACCGCTCTTGCAAGTCGCGCCCGGGGCTCCGCACACCGTACCGCCGCGGATTGCCGAGTCGTTGGTCTTCATAAACGCCGGAGCGCTCCAGGCGTCGGCGAACACGTCGCTGACGCCATAATCGGCCTTGATCTGCTTCGCGAACCACAGCTGGCCTTGATCCTGGTCGATCTCGGCAAGCGTCAGATAGGCGGGCGTCGCGTTCGGGCTGCTCGGCGCCCTCGGCTCGATCGTGAAGCCTGCATCGGCGCTGATCTCATTGCGCAAGATCGTCAGTCCCGCGCCACGGGTCGGACTGTAGAGCAAGCTCAGTACCTGCTCCTGGACCGAAGCCGGCGCGTTCATCAGGGTCTTCGCCTGTCCAAACCCCTCGGACACACCGAACCCGGCGATGCTCTGGTAATGCTTGGCACCGTTGATCGTGACCGTGGCTTGAGCGGTCACGCCGGCCGCGCCGGAAATGTTGCTCAGCGAACCGGCCAGCGCGAGCACGAATACGGCCACCACCGGTGTCCGTCGCAGTCTTCGCATGATCTATTCGACCTCCCTTGGCTCCGTATCAGTGGCGGCAGAGGCAGGAGTCTCGTGGTTGCTAAGGCGTTTTTGGTGGTAGGAGCGATCGCGGCAGGCACTTCACTACGACCCGCACGACTACTGGCGACTGCGGATTGATGTCCGCGGCCTCGACCATTGCGACCGATACAGCGCCCTGCGCGGTCGGATAGGGGAAGTTCCTCACGCCATTGGTGCGCATGCAGCGGACGAATGCGATGCGTTGTCGTTTTTGCGCGGCCGCCTGTGCTGGCGGCGCAGTGTCGGTGTGAGCACTATCCGAGCTCGGCCCACCGGAGCTGGGGGTGATCTGCTCAGCGAAGCTGCCGTTATTCAGGCTCCGGCAGGCGTTCTCCGCTCGTTGGAACTGGGGTGAGTTCGGGTCCATGATCCCGGTCGCATTGGTGTCCTTGATCAGCCCTTGCGAATTCGGGTCAGGGAAGCCTTGCTCACCGTGGGACCGCATGCAGTCGGTGTACTTGAGCGCATTGGCCGCCATCTGGGCGGGTGTCAGATTCGCAAGGCTAGGCGGGACGTCTTTTTGGCAGGCCTTTGTAGCGGACTGGAACTGCGGCGACGGTGACACAGGGTTGAAGTCGCTACCCGGGTAGGTCTTAAAGGCGAACCCTCCCCCTAGTGCGGGGACCGGGTCTGGGAAGTCGCGAAGCCCGTGGGAGCGCATGCACACTGCGTACTTCAGCAACTGCGCCTCCGTGGGTACTGACTGGCCGGACGAGCTCGAGCCGGTGGCAGCGCTCGACTGGGTGGTCGTGGTCTTGGCGTTGCCAAGGCTGGCGACGCCGTTGTGCGCCTCCCCGCCTCCGCAGGCTGTCACCAGGAAGCTGAAGGCCGCCAGCACGGCCAGGACGGTCGCAGGCCGGGTGGCCGCCTTGGTCAGCCGCATGGCGTCGCACGCCCGACAACAACTTCTAATACGGCGGGCAACAGGGCTAGGCAGCTGCATGGTGGTTGCCGTCCACTAAATCGGCCAAGAGCACGAGCGACGAGGATGTTGCAGACGACGATCCTGGGGGTTGCCTGGTTGCCGATGCGAAACACGCGTCCTGGTCCGGACAAGAGACCGCGAACACGATGCCGGTGCCTTGTGGGAGGAGACTGGTGCCCCAGGTCCGGCCACCGTTGAGCGACGACACCAACACTGCGCCCTTGCCCAAGAGCTGCTCCCCCTCGACGTTGCCCGACAACCAACAATCAGAGCTGGTGGGGCACGCCAAGCTGGTAAAGCCCACACCTGCGGGGAGCCCCTTGGCGGTTACAACCGACCAGGACTCGCCCCCGTCGCTAGAGACGAGCAACGACTCCGCACTAGCGCCAGGCAGGTGCGACAGCGCCGTGCACCTGGCGGTGGTCGCACAAGAGAAGTAGAAAGCCCCTTCATTCGGCCACCCCGAAGAAAGCGACCATCTCAGGCCGTTGTCGATGCTGTAAGCGGTCCCCGAAGGCCCTGCCGCGAGACACTTTCCGTTGGCAAAGCACTGCAGCTCCCAAAAAGGCTTGAGGACCGGAACAGGTGACGACCAGGTCCGCCCCCCGTCCATCGTGACGGACGCGAAGCTGGGGCCTGTCGGCTTGCCGCTCGAGGCGAGGACGCTGCAGCTGGACGCGCTCCGGCAGGACATGCTGATCAGGCTTCCGGGAGACCCGGGGGGTGCGGGCCCGGAGGCGGCGTCTAGCGCCAAGGGGGAAAGCCAGCTCGGTGCCGGGCGTGCCAGCCAGGTGGTCCCCCCGTCAGTGGTCTCAACGAACAGGGGTTCATTGTTCCTCCGGCCCTCCAACAAAGCGCAGGCCCGAGTTCTGGGGCAGGACACGTTGCTTAACGCGGTGGCGCCCTCCGCGCCCGCCAAGTGCCACGTCTTACCTGCGTTGTAGGTCGCCTCGATCTCGGCGCCCTGCCCAGCCTTAGCCGGTCCTTCGACGAAACAGGTGGTCGCGCTCGGGCAGGCCAAAGCTTGGTGATAGGGACCGAAGACGCTGAGCCCTTGGTCTGCGGTGCCCTCCCAGGGGGAGGCCACGTACCCCGCAAGCGCCCAATGCAGCCCGTGCGTGGTGCCGGTCGGGTTGGTAGCGAAATGAAGGGCGACAGCCACGCCGAGGCTCCCAGCAGCCACAACCGCCAGCAAAGTCAGCGCGATCGGGCCTCGGTGAGACCTACGGGCAACAGCTGTGCCCGGAGGGGTCCCACAGTCCCCGCGGATGTCTTCGAAATGGTCAAGGAAGGCGTCGAGCAGCCGGTCTTCGAAACGCTCATGCGCCGGCGAGGACGCAGTTGTGATTGGGTGAGCTCCCTCATGATCGGCCGTCATTGGGTGACCTCCCTCATGATCGGCCCGCTTGTCATGTCTGGCGCTGACATCCGAGCGAGGTGCGCCGGCTCCTTACGGCCGACTGACGCACGGGGGAGAGCCTCGTCAGCTACAAGCCGAGCCAGGCGACGACGCGCGCGTGAGAGACGCATACGGAACGCGACGGTGCTGATGCCCACGACAGCAGCCGCGTCGGCCTGGCTCAGCCCTTCGGGTCCCACAAGCAGGACTGCTTCCCTGGCTTGGGGGGGAAGGTGGCTGAGGGCGTCGCTTGTGCTTCGGGCAAGCGCTGAGTTGTCCATCAACTGGACGAGGCGTTCGATGTCGTCGTCTTGGAGCAAGGCTCGGCTCTCGAGCTTCGCCAATGCGAGCGCTTCTCGGACCTTTCGCCGTCGGTCGTTGGCAATTAGGCGGGCGGCAATGCCGGTCAGCCACGCTCCGGGCTCTCCTCGCCGTGGGTCGTAGTGCTCCGCTGCGCGCAGGGCTACCACGAAGGTTGCCGCGGCCACGTCGGCAGCATCTGCTGGGTCGGAAACCCGCCGTGCAGCGAAGCGGACGAGCCGGTCCACGTGGCGGCGGTAGAAGAGAGCGAACACCTCTGGGTCCGCGGCCCGAGCGAGCAGCTCGCGGTCCGTCGGCTCCTTGCCCATATCCCTTAATTGGTCGCGCACCAGCTCGTGTAACAGGCTTTAGTTCGCAGATTCCCTGACCCCGGCGGGCCGCGGCCGTAACCATGACCCGGTGCACCAGTCCGAGGTGTATGCGGCACCGAAGCTTCGGCCCGCAAGAGAACGCTCGCCGAGGTCCGGTTCTCGATCGCGAGGGCCTCGGGAGTGGAGACGATCGACCATCGCGGGCGAGACTATATCGGTGACGGCGTTCCTCATTGGTGCGAGTTGACTCCAAAATCCGCGCGTCAATCGAGCAAGCTCGACGATGACGAGCTGACCAGCTCCGCGCCAGTGCCAGCCTGACAATCGATTTAGAGTCGCCTCGGTGCTCACGACGCCACCTCAGCCACCGGTCGAAGCAGCTGCAGCCCTGGCGGGCTCAGGGCGCTCGGCTCGCACACACCTGGCGCCCCTTTCTCGGACTGAAACCCGCCGCCTGGCCACCACCGCCGTCGCCCTCAGCCTCGTCTCGAGCTGCGTCTGCCTTTTAGTCGTCTGGATCCTGCTTCCTCCCCACAAGAGTCTCTGGCATGTGCTGATGATGTGGGACGCCCGTTGGTACCGGAATGTCGCGCTCCACGGTTACTCGTGGAACTCGAGGCTCTCGCGTCAACAGAACCCCAACTTCTTTCCGCTCTATCCCCTCTTCGAGCGTGCTGGGCATGTCATCACAGGACTACCCATAAGCAGGATCGCAGTCGCCTCGAGCATCCTGTTTCAGGCAGTAGCGGCTGTACTGCTCGTCCTAATAGCTCGCGGCGCGGGGGCGACCCGACGCGAGGCCCTCGCGTGGCTGACCTTGTTCCTCGTGAGCCCCCCAGTAGTTGCCGACATCATGGGTTACTACAGCGCCTTGTTCTGCGTGTTGTTCCTTCTCGCGATCTACATGGCCCAACGCGATCGCCTGTGGCTGGCCGCTCTCGCAATCGGACTCGCTAGCGCCGCGAACCCGCTCGGAGTTGCGTTTGCAGCCGGTCTTGTCACCTGGGTTCTCGTCGGCCTCGTGGCAACGAAGTCCTTGACCTGGCGGTCCCTCGTGCGGCTTGGAGCTCAGGCCGCCGTCTCAGTCTGCGGCGTGATCGGTTACGCGCTCTACCTGCTTGTCGCCTTTAGGGACCCACTTGCCTTCTACCAGGCAACCAAGGGCTGGTCACTGCCGCTACCACTTGCGACAGTACTTGGGCGCATCCTCACCTTCGAGCCCGTGCGAGGATCGGTGACCCGCTGGGTCGCGTCTCCTTACGGATCCGCAGTCAACTTCCTACTCGACGCCATCGTGGCGCTGGCCGTCGTGGCTCTTATGATCGCCCTCGTGGCCACTGGCGGGGCCGTAAAGAATCTCGGTTTCTGGCTCATCGTCTTCGCGTTCCTCCTCCTGCAGGCGCTTTCGGCTAGATGGGGTTCCGAGATTGGTGCAATGCGCATCCTGCTGCCTGTGGTCTTCGGGGCCGGTGCTCTTGGTCCCGCGCGACGAGTACTCACCCGACCTGGCGTTTTCGCGGTGCTGCTACTGATCCTCATGGCCACCACGGCCTTCTTGCTCCAACATCTCGCGACCGGGCAATGGCTCGACTGAGCCTGGCTCCGTCCTCGCCAAAGGAAGGACCACAACATCGAAGAGCACGTCCCAGGCACCTCGTCGCAGCCGGCCTCGGCGCCTGGGTGGCGCTTGCGAGCCTTCTCCCCCTTTCAGGCACGCTCGGACCCGCGCTTAGAACAGGAACGGTGGTGCGGCGGCTGCACGCCGAGCTTGCTCTCCTCGGTACTGGCTGGACGGGGAAGATTGAACACGTGCCCCCCGGTCTCATCCCTCTGGCCTGGGAGGTCTCGCGCGGCCCGATCTCAACGATCCGGCTTGAACCGGTTCGCGAGGCAGTATCGCTCAAGTTGGCCCCTGTCGGCTGTCGCTCCGAGTACCTGGCCATCACGGGCGGAGGAGCTCAACTGGGGCAAACCCTTCGTCTACACAGTGGCTTTCATTGGTACAGAATCCGCCTTAGCCAGGTGAAAGCCACGGCCTGGCTCGCATTCTCACCCCGCTGCGCGCCGAGCCCGGACACCGGGCGGCCGGAGCGCACAGCACAACCCCTCGCAGTCGCTATCGCCGCCATCGCGTGGACCCACACTTTGTAGTTCGCGACCGCCCGGCTACGATCTGCCCACAACGCCAACTGCGGCGCGGGCCGACTCTGCTACCCTCGAATCGACGGCCCAGGCCGTCGCGCTGCCAGGAGGGGAACTCCGGTAAGAGTCCGGCGATGGCCCGCGACCGAAGGCGAGAAGTGTCCTCGCAAGCCCGGAACTCCGCTGGTGGCGAGGCTAATAACCGCGAGGAACACGGTTACTGGGAAACGGTGCGGCGGCGTCCGCCCCTGGACCCCGTATCCGGGAGAGGATCGTCATCGTGCCATCTGTCCACCGGGCTGCTCGAGTCTGCGTTGTCGTCTCCCTGCTCAGCCTGAGTGCCATCGTGTCTGTGGGTGTGGCATCGGCCGCCGTTCGGGGTCGTTCTGCGCCCGCGGGACCTCGGAGCACACAAGCCCAGGTCGCAAGTGTGTCAGTGGCGGGCGCCGGGGCTGGTTGGATCGCCCGCGACATCAGCTCCAGCGGAGCTCTCGTCGACGCCGCCTCTCTTCAGGCCAACGCCGGTGACACTGCAAACGCGATCTTGGCTCTAGTCGCGGCCGGCTACGGAGCGAACCAGGTCAAAACGGCCACTACCTGGCTCAAGGCTCACTATTCCTCCTTCGTCTCTTCAAACGGAGCCGACATCCCCGGTCGACTCGCCCTCGTGATCCTTGCCGCCGTCGCGGCAGGTGCCAATCCCTCCAAGTTCGGAGGCAGCGCCGCGACGGACAATCTCGTTGCACGGCTCGAGGCGACAGAGCAGATGACCGGAATATCTGCCGGGTCTTTCGGCACGGCACCATCGGCGAACGCCTTCTATCAAGCCCTCGCTCTCCTGGCCCTGGCTGCGGTGAAGAACCAGGGCAAGGGCACCAAACTCGGCGAAGCATTCTTGGCCCAGCTTCAGTGCACCGACGGCGGTTGGGAGTACAGCAGGATCACGACGACGACGCCCTGCGTATCGCCGAGCCCGAAGGACTTCACGAGCCCAGACACGAACACTACGGCGATGGCCGTCCAGGCGATCGTTGCCACCGGCGGCCACTTCGCGCATAACCCCGTAGTGTTCTTCGCCAACTCTCAGGAGAAAAACGGCTCCTTCGGTGTCTACGGCGTCTCCGGCCAGGGCCAGGTGGGCGACCCCGAATCCACGGGATATGTCATCCAGGCTCTGACCGCGCTGCACGCGCTCAACGACAAGACCTTTGTGCGCAGCGGCGTCACTCCTGAACAAGCCCTGGCGAGCTTCCAATACGGGTGCAAGGCTCCTGTCGGTGAACGCGGCGAGTTCGCCGCTCTCGGCAAACCTAGCCAGCTCGACACCTTGGAGGCTGTACCGGCCGCTGCCGGAGTCACGCTGCCGGTGACGACCCACAAGCTGTCAGTCGCTGAACCAAGGCTCATCTGCACTTCTTGAGCCCGGCAAGGCGCAACGAGAACCTCGTGTTGCTCAACTGGCCGCTGCGAGCCTTGAGGCGAGGCTGGGTCCGGTCTCTTCCCGACCTGCACCGGCGAGCGAGCACGCTGAGGTGATAGCGCTGCACCTGGTGAAGCCGAGGGCCAGGCTTAGCTGACCGGGTCGTCCTCTATACGGTGTTTGACGCTCACCATGAACCCGGGGCCCTCAGAGGTCTCGACAGAGCTGCAGGTGATCTCCTCGGGGTTCATCTCCTCGAGATCGAAGCCCAGGGCGCTCGCGAGCTCCGCCAGCTCCGCGTAAGCACTCCCATAGTCCTCTGGCCGCCGTCCAACACGGACGACCTGCGCGAACCACTCCTTGCCGACGGGCATCGCTTCGGACACAGCTCGCCGTCTTGGCATCCGCGCAAGCCCACCCACAGGCAACGTCGTCGAGGACTCGCGGCCCTGGTAACCCGAAAGCAGCTGGATCACGTGCAGGCGAACCCGGGTCAGGTCGGCCCCGAGGCTGACGAGGACCTGGGCGGCGACGCCTTCGCCCTCACGGACGAGGCCGAGCAGGATGTGCTCGGTGCCGATGTAGTTGTGCCCGAGCTGCAGCGCCTCTCGTAGTGAGAGCTCAAGAACCTTCTTGGCACGGGGCGTGAACGGCGGATCACTGGTCGGAGCCGACCCTGCCGGCCCGACCATCTCCTCTACCTTTTCGCGTACGGCCTCGAGCGAGATGCCAAGAGACTCGAGCGCTTTGGCCGCGAGCCCCTCGCCCTCGTGAATGAGGCCGAGCAGGATGTGCTCGGTCCCGATGAAGCTGCAGGAGACGTGCTTCCTCCTGAGCCAGGACCAGTACCCTGCGTGCCCGATCGGTAAACCGCTCGAACATCTAGCTCTCGGCGGGATTCTGGTCGCCGGTCGGCGTCGGAACCGAGCCGTTACCGGCTGGCAGGTCGAACAGCTTCAGCGAGGCCTGGGGCACACCCCCCTTGACTGCCTCGTATATCGAATAGCCCTGAGTGACGAGATTTGTGATGAGGTCAGTGACGCCGTCGGTGCCATTGACGAGGACTATGTTCGCCCCGGCCAAGCCCTTGGCCGCAGCTTCCACGAGCGCCGGAAGCTGCTCGACGATCCTGTTGGCGGCGATGAGTCCCTGGTTGCCGCCGGCGAGGGCCTCGGCTCTCGCCTTTATTGCGTCCCGATCGGCTTCGGCGAGGCGGATGGTCCGGTAGGCGTCGGCGTCGGCAGGCTTCTCAACTTCGGCGATTAGGTCCTTCTCGCGCTTCTCCGCCTGCAGCGCGGCGAGCCTCGTCTGCTCCTCTGTCACCTGCTGGCTCGCTTTGGCCTGCGCAAGCGGTCCCGCCTGGCTCGCAGCCGCCTGGGCCTGTTCGATCTCGGCCCGGTAGCCCGCCTGCTTGATCTCCGCCTCACGCACGAAGCCAGCTTTCAGGGCATTCGCCTCCTGCTCTTTTTCGGTGGCGGCTTGGTCGGCTTGGGCGGCTGCGATGCGGGCGTCGCGCGCCACGGCCGCAGCGTGCGGGGCTGCCAGGTTCTCGATGTATCCGGTGGAGTCCTTGATCTCTTGTATCTGGAACGCATCGATCACAAGGCCGAGCTTTTCCATCTCGTCGGTCGAGGCCGCTTTGACCTCTTGGGCTACCCGGTTACGATCCCCGATGATCTCTTCGACGGTGAGACCGCCCACGATGGAACGCAGGTGGCCTGCGAGCACTTGGGCAGTGAGTCGTTCCATTCCTTGTTGTTGGTCGAGGAAACGACGGGCGGCATTGGCGATCGAGGAGTTGTCATCGCCGACCTTGAAGACAGCTACAGCCTCGACGGTGAGGGGGATGCGCAACTTGGTCACGCAGGTCTCCGAGATCAGCGCTTCCCTCAGATCGAGTGAGAGCCAGCGAGCCTTGTTCTTCCAAGGCAGGACGAACGAACCTTTGCCAGTCACGATACGGAACTGCCCACCGTCCGTGCCGTGTCTGGAGCCTGAGACCACCATTGCCTCGTTTGGCGATGGGATTTTGTAAAAGAACATCTCCGCTCTTTCTCTCGGCAGATCAGCAGCTGGTCACCAGCAGCGTCCGCGATGACAGCTGCTCCACGACGACGATCCGCGTGTTCACCGCGAGCGGTTCTTCACTTTCAGTGTACGCCGTGTAGGCCTCCGATCCCCCGCGGATCTGGATGATCACTTCGCCGGGAACGCCCTTAGAAATAGGCACAGAGACACGGCCGATCTTGCCGACAGCCTCCTCGCCCGGCCCAACGGAATCAAAGTCCATCTGCTCGAGCGCTCCTCCTTGTGACCCCAAGCCCAAAGCGACGGCGCTGATCAGTCCGTGGGCAGAACGTTGCCGGTCGCGATCGCCAGGCTAAGCGTAGTTGTCTGTTCGCGCCCGCTCGCTGGAGCTTCTCTAATGCCCAGGACCCGCGCTGGCTTTGCGGACTCAGTACACGTTCGGCAACAGGCGCATGACCTCGGTGCTCAGACCCCAAAGGACCCCAAAGAGCACGGGGGCACCCACGAGCCAAGTTCGCGCGAGTCCGAGGCGCGACCACAACCAAGCAACCAGAACGCCCGCCGCCAGCAATGCCTCGGCCCAGAGCACGATGAAGGGCCACGACGTCGGATCTCCGTGGCCTTGGATCTCCTGTATCGGCACGGCGATAGGCCGACCGGCCGGGGCAGCGACCGCCTTGCCGCCCAGTTCCGCATCCACATAGACGAGATGCGTGGGAGCAAGACGCCCGAGCCAACCGGACCCTGCCGAGGTGACAAGAGTGAGCAAGGCGCCGCTGGTAGGAATCTCGGGCAGGCGATCACCACCGAGGCGCTCTCCCTCGACAATGAACCGGAATGTCCCCTGGCCAGTTGTGACTGTGATGGTGTCGCCCTTGCGAAGGCTCGTGATGCCAGCGAAGGGCGCTCCGGCCGTCGTGCTCCTACCCATCAATATCGACTCTCCAGCCTGCCCAGGTAGTGGGGAGTCCCGCAGGTGTCCTGGCCCGTTGAGGAGATCGCCGGACGAGGTTCCTTCCACGACTACGACATTGTGCATTCCCGCTACAGGGGAGTTGATGAGCGCGACCGGCGATCCAGGCGTTATGACACCTCCGATACTTGGCGCAACCGGGCTTGACGGATCGAGCAGCCCCCGGAAGGACGCATAGAGCTGCTCCTGACTGCGCTGTTCCTGCAGAGTGCTCAAGCCGAAGGCATAGGCGCCAAAGAAGATCGCAACGACGCTGAAGGCCATGATGGCCACTAGGGTTACAACGACCGGGCCGGGCATGGGCGAGCGCCTTAGGCGCGAGCCCGGCCCACCTTTTACAACCTGCTCTGAGGCAGGCGCGACACCGATCACCAGCGTCCTCGGCGTCGCCCGATGATGAAGGTCACAGGAACACCCACCAAACCGGCGAGCCCAAGCAGCAGGATCAGCACAACCAGTCTGCCCCCAGTGCCAATCGGCACGCCGACCGTGCGGCCGAGAGCGACACGACCGGTCACCTGAGAGCTCGGGACAGTAGTAGGGGGCACCGTCGTCGGTGGGACGGTTGTAGCGGGGACCGTGGTCGCAGGCACCGTCGTCGGTGGGACTGTCGTGGCGGGGACCGTGGTCGCAGGCACCGTCGTGGGTGGGATCGTTGTGGCAGGGACCGTGGTCGGTGGGACGGTTGTGGTGGGGACAATTGTCGCAGGCACCGTCGTCGGTGGGACTGTCGTCGCCGGGACCGTGGTCGCAGGGACGGTTGTAGCGGGGACCGTGGTCGCAGGCACCGTCGTCGGTGGGACTGTCGTGGCCGGGACCGTGGTCGCCGGCACCGTCGTTGTCGTGGTCGGCGATGACCCGGCCGCGGCCAGGTCTGCGGTAACTAATGGAACCTGCCCGTTTTGTGCAGCAACGTCCGCGGCGACGGCCCAGGTGTAATTCGCCAGAGCACCGAGGCCGTTCGCCTCGGTCATCGGCAAATATCCCGGCGGAAGTTGTCCGACCCCGAGTCCTGGCGTCTGACCGGTCGTTGCGGCGAACTGTAGAAGCGACGCGTAGTCACTGGCGTCCACGGCCGGAAGCCCAGAGGTAGGGATAGCCGCGTAGACGACCATGGTGCCCGGATATGCTGTCGAGCTCTTGCTCAACTCGGGATAGGAAATCGGCCACGTCCCCGTCTTCGCGTCCGGCTTCAATACGGCCGCGGCCGCTCGCAGAGAGGCGTTGTCCGGGACGACGAACGAATTGTCGGTTGTCTCGAGCGCTGCCGCCCGTAATTGATATCTCGCGTCGTCAGCAAGCGGCGTCACTCCGATCATGAAGCGGTACCCAACTGTCTGAGCCCCGAGAGCGACGAGCTTTTCGCCGAGCGACGTCCCGTCGATCTGGGAGCACACTGTCGTCGAGTTCGCGATCGCGAACTGAATGGCCTCGCTGATGTCCTCGAGAGTGTCCATGGGCGCCGCGACTAGGGGCAGGTAAGGCACTGGGCTGTTGTACAGACAGTCATTGTTGTCCGACGCGTAGTAGGCCGCTGGCTCGAAGTCCGATAGCAGCGGCCACTGGTCGACCGGGAGTTTGATTCCTTTGTAGGCCGGGTTGACAACCATGCCCCAGGGGTCGGGCTTCCCGTTGAGCCACGCCCTTGCCTCGGCGTTGTCGTTTATGTAGGTAGTCAGCGCCTCGATCACATCGGAGTCACTAGACAATGCGACGAGCTCCGAGGCGGCCTCGGTCGCGACGACACCTTTTGTGATCCCGGGGTTCAGCTGAATGAATTCGGGATCCAACGTGATGTTCAGCGGATTGTGTGCGAGGGCCGGGTCCTCCTCTTGAATCGGCAGCTCGGCCGGATAGGACTCGGTCAGCAGTTTCGCCAGCAGCAGCGGAGTGAGCCGGAGCCGGGTATACGGCTGGCCGTTGGCTCCGTCGATGACATAGGAGATCGCGAATCCCGTCACCGCTACAGGCGCGTTCACTACCGGTCGCCCGTATCCGCCGGGTTCGGCGTAGCTTGTCAAGGCCGCTTGTGAGCTGGCGGTCGCGAGCAGATTGCGCGCCTCGGGCTCGCCTGTTTGCACGTGATCGAATGAGAACAGTTTCGCGTTCAGACAGAAGTACGGTGCCCATTGCCCAGTCGCTTGCACCATGAGCTCTGAGCCGTAGAGCAGGACGTTGCTCTTCGAGGTCACGATATCGCAGGCACTCGCGGGCACAGCGAAGCTGAGAGGCACCGTGATGCGGTGGCGCCAGTTTGAAGGGCTCCACCAAAGGCTCCCACTGACGCTCAGGTCCTCGTCGCCTACGGGGTTTACCAACTGCCCCGGTGCAAAGGCCCCTTCCTCTTCGCATTGTGACACCGCTAGCGCGCCCTCGGTGCCGGTCGGTTGATCGGCGGCGGGAACCGATGTGTCCGTGGCGTCGCAGCTGATCCCCATGATCGGCACGGCCACAAGAGCGCAGGGCACGGTTTGGGAGCAGCCGAGCGAGGCATTCTCAGCCGAGGTCCACACGTCAAAGTCGGTGCTGCCTTTGCCATCGAGCCCTGTCACGCCGAAGGTTTCGTTACTGGGAAAGCTCGACTGCGTCTCGACGTCTTGTGCCTCAGGCGGCTCGCCTGCACAACCAGCGGGCCCGCCGTAGTACACATGACCGCTTGCGGCAACGAATGGAACCCAGTGCTGGGTGGGCGCCGGTAGGTAGTTGCAGGCGGACGGCAAGGGCGAGGGAGCACCGACGACCTGCGCCCGGTTTGCCACAGAAGCGAACTGGTCCAGGCGGTAGGGCGGGAAGTCGCTCTGGAAGCTGTCCTGGTAGTGCTCGCTCCAGTTCTGCGTCCAGCAAGTCTCCGGGCTGAGCTGGTCCAAGGCCTTGACGCTGGTCGAGTCGATGCCGCGGCACTCGAGCAGCACGAAGGGGTACTCCTCTTGCTGGGCCCCGATCGAGTTCTGGTCGGCCACGATCCCACCCGTCGGATGCGCCCCCGACCACGACACGTTGATCTCTTGGCGACCGCGCAGGTTCAGGGTCTGGCTGACATCCAGCGTGACCGTCCTTTTGTCGACCACTTGTTCGGTCCCGTTGACGAGGAACTCCCGGATGATGGTCTTTGTCTTTGAGGTGGCACCGAGGCTGCTGGCACTTGTTGCTGCGGTCGCTGTCGCACCGCCGCCTGCCCCCGCCGCGACTGCGATCGCCACGAGAAGACCGATCGCGACGATGGCCAGGCGCCTTGTCATTTATCGGCCCCGCGTCGCCTTCTCGACAGGCGGTAACCGACGAACGCCGGCAATACGAAAGCCAACAAGAGAAGCAAAACTGCGAGCGGTGCCAGCACTCTGGCGAGATCCGATCCGCCATATCCAGCCAGAGCTGCCGAGACGACCGGTGGGTCGCCGTCGGCTGAGCTGACTGAACCCGGGATGACCTGCCCCGTCGCCGGGTCCACGGTCAAATCAGATCCGCTTGATCCACCGCTAACCGGCTGGGTTGTCCCCGTGTTTGAGCCGGAGTTGCCGGCCACAGTCGTCGTCGTCACTCCGACACTCGACTTCGGCGCTGTCGTGGTCGTTGTCGTTCCGCCGTCTGGCGGAGCGGTCGTCGTCGTGGTGTCCCCTGTGGCGGCGGACTTCGGCACCGTCGTGGTGGTCGTTGTCCGCCCCGGGCTCGTGGATCTCGGCACGGTCGTCGTGGTCGTGGTGCGCCCTGAGGGGGAGGACTTCGGCACTGTGGTGGTCGTTGTGGTCGTGGTCGTTGTCTTTCCCCTACCCGATGACCTCGGCGCCGTCGTGGTGGTTGTAGAGGACCTGGGAATAGTCGTGGTTGTGGTGGTCGTCGTCGTGCTGGTAGTCGTGATTGTTGACGTGGCAGTCGAGCCCCCCGTCTGCGATCCAGTGCTACCGCACGGGCCCGCGCCGAGCTTGTCACAGGCAAGAGGTATCGGCGCGATCTCTGCTAGGTAGTTCGTGTTCGGATGCCCAAGCACGAAGGTCGGGTTGTCGCAGGTCTCGATGTTGAGCCCGCTCAGGTCAATTCCTGGGTCGGCCGTCTTTAGTTTCTGAATCTGGCCGAAAGCCGCTTCGACAAGGTTGACGGGCAGCGGCGAATAACCGATCGGACCAATCTCTTTTTGGCCCTGGCAGATCGCGTAATAGGCGAAGTCGGCGAGAGACTGACGCTTGGCCGTCGTGATCTTCGTCTCGGGACTCGGGTATACCCCGGTCGGCTCGATCATGTAGACGTAGGAAGACAGCGGGTATGTGCGCGGATCAGGATCGCTATAGACGTTATCGAGGTTCTGTAGCAGATAATCGGGCGAGCTCTTGTCCATGTTGATCTGGGCCTTCTCGAGCGCAACAGCGACGTTGTACTGGGTTGGCAAGGTGTAGTAGCCGGCCGTGTTGAGCATCAGGGCCACGGGGTAGTTCTCGCTGAGCGGATAGGAGTACTCGACGTATCCGATCGCTCCGTTCGCGACGCTCGACGACACGTAGTTCATCGCTCCGTTAGATCCGTTCTGGGCGATCTGGTTCCCCTCGCGCGGGAAGTACTCGGTCATCGCGTCCGATCCCGAGTAGGCCTTCCAGATGCTCGGGTACTCCGTCGCGAAGTAGCGGGTGAGTTGAGCCGTGGCGCCGGATCCCTCGGACTGGACGACCGGGGTGATCGGCAATGACGGCAAAGCATGACCGTTATTGTCAGCGGTTATCTCGGGGTCGTCCCAGTTGGTTATCTGGTTCGTGAAAATCTTGGCAAGTGTCTCACCCGACAGGCGCAAGTTCCGAACCTGCTTGCCGTCATAGCGGATCTGGTACGGAAAAGAGGTGCCACCGGCGGCTATCGGCAAGTAGGCGTAAGGCCGACCCTGCGATGTGTCCGAGACTCCCGTCACCGGATCGACGCCCTGGTATCCGATCGAGGTAACGGAGAAGTCAGAAGTGCGCGTCGCGAAGTCCTGCCGGCCCTGGGCATCGCCGTCGGGGGTGTACACCACCTGGATACCCTCGGAGGCCACATCGGCGACCCACTGGTTGACGGCGTTAGCCGCCCAGCTCGAGCCTGAGCCCTCGATCAGCGCCGTGCTGCCGCCAGCCGCGCCCGCCCCCGACTCTCCGCTGAGCAGGACGCAGAGACCAAGCGCCGCTATCGCAGCCGTCGTCGCCAGCCTGCGGTGGACGGAGCTCAACGACTCGCCCCCCTGTTGCGCGAGATCACACGCGTGGCTACGAACAGAGCCAGCACCATGGCGAGAAGCACGCTTGCAGCGCCAAAAGCGCGCGCAACAGCCGGCGGCTCCCCGGTGAGGTAGGCGGTGTAGACAAATAGGGGCAGGGAATTCGTCGGGTTGACAACGGGGTTGAAGTTCATGAAGCTCGACGCGCCCGAGACGATGAGCGGGATGGCGGTTTCTCCTATCCCCCGGGCCGTGCCCAAGATGGCGGCCGTGGCCAGACCGGCCCGCGCGCTCGGTAGCACAACCTTGTGCACCGTTTTCCAATGCGAGGCTCCGAGCGCACTGCTTGCCTCGCGCAGTCCGTTCGGGACGACGCGCAATGCCACTTCGGATGCTCGGGCCATGATCGGCACCATGGTGACGGCCATCGCCACCGAGACCGCAAGGCCCGACTTTGGAAGGCCGAAGTCAACGATCAGTGTCACGTACACAAACAACCCTGCCAGGATCTCCGGGAGGGCCGTCATCGCCTCGACGACGGTGCGGACCGAGCGCGACCCGCGCCCACCGACCTCGGACATATAGACGGCAGTGCCGATGCCGAGTGGAAGTGAGACCGCGACCGCGATCGCGACCTCGATGAGACTGCCCACGATCGCGTGCAGGATCCCACCTTGGTTCAACGGTGCCGTCAGGCTCACACCGGACATGTCATGGGTGAAGAAGTTCAGGTGCACAAAGGCGTGCCAACCCTTGCCGAAGGTAAACACGACCGTTGTTCCGAGTGCGAACAGCACCAATCCCGCGGCTATATAGAGCGTGACCGTGACGAGCCTGTCCACTACGACGTTACGCGGGTTCGATATCGCGACCACGCAGCCATAGATCAGCAGGAAAGCCACGTACCAGCTGAAAAGGAATCCCACCGTGCCGCTGGCATCCAGTATGTGCTCGTAGGCGACCAGGACAAGTGCGAGCGAGGACAACAGCGATCCGCCGAGTGTCCACCAGTCCTCGGTTGTCAGGACACGCACCTTGCGCGGGGCACGTTTTTGCGGGATTGGCGTCTCGGCTTTGCTCCGGGAGACCGTGTCGAGAGGGGTCAAGATCAGATCTCCGTACCCGCGCCGCCGCGGCTGCGCCTGATGAACACTGCCGCGGCGGTATTGACACCAAGGGTTATCAAAAAGAGCACAAACCCAGCCGTCAAGAGAGCTTTCAGCTGAGAGGCCGTCGCGTTGCCAAAGTTCGCCGCGATGAGTGCTGACACGGTCTGGGTGCCCGCCTCCAAGATACGTGCCTTGATCTGGTATGCGGGCGAGATGATGATCAGCACGGCCGCGGTCTCACCTAAGGCCCGGCCTAGTGCCAGCATCGTTCCCCCGATGATGCCCCCCTTTGCGAAGGGCAGGACAACTGTCCTGACAACTCCAAAGCGTGTGCCGCCTAAGGCCATTGCGGCCTCTCGCTCACCTAGAGGGGCCTGGTCGAACACGGCCCGCATCACCGCGCACGCAAGTGGGATAGCCATCATGGCGACGGCCAGACCGGCAATGAACGCTGAGCTTGTGTAGCGCGACTGCTGCCACACGGCCGCGTTGGCGTCGGTATCAACATGAAAGAGTGGAAACCACCCGAAGTACTGGCTGAGCCATCGCGCAAGCTTGATGGCGTGAGGTTGCAGCAAAAAGAAGCCCCATAATCCGTAGATGATGCTTGGCACAGCGGCCATCAGGTCGACCGCGGACACGAGCCAGGACTTGATTCGTGTCGGTGCGTAGTCGGTGATGAACAAGGCGAGCATCAAAGCGAGCGGGAAGGCCACAGCCATAGCTACGAGGGCAACCTCCACGGTCCCCACGAGCACAGCGGCGATGCCGATCCGGTTGAGCTCCGGCTGCCAGTCGACCTCGGTGAAGAAATGCAGACCGTAGTGGTGCAGGGTCGGGATCGACTGGTAGCCGAGAAACAACCCAATCGCACCGGTGACGCCCAGTACCGACATGCCGATCACCGTCACGGTGCCGTGGAAGATCCGATCGGTCGGCTCTAGACCAGGTTCGAGCCGTTGCGGCAAGCGCGGCCGCAATGCGAGTCCTTCTGACGCGCCCTCGTTTGCCTGCGTCATCCAAACCGCCCGTGCACGTAGTCAGAAGTTCGCGGGTCCGACGGGCTGTCGAACAGCTGGGCAGTTGGGCCACTCTCGACGATTCCGCCCGGAGCGCCTTGTTCGGCCAGGAAGAAGGCGGCCTGTTGGGACACTCGGGCGGCCTGTTGCATGTTGTGGGTGACAATGACGATCGTCACCTGCGAAGAAAGCTCGGCGATCGTTTCTTCGATACGACGTGTGGAGCTCGGATCGAGGGCCGAGCACGGCTCGTCCATGAGCAGCACCTCCGGCCCGACAGCGAGCGCACGGGCGATGCAAAGCCGCTGCTGCTGACCCCCAGACAGCGTCGCCCCCGGGCGGTCGAGCCGATCCCGAACTTCATTCCAAAGCCCGGCCCGCCTGAGGCAGTCCTCCACAAGATCAGCACGACCGGCGCGATTGATCCTGACATTCGTCAACGTCAGACCAGCCGTAACGTTGTTGGCTATCGACATCGCCGGAAACGGGTTCGGCTTTTGGAACACCATTCCAATTCGCTTGCGCACGGTGGTCACTCGATGGCCCGGCGCGTAGATGTCGTCGCCGTTGAGATGCACCTCGCCCGCGAGCTGTGCTCCTGGGACCGACTCGTGCATCCGGTTCAGGACGCGCAGGAAGGTCGATTTTCCACAGCCGGACGGGCCAATGAGCGCTGTTACGGTCGTCGCGGGCATCGACAGCGTGACGTCGTCAAGAACCTTGACGCGCCCGAACCAGGCCGAGACCTCGATGGCGTCGACGCGGGCGCCATCGCCCCGATGTTCATCCTGTTCTGTCAACTGGTGCGCAACCGGAGGCGTGGCACCAGGTGGAACGCCGTTCCGCCGGGCGTCGGGTTCCACGAACCCAGTCCTCACTGTTTGACCGTGACCTTTACGACCTTCGAGGTGGACGGGGCATCGCCAGCCTGGCTTGACGGTATGAATGTGGCCTTAAGCGAATGGCTCCCGACGCTCAGAGATGTCGTGCTGTAGCGCGCCACGCCTTTTGACACCTTCACGGTCGCGAGTCCCTTCTTGCCGTCGTAGAACCTCACCGAGCCCGCTACCGCAGGGGACTCCTGAGCCGTCAGGATCAGCTTCGTGCCTTTGGTGCTCGTCGAGGCCGAGACCTTCAGCGACGTCGCAGTGGGATGAGCGCTGATCTTCAGACTATGAAGAGAAGACTTCGAGCCTGCATAGTTAGCTGAATCGGTTGGAACGAAAGCCGCTGAGACCTTGTGCGCGCCGTCGCTCAAGGTGCCGGTCGAGTACGAGGCTTTGCCGGAGCTGACCGAGACGGACTTGAGAACCTTCGATCCGTCCAAGAAGTGGACCGCGCCAACAGCGGTGTTCGGGCTCAGCTTGGCACTGAGCTTGACGACGGTGCCGTGGTACGCGCTCGAAGGCACAGAGAGCGAGATGGTGGTGGCTTGCGCGCTGATCTTGAGCGCTTGTGCCGACGAACTCGAGCCCGCATAGCTGGAGGAGTCGGTCGGGACAAAGGTTGCCGATAGCTGGTGCACGCCGCCAGCAAGCGCATTGGTGGAGTACGACGCGACACCAGAGCTCAGCGCGACGGTCTTTAAGACGCTCGATCCGTCCAGGAACTGCACCGAGCCCGCTGCCGCAGTCGGGCTCACGTTCGCGCTGAGCGTGACCGTAGCGCCGTAGGAGGCGGTAGCGCTCGGGGACACCGAAAGAGTCGTGGTGGTGGTCACCTGCGGCGACTGGGTGTAGACGACCGACCAGGTCTCCGCGGCGTTGTCGACCTCTATGTCGGCGGAGTCGTACTTGGTGTTCCCGGGCTGTCCAGGTGCGGAGGTCTTGAGCCGCAGCACGTACATGTTCGCGTAGCCGTCGGTCGGCGAGCTGTCGTTGTTCGGGTAGTCCGACTCCAGCTGCGCCACAGTCTCGTCGGTGTTGCCACCGGTCTCCACGGGGAGAGCCTCGGTGTTCAACGGCACCGGAGCACTCGTGTTCGGGTATACCGTCGAGCTACCGAGCTGCTCACCGCTCCATTCGCCCGGTACCTCACCGTTCACGGGCAAGTAGCCGTACAAGGTGGCTTTAGTGTCACCGGCGCGGATGGGTTGAGTCCCTTCGACGTAGGCGGCGATCGGGGAGGCGATCGTGCTTCCACCAGTGATCACCTGGCCGGCGGCGTTGTAGAAGACCAGGCCACCAACCGAGTTCGCGTCCGGCTCCCATGGCGGCGTAGTTGTTGGGCCCGCCGCTGCGATAGCCCCCGGAATCGAGAGCACGCCAAGCGTAACTGCGGTGCCACTGGCGAGCAGAGCGCCCAGCAGCACCGCCGCGGTCCTGAGCGTGCGGCGGTAGGTGAAGTTCATGGGTCAGTGACCTTTCCTGTGTGATCCGCGGGCAAGGCCCGCAACGGGTTGATAGACATCCGGGCGTCGCCGTCTAGCGAGGAGGAGACTTGAGGCCGCGACCACAATGGCTAGAACCGCGATCGTGAGGGCAAGCTGGATCGTGGAGTGAGAAGAAGGACCGCGCCCCGCATCCGCCGCGCTCTTTTCGGAGCCCAGCGCCGTGGCCCTGCCACCTGATCCGCGGCTTTCAGGCTGGCTCGAGGTCGTGGGCGGCGAAGTGGCTGACTTCGGGAGCACGATCGACTCCAGGGACACGGCGGTTCCGGAGTGACAGTTCACCGGTCCGCCCCCGACGGCCCGCCACGTGTCACCTTTAACCTGGATGGCGAGGGCAGGATAGTGAATGGAATAGACCTGTGCGTTTTGAGTGCCCAGATAGATCCGTAGCTCGAAGTACCCGTCCCACACCGGTGCGAACTCCTGTATGAAGTCCTCGAGGGAGTCGTCTCCCCCGGTGGCCGCGACCATCGGGTGCGCGGCGTTGGTGTAGCGAGACGACGCCGTCAACGCGTCGCCGCTCCACTCGCCTGAGGTCAGGCCTTCGCGCGGCTGGTATGCAAGCAGGATCGCAGTGCGCCAGTCGTCGTTGTACGGAACCGGCGCGGGCTCAGAAGACACCGCTCGCCAGGCGAACGGCGTCGAGTAGATGCTCCCGGTCGTGATCTGACGCCCGGCCTGGTCACACAAGCCGATGTAGCCGAGCGCGCTCGGATCAGAAAACGGAGCACGGGGAGTCGCAAAAGCGGCTCCGGCCGAGGCAACTAGGACCATCAGGGCCAGGCTCACCGCTGAAGCGAGCCGGACTCCCCTTTTGCGTAGTTTCATGCGCTCACCACCTGCGGCCGGCTCGCAGGCTGGCGGGCGGCCCTGCGAGCGCGGATACGAAAGCCCAGCCTGAGGACCACTACCACTAGCACGACCAAGGCGATCGGCGACCAGGGCACGGCCCACAAAGAGGCACTCGCCGTGGCGGAAACCAGGCCTGGTGCACTTGTGCCCGCGGGCGCGTACGGCCGGGCCGACACCGAGGTGTGCAGCAAGAACTCCGGCCAGATCCCGGGAAGGACGGCACTCTCGTCGAGCGAAGCACCAGGAAGGAGCAGGCTCGCGCCGCCGAGAACGGCCTGCCTGCTGCCTAACAACCCGGACACCGAAACGGTCTGGTGACTGAGGGCAAGGTCGATATTGCCCGTGTTGCTCAGGACATAGCTGACCTTAACTTGCCCCGCACCTAGTGGATTGAGCGTTCCGTGGTAACTCGGGCGCAAGTCTTCGATGGCAACCCTTGGAGCGAGCTTGCCGGCCACACGAATAAAGACCCGGGTACCCACGCGCTGCAGGAGGACCACCTTCTGGCCGGTGGCATTCGTTCCGACAGTGCGCAACGAGACGACTATCCCGCCTACGTGATCACCAGGTGCGGCGTTGTCAGGTATCTGGACAGTGAGCGGGACGATCACCCGACCGGGACCATCCGCGGACTGCGCGCCGACTCGCAGATTTGAAAAGCGCGCCGGCAGGCTGACCCAGGAATCCACTCCCGTGGGCGTCTGGCCACGAGCCAATAGTCCGAAACCCCCACTCGAGGTCTCGCTCGCGTCCGTCACGTAAACCTGCAGCGAGAGCGGGATCGACGAGTAGTTGAGAACAGCGACGTAATCGCGCAAGGTCGCGCCGGGCGTGACCCCGTAGGAAAGATACGACCTACCGTTCGGGCCTTTCATCGACGCCGGTGCGATACCGAAGGTAACCCGGGCTGCCGAAGTCTTGGTTGTGGCCGAAACCGGCAGCACCGTGACTAGGAGCAAGATTGCGAAAACCAGCCAGCCAAGGACAGTTCCTATTGTCGCGCGGGCGCCTGGCCACCGCAGTCGGCGGCCACCGGGGCTGGAAGGGGCGCCAAGCCCCAGCGGAAGAGTTCTCATGATGGGAATTTGGGTCTCGTGCGAGTAAATCGCCTTGATTGGTGGAAGAACTGTACTTTATCAGGTTTCATCTTGGAAAGGCCGACAAGGAGAGCGAGCAATCGGTCTTATGACCGTGCCCGCTCCCCCTGTCGAGAGCAGTGCTACGCCCTTATGTGCCTTAAGTGCTCACGTGACCGTGAAGGTGATCGTCGCCGTGTAGGTACCAGCTGGCGTCGACGACGGCGCTGTCAAGGTGAGCAGGCCGTCTATGTAGACCGAGCCGTCTCCGAGCGCGGCGGTTGCAAACTGATGCGGTCCGCCAGCAAGTCCGTCACTACCGGTGGCCGTGGGTCCGTAGACAGCTGTGTTAGTGACGTTGTTCACCACGACGTCACCCGACTGCAGAGCATTGCCGGCGACGTACGACGGTGTGACACCAGTGAAGGTCAGGTTCTGCGCATTGATGATGTCACTGGTGGAGTCGGTGAAGTTCGTCACGGTCGCAGACGCCGTCCATGGCGCATCTCCGGCGAGGGTGTCTGTGATCGTCACGCCGTCGTTCGGGTTGTTCGAATTGCCGAAAGGCGCACTGGCGCTGAAGCTGCCACCAGCTGGGTTCAAAACCGCTGTACCCAGTTGGAACGGGTTCGTGGCCGTGTACGGCGTGGTGATCGTGATAGCGCCTGCCGGGATGGCGACGGTGAGCGGCTGCGCATCAGGTGCAACCGTCGGCGCTGTCGCTGTGAACAGCACCACCACGGAGGTAGAGCCGGAATCGTTGACTCCATTAGCCGGGGTGAACTCCGCCAGGAGGTTATGAGCTCCTGTCGCGAACGAGCTGTAGTTCAGCGTTGCCGTTCCCCCAGTCCCGACGGGCCCGCTACCAAGCAAGGTGCTGCTGCCGCTGACGAGGTCGCTCGTCGAGCTCCCGTTGTCGTAGAAGCTGACTGTACCGGCACCCGAGGCGAGAGGGTTGGAGTTGCTCGTCTGGCTCACGGTGGCCGTGAGGGCAACCGTCGTGTCTGCCGCGGCCGTCGGCGGGTTGACAGCCAGGGCCGTCGTCGTCGCAGTTGGCCCCGCCCCGGTGATGGTAAACGGGGTTGTGCCGGTCGAGCCCGTGTAGTCGTAGAACTGAGCCGGCGTGAACACAGCGTTGAGCGTGTCAGGGCCCGTCGGCAGCGAAGCGGTCGAGGTGCTAGCCGTCCCGGCGCTCACGGTCACCGGACTGCCGATGTCGGTCGTGCCGACCTCGAACTGCACGGTTCCGGGAACTGGCGGGCTCACGACGGCGTTCAAAGTCACCGATGTTCCTGATACCTGTGGGCTTGACTGCGTCGTCGTGAGCGTCGTAGTCGTCGACAAGGTAGTAGGGACAGGGTAGGTGACAGACCAAGTACCGGCCGTGCCGTTAACCGAGATATCGGTGGCGTCGTAGCTGGTGGTCGGGCTGAGGCCACTCGCGGAGGTCTTGAGCCGCAGGACGTAGGCGCCGCCATAGCCGTCTGTCGTCGAGGTATCGGTGTTGGGGAAGTCCCCTTCCAAAGTCGAGATACTCTCGTCGCCGCTCGCGCCTGTCACGAGTGGGATCGCCGAGGATGCCAAGGTTCCCGGAGCCGAGGCGTTCGGGAACGTTGTCGATGCGCTGAGCGCTTCACCACTCCATGCACCGGGTGCCTGGCCGAGGACGGGGAGATAGCCGAACAAGGTTGCCTTGGTGTCACCGGACCGAATCGTCGTCGTGCCCTGCACATACGCCGCGAGCGGCTGTGCGGTGAGGCTGCCGCCGATGATCTGCAGACCGTTGGCATCAAAGAAGTTAAGGGTGCCGACTTCCGGGGGGTTTGCCACCGGTTCCCAAGGCGGGTTGGTGGTTGCTGACGCGCTCCCCGCCAATCCAAGCGCAAGGGCGCCGCTTGCGGCGAGCGCGACGGCCACGGCGGCGAGGGATCGTAGTAGTTTCTTCATCTGGTCTTTTCCAATCCTTTGGTCGAAATTTGATCGAGGTTGACTGTCCTAAGTCGTGTGGCACAACGGGAAGAGACTTCACTGGCCCGGTCGGCCCGGGCTGGGAGGGCCGTTACGCGGATCCCACCCAGCCCGGCTTTCCGGACGGCCTAACCGGACGAGACGTCGCCCAGGTCGACGTAGTTTGGCGTCACTCCTGAGGCCGCGATCAGGGCCTGACCCGCAGACTTGCCGACGAGCGGTGTCGACCCACCCGGGTTCGAGAACAGGGTCTGCACCCAGTTGTGCGAACCACCCGGTTCGAACGGGGTCGTGCTGGTGGCGTCGCTCTGCCGGAAGATGACGTAGTCGGTGATCGGGCTGGCATAGACCGCAGCCGCGTCGGGCGGCGTTCCGGTCAGTAGCTTCACGCCGGCGGTCAGTACCGCACCGCCCGGGAAGACCGTAGCTGGGTTGTGGAAATAGCCGTCGTTCCACAAAGCCAGGCGAGCAGCCGAGAAGGGCACAATGGCGTTGGCGGGGCTCGAGGCTCCAGTGATCGCCGTCGGGTCGTTCTGCTCGACTGTCTTCACGCTTGCCGCCAGTGTCGGCGTGACGTTGCCGTTGGCAGTCTTCAAGTCAGCTAGGAAGGTCTTGTAAATCGACGAGCCCGATGGCGGGATCAACGGAATGATCGCGGCGCTCGAGCCGCCTGAGTTTCCAGGCAGCTGGTTCCATGTCGTGTAGGTGCCGGTGTAGATGCCGAGAAGCTCTGCTGCCGACAGTCCCGCCGGGGCGTTGGTCCCGGCGCTGTCCACTGCGATCTGCACCGAGTCGGTGCCGATCTCGACCACGTGCAGGTATCCCCACCCATTTGTGCTGGCCTGGCTTTGCTGCGCGGCCGTCGGCTCACTCGCGCTGAAGACGAAATTGATCACCTCCGGGTTGCTCGTGTCGGCGAGCAGGGCAGCGATAGCAGCCCCACTGCTCTGCACCCGCTGTACCGGGAAGGTGCCAGCTCGCAGGACATCGGTCGGATTGAGCGCCACAGATGCCGCTCCGGTCGTCACGCTGTTTGTGTAAGCCGAGCGCCCGTTGGCGTCGGAGGTGGCGTCGAAGGTCACGAGGCGGTTGTAGGCACCAGCTGAGTTGAAGCCAGCGTCACCGTTGTAATCGCCGTCGGCGAGGAAGGAAAGGGCGTACTGCGGGGTGTCCCCACCAACGCCGACGACGTCACCCGGTTGCGGGGCGTAGTCGGCCCACGCCCGAGCACCTCCTAGAAGCGTCAGCCCAGTGGCCATTATCCCCACGAGGCCAATCTTGAAAACTCTTCGTTGTCTCACAGGTTTTCCTTCCCTCCTTTGTGGTTTCCATCACCGCGCGAGCCGATGCGACCGCGGCAGATCATTGTTTAGATGATTCCGATGATATTTGTCAACAATTCTGCCCGTTACGTCGCAGCCGTTCCGGCGAGGCGGGTGCGCCTTCGCGGACATGTTCAACGGCCCTCGTGGCGACACTCAGTAACAGGACCACTCACTACCGATCGACTCTTCGTGCTTGTCGGGCTCCGGCGTCTTCGGCTGGCCTACTCAGCCGCCTGTGACCTATTCAAAGTGCTGGTGGCGAGAAGGACCTATCTCTTGATGTTGCGATCTGCGCAAGGCCTCCAGGTTCTGCGAAGGACCGGTGGCCGGCTCGAAGCGGGTTGGCAATCCACCAACTCAAGATCGTCAAGGTTCCAGTGCTCGGACGTCCTCCACGTCGCTCGCGATCTGCCTCACGAGCTCCTCCTCGGATCCGTAAACTCGCTGGCTCCGCAGCAGCTCACGTATCTCGAGGCGGATCTTCTCGCCGTAGATATCGCGGTCGAAGTCGAGCAAGTGCGCTTCTGCCAGGCGCTCGCCTGCCTCGTAGTAGGTCGGCCTACGGCCCACCGAGATCGCCGCCAGGTGCCTGGTCCCGTCCTCGAGCTCGACTACGCCGGCATAGACCCCGTCAGCGAGCTCCACTTCCGGGCCGATCCTTACATTCGCAGTCGGAAAACCAAGCTTGCGACCGCGCCGGTCCCCCATTACTACGATTCCTTCGACCGAGAAATCCACAGCCCCAAAATACGGCTTGTGGGCCCGGCCGGGCTTAATCACACGCGAGGGACCTCATCAGGTACATACTCTCCCCGTGACTTTCGTGACTTCTTCGAGGTTTCGCGCCAGGGCCGTTGACCATCTCGCCCTGGCAGTAGGAACGACCAAGGGCCTGTTCTTCATCAGCGATGGCACAGTCGACGGTCCGTTTCTAATAGGCGACTCCGTCGGTGCATTTGCGCAGCTCGGTGACCGGTTCCTCGCGGCCGTGACCAGATCGGGGCAGGCACAACTCCTCGTGAGCGACGACGGCGGACTTAGTTGGAACAAGCCGAGCGCGACAGGTCTAGAGCTGCCTACGGGGAGCGGCCAAGATCTTGATGAGCTATGGCAGCTGCATGTCGATCAGAGGCCCAACGCCGCCGGGACGATTTGGGTTGGCGCGGAGCCCGCCGCGCTATGGCGCTCCGTAGACGGCGGCGAGAGTTTCGAGCCTGTGGGAGGCCTGTTCGAGCATCCTGACCGCTCGAGCTGGCAACCTGGCCCCTGCGGCCTCGGACTGCACACGGTCGTGACCCATTCCAAGCGCCCGGACCGCCTTGTGGTGGCCATCTCCGGCGGAGGCGTCTACCGCTCTGATGACGGCGGTGACAACTGGGCGGCATGTAACCGCGGGATCGAGGTCTCGAACCTACCCGGTTCGACCGAGAACGGCCTGTGCGTGCACAAGCTCGCCGTAGACCCAGTCAATCCCGACTTCTTGTGGGCCCAGACGCACTCGGATATCTACCGGACGTCAGATGCCGGCGACCACTGGGAGCCTACGGGCCACCTCGGCGAGCCCAGTGGCCTACCGTCCGGTTTTGGCTTCCCCGTCGTCTCACATCCAGAGGAACCCGTCACCGCTTATGTCATTCCCCTCGAGTCCGCGCTCTACCGCTGCACGCCTCGGGGGCGGTGCCGTGTGTACAGGACGACCGACGGCGGCGCGACCTGGGAGGCTCTCTCGGACGGCCTCCCGGCCACGAGCGCGCACGTGACAGTGCTGCGCGACGCGTTCACGGTCGCGTCAGAGCCTCCCTACCCCTTCGTGTTCGGGTCCAAGTCAGGCCACGTCTTCGCCTCGCTCGACAGTGGCGACTCCTGGCGCCTGGTCACTTCTTACCTGCCCCCGATCTTGTGCGTGCGCGTCCTTACCTGAGTTGCGCGCCGAGCGCAGATCGTCCGGACCGATCGTCAACGGAGAACTAGATGAATGACAAAGAGCTGCAGGCACACATATCGAAACTCGTCGCCGAGGAGCGCGAGCTCGAGGAGGGCCACATCGGCTCGCGCGCCACGCCCGAGCAGGAGCATCGACTGAGAGAGGTTCAGATCGCTCTTGATCAGGCGTGGGACCTGCTGCGGCAAAGGCGCGCGCGCAGGGAGTTCAAACAGGATGCCTCGACAACAAGCGCTCGACCCCCCGAAGTTGTGGAGGGCTACGAGCAATAGGGACCTGACGCTCAGGCTGGCTTCGAAAGCAAAGTACCTTTTGGCACCCCGCCACCAGGAACGACCGTCTTGACATCGGCTCCGGTGCCTTTGGCACGGCCGAGGCTAACCCGCAGGACCGATCTTTGGAGACCCGTCCTGTGGCTCGACGATCTCGCGCCTTGGCGCTTCGCCGTCTTCGCCGTGCTCGTCTATGTCGTACTCGCGCTCTTCGCGTACCTGCCTGCCTGGCCCGGCGACCCGCACCGACTTGTTGGGTGTGCCTGTGGAGACTCCGCCCAGCAAGCCTGGTACCTCGGTTGGGCACCGTGGGCGATCCTGCACGGTCACAATCCCTTCTTCACGACCTGGATGGAGTACCCGACTGGCGTCAACCTGGCCGCCAACACCGAGATGCCGCTGCTCGGGTTGGTCGCAGCGCCGGTCACTTTTACTGCCGGATCAGTCGCGAGCTTCAGCTTGCTCCTGTGGCTCGCCTATCCCCTGTCGGCGGCCTCGGCCTTTTTCGTCCTCAGGCGATGGACGCACTCGAACGTCGGAGCGTTTTGGGGCGGTCTTCTTTACGGCTTTTCTGCCTATCTCGTCGCACAGGGGCTCGGCCACCTCAACCTCGCCTTCGTGCCACTACCCCCGCTCATCTTCATGGCCCTCTACGAGGTCTTCGTCCGACAGTGCTCGCGGCCGCACCGTTTGGGAGTCCTGCTCGGCCTTCTCATGGTTGGGCAGTACCTGATATCACCCGAGGTTCTGATGACGACCGCGCTAAGCGCCCTGTGTTGCGCGGTCATTCTCGGTCTTGCGCGGCCCCGTGCGATCAACCGTGTCAGGTTGAGGTATGCCTGGAAGGCCGTCTGGCCGGCGGCCGTGCTCTCGGGAGTCCTGCTCGGGTATCCGGTCTATTTTCAGCTCGCCGGCCCGTTGAGCATCCACAGTCCCGTGCAACCGATCACGAACCCTTACCGAGCTGATCTGCTCGGACCTGTCGTGCCGACTTCCGCGCAGCGCTTCGCTCCGGGCTTCGCCACGAACCTGGCCAACAGGTTTACCTTCGGCGACGTCTCCGAAACCGGCAGTTACCTGGGCATACCTCTACTCCTGCTCACCGTCTGGTCCGTCGTGCGCTATCGGCGCGATCGATGGGTGCTGGTGTGTTTGGGGCTCACCGTCTCTGTCTATGTCCTCTCGCTCGGCCCCACGCTCGTGGTTGCGACTCACAACACTTTGGTGCCTCTCCCCTTCGACGTCTTGGGCAGGCTTCCGCTGATCGACAACATCCTCCCCGCGCGCTTCGCGCTCTATCAGAGCTTCTTCGTAGGCGCGGTCGTTGCTCTGGCCACGGCTCATTACACCGGGCGAGCGGATCCTGTCTCGCTGCAGGACTCGAGACGCGACAGCCCAAAGGCCAGACGGTCTCCCGAGCATGCGATTCTCTCCCAGGTAGCCGTGTTGGTACTTTCCATTACCGCCGTAATCTCGCTGATCCCGCAGTGGCCACGCTCGACCGTTGACGTCGCGGTCGCGATGCCGTCATTTTTCACCTCCGCTCGCGCAAGCCGGATACCAGTGGGAAGCGTCGTACTCAGCTATCCCTTTGCCTTTGGTACCAACGACGCGGCGATGCTGTGGCAGGAGACGGACCTCTGGCGCTGGAGGCTTATTGGAGGATACGCCACGACCCCGAACTCAACCGGCGGGGACACGGCTCGGCCGCCCGCGCTGAAGCCAATCGCGGTGCAGGAGTTCCTCATCTACTGGACGAACGGAACCGGAGGCTACCTGGTCAACACGCCGCCCCCAGCCGACGCCCGCCTGGTCGCGCAGATGCGACTTTATATCCGCCTTCACGCGGTCGGGACCGTCGTCGTGGACAGAGCGTGGCCGCAATCCGGGATCGTGTTGTCAGTGATGCAACGAGCTCTCGGCCCTCCGATCTTTGAGGGCGGAGTTGACCTCTGGTTCCACGCCCAGACACGGGCTGTATCGCCCTAGGTGTCGGCAGCGGATTCCCCGGAACGGGAGCTTCGCCAACTAGAGTGCGGTCGTGATGCAGTCATGAACCTCAGCGAAGCCGAGGCTCACGCCCAGCTCGGTCTTCCCATCCCGAAGGGAACTCCGAACCGGTTACTGAAGCGCTTGGTCGCCAAGCTCAGCTGGTTTTTCCTCCACCATCAGGTCGCGTACAACGTCGACGTCATAAAGGCGCTCAATAGCGATCTCGGACCCACGAGCCTCATGGCCCGCCTCGAGTCACTGGACGCGCGCTTGAACACCCAAAGCGCAAACCTTGACACTCTGGGTCGTGACCTTTGGGCGGCCATCTCGACCCAGACGGCGCAGATCGACTCCCAAGGCGCCGACATTTGGGTGGCCATAGCCGACGTTTGGGCGGCCATGGCCGCCCGTAGCGAGGCGCATTCGAAGGAACTTGAGAGTTTCAATCGTGACCTCTGGACTGCGATCTCCGCACAGTCCAGCCGGCACGACGAGCTGAGCCGGGACGTCTGGGGCGCAATCGCCAAACAGACCGAGCAGATCGAAACGCTCGCCCATGACATATGGGAAGCAGTTCACCAGGTTTGGAAATCTATCAGTGACGCTCGCGAAGAACTCGAGGAGGGACAGGCAGCACTCCAGATTCACGTTGATCTCATGCAGCGCCAAGCCTTCGCGCGCCATCACGAGGGCATCGGTTCACTCCGGTCTGGGCTCGTTGAGATGAGCCTCCAGTTTGGGGAGATCCACGAAAGGATCGATGCCGCTGCTTCCAGAATGAACGAGCAACTGGCGGCGATTCGCAGCGAGATCGAAGCGACCGTCACCGAATCGCGTCGCCGGCAAGGCACCGTGGACATCCTGCTCCACGAGGTCAGACGATCGCTACCGGAACCTCTGTCGCCACAGTCCATCGAGAGTCTCCCGTCACCGATGGACGCTTTGTACGCCGAGTTCGAGGAGGTGTTCCGTGGTCCGTCTTCAGCGGTGGCACGCGCCGTCCAGGACTATCTACCTGACATCGTCTCCCTGCAGTGTCACGGGCCCGTCCTCGACCTCGGCTGCGGACGCGGTGAATGGCTCGAGATTCTACGAGACGCCGGGGTTGACGCTTACGGAGTCGACCTGAGTAGGGACTTCGTGGAACATTGTCAGGCTCGGGGCCTCAAGGTATCGCTTTCAGATGCCTGCGAGCATCTCAAGGCAGTTCCTGAACGATCTCTCTCTGCCGTGACGGCCTTCCACTTCGTAGAGCACTTATCGATCGACGGTCTCCTGCAGATGATAGATCTGGCGGTTCGTGCCCTCGAGCCCGGAGGTGTCTTGATTCTCGAAACGCCCAACCCGGAGAACCTCACCGTCGGTGCATCGAGCTTCTATCTCGACCCCAGTCATGTCCGCCCGGTTCCCCCTGACCTCCTGGTCTTCCTTGTCGAAGCACGGGGTCTTGCCGAAGTCGAGACACGCTTCCTCCATCCCAATGAGGAGAACAAGCTCCGGATGCCGGCGGCTACCGCGGCGTGGTCGGTTGACTTCGCCCCCCTTGTAGATGCCGTCGGTGCACGACTCTTCGGGCCAATGGACTACGCGATCATCGGGCGCAGACTTTAGGTGAGTAAGAACGGCGCGCTACATATCGCGTGGTGGAGCCCGCTCCCACCCCAAAAGAGCGGCATCGCTGACTACAGCTTCGACGTGTTGACCGAGCTCGCTCGAGAGATGGAAATAACCGCTGTTGTCCGCGATGACACCACTGGTCTCGTCCGCGCCCCCAAGGGAGTGGAGGTCGTGGGAGCCACCGAGTACCTCACGGGCCAAGTGGGCAAGAACGACCTCGACGTCTATCAGATGGGGAACCACGTCGGATTCCATGGCTATATGCACCAGCAGGCACTGACGACACCGGGTCTTCTGGTACTGCACGACTTGTCGCTTTTCGATTTCTATTCGGTCGCGTGCGGCGGTGTAAAGAGCCCCGTCCTGCTCGAAGAAGCGATTATTGATGGCTCCGCAATCCACGGATTCATCCCCATGGTGCTTGTCGACGGACGGCGAGTGCCAAATCAGATCGCGGTGCCCTTGTCGCGTCGCCTGATCGAGGCAAGTGTCCTGACGGTTGTCCATAGTGCGACGATGCGCGACAAACTCGCGCTGCAGTACCCAGCACAGCACATTCGCCAGGTCTACCAGCCGGTGAGAATCCTCGATGCGCCCCGAGATCGGAACGAGGAACCGGGCGAGGTGATCTTCGGCGTCTTCGGGAGCCTCGAGCGCCACAAGCGTGTCCCAGCTGCCGTGAAGGCGTTCGCTCGGGTGAATCGCTCATATCCCAACCGCGCCCGACTCGTGATCGCCGGACGCGCGGACAACCGGAGCGTGGAGCGTGATGTTCTCGAGATCATTCGGGCCTCGGACAGCGACGATGTTGTCCAGGTGTTGACCGATCTGCCGCTCGCTGAGCTCGAGGCGGAGATCGCTCGCTGCGACGTTGCTGTCTGCCTTCGATGGCCCACTGCCGGAGAGGTCAGTGCAGTGCTTATGCGGGCTCTCGGGGCAGGCAAACCTGTGATCGTCAGCGACCTCCCTCAATACGACGATCTCGACCCTACGTTCGCGTGGAAGGTTCCGACCGAGGCCTCGCGAGAACAGGGCGAGCTCGAGCGCCTTATGACACGAGTAGTCGAACATCCCGGCATCGCCCACATAGCGGGCGATGCCGCATTGCGCTTCGTCAAGACAGAGGCTACGGCTCCGACCGTGGCGCGACGCTATCGCCAGGTGCTGGAGGAATGTCGCGCTCTCTCCGTCGGCGCCTCAGGTTGGCAGGACCATGGCACGGTAGACAGAAGCGATCTGCCCGGCGTCAACGTCCTCGCCGACTGGCAGGCGACCACAGGTCTAGCGGAGGCAGCTAGACGATCGGTGGGGGCCCTCATCGATGCGGGAGTTTCGGTCGCTGCTTACGAAATAAGTGAGAAATACGCCCCCCACGACGCTCGGCGTGTCCCGTTGTGGGTTAAGGACCTTCCTAAGGGACGCCCACATGACATCGAGATCTGCTATCTGAACGTGAACGAGCTCAGCACTATCACCGATGCCCAACTGCACCCGCCTAGAGCCAACAACTACGTAATCGGCAACTGGTTCTGGGAGCTCCCTTCGCTGGCGACGGGTTTCATCAAGGAACTCGAACGGGTCGATGAAATCTGGGTAGGGAGCCGCTTTACCCAGGAGGCGCTGATGGGCCACACTGACAAGCCCATCTATGTCATGCCCTGTGTAGTCGAGACACGGCCCCCCACTGACGCGACCCGCAGAGATTTCGATCTCCCCCAAGAGGCGTGCATTTTTCTCTACCACTTCGACGCCGCTTCGACGCTTGCCCGCAAGAACCCATGGGCAGTAATTCAGGCGTTCCGCAGTGCGTTCACAGCCGACGAGCGAAGAACATCGGTCCACTTGATAATGAAGACGATCAACCTCTCAAGGTGTCCTGCGATCGCCGGCGAACGACTCCTGGGCGAGATGCGGGAAGCAGGCGGGACTCTCCTCGACGCCGAGCTCTCTGGTGCGGAGATGGCCTCGTTGATCGCCTGTTCGGACGTTTATGTGTCTCTCCATCGATCCGAAGGCTTCGGACTCGGCATCGCAGAGGCGATGCTGGCCGGTCGGCCCGCTATAGCGACGGCATATTCCGGCAATTTAGATTTCATGAACCATCAAAACAGCTGCCTGGTTGGCTACAGGCTTACCCAGGTCTCGGCGGCTGAGATTCAATTCAATCCTGGCATGGAGGTAGTCTATGAACCAGACCAACTCTGGGCCGAGCCGGACGTCCATCAAGCCGCGCGATGGATGCGCGTGCTATATGGCAACTCGGGCCTGAGAGAGCGCCTTGGTGCCGCCGGTTCCACCACGATTCGAACGAAGTACAACCTAGCCGCAGCCGGAGCTGCCGCAGCTGCACGTCTTGCGGAGATCGGGTCCGTGCTGCGTGCTCGCGCCGAGCGCGGGCGAAGGGTAAGTTGAGTTCGGAGCCACTGGTCTCGCTGGTCATCCCCGTCTTAAATGGGGAACGGCATCTCGAGGCCTGCATGCGGTCCTTGCTCGGCCAATCGTACGAGCACATCGAGGTTGTCATAAGCGATCAGGCCTCAACAGATCGGAGCCTCGAAATCGTCCGGTCCTTCGATGATCGCCGAGTTCGCGTCCTACCAGATGCCCCTGAGGAACTGAATCTTCACTCCAATTGGGCTCGGGGGCTCGCAGCGGCAAAAGGCGAGTTCGTCAAGATCATGTGCCAAGACGACCTCCTGCTCCCTGCTTGCCTGTCGACTCAGATGGATCTTCTTCAGCGGTATCCGTCGGCCGCGCTGGTGTGTGGTCGTCGCCGAATAATCGACGACCAAGACAGGGTCCTCATAAAAAGACGCGGGCTTGGTCGCTTGATCAGAGCCGGGGAGACCCGGGCAGTCGAGGGGCCTGCCGTCGCGCGGGCTTGTACCCGGGCAGGCAGCAACCTTTTGGGCGAGCCGGTCAATGTGCTGATTCGTCGATCTGCGCTCCCCTATCCACTGTTTGACACTCGCTGGAAGTACACGATCGACCTCGAGTTTTACCTGCGCTGCCTTGGAAACGGCGAGGCTGTGGTCGACAGTCGAGTTCTTTGCTGCTTCCGAGTCAGCCCTAGCCAGCTGAGCGCCGTGTTGGCGAAGAGCCAGGCGAGGGAACTAAGAGAGTTCCTCTCGGACGTGGCGCTGCGCTATCCAGACCAGGTTTCCGCGACGGACGTCTTCCTAGGATCGGCACGAGCGCAACTTCTGAGTCAGGCACGGCAGATCTTGTACCGTGAAATGCGTGTGCTCGCGGTCGTAAAGCGCGAGTTTCACAGCCACCACAACTCCGTCACTCAGAACGCCGAGGCACCGGCGATACAAGTCAAATCGACCGAGTTCTAATTCGGGCCGTTCGCGTCGCGTCCGTCGAGCTAACGCTGCAGAAGCGCTAGCTGCCGAGGGCCCGAGATCTGAGGAACAGTATTTGCTCGTCGTGCATATTGCCCGGCAGAACGCGAAACCACCCAATCTCGTCGACGGAGACCCACCAGCTTTTCAAAGACGCCGTCGTCGGTTCCGCTCCGAACACAATGCCGACTGGCCAGTCGATACCAAGCTCCAGATGGCTCGGGTACTCGATGTAGCCAAGGACATCTTTCGCACAAACGTCCAGACCGAGCTCCTGCTGAGCCACGCGTCGCACGGCGTCAGTCAAATGTTCCCCGAAACGAACAGTGCCGCCGGGAAGATGCCAGAGCCCTTTGCACGGTCCGCTCTGGCGCTTGCTTAGGAGGACCCCGTCCGACGAGGTGATCAGAACCTCCACCGTAAGTCTTGGCACCTTGGCATAAACTGCCTCGTATTCCGCTTGCGGCAGCGGTCCGCGTGCCATAACGCCATCTTAAGCCGGCGCCGTCCGGGCCAGTAGACAGCCTGACGCTCTCCTAAACGCACGCGCCGACTACGGTCCGTCAGGAGCGGTATCCAGTTCTTCAACGGCCATAAGTCCAAGTTGGGCCACCTGCGACGGTCCACTAACAAAAAACGCCCCGCCAACTAGCACGAGGGCGAAGCCGAGGAGTCGAAGGACTGTGAAACCCATGTCGCTCGGAAACGACTCGTGAAACACCGCCATGCCGACGGCAACGACATACACACTGGCGACGATATTGCTGATCGGACCGAGTATCGACACGCGACACCGTTGAAGACCGGTTTGGAACGTCAAAACGCCGAGAACTGACATCACCGCGAAGAGATACGGATACGGCGAGGCGAGAATGGGTTTGATCGAGCCGAGCATGCCGCGATGCGCGAGGAGCACCGAGGCACCCTTGACCTGAAGCGCGGCGACACCGTAAAAGAGTCCCGACGTCACCCCGAATGGCACACTTGCCTCGGCCGTCGAGCGACGTAACGCTACAAACGTGAGAACGGCGAAAGCCGCCGTCGCGCCGCTGGCGACAAGCACGGCCACCGCGGAGCCGCCAAAGGTCCGCGAGCTGGACGAACCTAGCGACGCAGATACTAGGACGACCGCGACGATCATCACGGCGACACCGGTCCACTCCCGGCGTCCCATCGTCTCGTGAAGGTACAAACGCGAGACGAGGACCAGGAGAACTAGGCCAGCACCGTATATCGACTGGACGACAGCAATAGGTGCCAGCGAATACGCCACCAGCATCAGGCCGACCGCCACAATCCCGACGAAGAATCCGCACATCCATAGGACATCGGAGCAAAGCGCCCTGACCATGACCCAGACCCGACGGGCGGAAATCTCTTTCATCCCGTCGACTGCCCGCTTCTCCATCAGATTGTTCAGGTCGAAGAAGACTGACGCCAAGAAGCTAAAGAGCACACCGTAGAGCACCTCAGGACGCCCCTGACATCCAACTCTGCTGGTTCTGCAAGGTCAGCGCGATTCTGCTTGATCTTCAAAGGCGAGAGCGGGAACAAGTTGGCTGGCTCGCTCCGCAACCGACCCGTGTGCAACGCTCGTTCGGTGTTCGCCACTGGCACGAGCCAGACGGCGCTGCCCGTCAATCATGGAATCACACACCCACTGATCCTAGCTGTCGCCTCGGTGATATTACGGCGCACGCGCGTCGTTGGGACGTGGGTCCACGCAACTAGTTGTCATCCGTGTCTAACTCCTTATCCGCGGCTTCGGACCAGCCGTTTGCGGCCAACCAAGCTGCTTCCGCAGCACGTTTTCGGCCGGACGGTGTGGAAGTATGTGGGGCGATGAGTGCTGAGGGCCGTCCGTCGCCACGCCTTCCCATCTCGCTAGGAGTGGAGTGCACACCGGCGGGCGTACACCGGCCGGCCGAGAGCCGGCCCAGTGTGTTTGCGGCGGCGAGCCGGCAAGGGATCTGACTGTTGACGAACGCTTTTCACTTGATCGGTTATGAGCTCGCGATGCTCACGATCCTTACCGCGCTCGGATCCGGTCCGGCGACCCTACTCAAAGAGAAGCTGTCCGCACCGGTCAGGTTTGCGCTAATGCCAGTAATCGGCTTGTGCGCCGGATCGTGTGTCTTTACGACTCTGCTCGCGATATTCCCGGCTTCCTCGACGTTCTGGCTGGTCCCGCTGCTAGCCGTGGCGTCAGTGACAGCGTCGGTGGTGCTTGCGAGATGGCGCCGAAATCGAGGGTCGCAGCACCGTCGCGAGAACACCGCGAGCGCTAGGAAGGGATTTTGCGAGTATCTGAAAGTCCTATTGGTCGCCCTCATAGTTGTACTTCCGCTCAGCTACGCGCTTCTACAGCGGGACTCCGTCGGGCCTACGACCTTCGAGGTCTACGACATGGCGGACTACATCGCGTTCCAGGACGGGGCGCAGCTGCAGTCGCTTCACGAGGCCACCGCCACCGCCGGGTCGGACACGAACTTCGTTCAGATTCTGTACTCTACCCTGGCTGGCGCCGCTCAAGAGGCCGAGATCTCCCCTCTCGCGGCGAACGTCAACGAACTGCTCGGACTCCACGCCACTGACACCGTCAGTGCCTTTGTGATTGCTGTCCTCGTGGCGGGGGGACTCGGTATCTTTGCGGCCATTTCTATCGCACTGGGGTTCACGAGCTGGTTCGCCGTATTTGGTGGCTGTCTCTTTGCTGGGCCCTTTTTCATGCAGCTGTTCTTCGATGGCAGCGAGGGGGCGATGGCCGGCCTCGTTGTACTTGTTCCCCTTGGCGCCCTTGGCGTCATCGCGGCCCGATGTCGCCGACTGCGATGCCTGGTCCCATTCTCAATCTGTCTGGCCGGATTGATCGACTTCTACCCAATTCTTCTCGAGGTTGTCGGCGTCGCTGCCGGGGCGTCTCTCGCCGTGGCTGGAATCAAGTCACTTCGCGCGCGGGACTGGAAGACTCTTGTAGGAGGCGGCTCGCGCCTTGTCATTGTCGTTGTTCTAACGTACCTTTTCGACGTCGTCGGGTTTGGTCGCGCCTATCACGTGATTGCCCATTCCATGCAGACCAACTTTGCCGCAGTTGGATTTCCTCAGTACCAGCTCCACGTGGACCTCATCCCCGGCTGGATCCTTCAAACAGTAGGCTTCTATAGCTTTGCAACCACCTCGACTCCATCGATTGGCACAGTCGCCATGTGGTTGGCTCCTGCAGCGATCATCGTTGGCGTCCTTTTCGCTCTTCGACGAAACCTCTTTGCCGGAATAGCACTTGCGGGCATCTGTACGGGCGTCCTTGCCGGGGCCTATCAGCTGCTCCATGGCCACTGCTCTTACTGTGAGGACCGAAGCCTGTTGCCGCTCGCGGTGATATCGATGTTCGTTGTGGGGCTCGGCTTGGCAACTCTTGCCCGCCAGGGTGCCAGACTCGCCTCTGGGGCGGCGCTCGTAATCTTGGCGCTCGCCGCGGGGTCGATCGCCTATTCTGCCTACAACGAGTTCTCCCGATTCAGCACGTACTCCTACTTCCTGCAAGCGCCCGTGCGTCAGGCGCTCAATCACCTACCATCGCACCCGGGCAGCGTCGATGTTGAAGGCTTTGGTGCTAGCACCGAAGCGGCTGGAGAACTTCCCATCGTCTACGACCTCGTCGAGGAGAAGACGAGCGGTCGTGTCTCGCTCGCCGCCGACCAGCCCAGTTTGGGGCTTGCCTATTTCGGCGTGTATCCCCTCGACAGCCCAGTATTCAACCCGTCCTACCAGTATGTACTTACCCGGGTTCCGGGCATTGCGACCAACCGTCGTGTTATCGCCCGATCAGCGGGCGTTGCTCTTGAGCGACGAACAGACGCCCTAGACGTGCTCATTGAAGACGGGGTCGGTGTGCCAACTCTGCCCTCTGAAAACCCCTCAGGCGCCGCCACCGTAGTCGGGCCACTCGATTTCGTGATCACTGGACCGAGCCGCAGTGAACCGTCGCTAACCATTACCTTGCATCTGCCGCGAGAGACATCCGCCGGTAGTCTCGCCAAACTGGGTCGTATTGGCACGCTCACCGGCTCTACTCTGAGGTTATGTGCAGAAGCGACAGGTCCACCGACAATACACACTGTGACTGTCTCCAATCCCACTCTCGACGGGGCAGAGCTCACGTCCATGAGGGCATCAGCGCGTCGTTGCCCTTCTTAGTGATTTTCGTCCGAGTCGTTCCGTTGGACAAAGGGACTGATTCACACCTCAACCTGGTACGCGACCTGAGAAGACCCAGGTCGCTCCAGTGGCGTCCGCGCTGCCGTGCACAACCTCGGGCGCCAGACCTGCGTCACGAATGTGCTCTATGACGTCAAGCCCGAATTCGGTGAAGGTAAGCAAATCTCCCCCGACCGGCAGGTAACGATAGAGCCCACGGCCACGTCCGTGATAGAGCGGCGGTAGCAAGTGGACAAGCCGGCGATCGGGGCCGATCTCGGCTCTCGCGAAAGTGGTCTCTCTCCCGGCGACGATCGGGATCGTGAAGATGTGCAATCCACCGGGACGAAGCACTCTCCTAGTTTCTCGAAGCGCGGCCCGGAAGTCCGGCACGTGCTCAAGGGTGTCAGATGAGAGCACAAGGTCAAAGGACTCATCCGCGTATGTCAGTCGGCAGATGTCCTCGTTGCGCGCACCGTCGATCACCTTCCCCAAGTTCGCGTCGCCGCGATATTCCGAGAACGCTAGGCGCGGCAAACCCACCAGAAACGAGTGGAGCGAACCGGTCGACCCGACTTTGTTGATCTCAGCTAAGTCGAGACTCCTGAACGACTCCCTCTGCACCAGATCAGCTATTGATGTCATTTCGGCGGCGTAGATGGCTAAAAGCGAGTCTGCGATGCAGCGTACGCGCAAACTACTGCAACACGAACGACAGAACATGCTCTCGCGCCGTTGGTATGCGAACGACACGGCCGCGTCACCCAGATCGGCGAACATGTCCGCCGGGATAACCCAGGAGTTAAATGTGAAGACCGACTCTAGTCCACAAACACTGCACCGTCCCTGTTCGTCGTGACGTCGGTCGTGAGGCGGATGTACGTTGAGCAGCACCGGCTTGCCAAGTCGAGCTTTAGCCGTCTCGATTTGGTTCACGATCTGTCATTATCAGCGGCGGTGGCGGATGTCAACGGCAAGGCATTCGACGACTTTCTATTGGAGTTCGTCTGTTTCTGAGGAGTTGCTCTTTTCCCAGTTGACCAAGTTGATTGCCTCTTTTACGACGTAGAGCGGCCGTCGCTTGATCTCTCGATAGATTCTCCCGATATATTCGCCGAGAAGGCCAACACAGATCAGCTGAATGCCCCCAATGAAGAGCACAACGCACATGAGCGAGGCATAACCGGCACTCTGGCCTGCAGGGTGCACCAATCTCGCGACCAGGATCCAGCAGACATAAGCCATGCTCGCAAGCGTCACCATGACGCCGAACTGGAAGGCGAGACGCAAGGGTCGTTCGGAAAAGCCGGTGACTCCATCGACGGCAAGTCTGAGCATCTTGCGAAAGTTATAGTTAGTCGTACCTGCGTGTCGACGAGCGCGCGCATAGGAAATCGGCACTTGCCGAAATCCCAACCAGGAAACCATCCCGCGGAGGTAGCGATTCTCTTCCCTCATAGCCTGTAGCGCAAGGACCACACTGCGGTCCAAGAGGCGAAAGTCACCTGCATCCACTGGCAAAGGCGTCTCGGAAAGGTGAGACAGGAGCCGATAGAAGGCGCGCGCGCTGAGCACCTTGAGAGTCGACTCGCCATCACGAGAGTTCCGCACTCCGTAGACGACATCGGCGCCGGCACGCCACTCCTCAACCATTCGAGCGATGACTTCTGGAGGGTCCTGCAGGTCGCTGTCCATAATGACCACGGCATCGCCCGCAGCGTGGTCTAGACCGCAAGTGATGGCCACTTGATGGCCGAAGTTGCGCGAAAGATGAACAACACGCACACGTGAGTCGGCTGCCGCCGCCTCACGCAAGTGTTCGAGCGACTTGTCCGGACTCCCGTCGTCGACCAGTATCAACTCCCAGCTGGACGGCAGCTCGAGAGCATCTATGGCGAGGCGTAACCTCCGCAGGAATTCATCGATTGTCTCTTCCTCACGATAAACCGGGGCGACCACAGAGAGCGTGGGCCGTTCACGCATAGCCTCAAGCAAGGCAAATAGACCTCCCCGATTCATTCGGTTGTCGGAGCTACGCCCGAGGAAACTCCGGCCGAGGGTCAGTACCGGACTCCTCGGCTGGCAATCCTACATCAGGACAGGATCGCAGAGCCTTTCCGCGTCTCTCTACTCTCGCGCGGCGCTCTCACTCTTGGCAGGTCCAAGGATGGCCCCATCAACATGTCGAGTCCTTGTGCGTAGCGGTTCTTGCAACTGTGTAGCTGCGGGTCGTCTTTCTCGCCGGCCGGGAGGGGCCGAGTCCACCGAAGGTGACCTCCCGCATTTAAAGACGGTTCGCACCCGCTCAGGAGCTAGTTCACGTGTTTACTGGTGAAGACCATCTATCTGAACTGGTACCTATTCTTCGGGGTAACGGGTCAGGGTAGAACGGGCCCAGTCCCTTGGTTGACTTCCGTTCCCTTGTCGGTGGACCAATAGAAGGCTCGGGGCCCGTTGTCGGTGACAATCCAGGTATCCCAGCTGCGGAGGTACTCGTCGTGCCGATCCCTCGGGATGGTCTCCTTCCCGTTGCGATCCGCGACGAGGATGATCAGGCCCTCAGCGAGTAGTTCTCTCAGGGCTTGCTCGGCCATGGCAAGGCGTTGGCTCAGAGGTCGATGGGGGAACATGCTGTTCGCACGCCACCACGCCTCGTGGACGCCATTGACGTCCGAGTTGGCGTCATCGAGCAACTCTCGCTTGAATTCGCCAAAGGTTCGTTCCCGGAGTGCTCCGGACGCCCAAACGAACTCGAACTCGTCCCCGTGGATGCGATGTGCCTTCATCGCCGATTCGTCAAGAGGCTCAGTCTGTATCCGCTTGTGGCTCTCCTTGCTCCTCATGATCGACTGGACATTCTCAGGCCAGGAGCAGTCGAACTTGTCGACGAAGGGAGCTCGATCGAACAGGTTGAGCTGCCGCCGGACGACCAGGTCGTCGTCCGTCTCGTAGAGGGTCGTCAGGCCGCCCCACGACGCGCTGCTGTCCGTTCTAGGGTCGTCCGAATACACGCGGAAGTACTGCACTCGACCGTCTTAGCACGCGACCTCACCCCGTCATGATGCGGATGCGGCGCGCCCTTCTGATCCAGATGCTGCGTACGCGGACCAATCACCTCTCGCCGCTCGAACCCACTGGACAGCCGTGTTCTCGTGGAGGCCGAGGAGGTCCGCTAGGACAGGTGCTGGGAGCTCTGCCGCAAGCTGCAGCAGAGCCGCCTGGCGAGACGGTCGGAGCACAACGCCGGCCTCGGCCAACTTGCGACGGAACCGCTCGGTTGTGATGGGTCTCCCCGGTGTCCCGCCCGGGAACAGCCAGGACGAGCCGCCTCGGACGAGCGCATGCCCTCGGCGCTCGAGAAGAGCGACAGCGAGGTCATCGAGACCGGGTGGGAGGGTGACCTGGTCCTCGCCGAACCGCACGGACACTCGCCCGGGCTCGATTACGAGATCCACTCGTCGCAACCGACTCACCCGACTCATGTGCTGTCCGTAGAGGAGCGCGAAGAGGCCTGCAACGCGGACATCCAGCTCGATCCCCTGGTCGGACAGCAGACGGTCCACCTGGTCCCACCTCTCGTCCTCGTCGACGGCCTGAACGGGTCTGCGCACCTGTCGCAATGGCACCTTGAGATCCGGAGCGAGTCTACGAGCACGTGCCCAAGTGAGGAAGTCCCGAACGACGTAGCGGGTCGTGGGCCCCCCGGCGAGCCAGAGGTCGAGGTTTGGCTGAGCGAGCTCATCGAGCTTGATGCCGTGATCGGCGAGCCACTCCAAGAACAGCAGTGCTTGTCGAATCCGCAGTCGAGCCCACTTGACGCCGTTCTCGCTCAGCGTCCCGCGCTCTGCCTTTCGCCTGGCCCTGCGGAAGATCCTCCAGCTGGCGAACGCTCGAATGGTCTGGGCTGGTTTCGTGGGAACCCCGGCAAGCAGGTCGTCGAGCCACGGTTCGAGCCGGTCGAACTCGGTCGGAGCCTCCGGAAGCAGCCCAGTCGCAACGAGAAGGCCTCTCAGGTGGTCGAGACGCTTCGTTCTCGGCAGGCAGTCCAGGCCCACATGACTCAGTTCGATCTCTCCTGAAGCCAATTGCTGGAGCACGTCCGCCCCGTCGCTGTGCTGGAGCCAACGCAGCAACGAGGTCGGTTCTCGCGCGCTGCCGAGAGCCTCCGCAAGCGGACTCAGCTCGGTGCGCATACCCGTCCCTCCGCCGAGCAGCTCTTGAACGCGGTCGCGCAGTACGCACGTGGCGCATCGTCCACGCTCGTAGGGTCGACAACTCTTCCCGCATGATCCACATGGCACCCGGTGAACGTGGTCGTAGCACGAGGAGCACACCGCCCCGCCTTCTGTCAAAGTCTGTGCCGGTCGCTCACGCCCACAACGAACGCACCGGTGGACGGGGCGTGGGGCGCACGCCTGGCAAAGGGGGCCGTTCTCGGTCTGGGCGCTACAGGGCCGGACGCGTCCACAGCCAGCGCACTCCACCACTGGCGGCTTGTAGCAGCGCTCACAGATGTCGAGGCCGCCGCGGTCGTCGGCGCGCCGCAGAATCGATCCCGGTTTGCCGCAGACCCCGCAGGTTCTCTCCGGTGCTCGATAGCACCGGTCGCAGAGAGCCCGGCCGGACCGTTTGGAGTGGATCTTGGCCGAGCGTCCGCACTCATCGCATTGGGCCAGCGGGCGTTCGTAGCAACTGTGGCAGAGGGGCCGACCCTCGGTCCGCTGGGCCACCTTCGCGAGTCGGCCGCACTGGTCGCACAGCTCATGCGTCGACGGATCCTGGGCGCGGCATCGGGAGCAAATGGGTCCAGCCTCTGTAGCACATGCCACAGGCCGGGTTCGGCCGCAGCGGATGCACTGTTTCGCGTTTACCCGCGCGAAGCACGCTGTGCAGATCCGCCCCGCCTGCGTGATGTAGCTGCGAAGCTGGAGCGAGCGGCCGTCTCAATCGCCTCGGCTGCCACCACCGGGTCGAGCTCTGGCGACGTCCGGCAAGCCGCGGCGACTGCGAGCCCGATGCGTTCGTCCAAGACGGTCACGTCACCGCGCCTCTGGCCGGCGGATGCGGGCTCTGACTGGCTTGATGTCCCTGACTCCGGCTGAGCCTGTCTCAGCTCCTCCTAACGCAGCGGTCTTGCGCACTTGCTTGCTCACGACTACCACCTCGAGGAGGTCCTGCGGGCCGCAGTCGAGGATGTCGCACAACGCGGCGAGAACCTCGGTGTTCAGTCGCTGCGGTGCCTGGGTCACGAGGCGGTAGACCTGCTCGCGCGATAGCTTGACGCCGCGCTCGTTCAACGGACCGACCAGGTCGCTCGTGTTGAAGAGCCCGCGGGTGGCCATGATGTCCCGAAGGTGCCACTGGATGCCCATTCGCCGCGTCATGGCGTCACCTGGTCTCCGTAGACGCGCCTCAGTGCCTTGGCGAGGACGTGGTTCTTGTAGTCGCCACTGACGCCTGCGTAGATCGCCGTCGTCGAGGCATACGCGTGGCCGACTTGTTCCTGCACGAACCGCTCGTCGTACCCAAACTCGATCAGATGCGTGACATAGGAATGGCGGAGGCAGTGCAGATGGAGTTCCGCGGGCAGGCCAGCCTCGTCACGGATCTGAGCAAACCGGGTATCGACGTAGCCGGTTGTGACCCTGGTGCAGCGCTCCGTGACCCACAGAGCCGGGTGCGCCCCCACTCCAAATGCGGGACGGACGTCCCGAAGGTACTGGTCCAACCCTTCGATGGCCCAGTCGAAGTCCGGGACGGTGAGAACGGTCCTCCGGCGAGGTGGGCTCCCCTTGACCGCCTTGCCGAACCGCACGTGGAGGGCGCCCAGCTTGCCCCAGTCGTGCTTGTGGGGATTGCGCCGGAGGTCAGCTAGATCGAGCCGCACGTTCTCATGCCGGCGCAGACCCCACGCGTAGTAGGTCTTGAACATCTGTGCGTCCCGAAGCGCGGCCAGAGAGCCCTTTCGCCCCCTCGACCGGATTTCGTCCACTCGCTCGTCACAGCGGGCGAAGAAACATTCGAGCTCCTCGTAGGTGAGAGGGCGCACCCCCGGACGGCCCTCGAACTCCGAGAGGTGCTCGACGGTGTTCCACTCGTGGCAGATCTGGACAGGCGGGTCGCCGAAGCGTCGTGTGCACTCCTCGACCCACCCGTACCGGTTGTCGGTCACGAACTCCATGAAGAGTTGCAGTGCGTTCTGGTACGAGCGGATCGTCGAGTGAGCCCGAGGCCTTTCCATCGACACCAGCGAGGACGTCCAGTCTTCGACGTCCGTGGGCTTCCACTCCCAGGGATAGCCCCCGACGAACTCTTGGAAGCGCCGCAGCAGGCCGATCCGTCCGTGGATCGTGTCCGCCGACAGCATTCGACTCTGCTGCTGCCGGCTCCAGCCCTCGATCATCGCATCGAAGACAGCCGCGCCGGCGTCGAGATGGACGACGTTCGAGGCCAGCACGGCATGAGCAGCGCCCGGCAGATCAACCTTTGGCAACGTCAGGACCCCTGGGCTTTTCTGTTGTGATGGATGCAACATTCTTGCATCTAACCCAACCTCTGTCAAGGATCGCCCTCGTCAGAATGCAAGCAGCGGGGACGACCCAGCACATGGCCAGGAGCGTCCCCGCTGTTCAGAAGCCCAGGTGGAAGGTTTTTGCCACTTCACCTGTATGTTGCATCTGATGCAATAATGCAGGGTTCTAGGAGCAGCCGCTTGTGGCGCCACAGCTGGGGCACGCGTAACACGAGCCGGCTCGCTGCATCACATTGCCGCAGGCATAACAGAAGGGGGCGTCTCTCGTCTCCATCTGACCCGAGGGCCGCATCAGCTCCGCGTCGGCTGCGCGCTTCGCTGAGGTCGCATCGCCGCCAGCACCGAAGCGCTCCCGATCCGTCTTCGCCGCCATACCGTTATCGACATCTTCAAGGCCTGGCAGCGTCGGCTGGGTACGCTCCCCTGTCGAGAGCACCCCGAGCTCGAGCCTTTCGTCGAAGGTGAGGTAGTCAAGAGCAAGGCGCCTGAAGATGTAGTCCACGAGGCTGGAAGCCAAACGGAGTTCCGGGTCGTCGGTGATCCCGGCAGGTTCGAAACGAATGTTTGTGTACTTGCGAACGAAGGTAGAAAGCGGAACTCCGTGCTGGAGGCCGAGGCTCACGGCGATGGAGAAGGCATCCATGACCCCCGACAGGGTCGAGCCCTGCTTGGAGACCTTCATGAACACCTCACCCGGCCGCCC
>JBEKVJ010000029.1:0-35035 GCA_049514105.1 Acidimicrobiales bacterium
ACCTGCCCGGTGCTCAACCTCTAGGCAGGGTACTCAGCCCGCCGCCTAGGAGGCGGTGCTGTCTTCGCGGTAGGCCGCGTAGCCGGTCTTCTCAAGCTCCTCGGCGAGCTCGGGACCGCCGCTCGCGACTATCCGGCCTTCTGAGAGCACATGGACGTGCTGCGCGGGAAGCTCAACTAGCAGGCGTCGATAGTGGGTGATTGCGATCACACCTAAGGGCGGGTCGCCCTCGCGCGTCGCCCGCTCGATGCGTCTTGCCACACGGCCGAGGGCGTCGACGTCGAGTCCCGAGTCGAGCTCGTCGAGCACCGCGATCTTGGGTCGCAAGATTGCGAGCTGAAGGGTCTCGTTACGCTTCGCCTCGCCACCGGAGAGGTCGACGTTCATCGCCCGCGCCATGATCTCAGGCGAGATCCCGAGCTCGGCGGCTTCCTCCAACAATCGGGCGTCCAAAGACTTTGCTTCGGCTTGCGCGCCGCGTCCGGCCGCAAGGAGCGCCTCAGCAAGTGCGGCTGAGATCGCCACCCCCGGCACCTCGATCGGGTACTGGAACGTCAGGAAAAGGCCCGCCTGAGCGCGCTGGAACGGCTCTAGCGAAAGCAATTCGATGCCATCGAGGCTCACGCTCCCGGCGGTGACCTCGTATCCGGGCCGACCCATCAAGACGTGAGCCAGAGTGCTCTTGCCCGAACCGTTCGGGCCCATCACGGCGTGGATCTCGCCACTGCGGACCTCGAGGTCGATTCCGCGCAGTATCGGGCGGCCCTCGACGCCGGCGTGCAGCCCGGAGATCTTGAGCACGCTCGTGGTCATGAGATCACCGCGAAGACCTCGTCGCCGACAACCTCGACGGGCACGACCCTTACGGGCAATGTCGCGGGCAGGCTCTGGGGCGAGCCGTCGACGAGAGAGAAGGTGCTGCCGTGGCGTAGGCACTCGATCTCGCAAAGGTCGCCAACAACCTCGCCCTCCGAGAGTGGGTAGTCCTCATGGCTGCACACGTCGACGACAGCCCTGAAACCACCCTCGCAGTGAACGAGCGCTATCGGGCCTTCGTCGGTCTCAAACCGGCGGACCTGTCCGAGCTCCAGCTCCCCGGTGGCACACAACCGGACCCTCATTCGATAACCCCGGTGACGCCGTCAAGGCGCTTGGCCACGGCTGCGGACAGATGGGCGCGAATCCCGGGCACGGTGATCCGGGCCCACAGGTCCTCAAAAAAGCCGAGCAGGATCAACCGCTCAGCTACGCCAGACGGCACGCCCCGTGCTTCGAGATAGAAACGCTGCTCACGATCGATCGGGCCTACCGCGGAGGCGTGCGAGCATCTGACATCGTTCTCCTCGATGTCGAGGTTCGGGACCGAGTCCGCGTGGGCGCCCTCGCTGAGCACCAGGTTCCGGTTCGTCTGGAAGGCGTCCGCCCCTTTGGCCCCGCGCCGCATCCTGATGAGGCCGGAGTACACCGAGCGCGCTGAATCGGCGACTGCGCCTTTGAAGACGAGGTCGCTCTTTGTGCGCGGTGCCGCATGCTCTTGCAGGGTACGGAAGTCGTGCACCTGGGCACCGTCGGCAAGGTAGGCGGCCAGAAGCTCAGCACGACCGCCCTGGCCCGCGAGGACCGACTCGGTGCGAAAACGGGCGTACTCACCTCCGAGCGAGGCCGTGAAGGTGCCGACGGTGGCATCCCGGCCCGCTCTGATCCGCTGATGGGCGAGCTGCCAGGTCCGCAAGCCGAGCTGCTGGACGGTGTTGTAGGACAGGACTGCCCCGTCACTGACTGCGACGTCTAGCACGGGCACGACGAGTTGGGGGTCATCGCCGGAGACGAACAATTCGATCACAGTCGCCTCGGCCACCTCGCCGATCTCGATCACCGTGCGTACAAAGCTGGCTTGCGCGACGGTGGTCGCCTGGCGGGTGCCGATCAGGTGGACGATGAGAATCGGGTCCTCGACTCGCGCTAGCGCGGGCACAGAAACCACGAGGGCGTCGCGCATGAAGGCGTCCCCGAGATGGTCGAAAGCGTCGGGCTCGTGCTCTTGCTTACCGGTCTCGCGATTGAGATCGCTCACCTGGTCCAATGCCGCCGCGCCCCGTTCGTCGGCAAGAACGCTACGCATCACCGCTCCAGCGGAGGACGCGGCGGCGGAGAGCTCACAGGAGACCGGAACTCCGTCCACGACCACGGCCAGGCCCGAGAGGCGCCCAATCCGGTCGAGGAGGGCCGCTGACTCCGGCCAGGAGTCAGCCTCGAGCACCGGGGTCATGCCTGCAACGGCGTTCGAGCCGCTCGGCACGAACTTGTCGAGATCGAGCTCAGAGATCGGACTGTAGCGCCAGAGCTCATCGTCGACAGCCGGCGACGGGCTTGAGGCGAACCGCTCGAGTGCCTCGAGGCGCCGCTCGGAAAGCCACTTCGGACCGCCGAGGCTCCGCGCCAGGTCAGGGGTGAAACAGGCGGGTGACTGCATCGTGATCAGGCAGGAGGTTACAGCGCTAGCGGCCCGGCGGAGCCGGCGGCGGGGAGCCCCTGCGCTTTATCCAGCCGAGAGGGCCGCTGCCGCTCGAACGCCTCTCCTCTTTGCGTTCACGCTTGCGGGCCTCCTCGATGGCTTCTGGGGCGATCGCCGAGACGATCTCCTCGGCATCCTCAAGCAGGTCGGCCGCGTCAGCTGCGGGGACGCCCGTCGGCTCGGTCTCGAGCGCTGGCTCGGTGAGCTTGGCCTGTGTCCATCCGGCATCGGCGAGGCGTCGCTCATACACCGGGCAGTTGTCGGGGCAGCGCCACGGCGCGTCCGGCGCCATGTCCAGCACGCAAAAGCGCGCGACTTCCCCGCTTGAGTAGGTGCGGCTCTGGTAGTGGCGGCAGTCTTCCCGCATCGGCATGACGGTTGACGCTAGTTCGCGCAAGAGCGCCAGGCGCGAGCAGTGCGGCTGCGCTTTGACCGAGGATTGCTACTCATGGGGCGCTCAGCCGACCGAGCCGTCCATCTGGAGCTCGATGAGGCGGCTCCACTCGACCGCATACTCCATCGGCAGCGTGCGGGTGATCGGCTCGATGAAGCCATTGACGATCATGCCCATGGCCTGGGTCTCGCTGAGCCCCCGGCTCATCAGGTAGAAGAGCTGGTCGTCGCCGATCTTAGAGACGGTCGCCTCGTGGCCGATCTCGGCGTCGCGCTCGGAAACCTCCATGTAGGGCTTAGTCTCCGAGATCGAGTTCTCGTCGAGTATGAGGGCGTCACAACGCACGAACGACTTAGACCGTCGGGCTCCCTCGTCGACGTGAACCTTGCCCCGGTAAGCGGCGAGGCCGCCGTCTTTGGAAATCGACTTTGAAACGATCGTCGAGCTTGTCTCGGGGGCGCAGTGGTACATCTTCGCCCCGGTGTCGAGGATCTGTCCCGCCCCGGCGTAGGCGACCGAGAGAACCTCCCCAGAAGCCTTTGGTCCCATTAGGTAGACCGACGGGTACTTCATGGTGAGCCTTGAGCCGATGTTGCCGTCGATCCACTCGACGTGCGCCTCTGTCTCAGCACGGGCGCGCTTTGTGACGAGGTTGTAAACGTTGGTGGACCAGTTCTGGATCGTCGTGTAGGTGATGCGGCTCCCCGGGAGCGCGACGAGCTCGACAACGGCCGAATGCAACGAGTCCGATGAGTAGACCGGCGCCGAGCAGCCTTCGACGTAGTGCACCTGGGCACCTTCGTCCGCGATGATCAGGGTCCGCTCGAACTGGCCCATGTTCTCGGCATTAATCCGGAAATAGGCCTGCAGCGGCATATCAACGTTCACGCCCGGCGGGACGTAGATGAAAGAGCCGCCCGACCAGACCGCCGAATTGAGGGCGGCAAACTTGTTGTCTCCCGGCGGAATGATCTTGCCGAACCATTTGCGGACGATCTCGGGATGCTCGCGCACCGCGGTGTCCATGTCGGTGAACAGCACGCCCATGGACTCGAGGTCCTCGCGGTTTCGGTGGTAGACGACCTCGGACTCGTACTGCGCGGTCACCCCGGCGAGGTACTTGCGTTCTGCCTGCGGGATGCCGAGCTTGTCCCAGGTGTTCTTCACAGACTCGGGCAACTTGTCCCAGTCGTTGACCTGGGTGTCGGTGGGCTTTATGTAGTAGAAGATGTCGTCGAAATCCAGATCAGGCATCTTCTCTGCGAACCAGCGCATCATCGGCTTGCGCTCGAAACGCCGCAGCGCCGCCAGCCGGAACTCGAGCATCCAGCTCGGCTCGCCTTTCATGGCTGACATCTCCCGGACGATCTCTTCTGAGAGCCCCTTGCGCGGCTTGAAGACGTAGTCCTCGACGTCACTCCAGCCGAGCTGATACTTGCCGAGATCGAGCTCCGTTACAGCCATAAGGCATTCCTCTCGAGGGGAGTTTCTCCTACGCACATAGTAACAACTCTGGGCCGGCTGTCCCACGTCGCGCCCAGCGGCCACCGCCATGCCGCCCGGGCCCGGCTGGTCGATGCCCACCCGGGGCGCGTCAGGTTGAGGTCGGCGCAAGATCGAGGCTATATGCCTGCTTGTACCCGCTCGGCAATTCGGCCGTGAGACCGTCAACGCTGAGGCTGACATAAGGCGGGGCGCCAAGTGTGACTATCAGCGCGCCCGATCCCTTGAAGGTCGCAGACTGCCCGGCGTTGAGGGTCTGGGAGAACAGCCACGGTCCCGCCGAGCTGTGCTCGATCCCGACCCAACAAGCTCCCCCGCTCGCCTGGAACGAAAGGGTGTAGCCCCCCGAGGGCACGGCGAAAGTGACAGGTGACACCGACGTGGGATTGAGCGTGCTCGGCTGCGTCGTCGTCGTGCTAGTGGTAGTGGTCGTGCGACCCCCGCCGGAATTGCGACCGGTCGTGGTCGTAGTTGTGCTCGTGCTGCCCAGTGCGCCGTGGTGGCCGCCTCCGTTGCTGCTCAGATAGATCGAGGCGACGATGACCGCCACGATCGCAGCCGCAGCTGCGCCCGCCGTCGCGGCTCTCCTCGTCATCACTTGACGGCGACGTTCCGCAACCGAGTTGTACGTGGTCCGCCGCGCCCGCCCGCCGCCGCTGGCCGGTACCCGCGTGCGCGTGGACTCACGATTGGCGCCGTCCGCGGCTGTGCCCACATGAGCTGGGGCGGGATCTGCTTGCTGGCTCTCGTCCTGTTCCACACCGCTAGCTGGTGGGCGTGCTGGCTTGGAGAAGCGGAGCTTTGGCTCGCCCGCAGGTGGCAACCGCCGGGGGGCCTGCGGGGGCTGGGCGGCCAGATTGCGCGGTTCGGACTCGGGTGCCGGCGCTGGTTGGGGGTGGGTGGGATCGATGCGCCTTGCTACGTGGGCACGGCCTGTTTGCTCATGCGGAAGGATGCGAAAGCCCGTCGACTCGGTGCGCTTGGAGACCTCTCCCAGCACGCCGAGGGCGTGCTCGTAGGTCTCGACCGACCTGTTCTCGGATCTGGAGGCACTCACACGCGCCCAGACGATCGCGGCGACGACGAGCACCGCGAGAACGATGATTACGACAGCGATCACGACCGGAGCTCCTCGGATGGCTACCTACTCCACCCATTCAAGCCGAATGCCGTGATCATGGCATCGCGGCCTGTGGATTTGGCTCAGGATCTGAGGCCGTAGCGGGGACGGAGATGATCGGGGATCTCGCCTCGCCTCGGGTTCGCCTGATCGCGCGCGGACACGACGGGGTCGGTCACGCCCCAGTCGGCCTTGAGCTCGGGATCGTCCCACGCAACTCCCAGCTCGTCGGCGGGGTTGTAGTACGAGTCCACGAGGTAGGTGAGCGTCAAGTCGGTGATGGCCGCAAATCCGTGACCAACACCTGGAGGTATGAACACGCCACGATCGTCATGATCTCCGATCTCGAGGATCTCGGTGGCGCCGTCGGTGGGCGAGCCGATCCTGAGGTCGTGCAGGACCACACGCGCGCGACCCCTCGTGACGTACCAGTAGTCAGCCTGGTGGAAGTGATAGTGGAGCCCGACCAGGGCACCGAGCTGGCGGTCGGAGCGGTTCGCCTGCACCATCTCTCGCCCGAGCGGGAACCAGCTACGCCGATAGGTCTCGATGAAACGTCCCCGGCTGTCGCCGAAGACGTCAGGGTTGACGATCATGACGTCCGCGATCACCGCCGAGGCATCAACTTTGGACAACGGCCGCCCTCCTTGTCTGACTGACCCCTCGAAATGGGCCGCTCGTGCTCTTAAGACGAGACTCTCCTACATAGCCTTGCGAAGTCCAAAAGGACACCGAAGTGGCCCTGTGCCGGCTGTTCATTGCTCGGGCAGTTCCCGAGCCGGGCGCGTCGAGAAGGCGAGCTGCCAGTCGTCATCGCTCTCCCCGTCGATGGTGAGGCGCCAGTTAAAGCGCGTGTCGTGGGTGAGCGGGAGCGGGCTGAAGTTGACTGCGAGGGCGACGTCGACAGGGCTTCCTTCCGGTACGCCCTCGGGACGACCCACTTCGAAGTCACCCCTGACCTCGATCGGCTGCGGGCCGTCGGCACCCTCGACGATGACCGAGCGCCCGTCCTCATCGACCAAGAACAGCTCCCAATGGTGCGGTCGTCCCGCCTCGTGCCAGCCGACATCCACCTTTATGGCGATGGCCGAAGGCATCGGGTCCGGCCCGATGAGGCTCCACCCGCCACCAAGGATGTACAGCTTGCCGTCTGCTACCTGAGCTGCGTCACAAAGCATCATCGTCGCTCGCACGCAGCCAAAGCTAACGACTCACGACCAGCAGCGCATAAGCCGAGACGATCCGGCCAGCACGCAGTCGCCGATCCTCTGCCACCCGGTACCGTCATGGCGATGGCCGAGCTCGGGTTACGCAACGACATCTACAGGCGCTCGCTCGCCACGGCCCTCGAACGAGTCGGTCTTGTCACAGGTTGGTGCTGCGTCGACGTCGGGGCCGGCGCGGGCGACGTCTCGGTCGCCTTGGCGGAACTTGTGGGCCGAAGCGGGCGCGTGTATGCCGTCGACAGCGACCCGCGCGCCCGCGACGAAGTCGCGACGGCCGCGGCCGCTGCTGGTGGAGCACAGGTCGTCGCCATCACCCAGGCCGGAGAGGACCTGGCACTGCCCGAAAGCGTCGACCTCGCCTACTGCCGCTTCTTGCTGTTGCACGTCCTCGAGCCTCGTGCGGTCCTCTTGCGGATGGCGGCCGCGCTGGCACCAGGTGGTTTCCTTCTCGCGCAGGAACCGGTTACCTCGGCAGGCCGCATCGATGGAGTTCCTATGTCCATGCCCGACGCCCGACATCCCGACATAGGCGCTCTCTTGCCAGGGCTCGTACGCGACGTCGGCCTCGAGCTCGTCGATGCCTGGGCCGAAGCTCCCGCGGGCGCAGGGCCAGGAGCGGTGGCCAGCTACCTAGAAGAGCTCACCGAGCTGGACCCAGGGGACGCGTCCGTGGTGCTCCCACCTCTGGTCACCGTCATCGGCCGCGCCCCGCAAGGCACTCGCGCCCGTCGCTAACCTGGCCTAAGCGCGCGCGGAGCGGGCACCGGGGCCTGCGCTCAGCCGACGAAGGACTCGATCTGGCTGGCGAGCTTGTCCTCGATTTCGAAGTTCCAGACGGACTCGGCGACATCTACGACGAGGAACAGCTCGGACAACAACAGCGTCTCCAAGACAGCGGTCCCGAGGTGCTGGAGCCACTTGCCGATGCCGACGCGCACGACGAAGTCGTCTGCCGAGCCCGAGCACATGATCGTAAGGGCGCGGTCAGCGTCAATGAGCCCGGCTAAGAACTTGCCCTTGCGTGCCTGGATCACGGTGCCGTTGGAGCTGTCGGCCGACTTCTGTGTCGTGAACCCGTCCGAGCTCAGGTACTGCTCGATCTTGGACTCCAGGTCGTCCGCATTGACGTGCTTGTCCTTAAAGTGCAGGACCTTCTCACCTATCGCCACTTGGGCTCCTTCCCGATCGGAACTGGCGCCAGGTGGCCGCGGTTAAAACCACGGCCGAGTGCCGACGAGCACGCTAACTGCATACGGGGTGGTCGGTGGGGTCGCCCACAGCCTCGCCTCAACAAACGCCAGCCTCACTTCAACAGACGCGACAGGCGCCGATCCGCTAGCACTCGTCCCTTTGTCTGGCATCGCGGGCAGTAGACAACCTCGTGCGACTCGTAAGAGACACGTGCCAGGGCCTGTCGACAGACCGGGCACGGCTGACCGGCACGGTTGTGGACGGCGAAGGCGGTACCGAGCCTTGGCTCTGAAAGGCCCCCGTCTCGCTGGCGCTCGCGCTCGATGCCCTCGCTGATCACCGACCGGACTGCGTCGACGAGATGCCTGCGATCGTCCTCGCCGAGCGACTTGAGGGGCGAGAACGGGGAAAGGCCGGCGCGGTTCAAAGCGTCGTCCGCGTAACCCCGGCCGACGCCGGAAACGAACTTCTGGTCCCGCAACAAGGTGTGCAGGTGCCGGGAGTCGTCACTTGTGAGCAGAAGCGCTTCGAAAGCCTCGTCGTCGGGCTCTGGGCCGAGCCCGGACAGTGGCCCGTCGTCCCCGGAAGCCAGCACCCACCAGCCGGCCTTGCGCTCGTGACCGTGCTCACGCACGAGCACGGCGGTGTTGTTGGCGAAGACGAAACGGACGACTGCACCCCTGGGCTTGGTGTGCTTAGGGGGGACCTCGATGTCCAACCGGCCGGCCTGGGAAAGGTGAACGAGGACCCGCCGCTGCGAGGAGAGGCTGAGCACGAGGTACTTGCCCTTGCGGGTCACTTTGAGCACTGTGTCGTTCTCAAGGCTCTCGCCGGGTGTCATCACGGTCTTCAACCCGGAAAAGCCCAGAGTCTCGACCTTCAGGATCGTCGCGCTGGCGAGGACGGCGTCAAGACGCTCGGCGAGCGCCTGCATCTGAGGAAGCTCAGGCATCCCGGACTGTCCCCCCCTTTTTCACATCAAGACCCCGCCCTCTCAGGTCCTGCCCGGAGCGGAGCGCTTAAGGCCGGCGCGCTCGCCCCGCGAGATGAACTTGAGCGCCATCTTTCGACTCGCCTCATCGATCATCTCCTCGCCGAACATGACCGCGCCCCTGGAATCCTGTTCGGTCGCAGCCCTGTAGGCCTCAACGATCTCCCAGGCGCGCTCGTACTGCTCTTGTGTGGGCGAGAACACCTCGTTCAAGATCGCCACTTGGTCAGGGTGCAGAGCCCATTTGCCGTCGTATCCCAGCAAATGGGCGCGCTCGCAATAGTCGCGCAACAGCTGCGGCTCGTGGATCTTTAGGAACGGGCCGTCTATGACCTGGATCCCGTTCGCGCGCCCAGCTATCAAGATCTTGTTGAAGACGTAATGAAAATGGTCACCGGGATAGCGGTCGATCTGGACCCCGCCGGTCAGCACCGGCATCTCGATCGAGGCGGCAAAGTCCGCCGGGCCGAACACAACGGCCTCCAGCCGTGGGGACGCGGCACAGATCTCCTCGACGTTTATAAGGCCGCGGGCCGTCTCGATCTGGACCTCGATGCCGATGTGTCCTACAGCCAGCCCGCTGTTCAGCTCCACTTGGGTCAACAACAAGTCGAGGGCGATCACCTCGGCCGCGGACTGCGCCTTGGGCAAAATGACCCCGTCGAGCCGTTCACCCGAGCCGCGCACGACCTCTATGACATCGCCGTAAGTCCAGCGCGATCCCCAGCCGTTCAGGCGCACGCACAGCACGCGCTCATCCCAGTCGAGGCCTCGGACCGCCTCCACGACCCTCAACCGGGCCGCCTCCTTCTCCGGCGCTGCAACGGAGTCCTCGAGGTCCAAGAAGGTCATGTCCGCCGGGATGCTCGGGGCTTTTTCCAAAAAACGCAGGTTCGAACCAGGAACCGAGAGGCAAGACCGACGGGACAGGTTGCGGGAGCGCTCGGACACGGCACCGATCGTACGGCGGCGAGTGCCTCAGCAGCGACGCCGGCAACTTGCGACTTGCTTGTTTGCGCGTTAACGGCGCGAGGAATACGGTCACTCGGCTCGAAGCACGAGAGCAGTCGAAGTGCGTGCCGCGCTACGACCGGGGAGCGCTGCGACGAAATTGGCGAACAGGAGCGTGCCGGCAGCAACGAGCACGACAGACAGGCCCGGCACAGTCGGGTCGGGCACCGCATTGAGACTGAGGGCGAACAACCTCCACATCTCTCGCCCGACGATCACGCCGAGGGGGATGCCCACGAGTGCACCAATTGTCGCGGTCAGTGTTGCCTGCCAGGCGAGCGCTGAGGAGAGCTGGCCTTGGGTGAAACCGAGGGCCTTGAGCAATGCCAGGTCGCGCCGGCGTCGCCTCACCGAGGCCGCCAGGGTGAGGCCGAGGGCGACTATCGCCCCCAAGGCGAGCCCGGCAGCGAGGACGACCGGTGTCGACCCGATGCTGCGGTAGTTGACGATCTGGGCTGGACGCTGGACGCCGAGCACGACGACGTTGTTGCCCTGAGCGTTCGCGTCGGCGTTGAAGACCTTGTCCGCCGCCTCGGCGACGCGTTGCATGTCGGCGAGGCCTGCCGTTGCAGTGACTCCGGCCCGTATGCGCACGAAGACGAGCTCCGGGCCGTTCAGGTTTGGGTCCTTGTTCTGCAAGGCGCGTTGGAACCGCGCCGGCTCTATTGCCTCGGAGAAGAGAACTCCAGTACCCATCGAGGTGTGATCGGCGACGAGGCTCTCGTAACCGACGGCGGGAAATGTTGCTGTGCCCACGATCAACAAGCGCGTCGGGGGCACGTAAAAAGGTGCGTCCGCCGGGGAGCCGTAGCTGACCTGGGCCCAATCACCGACGTGCAGGTGGAGATCGGCAAGGGTCGCGGCCCCGACGACGATCTGATCATCGGAGCCGATCCCGTGACCGGAAAGGATCGGTGGTGACACTGGCGATCGAAGCGAGCGTTCTATTAGTGCGGGAACGCTCTGGCCGTCCATTTCGACGTTGCTGTAGTCGAACCCGCTCCACGCCGCGACGTCGTGGTCTCGACCGAGCAGCTGCAAGGCATGCGGGGGCACTGCGTTCGTCGGATCGAGGGCGTAGTTCCAGTTCCAACCGTAAAGCGCCGGGTGCGACACCAGAGTTTGCAGGCTGCTCGCGAATGTGAGGGAGGCAACGACCAAGGCGACTGCGAGGACGGTGCCAAACAATGCCGAGCGGACCGGGACAGCGGTCCGGCCCTGTCCGGGTTCGAGGGCGAAACGCACTCCGACGACGCCGGCGATGGGGACCCCGGCCGATTCCGCTCCGCGAGCTATCGCCGAGCCACGAGCTGGCGCCTGTCGGGACCTAAGGACACTAGTTCGAGGCGTGTACCGAGCAGACAGGAAGACCGCGGCGGCTGCGAGGCCGCCTACAAGCACGGCGGCCCCAGCGCCGAGTACGGTCCAGTCGAACGCCACCCCTCCATCGGGGTAGAAGGGTCGCACCGGTCCAAGAGGCGCTAGCGGCGACAGTGCCACCGCCAGTCCGACGGCCAACAAAGAACCGACCACCACACCGGCGATGACACCGATCAGCCCGTCGCCCATGGTCAAGGCCCGGCTCGCCCCGAGGGCGCGCATCACCCGGCGGTCATCGTCGTATGCGAGCAACTGGCGCGAGATCGCCTGGATCCCGAGAACGAGACAGACGAGGCCTGCGATCGCGCCGAAGCCGCCCAGTGCGAGCGACTCTGGCTTGATGGCCAGCTCGACCTCCTGTTCGACTCGCGACGTGAGATGGAACTCGACTGTTGAACCGCGGGGAAGCAGCCGGAAGACCTCCTGTTCGAGCTCGGGGACCTGGCGGCTGGGCTGGCGAAGCTGCAAGGCGTAGCCGATCGGAGCCGCGTTGGCAGGCGACACGGCGGCAAGTTTGCGGATCAGAGCCGGGCTCACATCGATGAAGCCGTAGGCCCGGTCGACGTCGTCTTGGACGACCGCATTGTCGAAGACGAAGATCCCGACCACCCTGAGCGGGAATTCGAGGCGTGGAGCCACCTTCGGTGTGCCGAAACCCGGCAAGGAAAATTGGCCCTCGGTATAAAAGCCCATCGGCACAACCTGGCCGAGATGTACCCCGAGCAGCCGGGCCGCGCTGGCGGTCATCTCCATTTCGTCAACCTTGCTCGGATCCAGCAACCGACCTTGTGCGACGGCGAGACGGTCCTGACCGGCGAACTGGCCATCCAGGCTGCCGAGAACTGTCACCTGGGCCAAGGTGCCAAGACGCGGGGCTCCGCTGCGGGCGAGGGGCACGAGGTTAGGAGCGACGACAGTTCTCACGCTTTTCACTTCGGGCAGTCGGGCAAGCTCGGAAGTCAACGAGATCGTCGCTCCACCGCCTTCTTGGTCATATACCGACACGGTCAGGTCCGAGGCATTGCTGCTGGCCAGGAACTGTGGATAGGAAGACTGGGTGCGCCTCCCAGCGGCAATAGAAGCCATAGCGATGCCGCCGAGCAGAGCCACCAGCACCGCCACGTTCAAATAGCCGCCCCAGCGGCGCGCAAAGGTGACCCGGAATCGATACCAGGTGACAGGCAGCACGTGGCTCATGTCACCGATGACCTCGCAAACATCTGCCGGCTGTGTGTGTGATCGTCTCAGTCTGGGTTACTCGGCCGGACGCCTCCAGGTAGCTGACCGCACTCGCCCCGTTCGTGCTAGCACGCTTGGCCCCGGCAAAGCTAAGCCGTGTCCTATCGGGAGGGGGGAGTCTCGGCGACCAGGTCTTGAGGCGTGAGCTGCTCTGTCACAAGCCGGGCGAAACGACGCGGGTCACCGGCGACGAATGCCCGGCACAAGGGCAGCCCCTCGACGTAGCACGAGATATACGCCCGCCATGTCGGGTGCTGGAGGAACTCGACCTGCTTGGCGGCTCGCGGCCGTGTTGTCAGTCCCCAGTGCGCGACCTCATCGATGACGGTCTCGGCGTCGGCTTTGTCCTCCCAGAGTCTGAACGCGGCGTTCGCACGTACTCCGCCGAGGGCTTCGGCGGCCTGTTTCACGCTCGCGACTAGGTCCGGTTCGTAGTCGAGCCCGAGCGGGCGTAGGTGCTCTGCGAGCGTTAGCTCTGGTCGGGGCGCCATCACGATTTCGATCCCGAGATCGGCGAGACCCTCGGCGATGAGGTTCTCGGGCGTCCCGATCAGGACGATCGACTCCTCCCAGCATCGGTGGCGCCGGAGAAGTCCGACCTCTTTGCGGACGCGCTCGGTGTGATGTCCTGGATAGGCCTCGTGCGCCACGAGTTGACCGAGCGATGTCGAAAGGACCGGAAGATCGGTATTGATCACGACCCGCGAGCGCAGGCCGCCCAGGTAGTAGTTGAAGCCGCTCCAGGGCTTGTCAGTCACGAGCGCGAAGTCGACACGCTCGCCCTCGGGCAACCCGAACAGGGTCCGCGTCCGGACCTGGAGGTCCTCAGCGAGCGAGGCGACGGCCGCTTCGAGCCGGTCGACCGGCACCGCTTGGGCCTCGCGCCAGACGACGTAGCGCTGCGCGAGTGGCCCAGCGCCGGGCACGACCTCTTCGAGTCGGCGATGGGCTGCCTCGAACTCATCCTCGGCAAAACGGCGAGGGCGCACCCCGTAACAGGACTCGACTTCGTCGGAGTAGCTGATCGGCTCGCCGGCAAGCTTGCGGGCGCTGGTCAAAAGCCCTCGCACCTGAGAGCGGAGAAAATGGCGCCGCGACGCGTCCCTGCCCGCGTCCCCCGCGGGCTCGGAGGTGCGTCCACGGGCGTTGCTGGCCGAGTCGGGATCGCCCAGCTCTTCGCCAGCATCTATCGCCGCGAGCAACTCACGCGACTCGGCCACGAGCCGCTCGGGAACCATAAGGGGAGCCGCAAGTACACGGTCCGCGATCGCCCTCGGACCGTAGTACGCGTCGACCAGGCCGTGCACGTGGCGGTTCATAGCAAGGCCAAGCGCGATATACCGCTCGACGACTTTTGGCGTCATCTAGCGCTCAGGCGATCTTGGCGTGCAGGAACTGGACAGTCCTCTCCCAAGCGAGCGTCGATGCCCGGCGTCGTGGACCTCCGGGCGAACCCGATGTCTGTCGACTCGTTGCTAACAAACTCGATCCTCTGACCCACGACTTTGAAGCTACTCGTCCCTATAGGCCGATTCGAAGCCATTGGCGTCCCGAGCGCGAGTATGGCGACATGCCGGCGACTCGCCTCCCTGGGAGTTTGCGCGTCCTTCTGGGGGCGAGCTTTGTGTCCTCTATCGGCAGTGGCCTGACCCTCCCCTTCCTGGTTATCTACCTCCATCAGGTGCGCCACATCCCGCTGTCGGTCGCGGGCTTGCTTATCGGCGCCATGGCAGTCCTCGCCCTTCCTGTCGGCCCCTGGGCGGGGGCGCTCGTGGACCGCTTCGGCGCCCGGGCCGTGTTGCTCGTCGCCCTTTGTCTCGAGGGTCTCGGGATCGCTTCGCTAGCCACCATCCACAGCAGCTTGTCAGCCATACCGGCGATGTTCATCTACGGCCTCGGCCAGGCCGCAGGCTGGTCGACGTGGAACGCCCTCTTGGGGGTCATGGTCGGCAACGAGGCCGTCAGCCGGCTCGCATTCGCACGCAACTTCCAGTTGCTGAATCTCGGTTTGGGAATGGGGGCTGTCATTGGCGGCCTCGTCGTCCATGTCCGCGACCCGGGGAGCTTCGTGGCGATCTACCTCGTGGACGGATGCTCGAATCTGGTCGTCGTGGCCGCCCTCGTTCTTCTGCGCGCAACTGCGTTCCATCCGGTGGGCAATGTTGAGGCCGCGAGCAAATCTGGAACGCAACGCGAGGATGCACAAGGTCACGAACCCCGGCTCGGATATCGGGCAGTGTTCGCCGACGGCCTCTTCCGTCGTTACGCGTTGACACTGACTCTTCTCATGCTGGCGGGCTACGGGGCGCTCAACACCGGTTTTGTTGGCTTCGCGACCTCTGTCGCAAAGGTGGGACCGGACACGATCGCGATCGCGTACGCTGCCAACACCTTCTTCATCGTGGTGTCGCAACCTTTGGCGTTGCGATTATGCGCGCGGATGCGGCGTAGCACCGCGCTCAAGACGGTGGCGGGCGCCTTCGCGGCCTCGTGGGTCGTGCTCGGCCTCTCCGGCCTCGTGCCCGGTTCGCGAGCCTCCATAGCCCTTGTCATCACCACCCCAGCGGTGTTTGCCATCGGTGAAGTTTTCCTGAGCCCGGTCAACGGCCCGCTCGTGAACGACCTCGCCCCAGCGGCGCTGCGGGGGCGATACTTTGCCGCATCCTCGATGTGCTTCACGGTCGCCAACATCGTGAGCCCCGCCATATCGGGGGCCGCGATTGGCGCCGGGCTGGGTCAATTCCTGCTCGCAGGCTTCGTCGCCGTCTGCGGGGCGGCTGGATTCGGGGCCCACCGCTTGGGTCGCGCCCTCACCGCACACCAGGACAACGTCCGAGAGGCCCGTGCCCCGCTCGGACCCGGACCTGAAGGAGACACCAGATGCTCCTGACCGGAGTTTCACCGAAGTGCTCTAGCTGGCGCGCACCATCAGCTCGGGCGCTCTCGGGCAAGGCTGACGGCCAAGTCCTTCGACGGGGGTTCCCGGTCCTGAGGGCCCTATAACGACCTGAATGGAATCGGGCGCGATGAGCTCGAGCTTCCCGTCCGCACGCCGCAGCATCTCTTCGAGCAGCTGCGCGTGAAGGACGCGGCCTACTCCGACGACAGCCCATAGCGGAACCGACGCAGCTCTCGCGGCACTTACTAGGTCGCCGATGCCCGAGGCGACAAGCACGCCCGCCGGTCCGGCGGCGAGCGCCTCGAGGAGCACCAAGGTCGCGCCCTGTACGGCGTCGTCCGCCTCGTCAAGGTCCCAATCACTTACCTCGCGCACGACGGCTGCGAACCTGCGCTGCTCGGCCCGGCGGCCGGGCAGCGCGCCCACGATACGCACGGCCGAAAGACTCGCCTGCGACAAGGCATCGCGTACCGTCTCTGCGGGACATGCCACCACGATTACCGCGCCGCTGCCTAGGCGCTCGCCCAGCACCTCGGCGAGCAGGTCGGCCGTCGGGTCCGACAGCAGCTCGTCCACCGCCCTGCGTGCTGCGGTTTGAGGGTCCGGCGCCACGAGAAGCGTCGCTGCCACCCACCACAAAGGCCCCGCGGTACCGTGAGACTCGACGAGGCGCCTACAAGCCGTAACGACGGCGGCAGGGTCCTCGGCCGCCAGCTCCGAGAGAGTCCACGCGGCCTCGGCGGCAAGCGTCGCCGTCGCCTCCTCACGCTCGAGGGCGATCCACCGCAAGCGCTCGATGGGATGCATCGAGCCGACGCTACCTTCGAGCGGGCGCCGAGGTGCCACGCGGCGAGCGCAGCCGCCCGAGCCGGGAGGTCAGCCGACGACGCCGCCTTTGGTCATGGCAAGCACGTCAAGCGCGCGGTCGACCTCGTCCTCGCTGAGCAGACCCATCTCGAGCACGACGGTACGCAGGTCCTTACCCTCGGCAACCGCCTTTTTCACTACCGTTGCCGCCTTCTCGTAGCCGATGTAGGGATTGAGGGCCGTGACGATAGAAGGCGAGGAGAGGGCGTAGGAGCGGCATTGCTCCTCGTCTGCGACGATCCCAGCGATGCACTTGTCGGCAAGGACCCGGCTCACCGCCGACACGAGGCGGATCGACTCGAGCAGGTTGCTGCCAATCACGGGAAGCATCACGTTGAGCTCGAAATTGCCCGCCGCGCCGCCGAACGCGACTGCCGCGTCATTTCCCACGACTTGGGCAACGACCTGGCACACAGCCTCCGGTACGACCGGATTGACCTTGCCCGGCATGATCGAGGAGCCGGGTTGAAGGTCAGGCAGGTGGATCTCAGCTAGCCCACAGCGCGGGCCCGATGACATCCATCTCAGGTCGTTGGCGAGTTTGTAGAGCGAGACTGCGACCGTTCGCAGCGCGCCGGACGCCTCGACAAGGGCGTCGCGCGAGCCCTGCGCCTCGAAATGATCGCGGGCCTCACGAAGCGGCAGCCCCGTCCCCGCCGCGAGCAGCTCGATAACCCTCGCGGCGAACCCCGGCTTCGCGTTCAGTCCCGTCCCGACTGCGGTCCCGCCGAGCGGCAACTCGCCCACGCGCGCAAGGGTCGACTCGAGGCGCTCGATGCCGTGCTCGATAGAAGCGGCATATCCACCGAACTCCTGGCCGAGTGTGACCGGAGTCGCGTCCATGAGGTGAGTGCGGCCGGACTTCACCACACCGGCGAACTCGTCCTGTTTGGAGCGCAGGCTCGTGGCCAGATAGCCAAGGGCCGGAATGAGCTCGCAGACGATACCGAGCGCGGCTGCGAGATGGACCGCGGAAGGGAACACGTCATTGGACGACTGGGAGGCGTTCGGCTCGTTGTTAGGACGGATTTCCTGGCCTAGCTTCTCGCTCGCAAGATTGGCAAGTACTTCGTTCATGTTCATATTAGTTGAAGTGCCCGATCCGGTCTGGAACACGTCTATGGGGAACTCCTCAAAATGGCGGCCGTCTGCCACTTCATTTGCCGCCTCCGCAATAGCGCCAGCGACATCGGTTCCGATCGTGCCCATCTCGGCGTTGACAGTTGCGGCGGCGCCTTTGATCATCGCCAGAGCTACGACGAGAGCGGGTTCGACTGGCTGTCCCGAGATCGGGAAATTCTCGACGGCGCGCTGGGTCTGGGCGGCCCAGCGCGCGCTCTTCGGCACGCGTACTTCACCCATCGAATCGTGCTCGATGCGGTACTCCTCGGCATCCCCACTCACTGCAAAGTCTCCTGTCAGGGTCATAGCGTCAACCTAGCTGTCAGTACCATCCCGGTAACAATTATGTGGGTCTTATCGTAACGACGCTGTAATGTCAGCCTTTAGCCGAAAATGCTTCATCTGAAATGGGCTTGCAAAGCCTTCGCATTGCGGGTTAGGTTGCCAGTCCGTGAGACCTGCTGGTGGGAGCCTCATCTTTGGGGCTACGCAAAGCGCGGTCGCTGCGCCAGAGTCGAACAGGCCCCGTCGGCGCGCGACAGCACTCATGGCGGTCTCCGCCATGCTGCTAATAGGCGTAGGCACTCCCCTCGTCCTCTTAAGCGCGCCGGCAGGTGCCAACCAGGTCGCCACTTTGCAGCAGCGGGCGCAGTACATCGCCGGCGAGATCCAGGCCGCAACGACCCAGCTACAGATCCTAGATGAGAGCTACCTTCAGGCCGAGGGCCGTGTGTCTTTGTTCGAGCACCAAGTCGCCCGGGCCACCGCGGCCATAGGCGGCACGGAAAGGTCCCTTGAGCAGGACCGCGCTCACCTGCGCGAGGTGGCCATCGAGGCCTACGTCACCGGCGGAGCATCTCAGAGCCTTTCGGTGGTGTTCAACGGCACCGAGCAGACCGCCGGAATGCAACAGGCCTACCTCCAAGCAGCCTCAGGCAACCTCGACGAGTCCGAGACAACTGTGCTCATCAATCAGCGCTCTTTGACCCTGGAGCGGGCCACGCTCGCACACACTGAACAGATCGCCAAGGCGAACGCGGAAGCGATCGCGAGCGATGTCTCCCAGGAGCAGGCCCTCACGGCTCAACTGAACAACGAGGAGTCCCAGGTCAAGGGCCAACTCGCTGCAGCAGTGGCCGAGGTCCAACGCGAGCAGGCTGCGGCTTATGCTGCCGCCACCAAAAGGGCGCTCGCCGCGGCAGAAAAGAGGCAGGCAGCAGAGGCAGCAGCCGCGGCGCAGGCGTCCGCGAACAACGTCGCCGAGGCGACGAGCACACCAGCTACAACCGCCCCGGCATCAGCACAGGCCCCCTCGAGCGCACCGCCGCCCGCCGCCGCACCGACCACTGGCGACTCCTCCGGCCAGATCGCCGTGGACGCTGCCCAAGGACAGCGGGGAGTCCCCTATGTCTGGGGCGGGGCAACTCCCGGCGTGGGCTTCGACTGCTCGGGGCTGACCATGTGGGCCTGGTCACAAGCCGGGGTTCAGCTCGCCCATGGGGCTACAGAGCAGTACTACGAGATCCAGCACGTTTCAATGGCCGACCTCCAGCCCGGTGACCTGATCTTCTACGGGGACGCCTCCCTCTTGTACCACGTCGTTATGTACATCGGCGGCGGCATGGTGGTACAAGCCGAGGAGACGGGCACCAACGTGATGGACACGCCGATCCCGCCGGGCGCGTACGGTGCCGGGCAGCCCTGAGAGCGAGACAGCTCCCTGAGCTGGGGCGGCACCCAAGCGGGCATGCCTAGTCTTGCCCCGATGCGAGCGGTCGTGATCAAGGACGGCAACCTCGCGTAAACCAGCGGCGAGTCCCCTCGCCATGAGTCGCCAAGCCGCTCGTCAAAGTCCAGGACAGGCATGGCCGCGGCTCACGTGACACCGCGTTCGGGCCCGGCCCAGATCTCCTCCCTTCGTGGCGACCCTTTCGCACTGGTTGCGCGGACGACGTTTCATGCCAGGAATATTTCATGAGTAGAATTGTTCTACTGGGAAATGATGTTCCCGACGCCCGCAAGAAGGCCGAATTGAAGATGACGCCCGACACGCCGAGTTTTTACGAGGTGAGCCGCCTCGACCCTGCCGCGTTCAAGCATCCCGCGCGCGAGCTCCTAATCGACAGGTACTGCGAACTCCAGCCGCAGCTGCAGCGAAGACTCAGTGCTTTGTTGCACGGCGAGGTCGGCGAAGAACTGCACGCTGTGACAGAGCATCAGCGCGTCGTGCTGACGTTGCTGCGCGGCCAGTCGGTGACCATGCGCGAGCTTGCCAAGCAGCTCGAGGTGGGCGAGAGCGCTGCCACGGCGGTCGTGGACAGGCTCGTACGCCAGGGCCTCGTCGTGCGTCACGACGACCCATCGGACCGACGAGTCGTGCGCCTCGAGCTAAGCGACGAGGGGCATTCGGTTGTGACCGACCTACAAGCGAAGGCATGTAGCAAGACGGCGAGTCTGCTCTCGGTCCTCTCGGACGATCAGCTGAGCCAGCTCATCGGGATCATGGAGACGCTCGACAAGGCCGCGAACGACATCAACGCTCGCCACAAGATCGCCCTGCACGACAACAAACACAAGGAGCACGTATGACGACGACCGAGGAGTTCATCGGCGCCGGCCCGAAAACAGTTTCAGAAGAGCCAGTGCCGCTCGGCATCGACACTGCGGCGATGACGGGTTCTGGTGCACATCTGGTCGTGCGGCACGAGCCTGAGAATCCCGTCATGAGCCACCGCCAGATAATGGTCGTCTTCTCCGGGCTGATGCTCGGACTGCTGCTCGCAGCACTGGACCAGTCCATCGTCAGCACGGCGCTGCCGACCATCGTGGGCGACTTCCACTCCCTAAGCCGCCTCACCTGGGTTGTAACCGCCTATCTGCTCACCTCGACTGTGAGCGCACCGCTCTACGGCAAGATCTCCGATCTTTACGGCCGCAAGCGGATCTTCCAGTTCGCCATCGTCGTGTTCCTCGCGGGGTCGGTCCTTGCAGGCATGGCCAGGAGCATGGATCAGCTGATCGCCTTTCGCGCAGTGCAGGGACTTGGAGCCGGTGGCCTGATCGTGCTCGCGATGGCGATCGTGGGCGACATCGTTGCTCCCGCGCAACGAGGTCGCTACCAGGGGTACTTCGGAGCGGTCTTCGGCATCGCGAGCGTGGCGGGGCCGCTTGTCGGGGGCTTCCTCGTCGACCATGCCTCCTGGCGATGGATCTTCTACGTAAATGTGCCCATCGGCGCCGTCGCTCTTGTCGTGACGAGCATCGTGCTACGCGACAAAGCGGTGCGGACCCGTCACAGGATCGACTACCTCGGTTCGGTGCTGCTGCTCGTCGGGTTCTCTGCCCTGTTGCTCGTGACTACCCTAGGAGGCTCTCCGCAGGGCTACGCATGGTTGTCACCGCAGATCGTCGGCATGGCAGTCGCCGGGATCGCCTTCGTGGCGGCGTTCCTCGCCCGCGAGCACTTCGCCCTCGAGCCGATCGTGCCGCTCAGACTGTTTCGCAAGAAGGTCTTCTCGGTCGCCAACGCCGCTGGGTTCATCGTCGGTGTCGCGATGTTCGGAGCGATCATCTATCTTCCCGTGTACCTCCAGGTCGTGCGCGGCGTGTCGCCCACCGTCTCGGGCCTCATGCTGCTTCCGATCATGGTGGGGCTGTTCACCGCCTCCATCGCTAGCGGGCAGATCATCGCTCGGATCGGCCGGTACAAGATCTTCCCGATCCTAGGTACTGGTCTCATGACCGTAGGAATGGGTCTGTTCTCCACCTTGACTGTGCACACCTCGTTCCTCGTAACGTCCGCTTTCATGCTCGTAACGGGGTTCGGCCTCGGTCTCGTGATGCAGGTGCTGATCCTCGCGGTCCAAAACGGCGTTGACTACAAGGACCTCGGGACGGCGACTTCACTGGCGGCCTTCTTCCGCTCGATGGGAGGCGCCTTTGGCACAGCGCTGCTCGGTGCAGTGCTCAACGACCGCCTCGTCGGCAACTTGAGTTCGGCCTTGCCGATCGCGGACAGAGCGCACGTGGCTGCGATCGCCCGCCAAATCGTCGGAAGCCCTGCCGAGCTCCGTACGCTCCCGCCGGCCATTCACGCCGCGGCCACGGTCGCCTACGTGCACACGATCGACACCGTGTTCCTCATCGCGACGCCCGTGGTCGCGATCGCCTTCGTACTGTCACTCTTGCTGCCCGAAATCCGCCTTCGCAAGAGTGTGCGCGACGAAGCCGCCTCGGAAGCGTCAGACCAGGCGTCGCCCGCGTCGCTCGAGCCCGCTGGGGCGATCGCACTCTGAGCGCCCCGTTACCTAGTCTCTTGGCGATGACTGAGATCTCTTGGCGATGACCGGGCCGAGACCGCAGCAGCGCGACCGTTCACGCCAAGGCGTGCTCGCGCGCCTTCGCGACATGCCCGGCGGGTCACAGTTGGTCCTAAGGGCTTTCCTAGGCGTGACCTTCACTTATGCAGGACTGCAGAAGCTGGCAAACCGCTTCTTCTTCAACGCCGCCAATCCCGGCTCCATCCAGTCACAGCTGCACGCGTCGATCGCGACGAGCCCGATAGGCGCGCTCTTGCGGCCGGCCGCGCATGTTGCGGTGCTAGTAGGCCTGCTGATCGCGGTCGCGGAACTTGCCGTCGGTCTCGGGACGCTTTTGGGGCTCTTCGGCAGAATTGCCGCCGCGGGCGGGATGGTCTTGTCGTTGATCTTGTTCCTCTCGGTCAGCTTCAACACGACGCCGTACTTCTACGGCAGCGACATCGTCTTTCTCTTCGCCTGGACGCCACTTGTGATCGCCGGCTCCGGAGCCTGGTCCTTGGACGACGCCCTGGCGAGGCGAGATGCCGACGAGCTCGCCACCGCTACGGCGAGCCAGGGCGCAGCGGCGCTGGACCGTCGCGCAGCGCTGCGCAAGCTCGGCGTCTCGGCCGCGTTCGGCAGTTTCGCGGTCGTCACGGGCGCGATGACCGCCGCGGTCGGACGGATGTTCTCAAGCGCTGCCAAGTCCACTTCCTCGACGCCGACACTGCCGCCATCGACAACCCAGCCCGGAGCCACAACCGGCGGCACGAGCTCGCCGAAGGGCTCGTACATCGGTCTCGCGACCGAAGTGCCGGTCAAGGGCGCGAGCCAGTTCACCGATCCTGCCCAAGGGATCCCTGCCTATGTGGTCCAGCCGTCGGAGGGCAGTTTTGTCGCCTTCAGCGCCGTCTGCACCCACATGGGCTGCACCGTCGGCTTCTACCAGCCCGAGCTCCAGTTCCGCTGCCCATGCCACGGCTCGATCTTCTCCGCCACAACCGGAGCCGTCTTGCAGGGCCCGGCGTCGGTGCCACTGCCACGTGTTTCGATCGAGGATTCCGATGGCAAGCTCTTCGTGGACGGGTGAAAACGGCCTCACGCGAACTGGCAGGCGTGCTGACGAGTCCGGCCTGGTTGTTTTGGGTAGCATGTTTACCGTGAAAGCTTTGTCACCAGGATGCCAGCGATGGTGACCCGAGCGACGCCGACCGCGCGTACACGCCGCACGCCAAGCAAAACGGTCGCCCGCTCACGGGTCACGACCAGCTCAACACGCAAAACCGTCCGCCAACCGGTCAAGGCGGTGAGCGGCCGGTCCAGCTCTGCCACGAGCAAAGGCTCGGCGCGTTCGCTTCAGCGGGCCCGCCCGGCACCGGCAAAGGCCGTGCGTGCGCGCGCCAAAGCGCCAAAAAGGACCGAATCGGACGGACGCCGATTGAGAGCGGCACGCAACTACGAGGCGGTAGTAAACGCTGTGCTCGAGATTGCAAGGGAGTACCCGCCGAAGGTCATCTATCTCCCCAGTGCGGCCGAGGTTGCAGCACGAGCGGGGGTCTCAGAGCGCACGGTGTTCCGTCACTTCGCCGACCTGAACGCACTTTTCGTCGCGGCTGCCTCAAAGATCCGGCCGATCCAGGACGCCTACATCGGTCCCCGGCCCGATGACCCACGCGTGGCTGACCGGATTGCCGAGCTCGTACGTTTGCGCGCCAAGCTTTACGAGGAGATCGCCCCCGTGCGCCGCGTCGCCATCCACTTGAGCCACACACATCCGATCCTGGTCGAGCAGCTCGCGCATTCCTATGCAGCGGCGAGGGCCCAGGTCGCGGACGTGTTCGCTCCGGAGCTGGCTCGTGTCGACGCCAGGCGGCGGGCACTCGTGCTCGACGCCCTCGACCTCGCCGCGAGCTGGGCATCTTGGGACAACCTGCGCGTCGTTCAGGACTGCTCGGTGCCGCGGGCGCGACAGATCATGACCGAGGTTCTGACGGACCTGGTCGCGACACTCCCGAAGACCAAGCGTCGCTGAGCGAGTCCGCCGGCATGCAACGCCGGCACAACATCGCCAGTGCATCACGGCTATGTTCGGCGGGTACCCTCGTTCCGCGCGACGCGCGTGTGCGAGATCACTGAGCTGGAGATGACCTGATATGTCAATGCCTTACCGCCGCCTTGGCCGATCCGGACTGAAAGTAAGCGTGTTGTCGTTCGGTTCCTGGGTCAGCTTTGGCACTCAAGTCGGCGACGAGCTCGCCGTGCGCTGCCTCGAGGCCGCGCGTGAGGGAGGCGTGAACTTCTTCGACAACGCCGAGTCCTACGCCGGAGGCAAGTCGGAGCTGATCATGGGCCGAGCGATCAAGACCCTCGGTTGGCAGCGCCACGAGTTCGTGGTCTCGACGAAGTTCTTCTGGGGCATTCACAACGGCCCGAACATGTCCAACACCTTGAACCGCAAGTACCTCATGCAAGCCGTGGACGGGTCGCTGGAACGGTTCGGCCTCGAGTTCCTCGATCTCATCTTTTGCCATCGTTCCGACCCGGAGACGCCAATTGAAGAGACCGTCTGGGCGATGTCTGACATTGTCAGCTCCGGCAAGGCGCTCTACTGGGGCACCTCTGAGTGGGCAGCAGACGAGATCGTCGCCGCCATCGAGATCGCTGAGCGTCACCACCTCCACAAGCCCGTCATGGAGCAACCTCAGTACAACCTCCTCGCGCGAAAGCGTGTCGAACTCGAGTACGCCAGGGTGATCGCGGACTACGGCATCGGCCTGACCACATGGAGCCCGCTGGCATCAGGGCTGTTGACGGGCAAGTACCTCGACGGCGTCCCGGAGGGCACGCGTGGCTCGCTCGCCGGTTACGAGTGGTTGCGGCCGCACTTCGAGGACCCGCAGCGCAACGAGAAGGTCCGGGCTCTCAAGGCGATCGCTGATGATCTCGGGTGCCCACTCGGACAGCTCGCAATCGCCTGGTGCGCCTCGAACCCAGCTGTCTCGACTGTTATCACCGGCGCGAGCCGTGTCGAGCAGGTACGTGAGAACCTGCGTTCACTCGAGATCCTCGAGCGGCTCGACGATGAGGCCATGAGGCGGATCAACGAGGTCGCAACCATCACTTGATCCTTCTCCGCCTGGCACCTGCTCCAAAAGGCTCGCTACAGGCTCAAGGTACTAAGGCGGCTCAAGCGGTGCGCATGACCCTGCGCAACAGGGACGGCTCGTGCAGGGCCGTTGAGACACGTATACGGGCGTCGAGGACGACCGCGCCCTGGGCGCTGGCCACGACCGGGTTCAGGCTCAACTCGGCCACCTCGGGAATGTCCTCAGCCAAGCGGGCGACGCGCGAGAGCACATCTGCGAGCGCGGAGAGCTCGACTAGGGCCGAGCCTCGATAGCCCGTGAGAAGGGGCGAGGACCGCAGCCCGCCCACGAGCTGACGGGCGTCTTGAGTCGTCATAGGCACCAAAGACCACATCTGGTCGCGCAGGAGCTCGGCCTGTTTACCTCCCAGCCCGAACATCACGAGGGGCCCGAACGAAGGGTCCTCCACGAGCCCGACGACTGTCTCGACGCCGTCAGGCCCCATGGGCTGGACGACGAGCGACACCCCGGGACCGAACCTGGTCAGCAGGGCCTCGGCGGCGGAGGCGACCTCCTCAGCCGAGCCCAGGCTCAGCCGGACGCCACCGACATCGCTCTTGTGCAAAAGAACCGGAGCGTCAAGCTTGACCGCAACCGGATAGCCGGCCGATCCTGCTGCCTCGACTGCCTCTTCGACGCTGTGGACCAGGGCCGAGGCGAGGATCGGGATCCTGTAGGCCTCGAGCAGCCCGAAAGCCGAGGCGGCATCGAGCCAAGCCGAGCGCACCGATGCTGTCGTCGGAAAGGCTACGAAGGTGCCGGAGGGACCAGTGAGCGCCGCCTCAACGATCTGGCGGGCAGCTGCGACATCGATGTCGTCGAAGCTCGGCGCCTCGCCCTCTGGCCTTCGCACCCATTCTGCGTACGGGACAACCCGGGCCAAGGCGCGCGCGGCCGACTCGGGGTAGGAGAACCAGGGCACGCGCTTTGGGCCAGAGCGCAGGGCCGAAAGCGTCCCGTCGGTGACGATGAAGTTGGCCAGCACTGGCTTTGAGACCGCTGCAGCGGCTTCGGCGACTGCCCGGGCTATCTCCTCGGCACCCTCGGCTTCCAGGGGCGTAAAGGTGACGACCAAAGCGTCGATGTCCGGGTCCTCGAGGATTATCCCCAGCACTTCGCGGTACTCGTGCCCTGGGGCTGAAGCGGCAAGATCGATCGGGTTTCCAGTTGACACCTCGCGCGAGAGAACCTCGCCCAAGCGCAGTCGGGTCCTTGGGGAAAGCTCGGGAACCTCGAGCCCGTAGCTCTCGCAGGCATCTGCGGTGAGTACTCCGCATCCTCCGGCGTTGCTCACGATCGCCACGCGGCGCCCGGCGGGTAGCGGCTGGCTCTCAAGCAGGCCGGCTACCTGGAGCAGCTCCTCGAGGGTCCCGACCCGGATGACCCCCGCCTGGCGGAAAAGGGCGTCGATGGCCTCGTCAGGAACAGCTACGGCACTCTCGAAATAGGCGCCGCGGCGCCCCGATGCCGTGCGGGCGCTTTTCATGGCGACAATCGGCTTCTTGCGGGCCACGCTGCGGGCGATCCGGCTGAACTTGCGCGGGTTCCCGAAGGACTCGAGATAAAGGAGAATGACGTCGGTCTGCGGGTCTTGCTCCCAAAAACGCAACAGGTCGTTGCCACTGACGTCGGCCTTGTCGCCCACCGACACGAAGCTCGAGATGCCGAGCCCACGAGTCCCCATCTCGCCGAGAAGAGCGATACCGAGGCCTCCGGACTGGGACGAAAACGCCACCCGGCCGGGCGGGGGCGGGCGCTCGGCGACACTGGCGTTCATCCGGATTGCAGTAGAGGTGTTGATCACGCCCATGCACTCGGGACCTACGAGCCGCATCCCGAAATTCCTCGCCAGCTCGACCAGGTCGCGATTGGTGCTCGTAGGCGCAGTCTCCTCGGCCTGTTCCCCTGAAGCGACGACCACGAGCCCGCCGACCCCTTTGCTCCCGCACTCGCTCACGACTGCGGCCAAGAGCCGGCGCGGCACTGTGATCACAGCGAGGTCGATCGGTCCGGGAACCTCGCTAAGACTGGAGTAGGCGGACAAACCGCAGACCAAGTCGGCGCTCGGGTCGACCGGGAACACGCTGCCGGTGTAACCACCGGAGAGGAGATTACGGACTATGTCTCGGCCCACAGAGCCGCCCGGGCCGCCCGAACTCACCACGGCGAGCGTCGCCGGGCGCAAGATGTGCTCGATCGAGCGCACCGCTGCTGTCGAGTCGCGCCCTTCGACCCGTTCTAGATACTCGGGCCGGTTGGTGAGCTCCATCGTCACGCGGATGACTCCCGAGTCCAAAAGGGCGTGCTCATCGAAGCCCACGGACCGAAAGACGTTGATCATCCTGTAGTTATCCGGGAGCGTGTCGGCGACAAAGCGACCGATCCCGCGTTGGACCGCGGCCGAGGCGAGATGTTCGAGCAACACGGTCCCGAGCCCGCGTCCTTGTTGGTCGTCACGCACCACGAAGGCCACCTCGGCCTCGTCTTTGTGCTGATCGGCCGAGATGCCATCGCCGGGCACGACAGCAGAAGAATCGTCGCCGCAACGGTCGTAGCGAGCGACAGCGACGAGCTCGCCGTCGACGACTGCGACGAGCGCCAGACGGTCCTCATAGTCGACGGTCGCAAAGTGCGCGATCTCTTCGTCAGTGATGCTCCGCCGGGGCGAGAAGAAACGGAAGTACACCGTCTCTGTCGACAGCTTCTCCCCCAAGGCCCGAAGCGCTGAAGCGTCCTCTGGGCGGATGGCTCGCAGCCGAGCCGTGCGCCCGTCCGCCAACAGGACGTCGCACGCGAGCTCATCGGGGTAGCGCCCCGCGGGAGCGGGCTCGCCGGCGGAACTCATGGCATCCGGGCGCGCAAGCTCGAGTGCGCGATCGAAGCCAGCCCGAGCCCGCCCGCACTCGTCAAAAGCTCAGCCCTTGAGGGCCTTCACGTCTGCGATTGGTTCGGAACTGGCGGGAGCGCTCAGGTTCAACTTCTCGCCCCAATTGCTGAATGTGGCCGTGATCGAGCGGGCGGCGCTCCCGGTCGCCTGCGTCGTACCCTCGACCCGGATCGGGAGCGCGGCTCCGGTGGTCGCCACGTACATGGTCAGCGCAAGAGATCCTGACTTGTTCTTCTCCGCCGCCTTGACCGCAATGGCCTTGTGACCGAGCTCGGTGGACGCCTTGCCCCGCGTGAGCGTCCCGGTCAGGCTTACGAGCTGCGCGGCCGCTGTCTTTACAGCTAGCGAGGCTGACAGCGCCGAGAATGTCGAGTTCGAGGACGGAACTGCGATCCATTTCCCGGCAAGGGGTGTCGCGTCGGCCTTGCTCATACCCGTGAAACCCTCCAGTCCGAAGGTGTCACCCGAGAAGTAGGCCGTCTTGTCAGCGAGAAGCAGGGTGATGTGGCCGCTCTCGCCGCTCTCGCTTACCGTTATGCGCTGCTCACCGCTCGAGCTACCGACGTCGCCCACGATGCTCACGCTGCTCGCGGTCGTGGATGCCACCTCCACAAAGTGGAAAGAGCTCTGAGTCTTAGTTGCCGCCAGAGCGGCTGCGACGATCTGCTTGCCCGTTTTTGTAGCGATCCCGTTGAGAGCCGCCGATCCCTTCGAGGTACCACCCGAGCCGGCCGTGGAACCGCCACAACCGGCCGCGAAGGCGATCGCGACAGTCAAGATGACGAGCAGGAGACGAGGACGCATGACGCGACGCTACCAGTGAGCGTCAACGCCGACGCCTCGGGCGGAGATTCCCACGGGCCCGGCGCCTCAGGGAGTTGCCCGCAACACATAGATGTCCCCGGACACGGTTTTGGCCTGGATCGAGAGCTCGGACACCCCGCCCTGACTAGCACCGACAGGGCGGGCAGACTCGAGCTCGATGTCGCTCTGGACGTTCCCCGACATCGACCCAGCGTCGAAACGCACGAGCGATCCCGGGACAACCGACACGACGATGTCGCCACTGACGGCGCGCATGACAAAGTCCCCCGCCGCTGCCCGCTCGACCTGCTGTTGACCTGAGACGGTCTCGATTTCGGCACCCTGGAGCACTTCGCCGAGGCGCACGTCACCAGAGGCGGCCCGGATACGTGCTGGTCTTTCGACCCGACCGAGGGCGACATCGCCCGAGGCTGTGGACACCTTGCCGCCAGCTGCCGCGACGCCGATCCTGACGTCGCCTGAAGCCGACTGGACGTCGGCTACATCGCCCACCGAGCCGAGGTCCACACACCCGCTCGCCGTGCGTATCCTCGCGGCGCCGGTGATCTCCTCGACCGCTATATCGCCCGAGGCGGTGCGGATGACGGCACCCTTGTACCTTCCCTGGGCGGTTGTCGAAGCCGATGCTGTCGAGACGTCGAGCTCCGCGTCATTCGGGACCTTTACGAGGACCTGGACTCCTCCCGAGGACCAGAGCTTGGCCAATCCCCGTGGATGAGGAATCTCGACGGTTACTTCGTGGCCGCGAACCGAGGACCGCTCAGTTATTCGCGCGTCTTTGACGAGCACATCCGCGCCCGGGTGGAGCGCGACGAGCCTGATCTCGGTCCTGGCGTGGTCATGGGTCGCGATCTCGACTTCGCCCGAGGCGTTGTCGATGTGCAGGCTTACCGCCCGAGGGGTGTCGAAGCTGCGTTCCACCGATTCCAGCTCGTTGCCCCGCCGCTCAGCTGTGGGGCCGTCCGTCTCGCTCATCGTTGTCCTCCCTCAGGCCCAGCCATAGCCACTGAGCCGCTTGTGCGATCGTGTGGTTCTTCCCGTCGAGGCGCTGCGGCCGAGAGCGCGGACGATCCATGTGTTCGCCGACACGCCTTCTCGAGCCGCGGCTTGTTCGATCTGGGCCTTCAACGGCTCGGGAAGCCTGAGGCTGATCCGTGCCGTCTGGTCTTCTACGAGCTCGGACTCCTCGGGGGCGTCGGCTTGTTCCACATAGACGAGATCTGCGTCGCGTCCTGAGATACGAAGCTCGACCCTGCCGGTTGGCAGCTGCTCGCCCAGCTCAGCTGCCGCGTCCCCGAGCAGGTCGAGAAGTCTCACCGTGACCGGACCGACGAGCGCCACCGCGAGGCGTGAGGCGGCCTCGGCGACAGCGCCCTCACCGAGCCCGGCCAGCTGGGCGAGGTCTTCCTGAAGGCCTTCGACAGTGTTTGACAGCTGCATGACGTCATTATGACATCATGAAGCTGTCTAGTAAACCTCCGCAACGCAGCGGTTCACGCAGCTGCCGATCGCCTCGACCGTGGTGATCATGACCTGCCCCGGTGAGAGGAACACCTGCGGAGAGCGGCCGGCCCCGACGCCGGCGGGCGTGCCTGTGGAGATGAGATCTCCGGGACTGAGCGTCGCGAACTGGCTGATGTAGCTCACGACCGCGGCGGGACCGAAGAGCAGGTCCGAGGTCCGACCGCACTGCATCAAAACTCCATCGACCTCGCAGCGCACCTCGAGGTCCGCGGCATCGTCTATCTCGTCTCCGCTCACGAGAATCGGCCCGACCGGAGTCGACGCGTCGAATGCCTTGCCCTGGAGGTATTGCGTCGTTCGGTTCTGCCAGTCGCGCATCGAAACGTCGTTGACGACGGTGAACCCCGCGATGGCGTCGCGCGCTTGTTCCGGTGTGACCCGCCGGGCGGGGCAAGCGATGACAACTCCGAGCTCGGCCTCCCAGTCGACTGCCTGAGTTACAGAAGGCAGGACGATGTCGTCGTTAGCACCGAGCAGGCTCGAGGCGAACTTGGCGAACAGGGTCGGGTACGAAGGCGTCTCTCGTGACATCTCGGCTATGTGGGCCCGGTAGTTCATTCCGACACAGAGGATCTTCTCCGGCGCGGGCACGAGCGGGGCGAACGACACCTCATCCGAGCGGAGCTCGGCGATGGGCTCTAATGCCGCCCCGGTGTCGATGCCTTCCCCGAGCAGCGCTCCGAGATCTTGGGCCCTAAGCACGAGGATCCGGTCTCCGTCCAAGCGCGCCGCGTGGGTGCCGTCCGATGTGCGTATCGTTGCAAGTCTCACGCGGGCGGAGCTTAGGCTGAGCGGACTCCCGCCAGAGATTGGCTAGCAGCGCCGGAGGTTCTCCACGACCCATCGAGGCTCCCGCTTAGTGGCGGCTTGCAGGAGCTGGCCGCACTCCGGCAAAAGGACCAACTCCGAGCGTACGGAGGCTTCCCAAACCGTTCGCCCCCATTCGGGGTGATCGACAGCGATCTCCATCTTGTCGCTGCCTAGATCCTCCACACGACGCTCCATTTCAAAAAGAGGCCATCCAACCTCGCCCAGAACGGCGCGCTCGAGCGCCTGGGCCGCCCCAGAGGCCATCGCGCTGCACCCGCGATATCGCGCCAGCAGATCGTCCATAGGCCCTTCTCGCCTCACGATCCTCTCGAGCGCGCTTTTGTCGCAAAAGGCCCAAGATGTGCCCTGGGGCAGCACGACCGCTGTCGGGGCGAAGCGATGGCCCCCGGTGTGGCTCGTCCTCCACACTCGCACACCGTCTCCGAGCGGACAGGGATCTCCCGACAGCTCCTGGGCGAGAGATGTCCCGAGCGACCCGCAGCACCGGTCACGGCGCCCGTGGGTGCAGATGAGCACCTCGATGGAATCGGCCTGGCCCGGCGTCTCGCCTAGAACCGCCAGCGCGGCCGCGACGACCTCAGCGCGCTCTACGGTGAGCTCGGCCCGGGAAAGACGTGTTTGGCCGCTCCTCGGCCAGCGGTAGGCGGCTACTCGGCTCACATCGTCCGCAGAAGCTGGGACCAGGCCCTGAAGGCGCATCCCGGCACTTCGGGCCGCCTCTGCGACAGGTGCCAGTGGCGGGATCTCGGCTAAGTCGCGCGGCCATGGCAACGGCCATTCGACGAGGAGATAGCCGCGATAGCTGCCAGCTGAACCAACAGGGTCGAGATGTTGCTCACGAGCCCACGCGGAGCATGTCAGCCCTGAGCTCAGAGCTTCCCGGCTCTCGGGCCCGGTGCTTGTCGTCATCGCCGGCACCCTACCCTCACATAAAGGGCCTCGAGGCAGTTCCTCATCTATCGCTAAGGGGCGCGGCGGGCGAAATTGCCCTGTTTGCCACGCCGGTGTGCCAGGATTCCTGGCCATGACGATCGTCCCCCGCCGGCGAGTGCTCAAAGCTGCGGGGTTCGCCGGCCTTGCCCTGCTTGTCCCGCCCGAGCTGCTCGCTGCTTGCAGCACGGCGAACTCGCAAAGCTCAGCTAGGTCCTTTCTTGTCTTCGACCCGCACGAAGCCCTGGTCGTCGAGGAGGCGACTGCACGACTGATACCAGGCCCGCACGACGACCCGTCCGAGATGGGGCATCCGGGCGCCCGTGAAGCGAATGTCACCCGCTACATCGACACGATGCTCGGGGCGCTCATGGTCTCACCGCCCAGAGTCTTCGCTGGTGGGCCATTTTCCGATCGCGCCGGGTCGCGCGTCGACGACATGGCCAAGTTCCTCCGTCTCACAGCGGCCGAGGTGAGGGGCTGGACCGAGCGCCTCGACGCCTTGCGAGCGCAGTACCGCCAGGGCGTAAAAGCCCTCGACAGGCTCGCCGGCGGGGACTTCCCATCCGTGAGCGCCGACAAGATGGACGCGATCCTCGCCCAGGATCCGGAGGGGTTCATGACCCTCCTTTTCGGCCACGCGATCGAGGGCATGTACTCGGCGCCCGAGTACGGCGGCAACGCCGGCCTCGCCGGCTGGCACGACATCGCCTGGGTGGGTGACCGCCAGCCGCGGGGATACAGCGATGCGGAGGTCACCTTTTCCGATGGTCCTGATGTCTACGTGCCCGACGGCATCGGTGCCCAGCTGCTCAGCCTGCTCACGACCTCGCCCATATGACAAAGCGCGCCCTCGTGGTCGGAAGCGGCCCTGGCGGCTCGGTCGCGGCAATGGTGCTGGCGCGTGCCGGCTTTGACGTCACCGTCTTTGAGAAGGGAGCCAACTACTTCACAGATCTCAGCGCCGACCTGCCGGGCACCGTGTTCTCCAACGACGAGCTGAAGATGGACCGGTCCTTCTCACTCGCCGATCCGAGCGCAGAGCCAAGGGTGTTCCGCTCCTCACCGCAGGCCTCGCCGATAACAGGCGCGGTCGAGTCCCTTCCCCAGACCGTTGGGGGAGGCACTGTCCACTGGGACGCGAAGACACCGAGGTACTGGGACATCGACTTCAAAAAGCTCTCGATGCTTGGCCCGGTCCCGCAAGCGGAGATCACGGACTGGCCCTTCGACTACGGCGAGATTTCGCCGTACTACGAACAGATCGAGGAGCTGATAGGCGTCGCGGGCGACATCGGGCTGTTCCCCACAGAGCCGACACTCGTCCATGCTCCTCGTAAAACGCCGCTGCCGATGTTGCCCGGGCCGCCCGAGTACTCCTCGCTCGTGGTCTCTGAAGGCTGTCGCAAAGTTGGCCTGCATCCGTTCCTTGCTCCCATGGCGATCAACAGCCGCGAGTACCACGGTCGGCCCCGGTGTAACAACTGTGGCTTCTGTTCCGGCTATGGCTGTCCGATCCTCGCCCGCATCGGGGCGCTCGCACCCTTGCGCGAAGCGCTACGCTCCGGCGCCGAACTACGCGCCAATTCCATGGTCGTCAGGATCGAGACGAACGGCCGCAAGGTGACAGGGCTCAGCTGGCTCGATGACCACAACGTGCGCCACAGCGAGTCCGCCGAGGTCGTCGTGCTGGCGGCGAACGCCATCGAGACCAGCCGCCTCGCGCAGCTCTCGGACCTGCCCGATCCCTACGACCTCGCCGGTCGCCGGGTGATGTTCCATTGGTTCTCCGAGGGTTCCGGCATCTTCTTGGGCGAACGCCTTCACAACTACCGCGGCCGGGACCACACCCATGACATCGACGACTTCGCCGACCCGGACTTTCCCGGGGCCCGCGAAGCCGCGAAGAAGGCGGGGCTGCCGTACTTCCGTGCGGGCAAGGTCGAGCTCGGAGGGACTCAGCTGCCCCTCGATGAGGCGCGCAGCTACCAGGAGGTGCTCCGGCTCCTCGTGCCGCAAAAGCCCTTCGGCAGGGACTTCAAGCAGTTGATGCGTTCCAGCTTGCTACGCGACCGGCTCTGCGGAGTTGAGCTGATCGGCGAGGACCTCCCCTATAGCGCGAACAGGGTCGACCTCGACCCCACCGTGCGCGACTGGCGCGGGCTCCCGGTGGCACGGATCACCTACGGGCCCGGCCAATCCGAGCTTGCCGCGCAGGCCTTCTACCTGCCCTGGCTCATCAAGCTCCTGAAAGCGGCCGGCGCTCACGTCGCCGTGTCGATCGCAGAGATTCCCTCCACCCGCTTTCCTATAGCCCAGGATCAGGTGCCCGCTACCGAGCACGTCATGGGGGGAATGCCAATGGGGGCCGACCCTAGGACCAGCGTCACAGACGAGCTTGGGCGTCACCACCATCTCGACAACCTCTTCGTCGCCGACGGATCAGTCTTCCCTACCTCGGGCGGGCACAACCCGACCCTGACGATCATGGCGACGGCTCTGCGCCAGGTGACGAGGTGGGCGGGCACTGCCTGATCCTTAGCGGGCACACCGTTGCGCGATCGTGTGTCATGACCGACAGCGGATTCTCCCTCGAAGAGACTTTCGTCCACCTTGGCCTAGGGGCCCAAGCGGTAGCACTACCTGATTTCACCTGGGACCAGCAATGCCTCGACGATTACACGGCTCGCTTTGCGGGCGACGGTGACGAGGGCCGCCTTGTCTGTGTCAGCGCGCAGGGCCAGACCTGGACCGTGTGGGAACGGCACCCCGCCGGTGACGAGCTGGTCGTCCTGCTCACCGGCTGGATCGATGTCACCCAGGACATGCCTAAAGGGCCTCGCATCGTAGAGCTGCGGCCCGGCCGCGCGATGATCAATCCGAAAGGCATCTGGCACACAAGCGACGTACACGAGCCTGGGACAGCGCTATTTATAACTCCGGGGGCACGCACCGAGCACAAGGCTCGCTAAGGCCCGCGCAGGTATGTAGGGCGGCGAGCACGCCAGTGGCCATCCTGTTGCCTCATGTCAATTCCTCCGGCTAGGGCGAATCGTTGCCTCACCTAAAAGCTCCGGCTGGCGATGATTGACGAAGGCTCTGTTCACTGCGGGTCTCACTGGTGCTGCTGCCTTGT
>JBEKVJ010000030.1:0-34124 GCA_049514105.1 Acidimicrobiales bacterium
CATCGAGCCCGGGGTGTGTCCGGGGGTGTGGATCGTCCGCAGCCGGAGACTGCCTACCTCGAGGACGTCGTCGTCCTCCAAGAGCAGGTCGTAGCTCGGGAGCATGGCGGCGTCCTCGGCCCGCACCGCCACCTCGTAACCGGCCTCACGAAGTTGCGGGACGGCCTGGATGTGGTCCCAGTGCCCGTGGGTCTCGACGACCTTGCCCACGTTGAGACGCCGGCAGAGATCCAAGAGCTGTTCGTGCTCGTTGGCGGCATCGACGAGGAGGGCCTCGCCGCTCTGGCGGCAACGCACCACGAAGACGTTGTTGTCCAGGGGGCCGACGACGAGCTTGTGGATCTCGACCTGTTCGTCCTCGTAGTGCATGGCTCGCCTCCCGTGCCGTCCCGTCCCGCCCGCCGGTGCCGGCGGGAGGGAAGATTCCTGAGACAGAGTAAAGTCCGCGCGCGTGGGCGCAGGCGCAGAGGGCAGCCGGCCGAGAGGACCAAGGGCCTCGGACGAGGACCGGGACCGCTTTGCGGCCGAGCTGCACGAGAACTTCGCCGAGGGGCGCCTCACCCTCGAGGAGATGCAGCGCCGGCTCGATCTCGTCTTTCAGGCCGAGACGCTCGTCGACCTCTACGAGCTCACGAGCGACCTTCCCCATCCGGGCCCGAAGCTGTCCCGTCACCTAGAGCCGAGTCCCAGGTCGTCGACCCGTCGGCGGCCCTGGTGGCCCTTCCGGTAGGAGGGTGCACACACACCCCTCTGAGTGCCGGTACATTAGGGGCCACCAGAGAAAGGAGGTGGTCCAATTCATGAGTAGTCAACCTTGCGGGACCCTGGAGGTGGCTGGCCGCTAGGCGGCACGCTGGACCACCTGGTGATATCCATCCAGACACCCTCGGTGCACCCGGTCGGGAGTTGGTCCCGCTCGAAGCAGTCCGGAAGCCGAGCCTTTTTCAGCAAAAACGATGGTTACGGGACTAGTCCTGTAGCCGGCTCGAGGGGCGCTCAGGCGCCCCTCGAGCGCGTCCGGCTCGAGGGGCGCTCAGGCGCCCCTCGAGCGCGTATGCGGGCAGGTTGTCCAGGACCGGTTCTCGTCGGGCTCGCTAGAGTTCCGAGCCGTCAGCACGCCTGACCAGCTCGACAGGCGCGCAAGTGCGACCAGGACGCCCGAGTCAAGACGCGCCTTTTGCCACCGATGGAGAGGCGGGACGCGTCGCTCCTAGGAGACAGTCACGATCGTGCCAATCGGATCGAGGTTGAACACGACCGGGGCCGAGGAGTAGGGGAGCTCCACACAGCCGAGGCTTTGGGGAAAGCCGTAGGAGTAACGGGGAAAGCCGTGGACGGCGTCCCCGCCGTTGAAGTAGGCGACGAAGGGGACATCGGGGTCGTCGTAGTAGCTGCCGTCGGGGTTGAACCCGCTCATGGTCGTCGAGACATAGCGGGCGTAAACGGGGTAGGAACCGGGTGCGGTCGGCGCCTCTGGAATGCCTGTGTTGGCGAGGCTGCTGTAGATGATCTTGCCGTCGCGCCAGACCGAGAGAGTTTCAGGCAGCGCCGTCGAGACCTCGAGATAGTCGTACGGCGCCGTGGTTATCTCCTGAGAAGCGGCTGCCTTGACAAGCTCGGCCCAGAACGCCTGGGTCATGCCGTCGTTGAAATCGAGGCCATGATCGGACTCAAAGGCCATGACCGCGCCCTGTGTGAGAGAAGTGTCGACCCCCGGTTGCCAGAGCGCGGCGAGAGAGGCGGGGACGTTCGGGTACCGCCAGGAGAAGCTGCCCGGCAAAGCAGCGAGAGCGACCAAATCACCGCTATCTGGCTCTGTTCCGGCGGAGGTTGCCGACTGCGCGCCGCCGAGAAGCTGGTGAGCCCAACTCACTGGCGACGGATCGAATGAGAGCGGGAGGTAGCCGAGCTCGGCGAGCAACTCCTGGAGGCGCAGCACCGAGGGTGTCGGGACGCCGAAGGTGGCCGTGTAGGCCGAAGAGAGCGACTGCCCGCGTCTAGATTGCGGGCCAGTCGGCCCCGCCGCCACGGTGAGCACGACCCTCGAGCCCGGCGTTAGGTAGCCGCTCGGATCGAAGCTGAGTGTGGTGGGGCCTTCTTGCACCCAGCGCCCCGCGACCGCGGGGGAAAGGGTGGGATCGGCGGCGGCGCTCTCGAGCGGAGCGGAGAACTGAACCGAGATCGTGTCGTAGCTAAGCCCGAGATCGGTCGCGCCGGAGGCGGGCGTCGTGCCGAGCACCTTGAAGGGCGCGGGCTTGAGAGGTGCAAGATGTCTGCTCATCGCCTCAGCGGGGCTCAAACGCGGCGCAAGACCGACCAGGACGGCCACGACGCTTGTGGCGACGAGAAGCAGACCAAGGCAAACATTGAGGGCAACGTGGCTTTGCCGCCGCGTCCTGGTCACACCCACGAGACCCACGCCGGCCGCCGGGAGCACGGACTCCGGCTCGGCGGCACCGGGCGAATGAGGTTCGCACAGCTGATCGGATTCGGACAACTGCGATCCCGGATCGGTCGACACCTCGGCGCAAGCCAAGCTCGGCGAGCGCGCCGGCGGTCCCTCTGTGCCAGCGGTCTCGAGAGAACTGGTTGTGACGCTCACGTGCCGGCTCGCCATGAGGCGGCGATAGGCAGCAGCGCCACCTCCGAGGAAGACGGCCGAAACGAGAAGCGCCAACAAGTCCCGGCGGCGTGGTCTCGTCGCGGATCTTCTCTGCACATTTCGACGCATCTCGCCGCCTCGCTCGTGCACGCAAGCTTTCGCTCGGAGATTACGACGCGCGCGGGCTCAGTGCTCAGCGCCCCTGTGCTCGATGGCCTTAGCGACGCTCCTAAGAAGCCTGCGTGACACGGAGTGAACCGGAGCCAGCACGCGACGCCCGGGGTGGCACTTCGAAAGCAGTGACGAATAGGCCGTGGACTTCGTCTCTGTCGGCTGACCCGGTGAGAGATATCCACCGAATTTGGCGTTATCCCCCTGGTTGTCCTCTAGAAAGCCACAATGTCCGCCGCTTATCATTGAGCCTCGAGGCATAGAGGGAGCGGTCCCGCAACAACGGAAAACGTTCCCAACAAGGCAGCCAGCGGGGGGGCGGCCATTATTTCGCGCCCCTCGCTGGCTGCGGTTCAGGACCGGCTCGCACCTGGCGAGCTCGGGGAGAGCTAGGTTCGCTCGCCAGAGCTCTTGGTCGGGCCAGATGCCCCGGTGGTGCCGAAGAGGGCTCAGTGGTGCCGAGGCGTTGATGCAGGTGTGACTTGCATGGGCGCTACGAACCTTGTGCCTGGTCGATGACCCCGTGCCTGCCCGATTTGTCCGGAGCCGTCTGGGATCGGTACCGGGCAAGCGCGCATCGCCCGACAAGGCCGACGCTGAGGTACCCAAGGGTGCTTGTGAGCGTTGTTGACCTGCGCAGCCTTGTCAGCGCCAGCGCCAGGCCGCAGCGGCATTTGGTCGTTCACCTGAGGCCGGGACGTGCCGATAACCAATAGGTGGACGCCGTCGTGTCGACGCTCGCATCAGAACGCGGTCGTGTCGTGGGCGGACACGGTGGTCGTCGCGCGCTAGCGCTGGCCGCTGGCGTCGGCTTCGGTGTGCTCGTCCTCCTGCTCGCGGCCTACGTCGCGGTCGCGTTCGTCCCGAGGCCAAGTGGCGGCTGGCGGACATTCCTCAACGGGTGGCCGCTTGCCGGCTTCGAGATCGTCGCTAGCGGGTTGTGCTTTGCGCGTGCAATCGTCGACCGACGCGATCGGTTGGTGGCCCTGATCCTCGGAAGCGGCCTGTTAGCCTGGTCTCTCGGCGACGTCGTTTGGACCTTGGAAACTCGCGGCGGGAGCCTGCCACCAACGCCGTCTTGGGCCGACATCTTGTACTTGGCGTTCTACCCGCTTGCCTTTACAGGCCTGGTCGCCCTTATGCGCGGGGAGATCGAGGATCAGCCACTCAGCCGGTGGTTAGACGGCGTCGTAGCCGGACTTGGTGCCACCGCTGTGACTGTGGCCTTCGGCTTCGACACGATTCTGGGGAGATTGGGCGGTCCGCCTGCGAAGCTAGCTACGAGCCTCGCCTATCCGATAGCCGATCTGGGGCTTCTCGCGCTTTCGATCGGAGGCTTGGCGATCGTCGGCTACCGCAATCGCCGCTGCATGTTCCTCGTCGCGGCCTGCGGGCTGAAGGTGGTAGGCGACGTCGTCCATCTTCTTCAGTCTCAGGCGACTACCTACAGGACAGGGACCTTGCTGGACGCGATGTGGCCGGCCGCCATCTTGCTCATCTCACTCGCGGTATGGCAGCCGGCCATGGGGCCAAGGGAGCAATCGCGCGAGTCACTGTCTCAAGCGGTCGTGCCCGCGGTTGCGGTGGTGAGCAGTCTCGTCGTGCTCCTCGGAGCCTCGATGGGCCACATTGACCGCATCGCGTTGGCGCTCGCGACGGTGACGGTGTTAGTTGCGGGACTGAGGTCGGTGCTCGGTTTGCGCGAGCTCAGCATCCTCACCGAGTCTCACCGCCTCCAAGCCCTGACCGACGATTTGACAGGTCTCGGGAACCGTCGCCACCTGATGAGCGTGCTCGACGACTACTTCTCCCGAGCAAACACGGTGAGAGACGACGAGCCAATTGCCCTGTTGTTGATCGATCTCGACCACTTCAAGGAGGTCAATGATTCCTTCGGGCATCCCGTGGGCGACCAGATCCTCCTCATGCTGGGGCCGCGTCTCAAGGTCGCGCTGCGCGAGTCAGACGTGCTGGTCCGCCTTGGCGGCGATGAGTTCGGCATCGTCCTGGCCGGTGCAGATGCGCGTGACGCACGAACAGTGGCCGAACGGCTGACAGCCCAGTTCGAACAGCCCTTCATCTTGGACGTCGCCAGCTTGCACGTTACCTTGAGCATCGGTATCGCACTGGCGCCGACACACGCTCGGGACAGCGCCGAGCTCTTGCGTTGCGCGGACGTCGCGATGTACCGGGCGAAGGCGGCTCGTTGTGCGTACCGAATGTACGAAACCCTCCCAGACGGCGGACAGAACCGGCTGCGACTCATTGAGCAGCTCAGGGACGCCATCGTCACAAAGGCCTTCCAGCTGTACTTCCAGCCTCAATACGAGTTGCGCACCGGCAGAAGCATCGGTGTGGAGGCACTGCTGCGTTGGCCGCACCATGAGTACGGAGTCCTCTCGCCGACGGAGTTCATTCCGCTCGCCGAAGAGGCAGGCCTCATGCAGCCACTGACAGATTTGGTCCTCGGAGCCGCTCTCACCCAATGTGCGGCCTGGCGAGCGGGCGGGCGCGACCTTTATGTATCGGTGAACCTCTCCGCCACGAATCTCCTCGATGACGGCTTACCCGATCGGATCCGCTATTTGCTCACCCGGCACCGCCTTGGGAGCGATTCCTTGGTTGTCGAGGTCACAGAGACGAACATGATGGCTGATCGAGAGAAGGCGCAAGACGTAATCCAACGGCTTGATCGCCTCGGCCTTGTCGTCTCGGTCGACGACTTCGGGACAGGTTTCTCCTCCTTGGCCTATCTGAGCGATCTGGCGGTCCGTGAGCTCAAGATCGATCAGGCTCTGACCAAGCGACTTGCCTCCGCTGATGCGCGGAAAAGCCGGGCTGTCATCCGCGCCACGATCGATCTTGGTCACTCGCTGGGCATGCGGGTAGTCGCAGAGGGCGTTGAGGACGCAGAGACGTACTCCTTGTTGGCATCGCTTGGGTGTGACATCGCGCAGGGCAACTACATGTGCAAGCCGCTCCCGGCGGAGAAACTGAGCTTCGGGCCAACGCGTGCTGACGCGAGATTCAACCTTCTGGCACCGATCGTCCCCATGGCCAGGCCCCATGCCCGAGCGCATTGAGCCTTTGCAGGAGAGTCCGGCTGGTCGCTGACGATGCGGTGCAACAACTCGCTCGCCGTGAAAAAATGCGGCGTTGTGAGCCTGGATCTAGGCGACGGCGTCAGGTCGCTCGCGCCCGATGTGCAGCATTGCGGCGACGAAGAACTGCCTGCATCCAAAGACCTGTGTCTCATGGCCAGAATTGCCGGGCCTCGCTAGAGAGCCGAGCCCGGTTTCAACAAAGGCTGCAAGGTGCGCGGCGGCCCAAACTTCGCAGGGAGATGTCGACCGGGCCTAGCAAGTTCTGGCGTCTCGCGCCGACGCGCCAGCGCTGTCTACTCCGAGAGATGCATCACGCTCAGCGGACTCGAAAGATAGTGCCGTCTTCGAAGTGCGCCATCCTCGTTTCGGTGCAACCGTGCCTGAGCAAAACCTGCATCGAGACAGCGTTGTCCTTGGAGAAGTACACCAAGCAGTGGACATTGCCCTCCTCGATGGCACTCGCGACCGCATGCTCCTGGTCCAACTGAGCTTGCCTGGGCTCTGAGGCGTTTCTGGGCGGGATAGGGAGGATTGGGCTCCGGCCGGTCAGCCAATAGACACCGTAGGGATCCGAGGCGGCAATCGAGCCGGTTGGAGGAAGAGCTCGTATCTCCTTAGAGAGAGCAGTGTTGTCGAACGACTTGGCCGTGTACCCGAGCCCGTTCGTCGCAGATCCTTTGAACTTGGGGAACTCGACTGCGATGGCAACGGCGATGACCGCCACCACGAGGCCGACGCACGCCACCTGCAACCACCGCTCAGTCGAAGCCAGTTGCTTTACAGAGAAGCGCCGAGCTACCTGTGCGCCAATCTCGCCCCACAGGCACTTGACGCCGAAGATGACCACGACGAGGAAAGGAACCATTACCGGGGCCAGGAAGCGGAAGCCGATCGGGTCTATATAGGCGTTGAACTCGCTGTACCAGAGCGAAATCCAGTAGAAAACGACGTAGATCAGTAATATGCCGAGGTCGAGGCGACGTTCACGAACCGCCCGCCATGCCCCGAATACAAATAGCAGAAGGATCAGCAGTCCGACAGCAATCTGTATCGTCGAGGCCGGTATCGGGACCAGGTAGGACCCTAGTGCGGTCTCGGGCAACAGTGTAAACCGAAAGGCCACTAGGTCGCCTATATCCGAAAGGACCGGCGTGAAGTGACAGGTTGCGAATCACGATGGCGACAAGGCCGAGTGAGGAGGCCACGCCCGCGATCGCCGCGGGAATAAATGCCCGAAGTCCACGACGCCGCTCGATCAAGAGGATACTCAAAGCCGATGTCGGAATCAGAACGAAACCTATGTAGCGAAAGCTAACGGCGGCGTTGCAGGCAACGACGATCACGACCAGGGCGCGCCAAGAGACCGTTGCCTTGTTGGTCGACCAGATGAGCTGGAGAAGGACGATGAGCGTTGCGGCGGTGAAGAGCGGTTCGCTGACGAGGTAAGAGAACAATCCGACCAAGACGTAAGAGGAGCCGACTAGTAACGCTGTGGCAAGGCCCAACAACTCGGAGCGCACAGTCCACTTCGCGAGAAAGTATGCCGCCAGCACCATCACGGCGGCACTCGCGAGGTTAAGAAGCCTCGCTACAAAGGTCATACTGAGCCCTAGCTTGCCGAATATGCCGAGAACGAGTGGAAGACCGGGCGGGAAGATCGTGAGAGAGCCACCCGTAAGTTGGTTCACGGTGCCGTTTGCAACGAAGCTTCGCGCCGCCGATAAATAGGTGGTCGAGTCGGGTTCGATGGCGACTCCATGGCGCGTGAGGATGCCGATCAGACACAGGGGAAAGAGGACACAAATGGCCAGAACAGCGCGGCGAAATCGTGTCGAAACAATCAACTCGTTCCAATTCACGCCGCTCGGGACCTCCGGAATATGAAGCTAGCAAACATTCGCGTATGTACGCGTCAACGTAAGGGATAGCTCTTTTCAGCGACTGGGCTGTTTCCGGGCGCGGATTGGCACAATGTCGCGCAGTTTCAGTTTCAGAGTCCATATTGAGATCGTCGCACCGGTCGGGTTCAGTCCTCAGACAGTGCTGGCATGGATGGGCGGCCTTGATTGGCACAGACGTGTGCCACATTTGCTTCGGCTCCGCGCGTCGCCCTCGCGCAGGACCGGACGCCGTTGTCGGGGCTCACCATGTCGTGCTCCTCTAAAGCTCGGGAAAACACGGGTGCATTCGGCTTCGCCATTCGTCTGTGTCGAAAGCGGCCGCGAAACAGCGACGAGTTGGAACCAGTCCGGTCCCTCCTCCACGACATGGTCAGAAGGAGCGAGTTTTCGAGGAGGCGCCCATCTACAAGCGCAGGTGCTTGGCGAGCTCCCGCTTCGACTCGCCTTATCGTCGGGGAACGTCACTAGCGACCTGATTATCGGAACTGGCTTCCACCTGCAACCTCGAGGCTGGCTGGGTAAGACCCAACCACCGGCTCTTGTTTGCTCGCTGCTTGGTATGGCCCCGCCGCGCAGCCATCTACTGAAAGGGATGCTTGGCGTCTCCTGAGATAACCGTAAGGTCTCTGTTCAAGTGTGCTTCTCCCCTCAAGCTGATCTGGTCGGTGGCATCGTCGTCGGCGCGATTGGCCTCGACGCTGTCCGCAACGTACATAAGCGGCACGATCACATCGCGCTTGCCACGTTGCCTCTCCTGCTCGGTGCACACCAGGTCATAGAGGCTTTTGTCTGGTTAGGACTGCAGGGTCACATGCCGCATGAGGCCGAGCGGATCGCCCTTTGGGCTTACCTTCTCATCGCCTTTGTCGTCCTCCCGATCTTCGTGCCGCTTGCGGTCTTGTCGAACGAGCCGCAACGACAGCGTCGATGGTTCATGGCGCCGCTGGTCGTGCTGGGCATGGCTGTCGCGGCTGTCTTGTTCACAGCGATGGTACGAGGCCCGGTCAACGTGAGATTGCGCCCTTATCACCTCGCGTACGGGATCCAGCTCAGTCATGGAGGAGTCATCGTCGGCCTCTACGTGTTGGCTGTCTGTGGGACTTTGCTGCTATCGAGTCGCCGTCGCGTGGTTACGTTCGGCGTCGTCAACGTGATAGCCGTCGGAATCATTGCGTGGCTCACCATCGATGGCTTTGCCTCTGTTTGGTGCGGTTGGGCCGCGATAACGAGCGGTGCCATCGCTTTGCACATGCGCGTTGGCAGATCCAAAAGGCTGATACCACTGGACACGGGCGCAGCTTGAGACCTATCAAGCCTGCCGACCCTTGGGACGAGAACTATCCGCGGCATCAGATCCAGCCGGCAATGGGCGCCATACGAATCCCGCAGCGCGCACGAGCGGGAGTTGCGGCACTTGTACTCCTCGGCGGTCCGCATCTCGGTACAAGTCGAGCCATGCCTCAAGCCCTCGGGTAGCACCGGACGGCGTTCTCGAGGCTCACGTACTCGTCCTGCCCGATTTTCTTGGGGGGTAGGTTCAGCTCGTCGTTCTCGCCGCGGTCAAGAGCCGTTCGTCGATGGCGTTTGAGGTGGCTGACCAGTAAGTCGTTCACTACCTCCATCTTCGCTCACGAGGGCGGACCGAACCCAGGTTTCAGCGCTCAGGACCACATCGCTTAGCGGCTGTAGGCGAAGCTCACTGCTGTGCTGGTGCCGGTGTTGCCGAGACTGTCAGTTGCCTCAGCTGTGACGCTGTAGGTATCCCCCGAGGCGAGGTTGCCCACAGCCAGTGCCCTCGACCAGCTTGTCGTGCCGCTGGCTGCGACGAAGGTCTGCTCGGTGGCACCGAAGCTGGTGCCGTTCCACCACCTGTCCATCTTGGTGTTCTCGATGGCCACCACGAGACTCGTGATTCTCGTTCCCGCGCCGGAATTCGGCGAGGCCGTGCCGGTTATCTTCCCGGTCCAGTTGCCGCCGTAGGTGGTCTTTCTTGTCGGGCAGGTGATGTGGATCGTCGGGGAAGCGGTGCAGTAGCCAAAGCTCACCGTCGAACTGGTGCCGACATTGCCGAGGCTGTCAGTCGCTTCGGCGATCACCGTGTAGGTGACCCCCGAGGTGAGGGTCTTCGCCGACAAGCCGAGCGACCAGCTGATCGTCCCGCTGGCGGGCAAGAAGCTCTGGGTCGTGGCACTGAACGAGGTGCCGTTCCACCACTTGTAGGTCTTGGTGTTCTCGATTGCAACCCAGACAGCGGTGATAGTCGTCCCGGGACCGGAGTTGGACGAGGCCATGCCGGCGATCTTTCCCGTCCAGTTGCTGCCATAGGGGGTCTTGTTCAGCGGGTAGGTGACCTTGACGCTCGGGGGGGCGGTGTCGTAGATGAAGGTCACCGTCGAGCTGGTCGCGACGTTGTCGTAGGAGTCTGTCGCCTGGGCCGTGACCTTGTAGGTGTCCCCAGAGGTGAGATCAGACCTGGGGAACATCAGCGACCAGCTCGTGGTGCCGGATGTGACCGCCACGTAGTTGGGGCAGCTCGCCGTGTAGGTGTTGCCCGTGCCCGTCCAGCAAAAGTTCCCTACTTGTTGGACAGAAACCTTGACTTGCGTGATGGTCGCCCCTGTGGCCTTTGGGGAGGCGGAGCCGGTTATCGCCGCGCCCCAGTTGGTGCCGTAGGTGGTGTTGTTGACCGGGTAGGAGATCGTGACGCTCGGGAGGGCCGTCCAGTAGGTAAAGCTCACCGCCGTCGAGGTGCCGACGTTCCCGAGGCTGTCTATCGCCTCGGCGATGACGACGTAGGCATCCCCCGAGACGAGGTTGCTTGCCGCCAAGGCGAGAGACCAGGTCGCGGTGCCGCTCGCGGGAACGAAGCTCTGGGCGCTGGCCCCGAAGGAGGTGCCGTTCCACCACTTGTCGGTTGTGGTGTTCTTGATCGCCACCGAGACGCCCGAGATGGTCGTCCCGGCGCCGGAGTTGGACGAGGCCGTGCCGGTGATGGTTCCCGCCCAGTTGGTGCCGTAGGTGGTGTTGTTGACCGGGTAGGTGATCGTGACGCTCGGGGGCGTGGTGTTGTGGAGGCTGTAGTTGAAGCTCACGACCGAGCTGGTGCCGATGTTCCCGAGGCTGTCGGTCGCCTGGGCTTGGACGTTGTAGGTGTCGCCGTTGCTCAGATCTGAGGCCGCCAGGTTGAGCGACCAGCTCGCCGACCCGGTCGTCACCGGCAGGTAGTTCGGGCAGAGGGCCGTGAAGGTGCTGCCGCTGCCCGTCCAGCAACTGCTGGTGCCGCTTCCCTGCTGGAGCGAGACCTCGACGGCGGTGATTGTCGTCCCGGCTCCCGAGTTCGACGCCGCGGTGCCGGTGATGGCTCCGGTCCACGAGCTCGTGTAGTAGCTCGCTGTGTCGACCGGGTAGGTGATGCTCACAGACGGCGCGGCCGTGCTGTAAGAGAAGCTCACCGTCGCGCTCGTGCCGGTGTTGGCGAGGTTGTCGGTCGCCTCTGCGATGACGCTGTAGGTATCCCCAGAGACGAGGTGGCTCGCCGCCAGGCTGAGCGACCAGCTTGTCGTCCCGCTCGCGGCGACGAAGCTCTTCGTGCCGAGCTCGAAAGCGTTCCCGTCCCACCACTTGCCCGTGTCGGTGTTCTCGATCGCCACGGCCGCGCCGGTGATGGTCGTGCCCGAGCCCGAGTTAGACGAGGCCGTACCCGTGACAGCGCCTGTCCAGTTCGTGCCGTAGGTGACGTCGTTGGCGGGGTAGGTGATCGTGACGCTCGGCGCCGAGGTGTTGTTGGCGCAGTAGCTGAAGCTCACCGTTGAAGAAGTGCCAATGTTGCCGAGGCTGTCGGTCGCCTCGGCGACGACGCTGTAGGCATCCCCCGAGACGAGGTTGCCTGCCGCGAGGGCGAGCGACCAGGTCGCGGTGCCGCTGGCGGGAACGAAGCTCTGTCTCGTGGCAGCGAACGAGGTGCCGTTCCACCACAAATCGGTCTTGGTGTTCTCGATCGCGACTTCCACGCTCGCGATGGAAGTCCCGGCCCCCGAGTTAGACGAGGCCGTGCCCGTGATCTTCCCGGTGTAGCTGCATGCACAGACGCTGGAGCCGTTCAGGGGGTAGGTGATCGTGACCGTGGGCGGGGCGGTCTCTAAGAGGTATGTGAAGCTCACCGTCGAAGATGTGCCAATGTTGCCGAGGCTGTCGGTCGCGTCGGCGATGACGCTGTAGGTGTCGCCCGAGGTGAGGTTGCCTGCGGCCAAGGCGAGCGACCAGGTCGCGTAGCCGCTGGCGGGAACGAAGGTCTTAGTCGTGCCGGCAAAGGCGCTGCCGTTCCACCAGGTGTCTGTCTTGGTGTTCTCGATCGCGACTTCGACGCTCGTGATGTTCGTCCCCGAACCGGAGTTCGACGAGGCGGTGCCGGTGATCGTCCCGGTCCAGTTCGACCCGTAGGTGTCGCCGTTTTGAGGGTAGGTGATCGTGACGGTGGGCGGGGTCGTGTTGGGAGCGCAGTAGGTGAAGGTAACCGTCGGGCTCATGGCGATGTTGTCGAGGGTGTCCGCGGCCTCGGCGGTTGCGCGGTAGGTGACCCCCGAGGTGAGGCTCGATGTCGGGAGAGGAAGCGACCAGCTCGTCGTGCCGGTGGCCTCAACGACGGTCTCGACCGCGGCGCCGAACGAGCTCCCGTTCCACCACAGGCCGGTCTTGGTGTCCTCGATCGCGACCTCCACGCTTGTGATGGAGGTCCCGGCCCCCGAGTTAGACGAAGCCGTGCCGGTGATCGATCCGGTCCAGTTCGAGCCGTAGGTGGTGCCGTTTATGGGGTAGGTGATCGTGACGCTCGGGAGAGTCGTCTTGAAGCTGAAGGACACCGTCGCGCTCATGGCAGTGTTGTCGAGTGAGTCGGCGGCCTCGGCGACGAGACTGTAGGTGTCCCCAGAGCTGAGGTAGCTCGCCGGGAAGGGAAGCGACCAGCTTGTCGTGCCGCTCGCCTCATCGAGGGTCTCGGCTGCGGCGCCGAAGCTGGTGCCGTTCCACCACTTGGATGTTGTGGTGTTCTCGATCGCGACTTCCACGCTCGTGATGGTGCTCCCGGCCCCCGAGTTGGACGAGGCGGTGCCGGTGATCGTCCCGGTCCAGTTCGTGCCGTAGGTGGTGTCGTTGACCGGGTAGGTGATCGTCACGCTCGGCGAAGCCGTGTCGTAGCTGAAGGCGACCGGCGTGCTCGTGCCGATGTTGCCGAGGGTGTCCACGGCCTCAGCGACGGCGCTGTAGGTGTCAGAAGAGACGAGGTGGCTCGCCGCAAGGGCGAGCGTCCAGCTCGTCGTCCCGCTGGCGGTGACGAAGCTCTGGGTCGAGGCAGAGAAGGTTGTGCCGTTCCACCACTTGGATGTCGTGGTGTTCTCGATGGCGAGAGACACACTCGTGATCGAAGTTCCCGCCCCCGAGTTCGACAAGGCCGTGCCTGTGAGCGTCCCCGTCCAGTTCGTGCCGTAGGTGGTGCCGTTCACGGGGTAGGTGATCGTGACGCTCGGGGCAGTGTTGATCGTGATGACGCCGCTCTTGGCGCTCTCGATCCCGACCCAGTTCGTCGCATACGTGGGCGTGTCTGAGTACTGCCAGGTCCCGTCGGGCACCGAGGTCACGATGCAGGTGATGGTCCCGGTGCGCGAGCACGAGGCGGTCACGATGACCGCCGAACCCCCTCCGGCGGGGTAGCGCTTCACGAGGTAGTCAGCCGCTGGTATCTCGATCCCACCTGAGACGGTGGTCACCTGGGCGAAGGTGATCGTGACCGAGTTGGAGCCGGCCGGGCTAACAACGGCCGTCGGAGTCGCCCCTTGGCCGAGAGAGTTGGCGAGGGCATGGGCCTGAGTCGACTGGGTGAGGTTCCAGTAGCCGAAGGCCGCCCCCGCCCCTAGTGCTATGAGACTGATCGTCGCTCCCAGGGTCATAAGGACCGCCCGTGAGCGCCAGGGGCGGGACCGAGAGCCGGTCAGATGCGCGGCGCGTCTTCGGCTCATGACGATTGCGCCGTGATCGTGATTGGGATCGTGAAGCTCGCCCCTTGGCAACTAGACGTGGCGTCAAGGTCCATGGCGGCGGCATTGGCGAGATCGATCGTCACCGTCGCCTTCGGGGCGATCGACACGGGCAGGTCGCCCGCAGGCACGGTCAAGGTGACGACGGGGAGGCTGTCTGTCGTCGTGCATGACAAGTGCGAGGCGTCGGGTGTGATCGAGCCACCGGCTTGCAGGGCGACTGTGACGATCGAGACGGAGAACTTGTTCGGGTTCGTGGCGGTGAAGACGACGTCGCCCGATTTGCCTGGAAGGAGCGGCGATGTCGGAGTGCCCGCTGTCGCCAGGCTCAGGCTCAACAAGTTCCCGGTGCTGGACGAACCTGTCCCCGAGCCACCGGTCGTGAAATAGGCGAAGGCAGAACCGGCACCGAGGCCGAGCAAGAGGGCCACGATCGCCCCGATGACGATCGGGATGCGGCGCCAGTGCCGGGTCCCCTCGGACCGGCGGAGCCGCTTGGCTGAATGCAGGCGCTCAGCCATCAGGACCCCGTCCCGAAGCTGTCGTGGAAGTTGCCGTCAGTGTTGGTGTAGACGGCAGTAATCGTCTCCGAAGCGCTGATCGGTCCACAGGTAGTCGTCGAAGTGGTCGTCCCAGTGCTCGTGAGCGTGACTGTGGCGCAGATGGTGGTGGCACCGTGCTTGAAGGTGACCGTCCCGGTCGGGCTGCTCGGCACCGGGTCCTGAGCGGCGGTAGCGGAGGCGGTGACCGTGGCGGTGTAGGTGACACCGGACTCATCCGACGAGGACGCGACTGCCGTCTTGGTGGCATACACCTCGGTGTAGGTGGCCGTGCCTGCGTAGACGAAGTCAAAGGTCGTGTTCTCGCACGAGTCCTGGTTCGTGCCGGTGTCGAGAAGTGAGATGGGCACAGGGACGGCTTTGCTGCCCATTGCCGGGAGGACGAGCGAGCCGGAGAAGGTCGTGGAGGCGTAATCGAGATTGGAGGCCGCACACCCTGATGGGGGAGTCACCGTCGCGATGCTCATGGAGGTCACCTTGATGGGGACCTGCAGAGGGTTGTGGGCCGTGTACCACAGGTAACGCTGGGTTCCTGGGTAAAGGAGAGCGGCGGTCTGTTTGGTGGGAGAGCTGGAGATGGTGCTCGTGATGGAAAAGCCCGTGCCCGAGGTGAGGACGAACTTCGGTGTCTGCTTTGAGCCGGTGACGACGAAGACGAGGGCGAAGATGAGCGCGGCAGTGACCAGCACGACTGCGCTGGCCTGTTCCACTGTGCTCGCTTGCCCGAACTTCTTCATCTCATCTGCTCACTGATCCCTAAGTGGGGGAGAGACCACTACTGGGCCAAGAACAAGCGTTGTCTTGACCCTTGTTGCTGTCTCGGCCAGACGGACGGACAGCGCGTGTTGCTGTCTCGGCCAGACGGACGGACAGCGCGCCGCACGGGCCGTGAGGCCAGGCCACGGGATTGTTGCCCGCGGCCCGGCCCTCCGACCTGGTTGAGGTGGTGGCGAATAAGAGGCACCACCGGTGCGTGCGTTAAGGAGTCGTGAACGTTAGCCCGACGACGGCGCCTTCGCAGTCGTCCTGGTTGACCTCGTCGTTGGCCATCGTGATAGACGCCGCGCCTACCCAGTCGATGCTGCCCCCAGCGGGGATGCTCTGGTTGACCGTCACGGGAGAGCCGTTGATCGAGAACCAGTCCGCGTAGCATCCGGCAACGTCGCTCGACCTGACACCGGGAGTGGACTCGACTTCAGGAGCCACGGGAGTTGACGGGTCTTGCGCTATCCCGATTGTCACCGTACTGACCTCTACAGCGCTGGTATTGGGGTTCGTGATGGTGAAGTTGATCGGCTGAGACGTGCCGGGGCTCAGGTCGCTTGCACCGCCCAGGTTGAACTCCACCTGGGGGATGTTGGCGTACGTGCCATTCTCATTCACCGTGCTCAATCCGCAAGCGTTGCCCGGGCTTGGGCTGCTGAGGTTGGTGCCTGCTGCGGTGCTGTACTGAGCAAAGCCGCTGACCAGAGTCGAGCAGGTGATTTCGCCAGGACCAATATCTCCCTGTGTCCCTGCCGCGAACACATTGCCGACGTCGGTGTCTGTTCCGACTGTGGGGTTCGTCGACTCGTTCGACAACATGACGTTCAGCGACTGGGCAGGACCAGATGATGCGTCAAACGAGATACCGTAAACGACGGTGCTCGGGAGCGTGATGTTCTGTGAGCTGAAGTCGAAAACGGCGGCGTAGTTAATGCCGTAGTAGCAGTTGCCGTTCGCAGCGTCGTACCACTGGGTCCCGTCGTTCGGATACCCCGACCAGTTATAGGTTCCTGCTGTGCACTGCAGCGGGCTTGCAGACGGGCGGAAGGGGATGTTGAAAGTCTGGGTGTCGGTCGCGATCGGGGCACCTACAGGACTAGCGGGGTTGTACACGTTGAGCGTCATTGACAGCGCGAAGGTGGCTCCTGGTGTCGTGGTGCATGGGGTATTAGAACCATTTCCACATGCCTGGGAATCCAGTGCCACAACGACGTTGTTGAGTGCTCCCGTTACTCCGGACTTCAGGGTGATCTCGTTACCGAACTCAGTCAGCCCTGTCGCTTCGTATGCCTGGCTCCACGTGTCGGGAGGCATCGGCGAGATCATGCTGTTGTAGGCGGGCGTGCCGAGAGCGTCCTGGGTGATGATGACGCTGCTGGGCGCGTGACCGACCTGGGCCGCACCCGTACCGCCTCCGCTTGACGTCCAGTAGGCGAACGCCGCCCCTCCAAGACCGAGCACGAGGGCGACGGCCACGCCGACGACCAACGCCTTCTTGTTCATAAATCGCTTCATTCGATGCTCCTATCGTCTAGATGGACTACTAGACGCAGGCGTCGGTTTCGCCAGTCGCTCCCCACAGGCCCGGCGACCAAGTACTTCGGTCTGTGGATCATCACGTCGCCCTTGCCAAGGAACCCATTTGGTTCCCGTGTGCTGCCAGGAACCATTGGCCCCTGTTTGCTGCCAGAGCACTCCCATGGGGGAGTTCCCTGTTGGTGCGGTCCAGACAGGGCGGGGTAAGCCGCCCCGCCTGGCAGAACCGCAACACCTTGTTGAGGTCCGCGTTGACTAGCCATGTGAGGTAGTCCCGTAGATGACCGGGAATGTGATGGCGACCGTCGGGGGACCCCCGAAGGTGCCGACCGTGATCTTCTGGCTGCTAGTTGTGGAAGTGGTGAAGGCGCCGTGAGCGCCCGCACCGATCAGCCCCAAGACCGCGAGGCTGACCACTCCCACGAGGGCAACTGAGCGAAACTTCAAGAAGTCCTGCTCCTATCCTCGCAACGAGAACTGGTTGCAGGCGTCGGTTTCGCCAGTCGCTCCCCACAGGCCCGGCGGCCAGATATGGCCTGTGGATCGTCGCGTCGCCTAAGACCAAGGACCCGGCTGGGTCCCCGTGTGCTGCCAGGGCGCTCCGGTGGGGAAGTGCCTTGTTGATGCGGTAGGCGCGGGGGAGAGCAGCTCCCCCGTGCCATGACCGCTTGAAAGAAATGCGGGAGCGTTTCCCCGCAAAAACACAAACACTGCTGGTGGTGGAACACTCACACATCGCGAGTTTCCCTAGGAAAACTGGGCGCTCCGAGGTTGTCGTCGCTGCATCCAGAACCCTCGCTACTGCACCCATACGCTTCCCTTGCGTTCTTCTCGCTTGTTTAGCGCCAACCTCCCAGTGGCACCAGGGCCGAAAGACCCTACTGAACCGATTCTGTGTAGTTACACAGATGTGATCCGTCGTCCCCTCCAGAGTCCATGAAGAGCCGTCTTTGCGACATTGGCGTCGGGTCTGGTCAGAGCCCCTGCCTCACGCGGACGGGTAGCCGTCAGTTTCCGGAGTGGAAGCTGTCGCCGGTGCGGTGGCCGAAGCCTCGCAGGAGCTGGAGTCAACGCTCTTGTCGACGGCGTAGTAGGTGCCGATGCCGAGGCCACCCCAGACAGTCGAGCTAGGGGCCTTCAGGTCGATGGCGTACCAGCAATCCTTGGAGCCGGGCGAGAAGGCAGCCATGACAATGGACGAGCTGTTGTCGGTCCATACCGAGACAATGTTCGACGCAGTCGAGGGAGCGGCCGATACGAAGGTAACGCCGTTGTCCTGCTGGGATATATCGGAGACGCCGCCCCCTACTCCGCCGAGGCCGCTTGAGAGGCCGCCGGTGTCTATACCCGAGTAGGTCTGGTTGGCAAGCGTCCAGTAGCTAGCCGATGCCGTGATGGCGGTATTCAGGTTGGCCTGCGCCGCAGTGTTGTTCGCGCTCTTCGTTGTCGACAGAAACGTCGGGATCGCGATCGCCAGGAGGACGCCGATGACCAAAAGCACCACCAAAAGCTCGATGAGAGTGAACCCTTCGTCTCGCTCTCCTCGGAGGCACAACCTGGTGAACCTCGCCTTGATTTGCATGTCGCCTTGCCTCCTATGTGTGAATGGATAGGCCACTTATATGTCAATGAATGTGTAGCTATAGTTGTCAATAGATGGGCCTGGTCTCAACTGTCGTACCCCCGTCGATAGCGAGGTATCTCGCGCGAGGACCCTCCAGGTGGAGGGCAATCGGCCGGTGGAGTTGAAGCTCGGGTCGATGCGGTGCACCGGGCACAATCTCGGACACCGCCTCCCCGCATGTGAGTGGAACTGCGAGGTGGTCGCGGGGAACTTCACCACCAAGCATTTAGCCGATTGCGGCAATGGCGACCGCGGCGCGTGCGCGCGCCTGGTTGGAATGTCCGCAGCGGTTCGGTTCTCGTGTTCGAGGACGCTCTGGGGTGTGTTGTCTCCTGAAAGGCCGTCACCGGCTGGCTCATTGGTCGAGTCGTTGGCGCTCGCGGCGCGGCGGAAGGAGCTCTCGCAATATCGGGTGCCCGATCCGTCGGTCAATCCGGCCCAGCCCCCAAAGTGCAGAGTGGGGCTGGACCACAGCTGACATGACTGGCCGAATCCTGCCGCTGAGTTTGAGAAACCCGCCATCAGGCGCTGGACCATGGCCGCGGCCCGAGTCGCTGGAGACTCCCAGCCCGCGATGAGTCCGGACGACCGGTGGCGTTGTGATCCGGTGGCACGCCGCTGGCGCCGACCATGGAGGTCTGGCTTTAGACGGCCAAGGATCGCTTCATGAAGGCTGCCGTTTGTCGGGAACTCGAACAGACTCGCCGTTTGTCGCCTCTTCGCTCACAGGTGCCAAGACACCCTTGCCGAGCGGGGACGGTTTCGCTATTCGCTCCTACCAGCCCAAGCGACCAAATGAGAGCTGGGGATCAGCTTCCCTCGCAGGAGCAACTTCTTAGCCCGAAAATACAAAGGTGTCAAACGGACTGTCAGCGTGCCCTATTTCGGGCACTCGCCTTGGCAGGTGCCTTGGCCGCCTTCAGGGCTCGCTTGTGCTCGCGGACGGCGATCAGGGCTTCAGGGCTGTCGATATCGGCCACCGAGGCGAGCGATCCCGGCTCGCCGAAGGTCCCGGCGGCGCGCTCCCATCCCTTGGGCCGGACCCCGAGCTGTTTGGCGAGCAGAGCGACGAAGATCCGGGCTTTGTGCTCGCCGAAGCCGGGGAGCTCTCTCACTCTGGTGAACAGCTCGTCACCTGTTGCAGAGGTCGTCCAGAGCGCGGCTGGGTCTCCTCCGTACTTGTCCACGAGGAGGCGGCAGAGCTCCTGGACCCGGCCCGCCATCGAGCCCGGGAAGCGGTGGAGCGCGGGGCGTTCGATGAACAAAGAGGCGAGCCGGTCCGGATCCATCTCAGCGATCTCGGCCGCGTCGAGCTCTCTTCCCAGTCGTTGGCGAAGCACCCACGGCCCGGCAAAGGCCTTCTCGAGAGGGACCTGCTGGTCGAGGACCATGCCGATCAAGAGGGCGAGGGGATCGTCGACGAGGTACTTGTTCGCGTCCGGGTCGCCGGTGAAGGGGAGGGATTTCGAGATCTTCGGGGCTCGCGCCATGCCAGGCAGTGTAGGGCGGCAGGCTCAGCCAATCGCCGCGTCAGATTGCTTTGTCTCGCGGGCCAGCCAGGTGGCGCGAGGCATGCGATGCGCGAGGCCTTGGGGCGCTCTCAGGCCAGGCGCGGGTCGATCGCTTCTGTGTCGATGCCGTACTTCTCGATTGCCGCGGCCACCTCGCTCGGCTTGGCCTCGCCGAGAGCGGCGAGCTCGGCCAGCACGGCTACGACAATGTGCCCGGCGTCTACCTCGAAGTGCCTGCGCAAGGCAGCCCGCGTGTCGGAGCGCCCGAAGCCGTCTGTCCCGAGCGGGGTAAACGGCGCCTCGACAAAGCGGGCGATCTGGTCCGGGACAGCCTTCAAGAAGTCCGTCACAGCCACGATCGGGCCCTTCGCGTCGCTAAGTGCCCGTGTCACATAGGGCGTGCGAGGCTCGCTTGCGGGGTGGAGGCGGTTCCACCTCTCTACCTCGAGGCCGTCCTCGCGTAGCGCCTTGTAGCTCGTGACCGACCACGTCTCGCTAGACACGCCCCAGTCCGATGCCAGGATCTCGCGCGCCTGCATGGCTGCTTGCCACGCAGGTCCCGAGAACAAGATGGTGGCCGAGCGGCCTGATGTTGCGATCTGGTCCTCGCCGCTCAGTCCGTCCGAGGCGCCTGCTTCGGCGCGGCGGTGCAAGCGACGACGCCCTCCGGTTGTCTCAGCTGTCTCACCCGTAAGCTCACCTTCGATCTCACCTTCGATCTCACCTTCTGCCGCCAGCTCGGCAGGCCCGGCGTAGCGGTAGATGCCGCGCAAGATCTGTCGCTTGAGGTCAGCCACGGCGGCTACCTGGATGGTGTGGTCCCCCTCGGGCACCGGGAAGGCCGGCATGGCGTAGTTCTCGTTGTAGAGCGTCAGGTAGTAGATGCAGTCCTCGGCCTCGGGGCCGTACATGTGCTCGATGCCGCGCTCGACGATGACGGCCATCTCAAAGGCAAAGGCCGGGTCATAGGCGTGCACCGTCGGTACGACAGAGGCAAGCAGGTGCGACTGGCCGTCTTCGTGCTGGAGGCCCTCGCCGCTCATGGTCGTGCGCCCCGCGGTGCAGCCCATCAAAAAGCCCCGCGCCCGGGCGTCGGCAGCCTGCCAGATCATGTCCCCGATCCGCTGGAAGCCGAACATCGAGTAGAAGAGGTAGATCGGCAGCATGGGTGTCGACCAGGTCGCGTACGCCGTGCCGGCCGCCTGGAAGCTCGCCATCGCCCCGGCCTCGGTGATGCCCTCCTCGAGGATCTGGCCCGTGCGGTCCTCGGCATAGGACAAGAGCAGGCCGGCGTCGACCGGGGTGTAGAGCTGGCCCTCGGGGGCGTAGATCTTCATCTCGGTGAACAAGGCGTCAAGACCGAAGGTGCGGCCCTCATCGGGCACGATCGGGACGACGTACTTGCCGATACCGGGGTCCCGGAGCAGGTTGCGCAGCAAGCGCGCGAAGGCCATCGTCGTCGAGACCGCCTGGCCGCGCGAGCCGAGCGTGAACTCGGCGAAGGCGTCCGGCGAGGGCGCCGGCAGGCCAGTTAAGCCCTTGCCCCTCACGACGCGGTGCGGCAGGTGACCGCCGAGCACGCGGCTTCGGGCCGTCAGGTACTCGTGCACGGCCGAGCCCTCCGCCGGGCGGTAATACGGCGGCTCCTCGGAGTCCAGCAGTTCGTCGGAGATCTCGTCTTGCAGGCTCAGGCGCTGGCGCAGCGCGCGCAGCTGGTCCTTGGTCATCTTCTTTATCTGATGGGTGGCATTGCGAGCCTCGATCTCAGGCCCGAGCGTCCAGCCCTTGATCGTCTTCGCGAGGATCGCGGTCGGCGCGCCGACCTGCTCGGTCGCGGCCTTGTAGGCGGCATAGAGCTTGCGGTAGTCGTGCCCACCGCGCGGCAGAGTCTGAAGCTCCGCGTCCGAGAGGTGCTCAACGAGCTTTCGAAGGCGCGGGTCCGGGCCGAAGAAGTGCTCGCGGATGTAGGCGCCGGACTCGGTCGCAAGCGTCTGGAAGTCACCGTCGAGGGTCGTGTTCATCTTGTTGACGAGCACCCCGTCGATGTCGCGGGCCAAAAGCTCGTCCCAGCGCCGGCCCCAGATGACCTTGATGACGTTCCAGCCACAGCCTCGCAGCAGTGCCTCTAGTTCCTGGATGATCTTTCCGTTGCCCCGCACCGGCCCGTCGAGGCGCTGCAGGTTGCAGCTGACGACGAAGGTGAGGTTGTCGAGGCGCTCGCGCGCCGCCAAGCTGAGGGCGGCCCGCGTCTCGGGCTCGTCGAACTCCCCGTCGCCGGTAAAGCACCACACCCGCGACTGGCTCGTGTCCGCGAGCTGGCGATTCAACAAATAGCGGTTAAAGCGCGCCTGGTAGACCGCCGCCAGAGGGCCGAGGCCCATGGAGACGGTCGGGAACTCCCACCATTCGGGCATGAGGCGGGGGTGGGGGTAGCTCGACAGACCACGGCCGCCTACCTCGAAGCGGAAGTTGTCGAGCTCCTCGTCACCGAGCCTTCCTTCTACGTACGCGCGGGCGTAGATTCCTGGTGAGGCGTGGCCCTGGAAGTAGACCTGGTCACCCGCGGTGCCGTTGGCCTTGCCCCGGAAGAAGTGGTTGAAGCCGACCTCGTAGAGGGACGCCGCGCTGGCATAGGTGGACAGGTGGCCGCCGATGCCCGAGTCGCGCATGTTCGCCCGGGTGACCATCACGGCCGCGTTCCAGCGGATGCAGCGCCGGATGCGGCGCTCGAGGTCCTCGTCGCCGGGGAACCACGGCTCGTCCGCGGCAGGTATGGAGTTGACATAAGGGCTCGAGACGGTCGCTGGGAAGCCGACCTGGCTTGCCCTCGCGCGCTCTAGCAGCTTCATCAAGAGGAACTGGGCGCGCGGGCGACCCTCCGTCTCGACGACGGCATCGAAGGAGTCCAGCCACTCGGCCGTCTCTTGTGGGTCGATGTCGGGTACCTGGTGTGAGAAGCCATCGATGATCACTTCAACAGTCTCGCGCCCAGCGCGACTCGATCCGGCCGCGCCGGGTCCAACGACGACGGCGGGCCTTCCGGGAGGGCAGACTGACCCGGTGACACTCTTCCCGGACCCGCCCGCCACCGTGGTGTTCACCGACGGTGCCTGCATCGGCAACCCAGGTCCGGGAGGATGGGCGTGGGCGGTCTCCGAAGACGAGTACGAGAGCGGGCACGCCGAGCAGACGACCAACCAGCGCATGGAGGTCACCGCGGTGCTCCAGGCGCTCTCAGCGCTGAGCGGGCAGGTTCGCGTCGTGAGCGACTCCACCTATGTCGTCAACTGCTTCAAGCAACGCTGGTGGGCGGGTTGGCGCGCCCGGGGCTGGCGCAACTCGCGGGGCGAGCCGGTGGCGAACCAGGACCTCTGGCGGCCCCTTGTCGAAGAGATCATCGACCGCCGGGCGGGCGAGATCAAGCTGACCTGGGTGAAGGGTCACTCGGGCAACCCCATGAACGAGCTCGTGGACCGGCTCGCGGTCGCGGCCGCCCGCGGCCAACGGGGGGATCACGCCGGCTGAGCCGACGCCGAGCACCGCCTCAAAAGCGGTCTTAGATTGCACGTATGCAGATCAGCGGATCGGGAGCGCTCGTCTCGGGCGGAGCCTCCGGTCTCGGCGAGGCGACAGTGAGGGCACTTGTAGCAAAGGGCGCCCTCGTGACGATCTTCGACCGGGACGAGCCGAAGGCCCGCGCTTTGGCCGAAGAGCTCGGCACCGGTGTCTCTTATGCCACAGGAGATGTCACCGACGCCGTCGCGGTCGCAACGGCCGTCGAACAGGCCGGGGCGACGGCACCGCTTCGGATCGATGTCAATTGTGCCGGCATAGCCTGGGCGCAGCGCACCTTGGGCAGACAGGGCGAGCCTCACGATCTCGAGGTCTTCAAGACGGTTGTCTCGGTCAATCTGATCGGGACGTTCAATGTCATGAGGCTCGCAGCGGCGGAGATCTCCAAGTCTGAACCGCTCTTTGACGGCGAGCGGGGAGTAGTCGTCAACACGGCCTCGGTGGCCGCATTCGAGGGCCAGATAGGCCAGATCGCCTACTCGGCCTCCAAAGGAGCCATCGCGGCCATGACCGTGCCCGCAGCCCGCGATCTGTCCGTGGTCGGCATCCGCGTGAACACGATCGCTCCCGGGATCATGGACACGCCGCTTTTGGGCCTGCTCCCCGAGGAGAACACCCGCCAGCTCGGCCAGGGCGTGCTGTTCCCCAAGCGTCTCGGGACACCTTGGGAGTTCGCGGAGCTCGTCGTCGCCATTATCGAGAACGGCTATTTGAACGCAGAGACGTTCCGCCTCGACGGAGGTCTGAGGATGCAGCCGAAGTAAGCCAAGCCGTGCTCGCGGCAGGCCAAAGGACCCGTCTAGCAGGTATTGTCGCTGTTGATGCGATATCTAGAAGTGTGCGGCGAGCGGGTGTCGGTCATCGGTCTTGGTACCTGGCAGTTCGGCTCGCGTGAATGGGGCTACGGCTCGCACTATGCCGAGCACGACTCCATCGACATCTTGAACCATGCCCTGGACATGGGCATCAACCTGATCGACACAGCCGAGATCTACGGCTTCGGCCGCTCTGAGCGGATCGTCGGCCGCGCGATCGCGGAAAGGCGTTCGGAGGTGTTCATCGCCACGAAGGTCTTCCCGCTGCTTCCCCTGCGGGCGGTCATCGCGCAGCGGGCAAGGGGCAGCTCCCGACGTCTCGGCGTCGGCCAGATCGACCTGTACCAGCTGCACCAGCCCAACCCGGCGGTTTCTCTGACCGAGCAGATGGCGGGCATGCGGGCGATCCAGCGAAGCGGCGTGATCCGCCAGATCGGGGTCAGCAATTACACCCTCGAGCGCTGGCAGGCGGCCGAGGGCGCCCTCGGGGGCCCGGTGTTCTCGAATCAGGTCCGCTTCAACCTCGTCGACAGGCGCCCCCTAAATGGCATGGTCGAGTGGGCAGCCGGCAACGACCGCGTCGTGATCGCCTACAGCCCTCTCGCCCAGGGGCTGTTGTCCGGGCGCTACGACGCCGAACACCGTCCCACGGCGATGCGGGCCAACATGTCAGCGTTCCTGCCCGAGAACCTCGACCGGGCGCGGCTGTTGCTCGGGGCACTGCGCGAGATAGCGCAGGCTCACGAGGCAACCTCCGCCCAAGTCGCGCTTGCCTGGGTGATCAGCCACCCGAACGTCGTCGCCATCCCGGGAGCGAGCACCGTCGCCCAGCTGCAGCGAAATGTCGAGGCGGCCGATCTGGAGCTCACCGTCGACGAGACCCATCGCCTGATGGACCTTGCCGAGGCCTACCAACCGATCGGCGGTGCGGCGGCACTGCCCAAGATCGCCCGGAGCTTTATCGAGGGCCATAGGCACAAGTCCTGAGCCCACGCCGCCGAGTAGTGGGGAGGGCATTTTGGAAACGGAGCTGACCTGGGCCGATGCGAGCGCGCAGGCAGCTCTCGTGCGCCAAGGTGACATCTCGCCCCTCGAGCTCACAAAGGCGGCGGTCGAGCGGATAGAGCGCCTTGACCCGGCCCTCAATGCCGTCATCCACCGGCGTTTTGGCCCCGCGCTGACAGAGGCGGCAGGCGAGCTGCCCGACGGCGCGTTCAAGGGCGTGCCCATCGTCTTGAAGGACCTCGGCGCTGCCGAGGCCGACGAGCCTTACTGCGAGGGCACCGCCTTTGCCAAGGAGGCGGGCCATCGCGCAAAGCGCGACAGCTACCTCGTGCAGATGTTCAAAAAAGCGGGTTTCGTGATCCTCGGGCGCACCAACACCCCCGAGCTCGGCACCTCCATCACGACCGAGCCACTCGCCTTCGGCCCGACGCCCAACCCGTGGAAGACAGAGCACTCGAGCGGTGGGTCCTCGGGTGGCTCGGCGGCAGCGGTCGCATCGGGGATGGTCCCTGTCGCCCACGGCAACGACGGGGGTGGTTCCATCCGCATCCCCGCCAGCTGCTGTGGGCTGTTCGGGCTGAAGCCGAGCCGCGGCCGCGTCTCCAAGGGCCCCGGTGCGGCGGAGTCATGGTGCGGTTTCTCGGTCGACCACGTGCTGGCGCGCTCGGTTCGCGACTCGGCCGGCGTCCTCGACGTCATCGCCGGCTATCACCCGGGCGACACCTACGTCGCGCCAGTGCCGGCGCGGCCGTTCATCGAGGAGGTGGGCGCCGACCCCGGGCGGCTGCGCATCGGCCTCTTAGACCACCCGGCGAGCCCGCACTACCGGGTCGACCCCGAGTGCGCCGAGGCGGTCCGCTCAGCCGGGCGGATCCTCGAGTCGCTCGGGCACCGCGTCGAGGCGGCACACCCCGCCCCGCTCGGGGAGGAGGAATTCGAGGGGCATTTCGTCCGTGTGATCGCGGCCGCCGTCGCCGTGTCGCTCACGGAGTGGTCTCGCGCCCTCGGCCGGGAGGTCACGGCCGACGAGTACGAGCAGCGCAACGTCACGCTTTGCGCACTCGGCCGGTCAACGCTCGCGCCGCAGTACCTGGACTCGCTCTTGTGGCTCGAAGCCTTCCGGCGCCGCATGGTCTCGTTCTGGTCGCAGGACGGCTTCGACTTGCTCTTGACCCCCGTGCTGGCACTGGCACCTGCGCGCCTCGGTGAGCTCTCCGATCCAATCGAGGGGGAGCGCCGCGAGCTCGAGACGCTCCGCTTTACAGGTCAGTTCAACGTGAGCGGCCAGCCGGCCGTCTCGCTTCCCCTCCACTGGAGCGCCGAGGGGCTCCCCATCGGCGTGCAGCTCGTCGCCGACTACGCCCGGGAGGATCTCCTCATCGCCGTCTCGAGCCAACTCGAAGAGGCGAGTCCCTGGGCGCTCCGCCATCCGCCCGAGCAGATCTGAGCCCGGCTGCTGGCCTTAAGCAGGTGTTCTTCGCGTTCGCGGGGCAATGATGGCTAATCTGTCCCCGTCCCGATGGCTTACCGTCTCTCTCACCTCGACACGCTCGCGTCCGAGGCGATCCACATCATCCGTGAGGTCGTCGCCGAATTCGAGCGCCCTGCACTGCTCTTCTCCGGTGGCAAGGACTCAGCGGTCCTCTTGCACCTGGCAGCAAAGGCGTGCTGGCCCCAGCGCGTCCCCTTCCCGGTCGTGCACGTCGACACGGGGCACAACTTTCCCGAGGTGCTCGAGTACCGCGACGAGCAGGTCGAAAAGCTGAGCGTCCGCCTCGTCGTCGGCTCGGTGCAAGAAGACATCGACCGAGGTTCGATCGTCGAACAGCCCGTGCCGGGAGCGACGAGGAACCGGCTCCAGACCTACACCTTGTTGAGGGTGCTCGAGGAGGGCCGCTACGACGCCGTCTTCGGCGGAGGACGGCGCGACGAGGAGAAGGCGAGGGCGAAAGAGCGGGTCTTCTCGCTTCGCGACGAGTTCGGCCAGTGGGACCCCCGCGCCCAGCGCCCGGAACTGTGGAACCTCTACAACACCCGGCACCAGCCAGGTGAGCACTTCAGGGTCTTCCCGCTCTCGAACTGGACCGAGCTCGACATCTGGCAGTACATCGACGAGCAGAACCTGGAGCTCCCCCACATCTACTTCTCGCATCAGCGCACGGTCTTCCGCCGCGCCGGCATGCTGCTGGCGGTCGGTCCGTGGACCAAGCCGCGCGACGGTGTCGCGAGCGAGCAGCCCTTCGAGGCGACGGTGCGCTACAGGACCGTCGGCGACATGACCTGCACGGCCGCCGTCGAGTCAAATGCCAAGACCCCGGCCGAGATCATCGTCGAGACCTCGATCACCAAGGTGAGCGAGAGGGGCGCCACGCGCGCCGACGACCGCTTCTCAGACGCCGCCATGGAGGACCGCAAGCGGGAGGGTTACTTCTAGTGGAGCTGCTCCGCTTTGCGACAGGAGGCTCTGTCGACGACGGCAAGTCCACCCTCATTGGTCGCCTGCTCTATGACACCAAGCAGATCTTCGAGGATCAGTTGGAGGCCGTCGAGCGCACGAGCCTGTCCCGGGGGGACGAGTACGTGAACCTGGCCCTGCTCACCGACGGGCTCAGGGCCGAGCGCGAGCAGGGCATCACCATCGACGTCGCCTACCGCTACTTCTCTACCCCCAAACGCCGCTTCATAATCGCCGATACGCCGGGGCACACCCAGCACACCCGCAACATGGTGACGGGCTGTTCGACCTCGGATCTCGTGCTGCTTCTCATCGACGCCCGCGCGGGCGCGACCGAACAGACGCGCCGGCATGCCACCATCGCCTCGCTCTTGGGCATCCACCACCTCGTGCTGTGCGTGAACAAGATGGACCTTGTCGATTACTCGAGGGCCCGCTTCGAGGAGATCCGGGAGGAGTTCACGGGCTTTGCACAGCGACTCGAGGTTCACGACCTCACTTGCATCCCGATCTCGGCCCTCACGGGCGACAACATCGTGGAGCGCTCCTCGCAGATGGCCTGGTATGGCGGGCCGTCACTGCTGGACCACCTCGAGGGCGTGCACATCGGCTCGGACCGTAACCTCATCGACCTGCGCTTTCCGGTCCAGCTCGTGATCCGCCCCATCTCGAACGAACATCACGACTTTCGTGGTTACGGCGGCCTCGTCGCGAGCGGTGTGCTCGAGGTCGGCGACGAGGTCATCGTGCTCCCTTCGGGCTTCTCGAGCCGCGTCGCGGCCATCGACGGCCCCGACGGGCCTCTAAAGGAGGCCTTCCCGCCCCAGAGCGTCGTCGTCCGGTTGGAAGACGACCTCGACATCTCGCGCGGCGACATGATCTGCAGGCGCAACAACCGACCGAATGTCGGCCAGGACGTCTCGGCAATGGTCTGCTGGATGTCCGCCGAGCCGCTGCGCGAGGGGACGACCTTCGCCATCAAGCACACGACGCGCTGGGCCCGTGCTCTTGTTCGATCGCTCCAGTACCGCCTCGATGTGAACACGCTGCACCGTGACATGGACACGGGCGAGCTCAACTTGAACGACATCGGGCGGATCCACCTGCGCACGACTTCGCCCCTTCTCTACGACGAATACCGTCACAACCGTCCCACGGGCAGTTTCATCCTCGTGAACGAGCAGACCAATGCCACCGTCGCCGCCGGCATGCTGCTGCGCCCGCAGAACTGACAGTCCGAAGGCGCCATGGTCGCACCGCCCGAGCCTCCGAGTACCCCTGGTGGCACCGTGTGGCTCACCGGGCTTCCCAGTGCCGGCAAGACCACAATTGCCCAGGCACTCGCAAAGCTCGTCTGGGCCGAGCGCAGAAGGCGCGCCTATCTGCTCGACGGTGACGACCTGCGCGAGGGCCTGAACGCGGACCTCGGTTTCGAGGAGGAGGACCGGGCAGAGAACGTCCGGCGCCTCGGCGAGGTGGCGATCCTGCTCACCCGACTCGGGCACCTCTCTGTCGTGAGTGCCATCAGCCCGTACGCGGCGAGCCGCAAATCCGTGCGCGCCCGCCATGGTGCACTTGGGTTGTGCTTCCTCGAGGTCTACATCTCGACACCGTTGGCGGTTTGCGAGGCTCGTGACCCGAAGGGTCTTTACGCAAAGGCCCGCCGGGGCGAGCTGGCCTCGTTCACCGGGATCTCGGCCCCATACGAGGCACCGGAGTCGCCCGAGCTGTCGCTTGCGAACGAAGGGAGTCCCGAAGAGGCCGCCCTCGAGCTCTTCGTGGCCATGTCGTCGGCAGGCCTGCTCGACTGAGGATCCCAGCTCCGAGCGGGAAGACTCAAGGCCTCGGGGCCGCTCGGCAGTGCCCCGGGCACGGCCCATGTGGTGCCCGCAAGGCTTTAGGCTGAGCCGGGCGCCCGTTGCTGACGAGGCTGAGTCGTCGTGGCATCGGGTGGTTGAAGTTTGCAGCGTCACGAGCACTAGGAGGTGGTCCGTCTGCCAGCGAACCAAGCTGAGCCGGCGCAGTACGACATCGTCGTCATCGGTGGCGGCCCAGGGGGCTACGCCGCCGCCCTTTACGGAGCCGCCGCGGGACTTTCTGTGGCCGTCGTCGAGAAGGACAAGGTCGGCGGCACCTGCCTGCATCGCGGATGTGTGCCCGCGAAGGAGTTCTTGGAGACAGCGAGCGTGTTTCGCACCGTGGAGGGTGCCAAGGACTTCGGCGTCCAGGCGAGCCAGCCCACCGTCGACTTCTCGGTCAGCCAGGACCGCAAGAACCAGATCGTCGAGCAGCTCTTCAAGGGTCTTTCGGGCCTCATGCGCCAGCGCAAGATCGTCACCGTGGCTGGCGTGGGCCGGCTCTTGGCGGACAAGACCGTCGAAGTCACCGGCTCGGACGGGGCCGTGAGCTTGCTGTCAGGGGCCAACATCGTCCTCGCCTCGGGCTCGGTCCCGAGGACGCTTGCCGGCTTCGAGGTGGACGGGCGCTACGTGCAGACCTCCGACGAGCTGCTCGATCGCCGTGACCTGCCGCGCTCGGTCGCGGTTATAGGCGCCGGTGCCATCGGCTGTGAGTTCGCCTCGATGCTGTCCGACCTCGGGGTGCGTGTCAGCCTGCTCGAGGCTCTCCCGAAGATCCTCCCCGGTTGTGACCAAGATGTCGCCAATGTCATCGTCCGGTCGTTCACAAAGCGCGGGATCACCGTGCGCACCGGTGTCGTTGTCACCGGGCACGAGCCTGAAGGCGATCACACCAACGTCGTGTTCGCCGACGGCGAGCGCCTCGAGGTGGAGATGATCCTGATGTCGATCGGCCGTCGCCCGCTTTCTGAAGGGCTCTTGGCCGAGGGCACGGGCGTCGAGGTCGACGAGCGCGGTTATGTGCGTGTGGACGAGTGGATGCGCACAACCGCCGACGGCGTGTTCGCGATCGGAGACCTCGTTGCAACGCCGCAGCTGGCACACGTCGGCTTCGCCGAGGCGATCCTGGTCGTAAAACAGCTCCTCGGCGAGCCCGTCGTCCCGGTCGAGTACGGCAAGGTCCCCTGGGCCATCTACTGCCACCCGGAGGTGGCCTTTGTGGGCATGACCGAGCAAGCTGCCCTCGAGGCCGGCCTCGAGATCGTCACGAAGAAGGACCCCTTCGGTGGCAACAGCCGTGCCCGCATACTCGGCGAGACCGACGGGCTCGTGAAGGTCATCTGCGAGAAGCGACCCGACGGTGCGGCGGGACGCCTCATCGGGGTCCACATGGCCGGTCCTTGGGTCACAGAGCAGCTCGGCCAGGCCTACCTGTCTGTCAACTGGGAAGCGACGCCGGAGGAGATCTCCCAGTTCGTACAACCGCATCCATCGCTCTCCGAAGCCTTCGGGGAGACGGTTCTCGCACTGACGGGAAGGGGGCTGCACGTTGCCTGACATCACGATGCCGCAGCTGGGCGAGACTGTCACCGAGGGGACGATCATCCGCTGGTTGAAGAACGTGGGCGACCAGGTCGCCCACGACGAGCCGTTGTTCGAGGTCTCGACCGACAAGGTCGACTCCGAGGTCCCTTCCCCGGTCGCCGGCTACCTGTCCGAGATCCTCGTCGCCGAGGGGGCGACGGTCGATGTCGGCACCAGGCTCGCTGTGGTGAGCGAGTCGTCCGACAGCGCCCCGAGCGCTCAGGCTGAGCCGCAGATCGCGGACGTGGCCGATACCGCCACGGCGCCTCCGGCCCAACCGTTGTCTCCGGTGGCCGTCGTCGACCTGCCGCCCGCGGCCGAAGCCGTGCTCGCGGCCGCTCCGGCGGCCCAGGAGAGCGAGCTGATCGAGAAAGAGCCCGCCTCCGAAGCCGAATCAGAAGGGACCGAGTCGAACGGCAAGGGCCTCGTGCTCTCACCGGTGGTGCGCCAGCTGATCTCCGAGTACGGCATCGATCCGGCGACCGTGCCCGGTACGGGCAAGGCGGGCCGCGTGACGCGCGCCGACGTACTTGCATACATCGACCGACGCGCGGCAGGTGGTGCCGCCCGCCCGGTTCCGGCCGCGGCCTATCGGGTCGCGGCGCCGGCTGCGCCGGGCCCGGTCCAGGGCGCCCCGGAGCCGGCTGGTGGGTCGGCGATCGCGCGGGGCCCACGGGACGAGATCGTGCCGTTCACCAACATCCGCCGTCTCACCGCCGAGCACATGGTCCGCTCCAAGGCGACCTCGGCTCATACCCTCGTCGTGATCGAGGCCGACTACGAGGCGATCGAGCGCGTACGGTCCGCGCACAAGAACCGATTCCGCGAAGAGGAGGGGATCGGTCTCACCTACCTGGCCTTTGTCGCCCGGGCGCTCGTCGAGACCCTGCGCGACTTTCCCCAGCTGAACGCATCGGTGACAGACGACGCTCTTGTCATCCATCGTGACGTGCACCTCGGCATCGCCGTCGACCTCGACCAGCGCGGGCTCATCGTCCCTGTCGTGCGCAACGCCGAGGCGCAGTCGCTTCGCGGCCTTGCCCGCGCCATCGCCGAGCTCGCGGAGAGGGCCCGCACGCGAAAACTCTCGGCTGACGACGTCGTCGGGGGAACCTTCACGATCACCAACCCCGGGCCCTTCGGGACCTTTTTGACCGGGCCGATCATCAACCAGCCCCAGGTGGCGATCCTGTCGACTGACGGGGTGAAGCGCCGGCCCGTCGTCATCACCGCCCCGGACGGGACCGAGGCCGTCGGGATCCACTCGGTCGGGATGCTCGCTCTCGCCTTTGACCACCGCGCCGTCGACGGGGCGTACGCGTCGGCGTTCCTGCACGCGCTCGCCCAGGCCATCGAGACGCGTGACTGGGGGTCCGAGCTTTGAGCCTCACCGGGCGCGAGCTCCATGTGCGCTGGCTCGGGCGCGTGCGTTATCGCGATGGCCATGTCCTTCAGCAGGCCCTGTGTGGTTCAGGCAGCGACGAGTACCTGCTCTTGTTGGAGCACCCCCACGTTTACACCCTCGGAGTGCGGGCCAAGACAGAGCACATCCTCGTCGACCCGGAGTCGGTCGGCGCGGAGCTCGTGCACGCGGACCGCGGCGGGGACGTCACCTACCACGGCCCGGGCCAGCTCGTCGGCTACCCGATCTTGAACGTGCGCCTCGGCCTCGGGGCGATCCCGGCGCACGTGCATGCGATCGAGCAGCTCGTGATCGAGGTCCTCGGCGATCTCGCCATCTCCGGCGCCGGGCGGCTCAAGGGCTATCCCGGGGTCTGGATCGATCCCGACGGGCCCGAGCCGAAGAAGATCTGCGCTGTCGGGGTGAGGATCAACCGGGGCCGGTCGATGCACGGCTTCGCCCTCAACGTTGAGCCGGATCTTTCGATGTTCGATCACATCGTCCCCTGCGGCCTGACAGATCTCGGCGTCACCTCGATCGCCGAGCTGGGTGTCAAGGTGACCATGAACGATGTCGTCGAGGCGATAGTGCGACGGGCGCCCGACAGTCTCGCTCCGGGGGCTTTGATCGAGCGTCAGGACTCGTCTTGGTGGCCCGGGCCGGCTCGCTCGGCGGCACCCGCGCCCGAGGGGGGCTCGCGCTCGGACCGGGCGCTCGAGCGCAGGCTCGTGGACGCGGGGGTCGTGCCCGGGTCTGGCGTGGCCATCTCGGCCCGCAAGCCCGAATGGGCCCGCGCCCAGGTCCGTATCGGCCCCGAGATGGTCCGGCTCCGCTCGACGATGCGCGAGCTCGCTCTCGTGACGGTCTGCGAGGAGGCCGGGTGCCCGAACATCTTCGAGTGCTGGGCGGACGGGACAGCGACGTTCATGATCAACGGCGAGCGCTGCACCCGGGCCTGCGGCTTCTGCCTCATCGACACGCGTCGGCCCCTCCCGCTCGACTCCGAGGAGCCCGAGCGGGTCGCCGAGGCGGTGGCGCGCATGGGGCTTTCGCACGCCGTCGTCACGGCGGTGGCGCGCGACGACCTCGCCGACGGCGGGGCGCTCGCCTTCGCTAAGACGATCACAGCGATACGTCGCCGCAGCCCAGCCACGACCGTCGAGGTCCTGATCCCTGACTGCAAAGGGGACGAGTCCGCCCTCGGCATCATCTTCGAGGCCCGCCCCGATGTGCTCAACCACAACCTCGAGACCGTCAACCGGCTCCAGCGCGCTGCCCGGCCGTCCGCCTCATATGCCCGCAGCCTTTCAGTGCTCGCCCGTTCCGCCTCGGCCGGACTGACGACCAAGTCGGGCATCATCTTGGGGATGGGGGAGAGCGCGGACGAGGTCGTCGCCGCACTCGGCGACTTGCGTGCCGTGGGTGTGCAGATAGTCACCCTCGGCCAGTACCTGCGTCCCACGGCCGCCCACCTGCCCGTGGCCCGCTGGTGGGCTCCGGCCGAATTCGATGAGCTGGCAGCCGCGGCCCGAAAGATGGGCATCTCCTATGTCGAGGCGTCGCCGCTCACACGCTCGAGCTACCACGCGAAAAGGGCGATCGGCACAGCCGCTCCGGTGCCGGCTCAT
>JBEKVJ010000031.1:0-33097 GCA_049514105.1 Acidimicrobiales bacterium
CCGCCGATTACGTAGCCCACCACGTCGAGCTCGCTTACGCCGCGACCGCGTATCGGAGCCAAGGCCGGACAACTGATACCGCGCACGCCGTCGTCTCACAGGCGACGACTCGTGAGGTGCTCTACGTCTCCGCGACAAGAGGCCGTGAGTCCAACAGCCTCTATGTCGACACCTTGTTCGACCCCGACCCGGCCACCGGTCACGAACCTGCTATCTCACAACGGACCGCTCGAGACGTGCTCGCCGGCGTGTTGGCGAACGACGGCGCGGACCTCTCCGCGCACGAGAGCCTCGAGAGGGCACAACTCCAGGCGAAGGACTTCAGGGTTCTGGCCGCCGAGTACGAGACTCTTGTCCAAGCGGCTCATCAGCATCGCCTCGACGAGTTGCTGGCTCACTCAGGACTCGGACCAGAACGCCTCGCGGAGATCCGCCAGAGCCCTGCCTACGGCCCACTGCTAGCAGCTGTCCGGGACGCCGAGGTGCACGGCCTCGACGTGGAAGAGTCCTTGCCCAGGCTCGTGGCAACGCGTTCGCTCGATGACGCCGACGATCTTGCGGCGGTGATCCGCGACCGAGTCGACCGATGGGCACAGGACGGCGGATCCAGACGGCAGGCAGGCTCGGGCCTCATCGCAGGTCTGATCCCGCGCGCGGTTGGCGTCTCGGACACCGACATGGCCCGGGGTCTCCATGAGCGGGCCGAGGCGTTGCAACGCCGGGCACGCGAGCTCGCCGCACGTGCCATTGATCAGAACCCGCTCTGGCTGCGACAGCTCGGTGCCCGACCTTCCGATCCGCTCTCCAGAGAGCGTTGGCTCGAGGCCGTGAAGACGATCGCCGCGTACCGGGAACGGTGGAACATTGACGGCGATCCCCGGCCCCTCGGCTCGAAAGCTACGGCGAGGAGCATCGAAGCGCTCAACCAGCGCCGCCTTGCCCAGGCTGCTTTCAACATGGCGATGAGGCTCACAAATGCGACGCGTACGCAACGCCCTGAGGTGATACCTGTCTCTGTCGGCCTCACGACGGACCGAGGGCCGGAACTGTAAGGACGGGCAGCCGCGAGATGCTCGGGTCAGTTGCAAGAAGCTCTAGATGGTGCACCGGGATTCGCTCCGTCAGCACCTCGATCGTTGGGTCGTAGTAGGCCGCTACTACGACCACGACGCTTGGTAGCTTCCCAATCGGAAACACATCAAATACGTACGGCCAATACCTTCACAGGGCAAGGTGTTGGGCCATCAATAATCATCCCCGACGACTCACCTTGCCGTTCCCCTGTGCCGTCGGCCGGGGACACGCTCACCGTTCAGGCTACCCGTGAATAATGAACACCCTCACACCGATCAGGACTGAAAAGAGGAAAAGCCCAATTGCGGAAGTAGCGGCACTCTTCAAGCGACGCGGCCTAGCGAGGCCTGCCCGTTCTCGCAAGAACACAACTGTGTATGTGATCGCGAGCAGGAGCGCCAGCCCATCTACGGCCTTTAGGAATGACGAATCTCTCTGTACCCAGCTCACGCTTGAGATCATCAGATGTCGAGCAGAAGTCAACGCGTTCAGTCTAATCATGGGACAGCGCTATTCCCTGATATCGCTCACGAGGATGCGCCGATTCTAGCGAAGAATGACCCAAATGCTGCTACTCGAGCCGCCTTGGCCAAAGAAGCAGCGCGGGTCAGAGCCCAGTCAGCAACCACTTCGTTGCTTGCCTTGAGTGCGTCAGCTGCACCGAGATTCGCCAGCCCACTCAAATGGATTCCTCCGATCCCGGCAACGGATCCGACGACATCGAAGGCCGCAGCGACGTAGTCTCCACGTTTCACGTCTTCGTCGGTTGCGACGCCTCCGACCGTGATGGCGACAACATTTGCCGATAAAGCCAAGGCGCCATTCACAGAAAGCCCGGCGACGACTCCCAGGTCGACGACATCGACTCCGGGGATGGCTAGGGCAACCAAACTAGCAGCAGTTGCGATCTCACCAGCATGGCTAGCGACGGCATGAGCGGCGGTATGGGCAATATTCCCTATTGCCCTTACGAAGACGAAGAGAAAACCGCCGCCCTGCGACCGTGGGCATACGTCCTTCCCGCCCAAGCTACAGTTCCGATCGGCGAATCCGACGTTGAACATTCCGGTCGGGTCATGTCCGCTAACCGGGTTGTCCGCAACGTAGAGGTACGCCTCCAGCGTCTGCTCGACCTTCGGGTCCACGCTCAAGAACTGCCCCGTCGCCGGGTCGTAGTAGCGGCCTACTGCGGTGTCGACGTCACTGGTGGACACGGCTATGGGCAACGATGGATCTCTCGACGCGCTCTCGGCGCGCGCAGTCAGCTCACAATTCAGACGAGTCCACCCCCCAGGCGTTGATCGCTGCTTGAGTCTGCGAAGCCGAGCGCCGGCTCGGGGGCGGGCCGTCGCCTCCCACAGTCACCCAGTACTCGACGCCCTGGCGCAGCAGTCCCTCGTGCACACGCCAGAAACTGGCAAGCGCAAACCGTTGTCCAGACGGGTCGACGACGGTCACCTCGGCTGCAGCTCCCTCGGGGTCGGAGAGCACCCGGTCGACTCTCAGCGTCCCCCACGGTTCCGGATAGGCGCTTTGAAACAAGATAATCGCCTCGCGGCCAACGAGTCGCTCGGTGGTGGCGGGCATGTCCACAGTTGCCTCGGGATGCAAGAATCTCGCCGCCCGCGCCCAGGCCCGGTCCTGGTAGGCCTCGTAGAGTCCGCGCACGAGCGAGATCGAGTCGATGACGAGAACCTACCCGCGTCCGCTCCGGATGTCTTTGGCTACTGGCCACCCATTATCCGCACGACCTTGCCCGCCACCAATACGGCCGGATCCACGGCCGGTACGGGCCACACCGGATCGGAAGCGGGGCGAGAAGTGGCAGCTCAGCACATCCGAGCAGAAGCGCCTTTACTCCGTCTGAAACGAGCGCGGCTGCGATCTACCGGAGTACCTCGCGTTCTGGAGCACCAGCGCGACCGGCCTTGATCCCCGCCTCGCCGTAGATCACCTCCATTAGGCGGTCCTGACCTGTTCTGCTAGGCACGAAGACCTCGACGCCGCGCACGCTAAGAGCGTCCTGCCAGCTGCCGGTAGCGACGAACCCGACGTCGCCAGGATGCCTATCGAACTCGACACCTCCATCTCCACGACGCTCGTCGTGACCCAGTCGAGAATTGGAAACTCGGTCAACTCACGACGTCGCGCAAGGAGCGCGTTCGCCGTGTTGCACGGGATGACGATCAGCGTGGCGCCGCCGGTCGTCAGCCTTTGGATGCCTTCGGTAATCGCCGGCACAGGGTCCGGACCGCTCCCGAGCAGAAACTCGGTTCGGTCCGGAATCTGCGGATAGCAGTCGACGAGAATGTGCCGGTGGTCCTGGTCGCCCTGTGCCGGGGTGGCCGCTATCACCTGGGAGAAGAACACGCTCGTCGCCATCGGTCCCATACCACCCAGAATGCCCAGGACCCTGGGCCTTTGGCTATCGCGACTGCATGCGCTCACTGCTGGGCCGCGTCGGTACCGCCCAGTGCGGCCGTGCTCGACGACCTGGTGATCCGATCGGCCGGATGCTCGGGAATCAGACGATGTCGTGTCCTTGTGTCTCGCGCCCAAGCGTGCGGGCGGCTTCGATCTGCTCCTCGCTCGCGCCATTCCGCCTCGCGCGGTCGAAGTGGCGCTCGGCACACGGCTCGCATCCGTGTCGAAGGTAGTAGACGGCGTAATCCAGGTGGCTTTCGACCTCGGGACGCCCGCCTTCGCTCGGCGCCGGGCTTCGCTGTCCACGCTGTGCGACCACCCCGGTATCGAGGACCTTCGAGTCCGGATCAATCATGGACGTACTCCCTTCAACAACCGGTAAACGACCATGCGAGCGACGCGGGCGCTGCGTCTCTAGAATCGCACAGCCTGACGTCGCCACGGAGAATTCCCATAAACGATGTCGCCATTCCCGGGGCCTGCATACTGTCTGGCCCATGTCCGATTTGACATATCAAGTCAGTTTGACCCTCCGCGGGCACTCTCTGCTGGTTCACCCGGCCCCCAATCAGTTCAGTGAGTCCGAGTCACCTTGCTGAGCCCGACCGGGTGGTCGGGATCGAGACCACGCGCTAGCGACAAGTGACGCGCCAACTGCTGGCCGCGAACGGTCGCCACAATCGTGTATATCGCCTCGTCGAGGCCCCCGGGCATGGGAAGAGTGCTCCTCGGGTCGGGCGAGCAGGTGGCGATCGGCGCCCCGATCTCCTCTAGGCGCTGTACCAGGGCGCGGGCGTCGCTCGCGATCGGGTCTCCACCGTCGATGTTGAGCACCGGGAGATCGACACCTATCGCCGCAATCGGGCCATGCAACAAGTCGGCGATCGACATGCCTTCGGCGAATACGCGCCCGGTCTCTTTGATTTTGAGAGCTGTCTCGAGCGCCGCCGCGTAGGCAAGCCCGCGGGCGGTGACAAGGAGCCTCTCGTATCGCGACCAGGCTTCCGCCAGGGCAACTGAGGGCTGCTCGTCTAAGAGCACGCTGGAGACTGCGTCGGGGACTACGGCGAGATCGCCGGCGCCCTCGAGACCGTCGCCGAGTGCTTTCGCCAGTACCAGTACGAGCGCCATCTCGGCCGTGACCGTCTTGGTCGCGGGCACGGCCAGCTCTTCTCCCGCCTCGGTGGAAAGTGCCAGCTGGCTAACAGCCGCGAGCTCGCTCGAGTCATCGTTGGTGATGGCGATGACGACCCCGCCACTTTCAGCTAGCCGCGCACAGGTGGCGACGACTTCGGGCGTGGCCCCGGACTGGCTTAGCCCGATCACGAGATAACCGCTGTAGTCGACCGGTGAGGAGTACCGCGTGTGCAGGCTCGGGGCGGTGAGCCCGGCAGGTCTGTGAGCAGAGAGCTCACAGACATAACGCCCGAGCATGGCGGCGTTGTCCGACGAGCCGCGCCCGACAAAAGCGATCCCGTCTAGGCGGGCGGGCAGAATGGCCCTCACCTGCTCGGCGATCTCGTCCGCCCGCCCCACGATGCGGGCGAGCACCTCGGGTTGCTGGTCCATCTCGCGTAGCATCAGATCACCACTCACTCGCCTGCTCCTTTTCCCGCGGGTCTTCGAAAAAACCCTTCACAGCCTCAAGAGCCCGGTTGTGACGGGCAAAAAGGCGGTCCCAGACAGCCGTCCGCTCCTTGTCGGGCTCGATAACCGTCGGAGCCTTCGGGCCGGTTCTCGGGACCGCCCGGCCAGCTGGCGGGACAGCACGGGCCACGAGCTCGGCGGCACCGGCGGCCGACGAGTCGGTGTCCCCGTCGGCGAGGACCGAGACGCGCCGCCCGGTCGCATCGGCAAGTTCCCCGGCAAATCCGGGCACCGCGGCCGAGCCTCCGGCCAGATGGATCGTGGAAGCCGGCAGCCCCGCCTCGTCGAGCACTGCCAGGCAACGGCGGCTCTCGAGGACGATGCCGTTCAATAATGCCCGGGCTATATGGCCACGGTCGTGGCGAAGCTCAAGACCAATGACCGATCCTCGCAAGTCCGGGTTCCACAAGGCGCCTTGCTCACCGCCTCCTAGATATGGCAGGAACACGGGCGCGTCCTCGGGTGCGAGGTCCGCCGCCATGTCGCCAACGGCCGCAGGTGAACGCGACTCGAGGAGCACTCCCGAAAGCCACGAGAGCGAGCTGCCCGTCGCCAGCAAGTCCATCTCGAAGCCCCAGGCACCGTTCTCTGCCATCGGCGTGACGAGGTAACGATGGGACGGATCGAACGCCAGACGCGAGCTCACGCCGAGAATGACGCTGCTCGTCCCGGCGACATAGGCGACCTCGCCGTCGGATTGCACCCCAAGGCCGAGGGCGCCGAGGACCGAGTCGGCCGCGCCTAGGCACACGCAAAGGCCCTCTGGGACGCCGAGGTCCGAGGCAACACCGGCCTTGAGTGGCCGCGTCGTCTTCGCGGCCAGGACTGCAGGCAGCTCGGGCAGACCGCCCGGCAACTGCGCGTCGGCTGCGGCGAGCACTTCAGGGCGCCAATCTCCGCTCTCAAGACCGTAGCAACCGAAACCGGCCGCGGTGCTCGGGTCGGTTGCGAGCATTCCTGTGAGGTACGAGAACAGGTAGTCCTTTGCAGAACAAATCGCGGCAGTGTTGGTGGCACGGTCTGGCTCCTCCTCAGCGAGGCGCTGGAACATGGGGAGGAGATAGCGCCCGTCCAGCCACTGCCCTGTCGCTCGGTAGATGTGCTCGGCTCCAACGCTGTTGCGCAGCCGGTCGCCTTGTAAGTCGGCACGGCCGTCCTCCCAGGTGACCGCCGCCCCGTTCGCAGCCGCGCCGGAATCGAGGGTGACAAGTGTCGGGAGCATGCCCGACAGCCCGATCCCGAGCCAGTCTGCGACATCGCTCTGGTGGGCCAGCGCTTGGAGCACCGCCTCGGTGGCCTGGATCCAGTCGGCTGTGTCCTGCTCAGCGGCTCGCGAGACCGGCCGGCTGGTCGGGTAGGCCGCCTGGGCCCGAGCCGCGACCGCCCCGTCGGACGCGAGGGCAACACCTTTCATGCCCGAGGTCCCGAGATCGAGACCGATGCACAGCCGGCCAGAGTTCACTCACACCCCGCCCGGCACGATCGGATCCTCACCGAGCTCTGCCTCGACGGTGTCGCCGTGACTCACGGTCGGGTCGGAGTAAAAGCGGGCCTTTCCGACACGCGAGGAGATGAACGACAGCACCAGCCCGAAAGCGGCAAATCCAAACCCGAATCCGAGCTCGACCCCGTTCAGAGCGTCTGTGGCGAGCTCGTAGATGATGACGAAAGCCATGAAGGCGGCCCCGATGCCCGGCAGTACGCCTCCGAGAATGAAATTGCTGGCGCTTGAGCGGATCGAGCGGCGGTAGCACCAGATGGCAGTAGCGGCGGTCAGCAGGTAGAACATCGCTGCCATCAAACCGAGCGTGCTCACGACGTCGCTGAGGGCGTTGCCGATCGATCCGACGAGCGTGGAGCCCCACAAGAACACGACGTTCAAGAGCCCGACGAGGATCGTCGCGTGCATTGGGGTGCGGTACTGCGCGCTCACCTGACCGAACCATTGCGGGAAGACGCGGTCGCGCCCCATGGCGTAGGAGATGCGCCCTGCGCTCACGATCGCCGCCTGGAGCGAGGCGAGCGTACCGCCAAGCACCGCCACGATCATCACGTCGGACCAGAAGCCACCGCCGATCCGCTGGCCGACAAAGGCGAGGACATTGGCGGCATTGTTCTCGATGACAGACTTCGGCGCGACGCCCTGCAAGGCCACGACGCCGATCGAGTAGATGAAGAACAGGATCACGACACTGGTGATGGCAGCCCGCCCGGCGCTCTTGCCCTCCACCTCTTCGCCCACGTAGGCGGCCGTGTCCCAGCCCGAGTACAAGAAAATGGCAATGAGCACCCCTGAGATGAGGTCGTGGAAGCCACCTGCCCCGCTCGGAGTAAACCACGACGAGGTGATGTGCACCGAGTGGGCCAGGTGACCGCTGTAGATGAGCGATACAGCCGCGATAGCAAAGCCGATCAGGACCGTGTACTCGAACACGGCCCAGGACCACTGAAAACGAGCGGACAGCTTGATGCCGAGCGCCGCCACAACGAGCACACCCAGGTTGAGCACCGTCCCGACAAGCGCCGTGTCGTACTTGTCGTTGGCGGCCGTGTTCGAGAAAAAGCTCAGCAGGTAAGACCCGAGAATCGGGGTCAGGCTTACCGTCCCGATCGTGTAGTACATGAGCATGATCCAGCCGGCGAAGAAGCCGGCGTGCGGGTTGAGGGATCTCCCGACCCAGGAGTACGTGGCTCCAGCGCTCGGCTGCCAGGCATTCAAGCGCTGGTAGCCGATCGCGATCCCGATCATCGGGATGAAGCAGATCGCGATCGGCAGGAAACCGGCATAGACAACAGCGAGCACGATCGCCGCGAGTGACGTGGCGATGCTCTGGGTTGGCCCGGAACTCGCCATCGCCAGCACAACGGTGTCGCGCAAGTGCAGCGCGTCGGGCAGGAGCCCGGGCTGTTTGGCCCCGCTCGGAACGGTCTGTGACGGCAACGAAGTCATGGCTGGGTCGGACCTCTTTTCTTGGCGGTGTTGCGACGCTGCGTGCCGGTCGTGGGTTCTTGGTGCTCGAAGTGGAGCACGCTCCAGTCTTTGGTGGCAGAGCTGACAAGGAACTGGCGGGTGTCGCCCCCGGAGAGGTAGAAGACGAAATCTGTCGAGGGGTAGACCTGCTCGAAGCAGTCGAACGGGCGGCCGGAGGTTTCTATGCTGAGGCCGCGGATGCGTACGACGCTCGCCTGCGCGCTGAGATAGAGCAACCGCCGCTGCTCGGCGCTCGGCGAGGCGACTTCGAGGTACTGCTCCTCCGAGGCGTCCTTGAGCGAATAGTGCCGCTCCAAGAGATCATAGAGAGACCCGGTCAGTTCCTCGTGGTGGCGATCGAGATCGGGGGCGAGCTCGACCGGAATGACCGAGGCCTCGACGACCATGGCCCTACCTTCCAAGAGCCGCACCCGGTGAAGGTGCCAGACCGGTGCACGCCGACGGATAGCTAGCGCCCGGGCAAGGTCGGCGGACGGAAGGCCCTGAGCCAGGCTTTGTACTCTCGTGCTGAGGCGCATACGCGACGCCCCGGTCGACAACGTCCCGAGCAGGCTGCCGGTGCGTGCCGGCTCGGAGACGATCCGCGGTCGGGCCAGAAATGTCCCAACTCCCTGATGGCGCCTCACCCTGCCCTCGCGCTCGAGCTCGGCGAGTGCGCGCGTGACCGTGATACGGCTTACGCCCGCGAGCTCCCCCAGCTCAGCCTGGGTCGGTAGCAGATCTCCGGGGGAGAGCTTGCGCTCTACGACGAGCTGCTCGACGAGCTCTATCACCTGCTCGTAGAGGAGGGCGTTTTCGCCAGTAGCGGACGGCTTCGACGCGGAAGGTTCACGCCGCGTCTGCCCGAGATCGATAAGCGTCATGGCGCATCCCCCTTTCTACGAGCCCTCGGACGAGCTCCGCGCCGGCTAGCTGGCCGGCCTGGCTTCCTTGGCGAGCACCGCCATGGCATCCGCGGCGACATTCAAGGTCTCGTCGATGTCCTCGTTGGTGTGGACGAGAGAGACGAAGAGGTTCTCGAACTGGCTCGGGTGAAAGAGCACGCCCCGCATGACCATCTCCTGGTACCAGCGCGTAAAGCGCTCGATGTCCGCGTAGCGGTCCGCGTCGCGCCAGTTCCGTATCGGGTGGTCGCTGAACCAGATCTGGAAGACGGTCCCGAGGCCCTCGACGCTGACGGGGAGGCCGTGCTCTTGCCCAAGAGTCCGCAGCCCGTCGGCGAGGCGATCACCGATGGCTCGCTGGCGCTCGTAGAGGCCCGGCTCCGCGAGGACATCCATGGTGGCCGAGACCGCCGCACACTGGACGACATTGGCGTTGTAGGTGCCGGAATGCGAGTAGCGGCCGTCGGCGATCATGCCCATAACTTCGCGGCTGCCTCCGATCGCGGCCACGGGAAAGCCTCCACCAAGGCCTTTCGCGAGACAAGTGAGATCGGGCATTACGCCGTAGAACTCCTGGCCGCCGCCGCGGGCAAAGCGAAAGCCAGTGATCACCTCGTCGAAGATAAGTAGCGCTCCGTGCTTATGTGTTTCGTCCCGCAACAACTCGAGGTAGCCCGGCTCGGGAAGGATGCAGCCGGTGTTGAACACTGCCGGCTCGGTGATGACCGCCGCGACTTCGTCCCCGCGCTCGGTCATCACCTTGACGAAGCTCTCCGGGTCGTTCCAGCTCAAGACGATGAGGGTGTCGGCGAGCTCGAGGGGAACGCCCGGACCGGCCGCCACCGGACGGGGGGACTCCGCCGGCCCAGCAGCAGCGGGGTCGACGTGGTTGCTCCAGTAAACCGTGTCCTGCCAGCCGTGGTAGTGGCCCTCGAAGCGGATGACGATGCGCCTGTTCGTGTGAGCGCGGGCGAGGCGGACGGCGGTGCCTACGACCTCGCTGCCCGAGTTGGAAAAGCGGACCATCTCGACACTCGGCACAGCGGCAACAACCTTCTCGGCAGCCTCGACCTCGATCTCATAGGGGAGCCCGAAACAGGTCCCTAGGGTCTTGACCGCAGATACGACGGCGTCTGTCACGACAGGGTGCCGGTGGCCCAGGATCATCGGGCCGAGGCCGAGCAGGTAATCCACATAGTCGTTGCCGTCGACGTCGCTTATATGTGAGCCCGTCCCGTCCGCGATGAAGAACGGGTAGGGTTCCCAACCGAACTTCACGGTCCGAGCGCTGCTGCCCGCGCCACCGGGGATGACGGCGCTCGCTCTTTGGAACAGCTCCCGAGAGCGTGCCAGGCGTTGCGCGTACTCCTCGTTGAAGCCCATATCGGCTCACTCGCTCCTTAATCCGAAGTCCCCACAGTCTAGCGGGCCTTAACGGTAGGGTGACATAGCAAGTATGTCAAGTATGCGTTCGTGTCTGCGTTCTCACCTGACTGCGCGCCTTCAATGTCCGAGAGAGACGTGCCGGAAAAGCCGAGCGCGCCGCGCGGGTACCGTTGCCGGGCCTCAGCTTCGATGAGCCGGAGCGCAGGCTGCTGATATCACTGCAAGGGTGCGGGCCGAACGAAGAGCTGATTCCTGGGCGAGATGTGCCGGCGCCTCCTCATCGCGAAGCACGGCATGGATGTGGCGCAGCGCCGCGCTGAAAGAACGGGTGTCGACAGTCGGGTGCTCAACGGACTCCCCTCCGTCGCGATAGAGCATGAGCGCGTCATGGGGTCTCGGATGGAACGGGTTGGAAAGGTGTATCTGGCCCTCAGTGCCGAGAAGGCGCGTGAAGACATCGAAGGCTCGCGTGAAGCTGCAGCCCAATACGAGGCGCTGGGCACCGTAGTCGACGATCGCAAGTGTCTCAGTGTCCACCTCCCCATTGCCGGTGGCAAAGCCGACGACGTCGTCGAGCGACAGATCGCGAGTGGATAGGACTTCTTGGGCCAGACGGACCGGGTAGCAGCCGAGGTCCGCGAGGGCCCCGCCGGCGAGCTCAGCGGAGAGGCGGATGTCGAGCGAGCGTGTCAGGTTGAAATGGAACGGGCTCACGAGCTCACGAACCTCGCCTATGGCTCCCGAGGCCACAAGCTCGAGAAGACGACGGTGCTGGGCCTGGAACGGGAAGGCGAAGGACTCCCAAAGCAGCGAGCCCGTCGCGCTGGCGGTGTCCAGCACCTCTGCGGTCTCCGCCGGGCTGACACAGAGCGGCTTCTCGCACAAGACTGCCTTGCCCGCCTCGAGGGCCTTCTTGGTCCAACGGGCATGGTGCGAGTTCGGTATAGCCACATACACAGCGTCGATCTCCGGCGAGTCGATCAAGGCGTCGTAGCCCTTGACGGCTCGTTCTACGCCCTCGCTGTTCGCGAATGCCTCCGCTCGGTCAAGATCACGGCTTGCGACAAGAGCCGCCTGACCACCACCTGCTTCTCGCAGGCCCGGAAGAAACGACGAAGCGGCGATCCGGGCAGCCCCCAAGATGCCCCATCGCAGGTCACCCGGGTCGGAGGACATCACGAGTGTCGCGCATCGCCGTCGGCCAGCGGGTCGTCCACAGCGACAGGCCCTTGGCCCTCCTCATCTGTCGCTCGCTGGTATTGCTCGGGCACCTTCGCTTCGACATCTTCTGCTGCAGTCTGCACTTGATCCTCGTCCACGCGCGCCTGGTCGCCTTCCGGTGACGACGGGTGGTCCTGTGCCGCAAAAGGCGGGATCGGGACGGGATGCATGTGGCGGAACCTCACCGACCGGCCGAAGTCGAGGACGGCCTCGACGCCTGTCTCGATCGCGAGGTCGGCCAAGCGGCTCACGGTCTGGCCGCTTCCGTTCAGCTGACAAGAGACGCGGAATGTCTCGCGAGTGCGGGGCGCATGAGTCTGCCCGCTCTCCTCGCTGGTGTGAAGTCTCGGTTCCAGTTCGATGATCTGGGCCAGATCGCTCAGTCTCGGGATGAGGTCGACAATCTCGTCCAGTTCGAAGTCGAAGCGGCTGATGTCCATGAGACAACGGTAGAACCTCACAGAGATTTTGGCTTGCTCGATGTCGCCGGTACGCTCCGTGCCCAGGGATCGGTACATGAGCCTGTGTGCACGCTCAGGGCGAACCGATGCAACCCGGATGCGAAAGAGGTCGTTCTGAGCTCTAGGCACTGCCCGAGACGAGTGGTCGCATCGTGCTGATAGCTGTCGGAGGCGGCATCGGCGCGGCCTTGTTCTTCGCGGTGTCCGCCTTGTGCGCCACGAGCACGAGCCGCGAGATCGGGGCCACCTCGACCCTTGCCTGGGTTATGTCGCTCGGGCTGTGCATGATCGTCGTCCCACTTGCGGTTATGGGGCATCCAAACGGCCTCCCCGCACGGACGATCGCCCTTTTGTGCCTCGCCGGGGTCACCAACATCCTCGGGCTCCTCCTCGAGTACGTCGTGCTCCGGCGCGTGGCGGTCGGCATCGTGACCGCGATCTCCTCGACAGAGGGGATGATGGCTGCAGTTCTGTCGTCGGTGTTCGGCGCTCCTCTCGCCGCAAGCACGGTCGTATTGCTGGTGGCCATCACCTTTGGGGTGGTACTGGCCGCGGCTCACCTCGACGTACCTCCTGGCAGGGCGCCTGACGGCGTCCCGGCCGCCCCGAAGGTGAGTCGGGTCCGGGATCGTTTCGATAGGAACCTGACCCGCTCGGCCCTGCTTGTAGTCCCCGTCGCGGTCTTGTTCGGAGTCACCCTTTACGCCACCGGTCGTGCCGGTTCCGAGGCGCCGCTCATCTGGGTGCTACTTCCGGCCCGCTTGCTCGGAACTTTCTTCCTCGCAGCGCCGTTGGCGAGCCGGCGGAAGCTGAGGATTACCCGTCGGACCTTTCCCCTCGTGTTCCTCGGTGCGGGCGGCGAGGTCGTCGGCCTCATCTGTTACATCTTCGCGGCGCGCCATCAGCTCGCGGTCGCGGCCGTCCTTGCGTCGCAATACGCCGCCATAACGCCGGTCGCGGCGTTCTTCCTGTTCGGCGAACGACTCAGGCGCCACCAGATCGTCGGCATCGTGGTGGTCATCGCAGGTGTCGTCGCCTTGAGCGTTCTTGGGACCTGAACCAGCCTCGTCAGTCGCACCGCCATCACCGGCCCGTATGATCGCCTTGTGCTCCTGAGCCTAGAGCAGGGACGGGTTGTCGGATGTCTTGTCGAAAAGCAGCTGACGACGCCCCAGCAGTACCCCCTCACGCTCAACGCTCTAGTGCTGGCCTGCAACCAGACCTCGAACCGCGACCCGGTCGTCTCGTACTCGGAACCTGGCGTGCAAGGCGTACTCGCCTCGCTGAAAGAGCTCGCGCTCGTGCGCTTCGTCTACCCCTCAAGCGGGCGCTCGGCTACCCGCTACCGCCAGGTGATAGGCGATGTACTCGGCCTCGACACGGGAGGGCTCGCGGTTTTGGCCGTGCTGTTGCTGCGCGGCCCGCAAACGGCTGGTGAGCTGCGGGCGCGAACCGAACGGATGGCGAGTCTCGACGGCCTCGGTGCCGTGAACGGCGTCCTCGATGAGCTTGCTAGACGCAATGAGCCCCTCGTTGTCGAGCTGACTCGCCGCCCCGGCCAGAAGGAGGAGCGTTGGGCACAGCTGCTCACGCCCGACACCCCCACAGATGTCGTCACCCGCGCCGCGAGACCGGATCGCTCGGCTTGGGGCCAGGCGCATGAGTTTGCAGGTGGCCCGGAGGACCTGGACGCAGCAGAGGCGAGCACTGATCACGGCTCGCGCCTTGGTGCACTCGCCGACGAGGTGGCGGCGCTGCGCGCAGAGATTGCCGAGTTGAGAGGCCTCGTCGATAAGCTCCGGACCGACGAAGCCACCGAAGTGAACCACGCGGTTCCCAACCGCTGAGGCTGCACCCGTCCCTACGCTGTCGACATGAGCGCCACTCATCGCTATGAGCTATCGCTGACATGGACTGGCAACGCGGGCTCGGGCACGAGCAGCTATCGCGCCTATCGCCGCGACCATGAGGTCCGCGGCTCCGCCAAGCCCGTGATCGAAGGATCCTCGGACCCGGGCTTTCGCGGGGACGCGCGGCGCTGGAACCCCGAGGAGCTGCTCGTGGCGTCTTTGGCGCAGTGTCACATGCTCTGGTACCTGCATCTCGCAGCCACGGCAGGGGTCGTCGTGACGGCCTACACCGACGCCCCTGTGGGCGTGATGAGCGAGGACGACGACGGCGGCGGCCAGTTCACCGAGGTCGTGCTCCGCCCCGTTGTCACCGTCTCCGACAGGGCAATGTCGGCGCGTGCCGATGCCCTTCATTCATCGGCTGGGGAGCTGTGCTTCATTGCCCGCTCGGTGAACTTCCCCGTGCGTCACGAGCCTGTAACGCTTGTCGCCGGTGATTCGCAGCGCTGAACAGATAGAGCGCGGCCCGGCGCGAAGGCGCGCAAGGCGACGCTCAGGGCAGGGGCCCGAAGAAGCGCCGCCCAGTCCCTTTTAGGACGCGGCCGAACTGCAGACCTGGGAAGTGGGCCGCCGAGACCGCAACGTCGGTGCCTTCGAGCTCGCGCCACAGCGCCTCGCGAGTGGTTTGTGCAAGGGCCGGATCTACATCCGACATGGCGTAGAAATCCGGCTCTTCGAGCTGCAGAGGGCACTCGACCGCGTCTCCGAGCAGCAGTGCGCGATCGTTGCCGGAGGCGACGACAAGGCCGTAGTGGCCAAGGGTGTGCCCGGGCGTGTGGCGCGCCGTGAGACCAGGAGCGATGCGCAACATGTCGCCCTCGAGATGCTCAAGGCGCCCGGCGCGGGCCAGGACCTCCATGATGTGCTTGCTCGTGCTCTCCGCCTCGGGACCCGCTACGAACTGCTCCCAGTCCGCCGCGCCGTAACGAACGACGGCGTTGGAGAAATACGGGGCGTCGTCGACAGCGAGCCAGCCGATGTGGTCGGCATGCAGGTGGCTGCACACGACGAGGTCGATGTCGTCCGGGCTGACGCCTTCGGCCCAAAGTGCGGCCGGCAGCGCTCCACCGCGCGCCCATCCGACCTCGAGGTCCCCAATGCCTGCGTCGAGGAGGATCGTCATCCCGCCGGTGCGCAGGAGGAAGCATCCGATGGGGATATGGACGAGCCCGTCGTCCGAAACGAGGTCCTGGTGGCTGGCAAAGTCGAGGCCAACGTAGAACTCCTGCGGCATTTTGCAGGTGCCGTCGCTTAGCGGGATGAGTTCGATTTCGCCAACGTGCATGTACGGCTCAGATCTTGAATGCGCAGCCGTTCCAGTACGCGACGGGACGCTTACGCCTCAACCCCTTCATCTCGATGACGAGCTCATCCGGCTCGCCGGCACCACCGGTGAAGAGCCTGAGGGCGAGACCACCTGAGTCGAAGGTGCGGTAGCCCGTCGTGTCGGCCGGCTCACGCGTCGAGCTGTCAAGGACCGTCATCGAACCCGAGCAGCACTGGCGCCGGTGGGCATTCACGTACAGCACACCGCCGTGCGCCTCCACGTAGGAACGCACCTGCTCGGTCGCGACCACCCGCATCCAAAAAGCCTACAGGGGCACCAAGGCACCCTCTAGCGTCGTTTCGCCCCGTTCGACAGGAAGGCCCAATCTGACGGGTGTTGATTGTGCCCCGGTCACGCCGGATCAGGCGCTCAGTCATCGAAGTTGCAAATCGCCGGCCGGCTGTTTTTGATCAAGGCACAAAGCGGCCATACGGCCCTAGATCGAGTCGCGCGAAGAAAGCCGGTGGACACGATCGCCGAGTGAAAGGCTCGTCGCCTCAGACCAGGTACGGAACCGTCTGCGGACCCTCGGGGAGAACGCACACTCTGGCGCCTGCACCCGCCGAAGCCAGGGCCGCGGCGACACTCGCGGACACATCGGCTGTCTGTTCGAGATGAGCCGCAGCCAGCTCGACATCGGACAGGTACGAGGTATGGACGATCACCCGGCAATCGGCCTGTATGCGTGCTTGTATCTGCACCTGCCACTGATCAGGCATCGTCTCGTGGCGCGAGGCGATGTTGTCCAGCAGCGCCTCGGGAGACGGGGCCGAAGCGAGCAGCTCGCGATACGAGCCGTGGTCGGGGAACCCGTCCCTGCACTCGGCCGCACAGATAATGACTCCACCTGGGCGGACGACCTGGTAGGCAGCCGACATACCCTTCACGGCCTGGTAGAGGTTCTGATCGAGCGGGTAGCCCGAGTTAGTCGTCACGACAACTTCGAAGGGTCCCGAGACCGGTCGCATGGCCAGCTCGCGGGCTCTGGCGACCGCGGCCCGGTGCATCTCGAACAGGTCGCCACCATACGCGGAGACGATCTCCTGGTCACGATTCAAGATCACGTCGAGGCTAAAGGTGACCTCAGCGGCCGCGGCAATGGCGCGTATGTCGTCGTGGACCGGATTTCCTTCGATGACGCCCCAGCGCGCCCGCGGGTCGCCGATGCGCGCGGCGTCATGGAGAGTGAGCACCGTCTCCAGCCCTGCAAGGCCGGGAGCAACCATCTTCGGGCCCCCGGAGAAGCCCGCGAAGAAGTGCGGCTCCACGAACCCGGTCGTGATCCGCACATCTGCCTCGACCCACTCGCGTGCGAGCCACACCGGAACGGCATTGCCCTGAAGGCCACGCCACGAAAGCGAGTCCGCATCTCGAGCGTCGTGGTTGATGATCCGCACCGAGTCGACCACGTCGTCTGTGAACATCTCCCGCAGCTCGGCGTCCGTGTTGGCCCGATGGGTACCGGTCGCGACGAGTACGACGACATCGGCGAGGTCAATGACGCCTTCGAGCTGTTCGAGCAGCGCCGGGATCATGAGCTGCCGCGGCTGAGGACGGGTTATGTCGCACGCCGAGATCGCGACGCTCTGGCCTGCATGAACCCGCTCACGAAGCGGTGGTCCCGCCACCGGATCACCCATAGCCCTGCGCAAGGCGGCCAGGGGGTCGGGCGAGGCCGATTGAAAGACCGGCTCCACGACGGTAGAGATCGTCGGGTCAAGCTCAAGATCCAGTCCCGCGTCCCCGTACGCAAGCTTGACAATACGGGCTGCCACCTCAGTCGCCGGGAGCAATCGCCCAGCTAACGACCGCGATCTGCCGACGCGCCAAAGCCATGGTGACCAACTTAGTTAGGCCGAAAACGGTCGCGAACCGAATCTGGCTGCAAGTCCGTTGCGACCAGCCGCCAAGCCAGATCCCATTTTCTACCGCGCCGCCGCACGTGCTGACGCTGGGCACTTTAGGTGGAACACTCTGCATTCCGAGACTGCAGACCCACACGCCACAAGGCGTTGGGCCTACCTGAGATGACCGGGTGCTCCTAGGCGACGATCGCCTGCCCGGTGCCGGCGTCGAAGAAGTGGATCCGGCCCGGGTCCAAGCTGAATTGCACTCGACCGCCCGTGGAAAGCTGCGCCCGGGCATCGACACGTGCCACACCCTCGCCTGCTTTGGCCAAGGTGCCCTCGGAAAGTCCTTCTGCGTCGTCGTCCTTGGTGCCGCCAACCTCGACTTTGTGGGCATCGGCGGTGAAATGCACCAGCTGTTCCGATCCGAGTGCCTCAACAAGTTCGACGTTGCCCTCGAAGGTGGCCAAATCGCCTCGCGCGGTCATCTCTTCGGTCTTCAAGATGGGAAGGTCCTCTGGCCTGATGCCGACCACTACAGCTCGGCTCGAATACGCCCTAAGGCCAGGGCGCGCTGCGAGCACGCTCGGGGCGAGCGCGATCGTCTGGCTCCCGATCTGGACCGCAGAGGCCCCGTCTGTGATCGTGGCCTCGAACAGGTTCATCGCCGGCGACCCCATGAAACCTGCCACGAAAAGGTTCTTGGGGTTGTCATAGAGGACCTGGGGGCTGTCGCACTGCTGGAGCACGCCACCGGAGAGGACCGCCACCCTGTCGCCCATCGTCATCGCCTCGACCTGGTCGTGGGTGACATAGAGCGTCGCCACGCCCACCCGGCGCTGGATGCGGCTGACTTCGGCTCTCATCTGCACCCGGAGCTTGGCATCGAGGTTGGAGAGCGGCTCGTCCATCAAGAACACGCTCGGCTCGCGGACTATGGCCCGACCCATGGCGACACGCTGGCGCTGGCCACCGGAGAGCTGGCCGGGCTTGCGGTCGACCCATTCGGTCAGTCCCAAGAGCTCGGCGGTCTCTTTCACCTTCTTTTTGATCTCGGCCTTGGGGACCTTTCGCAGCTTCAAGGCGAATCCGATGTTCTCCGCCACTGTCATGTGCGGGTACAACGCATAATTTTGGAAGACCATGGCGATGTCGCGGTCCTTCGGCGAGACGTCGTTGACGACCCGGCCCGAGATCGACAAGGTGCCGTCGGTGATGTCTTCGAGGCCTGCCACCATCCGCAGCGCCGTCGTCTTGCCACAGCCGGACGGGCCGACGAGGACCATGAATTCACCATCGGCGACGTCCAGGTCAAGGCCGTCGACGGCCTTGAAACCGTTCGGGTAGACCTTCGTCACCTTTTCGAGGGTGATCGGCGCCATCAGTTCTCCTTTACGAGGATCGCGCGAGCTTAGCGAGGCGCGGGCGAGCGCTAAAGCCCGAAAAACCACGCCGAAGTCGCGGCGTCATCCCGGTCGGGGATCACCCGGCGCCCGAGTGGGCTGAAACGTTACACTTTAGAGGACACACAAGCTAGAGACGAAGAAGAACCCCTTGTGAAGGCGCCCTTACTCGGTGCGACAAAGCGGCTACAGCCGCCCAAAGGGGGTGGGCTCTGTGCCCGGCGCTAACCTACGCCCGGAGCTGCAGCGACAGCTGGATCAACCAATTGAGGCACACGAGCCCCGCATAGGAGACCGTTGACCCTGCGCCGCAACGAGACGTCGAAGCAGTCACCACGACCTACGGCCGCGGCTGGCAAGACCTCGGGGGCAAGTCAGACCCTGCCCAGCCGGGGCCGCGTCACCATAAAGGATGTCGCCGAGCACGCAGGCGTCTCGCTCGGCACGGCCTCGAACGTCTTGAACCGGCCCGATCGTGTCGCTCCCGACACCTTGGCCCGCGTCCTCGACGCGATCGACAAGCTCGGTTTCGTGCGCAGCTCAGCAGCACACCAGATGCGCGGCCGATCTAACAGCCGGTGCTTCGGTGCCGTCGTGCTCGACGCCTCCAACCCCTTCTCGACTGAGACTGTGCGCGGTCTCGAGGACGCTGTGCACGAACAAGGATCCGCCGTCGTGCTTTGTTCCACGGACGGATCGCCGGACAGAGAAGCCCGCTATCTGCGCTGGCTCGAGGAACAGCGGGTTCAGGGGATCGTCATCACCCCGGCCACGCGCTCAATCCGCCACCTTGAGACTCTGCGCGACCGAGGAACCCTCGTCGTGCTCTTGGACCGGCCCAGCAACCAGGGAGAACTGTGCTCAGTCTCGGTTGACCATGCCCGGGGCGGGGAGCTTGCCGCCGGCTACCTATTCGAGCTCGGACACCGCCGCATCGCCTTCATCAACGGGCCGCTGCACTTGTCCCAGTGTGCAGAGCGACGCCGCGGCATGCGCCGGGCGGCACGCAGCGCAGGACTCGGTCCCGAGGACAGCATCATTGAGTACACGATCGACCCGATCACCGCCTTTGGGCAGGCCGAGCTCACCGTCGACAAGCTCCTTGCCCTGGCGGATCGCCCGACAGCCGTTGTCTGCGTGAACGACCAGATCGCCTTCAGAGTGCTGCGAGCCCTCGCCGAGCGCAAGGTGCGAGTGCCCCGCGACATGAGCGTCGTCGGCTACGACGACGTCGACTTCGCGGCAATGCTCTCGCCCACGCTCACCTCGATCCGTCAGCCGAAGTACGAGCTGGGCAAGGCCGCCGCCGAGCTGCTCATCGCCGAGACCATCGACCCGATGCACCGGCACGGGGACATCCGCTTCGAACCGGAGCTCATCGAGCGCCAGTCGACCTCCCCCCGCTCGAAACTCAACCGCTACAGCCCACGCGGAGCCTGACGGGGCCTTCGACGCCGTGTCAGGTGGCTCTCAAACTACCAAGTCCCCGGTCCTCGACAGCCACTGCCATGCCTGGAGCCGATGGCCGTACCCGCCCCCGGTTCCTGACGAGCCTAGCCGGGGCACAATCGAGCAGCTCATGTACGAGATGGACAACAATGGCGTGTCGCAAGCCCTTGTTGTCTGCGCCGCGATCGACCTGAATACGGACAACATCAGTTACGTGGTCGCTGGTCGCGCTCGGTACCCGGGCCGCTTTCATGTGCTCGCCGACCTCGACTGCCCTTGGAGCTCCACGTACCATTCGAGAGGCGCCGAGGACCGCCTGCGGTCCCTCGCCGAGCGCTACGAACTGGCCGGCTTCACCCATTACTTCAAAGAACATAACGACGGCTGGTTGTTGAGCGAGGAGGCTGAGGCACTCTTCAGCCTGGCAGGAGAGCGCCGTCTCCTCGCAAGCCTCGCGATAGGGCCGGCCTGGCAGGCAGACCTGCGCCGAATCGCGCTTCGGCACCCGGATGTGGCGTTTCTCTGCCACCATCTCGGCGATGTGCGCGCCGAGGACTCAGCCGGGATCGCCGAGGTCCTCGCTTCGGCAGCTGTCACAAACATCTTCGTGAAGGCTTCCGGTTTCCACTACGCCTCCGCACGTAGCTGGGACGCTCCATGGCCAGACGCCCTCGAGACGTTTCACCGCATCTTCGATGCTTATGGTCCTGGGCGCCTTTGCTGGGGCTCTGACTTCCCAGCCTCCACGCGGTTTTGCACCTTCCGCCAGTCTCTCGAAGCCGTGCGAGCCCACTGCGATTTCCTCGACCCCGACGACCTGAGGCTCGTGCTGGGCGGGACGTTGGGCTCGATCCTGGCCGGTGGCTCTGCCGGGGCCTAAACGGGCCGGAAAGATCAGGAAGGGGGCGTACGAAGACGCACGATCCCTGAACTCAGCTCGCTCCATGGCTCGAGTCCGGCGAAATGCCGCCGGCACTCGTCGACCATGAGGGAGAAGAAGCGACGCCTGCTCTCGTCTGTCACACCGGCGATATGAGGTGACACGAAGACGTTCGCCAGTTCCACGAGCGGCGAGTCGACAGGGAGCGGCTCGGGATCGAACACGTCCAGGCACGCGATGACGTCGCCTCGTTGCAGGCGGGCCAAGAGCGCATCGGGGTCGACGACCTTGCCACGAGAGACGTTGACGAACACGCAACCCGAGTTGAGCTGATCGAGCTCCTCTGCCCCGAGCATATTCTCGGTGCCTGCAGTGAGAGGGACGAGGACGAACACGACGTCGCTCTTGAGCACCTTGTCCAGTGGCCCGAACTCGACCCCGTAGGGCTCAGCGAGCGCTCTAGGAACGAAGGGGTCGTAGACGCGGACCTCGACCTCAAAAGGGCGCAGCAACTCGGCAAGGCGACGCCCAATGTATCCAAAGCCGATCAGCCCGACGCGCTTGTGGCTCAGCTCGGCTTTGTCGAAGCCCGGGCCTGAACGTTCGAAGACCGGGACGAACGCATTCTCGTGGGCGATCATGCGACGAAAACTCGCCCCGGCGTTGCGCAGACCGACAAGAGCGAGACCAAGCGCCCACTCGGCTGCCGGCCACGAGGAGCCGTGGCTGGTGTCCACGACACGCACACCCCGGAGCCTGGCCGCCTCGAGGTCGAGCCTGTAGGCGAAGCGGTCGCCCTCCAGCTCTCCGAGCAGGCTGAGGCGCGGCGCTGCCTCCAAGACGGCCGAGCTGACATAGGGGGCGCCGTGACAGACAAGGAGGGCGTCGAGCGCGGCGGCGAATCCCGCCAGCTCCGCCTCTGCGTTGACGTCGGGTGGTGGCGGCCCCCCGAGGCCAGAGACTACAGAGAAGCACTCGTAGGAGAACTCGGCGAAAGTCTCCAGGCGTGCGAGGTCGGCGTCGCCGATGTAGACCCGGCGTACGTCTTCGTTGCACGCGAGCCCCACCCGGGGCCGCATGACCACATCCGAGGTGCCCCTCACCTGATCGCCACCGAACCGTCCTCGCGCTGGGCCGTTCGTGAGAGGTCGGCCGACACGGGCGGGTGCTTGGCGATCCCGGCGTCGTCGAGCTCGATCCCAAGCCCAGGCCTATCGGGAGCGATCAGGTAGCCGTCGCGCACCTCGATCACGCGGTCGACGATGTCGCTCCAGCGCGGGCCGTCCTGGGGCACGTGCTCTTGGACCTCCCAGTTGGGCACACACATGCCGAGCTGTACGAGGGCCGCAATCGCCACAGGCCCGGAGGGGACAGCGTGCGGTATCACCCCGGCGTGGAAGGACTCGGCGAGGGCGGAGATCTTCTTAACGTGCGTGATCCCACCGGCGATGCCGACGTCTGGGCGGACATAGGCGATCCCGGGTCGTTCGAGGTACTCAGCGAACTCCCAGATGCTCGTGTTGCGCTCTCCGGCGGCGACGGGAACAGACACCTTGTTGGCAAACGCCCGCAGGGCCATGACACTGTCAGGCGGAACCGGGTCCTCCACGAACAAGGGCCGCAGGCGAACGAGCTCGTCGCAGAGCATCACCGCATCCCCGGCGGTCATGTTGCGGTGGAGCTCGACACCGAGGTCGATGCTCCACCCCACTGTCTCGCGCACGGCCGCGAAGCGCGCCACGAGATCGTCGATGCGGGCCGCCTGGCGCATCGCGTGGTGCTCGTTTTGGAACAGCAGCACCTTGAGGGCGCCGTAGCCCTCCACCTCGACTGCGCGCCGGGCGGCCTCGACGAGCTCGTCTGTCGAGTGCTCGTCGACGAGCACCTTCATGGCCCGCACGGCGCGTCGTGCCCGGCCGCCGAGCAGCTGCCACACCGGGACCTCGAAGTGCTTGGCCTTGAGGTCCCAAAGCGCCTGGTCAACGGCACTTATGGCTCCGGACACGGCCATGCCCCTAAAGCACAAGGCCCGGTAGAGCTCGTTCCAGTGGTGCTCTGTGTCGAAGGGGTCGCGGCCGATGAGGTAGGCGCCGATGGACGGGATGATCTCGGCCACCGCCGTCGGCCACCCGAAGAAGGTCGACTCTCCGATTCCTTCGGTGCCGTCATCAGCCCTGATACGCACATAGCAGAAGTTGCCTGCGGCAATGGGCTCGACGGAGGCTATACGCATGGTCTTCATCGCTCCTTGGCGGTCGTCGGGCTGGGTTCTCTCACCGGTCCGTTCCGGCGGGGCGCTCAGTCAACAGCCGGAGGGTAGACGAACTCGGGCTCGATGCGGACCCGTGGAGCTGAGATGAGCTCGATGATCGTCGCGACGCCCGGCGCCTGGAAATAGGCGAAGGCACCGTCACCTTCGGCGCCAAAGCCCCGCGCGCTCTGCAGGGGCACGAACCCGGCCTCGATCGCCTCTTCGATTGCGCCCGGGTGGTCTGCCACGTACTTGCCGATGTGATGCAGGCCCTCACCATGCTCGCCAAGATGGTCGGCGAAGATGCTCGGCCCGGCGAGCGGCTGCACGAGCTCGAACTGCATCTCACCTTGCCAGGCGAGGGCGTGACGGATGGAGAACTCCACCTCTTCGCCGTGGTAGAGCATCTCTTTCAGTCGGGGTGGTTCGAGGCGGTACGCCGTCCATGGGCCGATGCCCAACAGTCCGGCCCAGCGCCGCACCGCCTCATCGAGATCCTCGACGACCAAAGCCACCTGTTTGAACGGCGACGCCGCAAGATAAGACGGGTTGTCAGTCATGACCGGATCCCTTTTCGAGGAGCCCGAGGGCCTCGTCGACGCTCTGCTGGGCAGCGAACAAGTGGCCGTCCGCGACATCGTCGATGCGCACCGAGCCCCCGACCACGCGGGACTCGCTAACAGCCCACACTCCTGCAACGGCGCGAAGCCCGGCTGCCCCGTCGACCTCGGCTACGCGGCCGTCGATGACGGCCTCGGCGAAGTCGTCGAGCTCGATCGCAATCGTCGCCGCGTCGACCTCAGCAAAGGGCAGGTCGTACTCGGTCCCCTCGTGGCCGAAAAACGCCGCCGCCACTCCGTCGAGCTCAAAACCACCGAGTTGCCTTCGCAGCTCAGCACCGCTCAAGAGGACCTCGCCGAGCTGCACCACGACGGCACCGCCGGAGCGGTCGGGGGGAACGAACATCGATCCGCGCCTGCCGTGCACGCTGCGCTGGATCCACCTGCGCCCCGGGCCAGAAGGCAGGTAGCAGAGCTGGATGAGCACGTGTGCGCTCGTCTCGTACAACGCCACGAGCGAGTCCTCGCCCGTGGCTCGTATGACGCCCGGGGAGACCTCCTCGATACCCGCGACGGCGGCCGAACCCGCCGGCATTCTGCGCAGTGGCTCGGCGACAAAAGCTGAGCCGAAGACGGTCTCGAGCTCGCCCAGGTAGTACGCGAAGATGTCGGTGTAGTGCACCCCCATGTCGAGCGCGATCGAGCCGGACTCGCGCCGATGCCGCCAGGGGCTTATGACCACGGTGTCGTCGCCTCCGACATTCGCCTCCACCATCAGGTGCAGCTCCCCGAGCATGCCGGCATCGAGCACGGCGCGCGCGAGGCGGTTCGGCCCGTCCCTGCGGTAGTTCTCCGCCACGGCGAGCACGGCGGCGGAGTGCCCGCCAGCCTCCAGGATCGCCCGACATGCCCGCACCGTGAGCCCGAGGGGCTTCTCGCAGATGACGTGCAAGCCAGCGCGAAGTGCCGGAGCAACGACAAGGTGGTGGACCGACGGATCTGTCACGACATCGAGCGCCTCGACGAGGCCACTCGTGATGAGCTCTGCGTGCTCAGACAACACAGCCGGGCGCTTTCCAAAAAGCTGCTCTATCACGTTGGCTGTCTCTTCGGCGGCGGTGATTCGAGGATCGCAAACGGCCGAGATCTCGAAGCGTCCAGCTCCTACGCGCTCGAGCGCGCCGTATGCACGCACGTGACGGCGCCCCATGGCGCCGCAACCTACGAGACCGATGGAGATACGACCCACGCGCTTTCCCCCACAATCCAAGTTACTGAAACTTTTCACCGAAGTGCGACATCATCGGGTCCGTTGAGCTGGACTGTCAAGCCGGGAGGCCCAGATCCGCGCAATCGTCCTCCGTTCCGGCCGGAATTGCCTTTGCGCGGGCGGTTATCATCCGGCCCGTGGAATACCTCGTCGAAATCGACGTCCGGCTCCCGCACGAATTCGGAGACGAGGAGCGCGATGCGCTCGCGACGAAGGAAGCCGCTCGGGGTGCTGTTCTGGCGGACTCGGGCACGATCCGAGCGATCTGGCGTGTCCCGGGCCGTCTTGCGAACAGGGGCATCTGGTCGGCGCCGGATGCGACAGCCCTGCACGAAGCGATCGTCAGCCTGCCGATGTGGCCGTTCATGACCGTGGCAGTGACGCCACTTGCCCGCCATGGCCTGTCAGAGCACTGCCAAGGGATTCCGGCGGGACTGAAGACCGCTGACTGACGGGCGCCTTTGGCGCCTCGGCTCGCTCAGAAGGCGGCCGCGACCGACCCATCGGCCCGAAGCAGACCGTCGTCTGAGAAGGGCCGGTCCCCGACGGGGGCGATCTCGGCGTAGTCCTCGACAAGGGCGATGCCGAGGCCGGGCTCTTCGGGTATCTCGCAGTAGCCACCGTCGCGCCTGACGGTGGTGGCGATCGCAGCCGAGTAGGAGGTCTTGTCCTCGTCCAAGGGCAGGTACTCCATCGTCACGAGGTTGGGGATGGTCACGCACAGATGGAGGGTCGGGGCCGTGAGTCCCGGCCCCAAGAAGTTGTGCGGCACGACGCCGCAGTGGTGCGCCTCGGCAATCGCGGCGATCTTGCGGCATCCCGACAGGCCGCCTGCGAGACCGACGTCGGGCCGCACGATTATGGCGACATTGCGCGACAACAGCTCACTGAACTCCCAGATCGAGCTGAGACGCTCACCAGTCGCGATGGGCGAATCGATGCGCTTGCAGATCTCGGCTTGGGTGTCGATCGAGTCGATCTGGATCGGGTCCTCGATGAACAGTGGGTGGAACTGGGCGAGAGCGTTGCAGACGACAATGGCCTTGGCCGGGTCCAGCTTGCGGTGCAGTTCGAAGATCAGGTCGATCTCATCGCCACCGGCCTCGCGCGCCGCGGCAGCCATCGCGCAGGCCGAGCCCACGAGCTGGCTCATCGACAGGTCCTCGTAGCCGTGCACGAGGGGGTCGAACTTGACCGCCGTGAAGCCCTCGTCGACGGCCCAGTTGACCGAGGAAACTATCTCGTCCGGAGTGCCGCCCCCGACAAGGACATGCAGGCGCACGCGGTCGCGGGTTCTGCCGCCGAACAGCTCCCAGACGGGCACATTGAGCGCCTTGCCCTTTATGTCCCAAAGGGCGAGGTCGATCGCAGATACGGCCGCGGACAAGATGTTGCCCCTGAACGGGCGCACCCGAAGACCGAGGTGCCAGAGGTGTTCGATCCGGAACGGGTCGGCACCGATGAGCAGCGGGGTCAGCTCGTCGAGCACGCCCGCGACGCCGCGCGGGTACCCCCATCCTCCCGACTGGCCGAGGCCAGTGATGCCGCTGTCGGTGGTCAGCCGAACGAAGGTGTGCTGCGCCGTCAGCTCGCAGCCGACCTCGAGCACCTCGACGGATGCGATCCTCACTTGTCACCCCCAGGTCTCGCCACCTGGCCAAGACGGTACTCCCGCTGGAGGTGTCGGCGGGGGCGCGCAGGCTCTCGCAGCGGCTCAGGACTCGACGAGCTCGCGCGCCGCTGTCATCACGTCCTCGCAGGACACCAACCACGCGTCCTCCAAAGGGGCCGCGTAGGGGATCGGCGTGGCGGGTGAGGCGAGAAGCCTCGGGGCTACGTCGAAGCAATCGAATTGGGAGGTTGTCATGCGGGCGATCAGCGAAGCTCCCCATCCACCATCAGGTGGGCCTTCCTGCACGACAAGGAGACGGGCGGTGCGCGCGAGGCTTTGGCTCACCGCCTCGTCGTCAAAGGGGACGAGGGTGCGCGGATCGATGACCTCGAGCTCGATGCCGTTAGCGGCGAGGCGGTCGGCCGCCTCCACGGCGCGATGGCGCATCTGCTGGCTGGCGACGACGGTCACGTCCCGCCCGGGACGAACGAGGGCTGCCTTGCCGAGGCTAAAGGGCCCGCTGGGGATCGCGCCCTTTAGCCCCAACAGGTTCTTGTGCTCGAAGACGAGCACAGGGTTGTCGTCGCGAACGGCGGCCCGCAAGAGGCCGTAACAGTCCTCGACAGTGCCCGGAACCACGATCTTTAGCCCTGGGACGTTCAAGAACCAGTTCTCCGTCGCCTGGGAGTGCTGGGCGGCGAACCCCGCCCCAGCGCCGTTGGCCATCCTCACCGTCACCGGCAATCTTGCCTGGCCCCCCGTCAAATAGCTGAACTTGGCGAGCTGGTTGGCAAGCTGGTCGAAGGCGACACCGGCGAAGTCCGCGAACATGATCTCGGCGATCGGACGAAGGCCCATGATCGCCGCCCCGATGGCGGTGCCGACGATCGCCTGCTCGGAGATCGGCGTGTCTCGCACGCGCTCTGGCCCGAAGCGCTCGAAGAGGCCGACGGTCGACTTGAACACGCCTCCCGCCGCTCCAACGTCCTCGCCGAAGAGAATCACGTCCGGGTCGGACTCGAGCTCGTCCGCGATCGCCTGCGCGATCGCCTCGCGACAGCTCAGCTGCACTGTCATCTAAAGACGTCCTCGTAGAGGCGCTTCAACGGTGGCTCAGGCCAGCTCTTGGCCCTTTCGAGTGCGGCCTTTACCTCGGCTGCGACCTCGGCGCGAATCGTGCCCAGCTCGTCGGTATCGGTCACACCCGCAGCCATAAGGACCGCTTCGAAGCGCGGGATCGGGTCGCGCCCGAGCCACTCCTCAAGCTCGCCCTCAGGTCGGTACTTGGCGGCGTCCGAACGGGAATGACCCTCGTGGCGGTAGGTGTCCGCCTCGATCAGAGTCGGTCCGTCGCCCGCACGGGCACGCGCGAATGCCTCGGCGGTGACCTGTCGGACCGCAAGCAGATCGTTCCCGTCAACCAAAACCCCCGGGATCCCATAGGAGCTTGCCCGGTCGCAAAGGCGCGAGATCGAAGTCGTAGCGGCAAGGGGACTGTACTCGCCGTAATGATTGTTCTCGATGACGACGACCACGGGCAGGCGCCAGACCGCCGCCATGTTCAAGCTCTCGTGAAAAGCCCCGATGTTCGTGGAACCATCGCCAGTAAAAGCAACGCTCAGCGTCCCCGTCCTGTTGTACTGGGCCGCGAGCCCGGCCCCGAGCGCGATGGGCAATTGAGCACCGACGATCGCGTTCGAGCCGATTATTCCCTTTTCGAAGTCCGCAAGGTGCATCGAGCCGCCCTTTCCACCGCACAGGCCGCCCTCGCGCCCGAGTATCTCGGCGAACGAAGCATCGAGCGCGGCTCCTGCTGCGAGCACGGCACCGTGTCCTCGGTAGGTACACGACACCGCGTCTCCAGACACGAGGAGCGAGCACACTCCGACCGACACCGCCTCTTGGCCTTGGCACAAGTGCGTGCTCCCACGCACAAGGCCAGATCCGAAAAGGCCTTTGATCTGATCCTCAAAGTTGCGGATCCGAAGCATCGAGCGCAGCAGAGGTTCCCAATCTGGCGGCAGTCCCCCGCTCTGGCCGGCACTTCTCGGGCGCGAAGGCTTTGTTTGCGTGCCGGTCTCGTTCATGAAGCGCTCATCCTGCCTCCTATATAACGACACTGCGGGCGCGCTGCGACAGCGCTTGTGGTCCGCCGCAGGCAGTGAACGGCTGCGACAACGAAAGGCCCGACTCAACGAAAATCTGGCGAATGCCTTGACAAGCCCCCCTGCACTCGGTACCGTCCGTCGAGTCCGTTGAAACATTACAACGCGGACGGGGGGAAAGTCCAGTGAACGTGGAGACGACGGCGGGGGGCCCGCTGCTGTGATCGACACGCATCGCCATCACGGCTCGCGCAGCGCGAACGGCCTAAACGGCCCGCTCGCCGCCAGACGGCCGGGAGACGATCGTTGCTCAACAGGCAGGCAGACCGAGGTTTTTCCACCGGTGACGGGGCGACTCTCCTGGCATGCCCAGGACCAACTTGGTAAGCAAAGGAGATCAGATGCGAATACTTGGCCCTCGCAGCGCGGGTGGCGGAGAAACTGGCAGCGGGGCGCCGACAAGGCGCTCCCGTAAGAGGCGGAACGTTACTGCGGTTGTAGGCACGTGCCTCCTCGTGGGCAGTATCACCACGGTCGCGGCAAGCGCGTCCGGCGCGTCCACAAAGGTGAGCCGAGGGCTCCACGGAACCCTCACCATGAACGTGTTCACCTTCACGACGCCGGTCCTGGCACCGGTCATCGCCGCGTTCAAGAAGCTGAACCCGGGTGTAACCATCCACGCCGCCAATGTCGTCAACACGCCGGACACCTACGTACCTTTGCTCCAGACAGAGCGCCTCGCCGGTAACGAGCCCGAAATTGACGAAACCTACGACGTCTTGACGCCGACGCTCGAGGTCGACGGTCTCATCGCTGACCTCTCGCCGGACTTGAAGGCCAGCCAGCCTTATCCGCAGAGCTACTGGTATCCGAGTTTCTTGGCCTCCTACATCCCGCCCAAGGGCGCGCCCTTCGGTGTGGGCCAGGTCTTCGCCCTGCCAAATGAAGCCGACGCCACCGTGATCATGTACAACGAGAACGAGTTCAAGGCCGCCGGGGTTCCATTCCCACAGAACGGCTGGACCTGGAGCCAGATGCTCGCGGACGCCGCCAAGCTGAGGATCGGCTCGGGCAACTCGCAAAAGCAGTATGGCATCTGCGAGCGCCCGGACTGGCAGGCCGAATACAACCCCGTCCTCAAGGCCTACGGTGTGACTGGGTTCACTGAGACCGCGCCGACTCTCGACACCCCGGCTGCTTTGAAGGCTTGGGCGCTCATGATCGACCCGATGTTGAACGGCGACGCGGTCCCAGAAGCGCAGCAGCAGGCCAAGAACGGCTCGTCGGGCTGTGAGCCTTTCTTCGAGTCCGGTGAGGCAGCGATGTCGATCGAAGTACGTGGCAACCTTCCTGGCCTCCAGACAGCGATCGGGAACAAGTTCGCCTACAACGTCGTCGCGATGCCGTCGATCACCGCCGCCAACGGCAAGCAGGTTATCCCGACTGGCGGAGGCAGCCTCGGTTGGTGTCTCGCCCCCGGGCAGACGCACAACGCCCTCGCGCTCGCGTTCTTGAAGTACCTGTTCTCTCCTGCGGGTCAGGTCGTAGCCGAGAAAACCTTCGGTGTAGTGCCGGCGGAGCCGTCCAACAACGGCCCGATGGCTATCTGGCGGACCCAGTCAGGTGGCCCGGCGAACTCGTCGGCATACGTCACCGCAGCCGCTACGGCGACGATCGCCCCTCAGACTCCGGGAACCGTCTTCACGCTCTCGAACACCGACGTCCCGGCCGCAGTCACTGCTGCGACGACCGGTCACGAGTCCATCGCGAAGGCGTTCACGAACCTGCAGAACCAGATGCTGTACGCCTACACGCTGAACAGCTAGATCCTCTACAGCGCAGGCGATTAGGAATTGACGTGTGAACGGCCGGCTCCTTGAGCCGGCCGTTCATCACTTCTTGCAGGGACGAACGCAATAGTCTTCTTGCTTCAAACAGATCCGTTCTTATTCTGGAAGGTTGGGCTTGATGTCCGTGACGCAGCTGCCGGAGTCGTTGGCCATGTCCTTGAGCGCACCGGCGGCGCATACGCGCCCGCGCAAAAAGCGCAGTGACGGTCGCTGGGCGGCACTGATAGTGCTTCCCAACCTTGGGATGTTCAGCCTGTTCATCATCGTCCCTATCCTCGGGGGGCTCTATTTGAGCTTCACGTCCTGGGACATCACCAACGGGCTCCCGAAGTGGATCGGCCTGGCGAATTACCGCCAGATGTTCCACGACCCCGCCGTGTGGCAGGCCTCCTTGACCACACTCAAGTTCATAGCCTTCGGCGTTATACCGACCGTGATCATCTCGCTTTGGCTGGCGATGTTGATCAATTTTCGCTTCCGCCTTTTCACCGTCGTGCGGTCGCTGTATCTCATCCCCGCTGCAATGTCATTCGCCGCATCCGCCGTCGTCTGGCGATACATCTTCCAGGATGGCCCTGGTTACGGGATCCTTGATTACATCCTCACAAAGCTCGGGGTCTCCAATCCGCCGGACTGGCTCGCGAGCACAACGTGGTCGCTGCCTGCACTCGACATCATCACGATCTGGCTCAGCTTGCCCATCGCTACCGTCCTATACCTTGCCGCCCTGCAGCGAATCCCGGACTCGGTGATCGAGGCCTCCACCTTGGACGGCTGCGGACCGATGCGGCGCATCCGCTACATCATCTGGCCTGGGGTGCGCTACATGACGCCGCTTGTCGCGATAGTTGCCCTGCTCTCGTTCACCAACGGTTCTTTCGACCTCGTGAGGATCCTCACTCAAGGCGATCCGATCGGCGCCACGCAGACGCTCATCTATTACATCTATTTCGAGTCGTTCAATTTCGGCGCGTGGGGCTACGCGGCGGCCCTGTCGATCCTCCAGGTCGTGATCATCGCCGGCATCTTGCTGATCTTGCGCGGGTTGTCTGCCCTGGTGAACCGATGGTGACGGCTCACCACCTCGGACAAAGGGTGATCACTCCTCGCGTCACTCGGCGGATCAGGATTCTCATCTCGGTGATCGTCGGGCTCTTGATGTCCGCACCGCTGTTTTACATCCTGTTGGGCTCAGTGATGTCAAACTCTCAACTGTCGGACCAGCCGCCACCTTTCATCCCGGATTCGCTGCACTTCGACAACTACCCGGATGCCTTCAAGGGTGTGACCCAGGTCATCGATGTGCGCAGCTTCGTGAACTCGGTGATCTTCACCGTTGGGGTGGTCGGCCTGCAATGGCTCTTGTGCATCAGCGGCGGCCTCGTGATCGCAAAGATGCGCTTCAAGGCCCGGGGCGTGATCACCGCCCTGTTCGCGATCTCGCTTTTCATCCCGCTCATCACGACCCTGATACCCACTTTCATCGTCACTTACAAGCTGGGGTTGATAAACACCTATCCCGGGTTGATACTCCCGATCGCCGCCCAGACCGGCTTCGGCTCGCTGTTGTTCCGCCAGTACATCAAACAGCTGCCCGAGGAGCTCTTCGACGCGGCGCGAATCGACGGAGCCAACTGGTGGTTGATGTTGAGGCGTCTCGTGATACCGCTCGCAAGGCCGGCGACGGCGGCCTACCTCGCGATCTCGGTGCTCACCGCGTGGAACATGTTCCTCTGGCCCCTCGTCGCCGCAGAGGGAGGATCCCTGCAAGTGCTCACCCAGACTCTCGCGACAGTCGGCAGCTCGAACCAAGGTCAGATCACGCCGCAAAACGTTATCTACGCCTCCGTCGTGATCGTCACCCTGCCAATGGTGCTCGTCTTCCTCGCCGTCCAGCCCGCCTTCATCAGAGGCCTAGCCGGATCGGGGGTCGAGTGAACAAGCAAAGAAGTCCCGACTGCGAAGGGGGCACCGAGCGATCGGGTCCGCCGTCGGATCCTGAGAGCCCCTATCGGAAGGACTGGCTCCGGGTAACACAGGCCAGATGTTCCGTCGCCCTTTGTCACGACTACTCCTAGGAGACCGTTGCCCGTTCGTTCCGTTTTCCATGTCGGCTTCGTCGTAAGCGACCTAGATGCGAGCCTTCGCTTCTACTGCGACGGGCTCGGTCTTGTGCTGCGCCATCGCCAGCTGCAGCGCAATGCGTACACCTCGAGCCTTGTCGGTTACCCAGACGCGGTCTTGGAGATCGCTCAGCTGCGATTCGCCGAGGGCGACCCACCGCCGTCGGGACATGTCATCGAGCTCATCAGCTACCAGACACCACCGAGCGCACCGGCCGATCTCGAGCGAAGCACCCTTGCCGCCGGCCACCTCGCCTTCGTTGTCGACGACGTGTCCGAGACCTCCGAGCGCCTGCGGTCCTTCGGTGCCAAGCTGATCAACGAACCGATCCAGATCACCGAAGGGATCAACAAGGGTGGCTGGGACATCTATCTGCAGGATCCTGACGGGATCACCTTGGAGCTGCTTCAGCCGGTCGGA
>JBEKVJ010000032.1:0-32980 GCA_049514105.1 Acidimicrobiales bacterium
CCGCGGTCTCGGGCACAAGTTCCTGCGCCACGTCGAGCGCGCCCGGGTGCTGCTCATCCTCGCCGATCTAGGTGAGGATGAGGCCAGGGCACCGTCAGATCAGGTTCGCGTCCTGCTCGATGAGCTCGGCCGTCATCGACCAGAGCTGCTCGAGCGCCCGAGGCTGATCGTCGGCTCGCGTGCCGACCGCCGCCCGGTGCGATCCGACGGCGACGATGTCCCGGCCGAGGTGACACTCGATCTTGAGATCGCGGCCATCACCGGTGCCGGCCTGCCCGAGCTCTTGGGTCAGCTGGCGGCCCTCGTGGAGCAGACCCGTACAGCCGCACCTTCGCCAGTCCGAGCGCCAGTGGTCCACCGCCCCGAGCCCGAGGGCGTCACCGTCACGCGCGACGGCGCGACGTTCGTCGTCGGTGGCCGCCAGGCAGCGCGGGCTGTGGCTGTCTCCGATCTCACCAATCTCGACGCCCTCGAGCACGTCCATCGCCGCCTGAAACGCATCGGCGTCGATCGTGCCCTGTCGCGGGCAGGAGCACGCGACGGCGATGTCGTGCGGATTGGCGAACTCAGCTTCACCTACGAGTCGGAGCGCTAGGGCGTGCTCGTCATCGCCAAGATAGGTACGAGCTCGGTCACCGCCGGTGACGGATCAGTCGACACGGCGGCAGTTGCCAAGCTTTGCGAGGAGGTGGCGGGGCTCCGGCGTCAGGGTCACACCGTCGTCGTGGTCACCTCAGGGGCAGTTACCGCAGGTGTGGCCGCGATCGCCCACCTCGGTGAGCACCGGAGGGACCCGATGACCCTGCAAGCGCTCTCGGCCATCGGCCAGCCCCGGCTCATGCGCGTTTACGAGGACGCCCTTTCGGCAAAGGGCCTCCTCGCCGGCCAAGTCCTGCTCGCTCCGCTCGACTTCGCCCACCGCCAGCGGTACCTGCACGCGCGCAGCACCTTCACGCGACTGTTGGAGCTCGGCGTCGTCCCGATCGTGAACGAGAACGACGCCATCGCCGATGACGAGATCCGTTTCGGCGACAATGACCGCCTCGCGGCACTCGTCGCGCACCTGCTGGGTGCAGATCTCCTTGTCTTGTTGACCGACACGGCCGGGCTCTTGAGCGCGGACCCGCGGCACAACGACGAGGCGACTTTGATCGAAGAGGTAACCGAGATCGACCACGAGCTCGAACAGGTCGCCGGAGGCGCCGCCAGCGCGATGAGCCGCGGCGGCATGTCCTCCAAGCTTGCCGCTGCCAAGATGGCGGTGTGGTCCGGCTCCAGGGTCGTGATCGCCTCTGCCCGCAGGCCCGCCGTGCTGGCCGACGCCGTCGCAGGCCGCTCGGGCGTGGGCACGACCTTCTTGCCCCAACGGCGCACACTTGGCGCCCGCAAGTTGTGGATCGCTTTCGCGCTCAGGCCGGCAGGCCGGATCGTTGTCGACGAAGGAGCCCGGCGCGCCGTCGTAGAGCGGCACAAGTCGCTTCTTCCGGCAGGGGTGCTGGCCGTCGAGGGCAGCTTCGAAGCCGAGGACGCCGTCGAGATCGTCTCCAAGGACGGAGTGATGTTCGCCAAGGGGATCGCCCAGCTCGGTTCGGCACGTTCGCCCGAGTGGGTGGGGATGCAGACCGGAGAGCTCGCCGACGATCTTCCCCATGAGGTCGTGCACCGTGACGACCTCGTGGTCCTCTAGCCTCGCTCCGGCGCCCTTGGCGCCGAGCCGTTAGCCTGAACATCCTTGAAGAGCTGACCGGGAGGTCATTTAAGTGCCCGATCGTTTCGTGGCGACCGATACCGACGGCCTCCAGCATCACGATGGCTATCGCAGACAGTGGCCGTTGCCCGTGCCCGAGGCTGACAGTTGGCGACCGGGAGAGGTCCTCGAGCCTGATGAGCACGGTGCTGCAGTGACGCTGAGCGCGAGCGAGCTCCTCGGCGAGCTCGGCGAGCGGATCTTTCTCGCCGAGGCGGTTGGGGAGCTGGGCTCCGCCCGCCTTGTGGCCGGGACTTTGTGGTCAGAGCTGACCGCGGCGATGTTCGCCCTCGACTGTGTCGAGCACGTCCTCGGCATCGTGCCGGGAAGCGCCGAGGCCGAGCTCCCAGGTGGCGGCACGCTCGGGGCGATCATCGCCTCGGCTCGCGATTACATCTCCGAGGGCGGCAGGACCGACACCCAAAAGCTCGGCCTCGTCTCGCGCATCGCGGCCGCCCGCCGCCTGCGGCGCGAGAGCACCGCGATCGGCGATGCCGCCTTCACGGCCGCCACCCAGGCCGAAGGTCTGGGCGTCGACATCTGGAGCGACCCCGCGTGGGAGACCCTCGCCGCGGCCCGCGACGCCGTGCTCGCGGCGGTCGAAGCCGTGCGTCACGTTGCCCTCCCCTTCCTAGCCGAGCGCGAGACCCGCAAATACGAGGCGCTCGAGGAGCGAAAGTCGGCCGACGTGGGCGAGGTGGACACGCCCTGGGGCCGCTTTGCTGTCGGGGGCGGGGGACCGCGTTATGTTCCGTCGTGGGTCTCGGCGCGCGACGCGGCCGAGCGCGCCCGGCAGGCCGCCGCCGATCTCGGCGGCCCGGAGGTCGGCGACGCGGAGCAGTCCTGGCAGGTGGAAAGGCTCCTCGAGCGGCTGGGAACCGAATAGAAAACTCTCCCTCCCGGCTAGCCTGGGGCAATGTCGACCGTTTCCTTGCCAGATCTCGGCCGGCGCGCCCGTTCGGCCGCCCGTTCGCTAGCGACGCTCTCGTCGTTGGCCAAGGACGAGGCGCTCGCTCTCGGCGCTGACGGCCTTGTCGAGAGCACCGACGAAATCCTGAGCGCGAACGCGACCGACCTCGCCCGTTCGGTCGCCTCTGGGGCATCGCCGACGGTGGTCGACCGGCTCAGGCTCTCCGAGGCGCGTGTGGCCGCCATGGCCGCTGGGCTGCGCGCTGTTGCAGGCCTGCCCGACCCGGTCGGTGAGGTCGTGGAGGGCCACGTGCGCCCGAACGGTCTGCGGGTCGAGCGCGTTCGGGTCCCGCTCGGTGTAGTGGGGATCATCTACGAGAACCGCCCGAACGTCACAGCTGACGCGGCCGCCTTGTGCCTTAAGTCGGGCAATGCCGCCTTGCTGCGGGGATCGGCGGGCGCTTTGGAGTCCAACCGCGTCATCGCCTCTTCGCTGCGCCAGTCGATCTCCAAGGCGGGACTGCCCGCGGACGCGGTTCTGCTCGTCGAGGACACCGCGCACGCGACCGCGGTCGAGTTCGTGCGGCTCCGCGGCCTAATCGACTGCCTGATCCCCCGCGGCGGCCCGGCCCTGTTGGCGATGATCCTCGAGCACGCCACGGTTCCCTATGTGCTCGACGGCGACGGGAACTGCCACGTCTATGTCGACGCGGCTGCGGATCTTTCCATGGCCGGGCGCATCGTCGTGAACGCGAAGATGCAACGGCCAAGCGTGTGCAACGCGGCCGAGACGCTGCTCGTCCACAAAGACGTCGCCGGTGAGTTCCTCCCCCAGATGAGCCGAGCTCTCGAGGGCGTCGTCATCGCTGCAGACGAGCGTGCGAGGCCTCTCATGGCGGGCTCACGCCCGGCGAGCGAAGCGGACTTCGCCACCGAATTCCTCGCCCTTGAGCTCGCAGTCGGCGTTGTTGACGATCTCGACGGTGCCATCGCGCATATCGCCAAGTTCGGCTCGGGGCACTCGGAGGCGATCGTGACCTCCGACCTCGAGGCCGCCCAGCGCTTTGTTCGCGAAGTTGACGCCGCCGCCGTGTTGGTCAACGCCTCGACCCGCTTCATAGATGGCGGTGAGCTCGGCCTCGGGGCCGAGGTCGGCATCTCGACCCAGAAGCTGCACGCGCGTGGTCCGATGGGCCTTCGCGAGCTGACCTGTGTCAAATACGTCGTCTACGGCCAAGGCCAGATCCGCTCGTGACAGACACCGCCGGAGCCGCAAAGGCGCGGTTTGGTTCCCTCGACGAGCTCCGAGAGGGCCTGGCTTTGGTGGGCTATTTGGCTGATGACGGGCTCGCCGGGGTCGTGTACCTGGCCGACCGGCTCGCCAAGCCTGTCCTCGTCGAAGGGCCCGCTGGCACGGGCAAGACCGAGCTCGCCAAGGCAACCGCCAGTTTCCTCGGTGCACGGCTCATCCGCCTGCAGTGCTACGAGGGCCTTGATGAAGCGAAGGCCCTTTATGAGTGGAACTACAAAAAACAGCTCCTTCGCATCCAGGTCGAACGGTCCAACGACACCGACGCGAAGCGCTCCGTCGGCTGGGAGTCGCTCGAGGAGGACCTGTTCTCCGAGGAGTTCCTGCTCACGCGTCCGCTCTTGGAGGCGATCCGGGCGAGCGACCCGGTCGTCCTGCTCGTCGACGAGGTCGACCGGCTCGAGATCGAGACCGAGGCGCTGTTGTTGGAGGTCCTTTCTGACTACCAGGTCTCGATCCCCGAGCTGGGCACGATCCGCGCGATACAGATCCCGATGGTGTTTCTGACCTCCAACAACACCCGGGAGCTGTCCGAGGCGCTCAAGCGGCGCTGCCTGTTCCTCCATCTCGACTACCCCTCGCTAGAGCGAGAACGGGCCATCGTGCTCGCCAAGGTCCCGGCCGTCACAGCGGTGCTCGCCGATCAGATCGCACGCATCGTCCGGTCGCTGCGCTCGCTCGATCTGAAAAAGCACCCTTCCATCTCCGAGACCCTCGACTGGGCGCGCACGCTCGTGCTCCTCGGCATCGAGTCTGTAGATGCCGAGACCGCGCGCGCGACCCTGCACGTCCTGCTCAAGTACCGCTCTGACATCGAGGTTGCTGCAAAAGAGCTCGCTATCGCCTCCTCGGCCTGACAGCCGATCATGCTCGACGTCCTCGTCGGCTTCGTGGCAGAGCTGCGCCGCGCCGGCCTGCCGGTATCGGTGTCAGAGGAGGCGGACGCGGCTGAGGCCCTCGCCCACCTACCCCTTGAGGACCGCCAAGCGGTGAAATTCGCCCTCGGCGCGACACTGGTCAAGTCGGCCAATCACTGGCGAGCCTTTGACACCGCCTTCGAGGTCTACTTCTCCATGCGCGGGCCGCAGTTCTCACCTCTTGGAGAGGACCGCGGAGCTCTTGACAAAAGCGTCGAGCCCGACGAGCTGGACGAGAACCTGAGCTCTGGGGCTGAGTCCGGGGGCGAGCCCGTCACAGCTGAGGAGATGACGGCGATGTTGCTGCGGGCTCTTCGCGCGGGTGACCGGGCCCTCTTGAGCGCCATAGCCCGCCTCGCCGTGGCGCGATATGCCGCCATGGAGCCGGGGCGCCCGGTCGGGGGCACGTACTACCTCTACCGAACGCTGCGCAATCTCAACTTGGAAGGTGTTCTCACCCAGCTCATCGATGAGGCCCGTGCCGAGGCGGCAGGCGGGGCGCTCTGTTTGACGGCCCTGGAGGAAAGGCTCTTGGCCGACGAGTACAACGCCCGCATCGCGCAGCTGACCGAGCAGATCGAGGCCGAGATCCGCCGGCGCCTCGTTGCCGACAGAGGAGCCGAGGTTCTCGCCCGCAGCCTGCGAAAGCCCCTACCCGAGGACATCGAGTTCATGCACGCCACCCGAGAGGAGCTCGTGGCAATGCGAAAAGCCATTGCGCCCCTCACGCGCAAACTCGCCACGCGCCTTTCGAGAAAGCGACGACACTTGCACAGGGGTTCGCTCGACTTCCGTTCCACCATGCGGCATTCCCTGTCTTATGGCGGGGTCCCAGTTGAGCCGCGCTATAAGCACCCTCACCAAACAAAGCCGGAGATCTGGGTGATCGCAGACGTGTCTGGCTCGGTCGCAGCCTTCGCCCGTTTCACCTTGCAGCTAGTGCACGCCATCGCGTCGCAGTTCTCGCGCGTGCGCAGCTTCGTGTTCATCGACGGCATCGACGAGGTGACGGGCATCTTCGAGCGCTGCGAGACGGTCTCGGAGGCTATAGCGAAGGTCAACCTCGAAGCCGACGTCGTCTGGGCGGACGGCCACAGCGACTACGGGCATGCCCTCAGCGTGTTCTTCGAGCGGTGGGGCGATGAGATCGGGCCGAAGGCCAGCATCTTGGTGCTGGGCGACGCCCGTAACAACTACCACGCCTCTCAGGCCTGGGTGCTCCGCGAGATCCAGCACCGGGCGCGCAGGGTGTTTTGGCTCAATCCCGAGCCGCGCGCGTATTGGGGGAGCGGAGATTCGATCCTCGAGCAGTACGCTCAGCACTGCGACGCCGCCTACGAGTGCCGCAACTTGCGCCAGCTCGAGGCCTTCGTGGAGCACTTGAGCTAACCACGAGGTCTCCCTCGAGGCCGTTATCCTTCTCGCCATGACGATCGCACCCGATCGGGAGCTCGCGCCCTTAAGGCAGGTCGCGTCCGGGACGAGGCTCGTGATCATCCGCCACGGCGAAGCGGTGAGCAACGCGGAGGACCTGGTGGCCGGCCATCTCGGTTGCCGGGGGCTCACCGAGCGCGGGCGGCTCCAGGTCCGCGCGCTCTCGGAGCGGCTCGGGCGCACGGGCGAACTCGAGAAAGCGAGTGCCCTCTACTCAAGTGTGCTGCTGCGTGCTGTCGAGACCGCCGAGATGCTGCAGCCGGTTCTGGGCGAGATCCCCTACAAGGCAGACTGCACGCTCTGCGAGCGCCACCCGGGCGAGGCCGACGGGCTGAGCTGGACCGAGTGTGACGCCCGTTACGGGCGGCGCCTTCCAGGTGAGGAGCCTGACCGGCCCCTGTCGCCTGGAGGTGAGACCTGGCTCGAGTTCTTGGACCGGGCCGAGGACGCCCTTTACAAACTCGCCGCGGCGCACCCCGGCGAGCTGGTCGTGATCGCGTGCCACGGGGGCGTCGTCGACGCCTCGCTCATCAGGTTCCTCGGCCTGCCCGCTCACGGGGGTCTCGTGCGCTTTTTCCCGGACAACGCCTCGATGACCGAGTGGGCCTACACCGGTGCGCGCTGGTGGCTGGTCCGCTTCAACGACGCCGCTCATCTCGACCCCGACCGCCTCGGGGATCTGCCAGGGCTGCGGATAGTGGCGCCACTGTGGGTCCGCCTCGAGGAGCCGGACCTTACGGCCTTTTCCTAAATAGCGCCCCCGTGCTCGCTCAGCAGGCGTAGTCCGGGTCGAAGGGGTAGTTGTTCGGGCCGGGCGTCTCTTGTAGCAGCCAGGTCTGGCCGCCTGCGAAGGCGTACTTGTCGCTGCAGTAGGGCGCGAGCGTCGAAGGTGGCCAGTAGCCGTAGTTGGCGGGGTAGGGCGGTGAGGTCCAGTAGGCGCCCGCGACCCAGATCGGGACCTGCGGCCCCGATGGCACGTATCCGCCCGTGATGCCTTTCCATTGGACAGCGGTCGAGTAGATCCCGGCGGTGACCTTCTCGGAGTGCAGGTAGTCGAGCGCGCCCTGGATCGTGAGCGAGTTGAGGGTCTGGTTACAGGACCAGTACTGCCCGCAGAGGTCGTTCTCGATGTCCAGCCACCAAAGCGGTGACGAGGCTCCCTGCGAGGTGGCGTAGCCCATTGCTTGCTGGGCCGAGTTGTAGCCGTAGTTGTAGGCGAGGCAGGAGGCCTGTTTGGTGCCGGAGAAGCTGGCGCAGTTGCCCGAGGGCCCGGTCTCATCGACGGTGTCGGAGGCACTTGGAGAGTTGAGGAACATGTAGAGGTTGTAAGGGGCGCCGTTGGTGCCCTTGGCGGCCTTGGCCCAGGCAATCTCGGCCTCAAGGCACGGGTTCGGCGAGCCGACGCCCCAGCCGTCGACCCCGACTATGGCGATTGTGTAGTCGCCGGTTCCAGAAGGGTACGTGGGCGCCCCGGGCAGGGCGACTGTGTCGGGCGACTTCGGACCCTTGCACTGGGGCCAGTTGATGTCGTAGCCGAACGAGCCGCTCGGGTACTGCAGGGGCGAGACGTCTGCGACAGGCATCACGGCGATCGAGGTGACTGGTGCGCTGCCCGTCACGTGCTCGAGAGACCCCCGCGCCTTGGCGGCTCCGAGGTTGACGACCGTGCCGTTCTGCTCGGCAAGGAAGTCCCCGGTCCCATCAGGTGTGACCGCCATCCCGACCACGGGCGAGCTTGTCCTTGCCGCGGCGGGCGCCTGGAGGTGGAGGGCGTCGCCGAAGCGGGCGACGTTGCCGTTCGCGCGAGCGAGCCAGTAACCGCCTCCGTCGGGCGTCGTGGCGATCGCGACGACTGCCTGTCCGGCCGAGTTGGCTCCCGCCGAGCCGTAAAAGCCGGCGTCGCCGAAGTTATAGACCTTCCCCGAGCGGCACGCGATCCAGTAGCCCTGGCCGTCCGGGGTCCCGACGATACCGACCACACGGCCTGTGAACGGCCGCGGCAAAGAGCCGTAGGTGACAGCGTCACCGAAACCGTGGACGCGGCCACTACCGCTAACGAGCCAGTAGCCGCGCCCGTCCGGGGTCGAGGCGGCGGCCACGATCGGGTCCTGGCGCACCCTTCCCCCCGCCGCGCCTTCGTACTTGGCACTCCCGAATGCGAACACGCTCCCGTCCGCCCCGACGAGCCAGTAGCCCTTGGTATCGGGCGTCGGGACGAGGGCGACGATCGGGGCGATGAGGTGCTTGCCGTAGGCGGAGCCGTAATAGGCAGCCTTGCCGAGCGCAGCCACCTTCCCGTTCGCCTCGGCGAGGTCATAGGACAAGCTGCTCGGCGGCGGCAAGGCCAGGGCGGCCATGGCGGCGACAGGGGTTGTCACGCCCCTGAGCGAGCCGTGGGCGCTCGCCGAGCCCAAGTTGACGACGGTGCCGTTCTGCTCGGCGAGCCAGCCCCCCGTATTGAGAGGAGTGACCGCGAATGAGACAACAGGAGAGGCGATCTTCAAGGGCGCCTTCGGGGCGAGCACAGGCGCGTCTCCGTAACAGAACACCTGGCCGTCTGCGGCCACGAGCCAGTAGCCGCCGTCATCGGTCGTCGCAGCCATGGCCACGATCCGCTGGGCGTGGGGGCTCAAGCCGGCGGCGACAAAGTTCTGCGCGTCGCCGAAGGCGAGGACCTGACCGGTGCTCGTCGCGATCCAGTAGCCCTTGGAGTCGACCGTGGCGACGATTGCGACCACATGGCCCGTTATGGCCGTGTCTACCTGGCCGTAGCTCTTCGCGTCGCCGAAGGCCATTACGTGTCCCAGTGTCGTCACGAGCCAGTACCCGCGGCTGTCCGCGGTCGCTGCCGCCGCCGCCACTGGCACGGTCCGCACGGTGCCGCCGGAGTCGCCCTCATAGGGGGCGTCACCGTAGGGGAACACGCTCGCGTCTGCGCCCACCAACCAGTAACCCTTGCGGTCCGAGGTCGCAACGAGGGCCACGATCGGTTGAGTCAGGTGGATACCGTATGCCGCACCGTAGTAGCCGGCCCCTCCGAGCGACTGCACTTGGCCGTTGGCCTGGGCGAGGTCATAGGAAAGGGTGCTCGGTGCCGCCACGGCCACGGCCGCGATCGACACGACCGGCGAGGTATCGGTGACACCGGGCAGGGAGGCGTGCGCCGCGGCGCCGCCGAGGTTCAAGACAGTGCCGTTCTGCTCTGCGAGCCAGGCCCCGTCGCCCTCGGCGCTAAGTGCGATGGCCGACACGGGCGAGGTCGCGGGTGTGGCCGCCGCAAGATGGGGCGCGTCGCCGAAGCTGAACACGGTCCCGTTCGCGGCGACGAGCCAGTAGCCGCCGCCGTCCGCGGTGGCGGCTGCAGACACAATCGTCTCTCCGCTAAGGCCCGTGCCGACCTCGCTGTAGGTCTGTGCGTCACCGAAGTTGAACACGGCCCCGGCGTCGGAGACGATCCAGTACCCCTTGGCGTCTGGAGTCGCGATGATCGAGACGACGGTCCCGCTGAACGGAGGCGAGAGCGAGCCGAGGTTCACCGCGTCGCCAAAGGCCATCACCTGGCCATGGGAGGTGACGAGCCAGTACCCGCCCCCGTCGGGCGTCGTCGCGGCGGCCACGACCGGGTCTGGCCGTACCACCCCGCCGGCCCCGCCCTTGTACTTCGCGTCGCCGAAGGGGTAGACGCTGCCGTCGGCGCCGATGAGCCAGTAGCCCGCATGATCAGGTGTCGAGACGACGGCGACGATCGGGGCGACGAGCTGGCGCCCGTACTCAGAGCCGAAGTAGCTGGCCCCGCCGATGGGGGCGACAAGGCCGTCGGCCTCGGCGATGACATAGCCGAGTGCGGGCACGGCCGTGACGACGGTCGGCGCGCTCGGAGTGGTTGTTGAGCCCGAGGTCGTCTCCGGCGTGATGCCCCCGAGCGAGGTCGCGGGCGGGGGGACCTTGAACGAACCCACAGCATGTGCGCCGAGCCGTACCGTTGCGCCCGCCTGGCCTGCGCCGATGAGCGAAGTTGTGGCCACGGTGACCCCGATCCCAAGCGCGACAAAAAGGCTCGCCCGGAAGCGGCGCCGCGGGCGGCCTGACCGGAGGGCGGGAAGGGGCAAGCCGTCGCCCGAACGCTCAAAGTGCATTATAAACCACTTATCGTCACAATTTCAGAACTCTTGACCTGTCGCATAGGGGGGCGAAAGGGCCACCGCGACCGCCGGGCTAGCCCCGCAGCAGCTCAGCGATGCGAAAGGCGAGATCGGTCGACTGGCGGGCGTTGAGGCGCGGGTCGCATGTGGTCGTGTACCGCAACGGTAGCTGCTCTTCGAGAATCCCACCGATACCCCCGAGACATTCCGTCACGTCGTCGCCCGTCAGCTCGATGTGCACGCCGCCAGGCCAGGTCTTTTCTGCGTTGTGGACAGCGAAGAAGCCTTGGATCTCTCCGAGCACGTCGTCGAAGCGGCGCGTCTTGCGACCGGACTCGCTCACAAAGGTGTTGCCGTGCATCGGGTCGCAAACCCATGCCACTGGATAGTTCGCGGCCGAGACGGCCCGAATCAGTGGTGGGAGACAGTCTTTGACCTTGTCGACGCCCATCCTCGTCACGAAACTGAGCCGGCCAGGCTCGCGGCGCGGGTTCAGGCGCTCACAGAGCGCAACCACCTCGTCCGGCGTCGCGCCTGGTCCGAGCTTGACCTCGACCGGGTTGCCGATGCCGGTCGCGAACTCGACGTGGGCGCCGTCTATGTCGCGTGTGCGCTCCCCGATCCATACGAGGTGGGCGGAGCAGTCGTACCAGTCTCCTGTGAGCGAGTCCCTGCGCGTGAGCGCCTCTTCGTACTCGAGTAGCAGGGCCTCGTGACTGGTGAAGAAGTCAACCTGGTGGATGGTCGAATCGGCCGTGAGGTCAACCCCGCATGCGTTCATGAAGCGCAGCGCACGGTCGATCTCCTCCGCGATGGCCTCGAAGCGGCGGCCCTCGGGGCTCGTTGCGAGGAACTCGAGATTCCAAGAGTGCACCTGTGACAAGTCGGCAAAGCCGCCCTTGGTAAATGCGCGCAGCAGATTGAGCGTCGAGGCGGACTGGTGATAGGCGCGAAGCATCCGCGTCGGGTCCGGCACCCGTGCGGCTTCGGTCTGGAGGTCGTCGTTAATTATGTGGCCCCGGAACACGGGCAGTTCGATCCCGCCCACGCGTTCTGTCGCGGCCGAGCGCGGCTTTGCGAACTGCCCGGCGATGCGCCCGACCTTTACGACGGGGACACCCGAGCCGTAGGTGAGCACGACGGCCATCTGCAATATGACCTTCAACTTGTCGCGGATCCCGTCCGCCGAGAAGTCGTCGAAGGACTCGGCGCAGTCGCCTGCTTGGAGCAAGAACGCCTTACCCGTGGCGACCTGAGCCAAGGCGCGCGTGAGCCGGCGCGCCTCGCCTGCGAACACGAGCGGGGGCTGGCGGGCGAGCTCGACTAAGACCTCGCGATAGGCGGAAGGATCGGGCCAGGGCGGCTGCTGGGCGGCGGGCCGCTCGCGCCACGACGCCGGGTGCCAGCCTTCGGCTGGCTCGCGTGCCGGGCTCGAGTCCTCCTCGGTGGCGCCGTCCAAGAGCCCTTGTCCCAAAGAGTCCGATGTGGTGCTCACCGCACCAGCGTACGCAGCAGCCAACGACCGGTCGCGCGCCCGGGACGGCCAAAGTCGCGCGCCGCCTAGCTAGGGCCGAGCAGGTCGCTACGCTGCGAGCGTGCGCCGGCCTCCCAGACTCGGAATCCTCGGGGGGACTTTCGATCCCGTGCACGTGGGCCACCTCGTCGCGGCGCTCAACGCCCGCCATGAGCTCGGCCTCGACAAGGTGCTGCTCGTCGTAGCCAACGAGCCGTGGCAGAAGGTGCAAAGCCGTCCGGTCACCGCTGGCCACGAGCGCCTGGCACTGGTGCAAGCCGCCGTTGAAGGGATCGAGGGCCTCGAGGCGAGCGGGATCGAGATCGAGCGGGGCGGGCCTTCCTACACGGCCGACACCGTTGCCGAGCTGGAGGCGCGCTGGCCCGGTGCCGAGCTGAACCTCATCGTCGGGGCCGATGCCGCGGCGGGGCTCGCCAGCTGGGAACGCCTCGATGAGCTTCGCTCCAAGGTTGTCCTCGTAGTGGTGAACCGCCCGGGCACGACGATCGAGGAGTCGCTGCGAAAGGGACTCCTCGAAGGCTGGGAGCTACGCATGGTCGAGGTGCCGGCGCTCGAGATCTCGAGCACGGACCTGCGCGATCGGGTCACCTCCGGGCGCCCCCTAGACTTCCTCATTCCAATGCCCGCCATCCGCCTGATCCGTGAGCACGGCCTGTACCGTGTGGAGAGATGAGCGGCCACGCATTGCTCCGGTTCCTAGCTAGGCAGTCCTCGGGCCCTTGGTCTTATGGCTCGACCGGCTCCGGGCGCGTTGAGCAAAGGGGTGCGCAGTCGCCTTGAGCCTCGAGAGCGTGCTGGTCGCGGCCGGTGCCGCCTCGTCAAAGACCGACGACCCGACAGTTGTGCTCGAAGTCGGTGAGCTTCTCGGGATAACCGACCACTTCGTGATCACGAGCGGGAGCAATCTGCGCCAGGTACGAACGATCGCCGAAGAAATCGAGATGCGCGTAAAGGCGCACGGGGGCGGGTCGCCCCGCTATGTCGAGGGACTCGGCGATGCCCGCTGGGTACTGCTCGACTACGGCGATTTCATCGTGCACGTGTTCTTGGACGAGGCGCGCCATTTCTACAATCTCGAGCGCCTCTGGTCCGACGCCCCGCGGGTGGAGCACCCCTGGCCTGAGTTCGAGCGCGTCGGCGTCGAGCTGTGAGCTAGAGGCCGCCCAGCTCTTCAGGAGTAGCACTTGGGCGGGGCAAGTTGCTCGTAGTCGGTGAGGTTCACGATGTAAGCGTCAGCTATCGAGCCGTTCCCGACCACGGGCTCGACTGCGTTGTTGTTGTAGTAGAAGTTGACTCCCTTGGTGACATCTGGAATGCACGCGAGCGTGGCGACGATCTGCGCGAAGTAGTCGGCCTGCTGGTCGGGGAGAAGCGACTGGTAGCTCGAGTCCAGGTCCACCGTCATGAGACCGTCGGATATGCCGCCGCTTATGAGGTCTGATGTCTCCGGGATCGCGCTCTGGATCCCGGCGTCGTAGTCCTCGGCCGTCGGGCCCTGTTGGAGGGCGTCGAGGATCTTCTGCGGAGTGATCGGCGGGTGCACGTACGCGTCCCTCACGACGAGCTGCGTGCCGTCTGGTGAGATGAGGTAGATCGGCACCTGCAGCTCGCCGTGCACGATCCGGTCCGAAGGCTGCGTCGTGTTCGTGGCGATCAAGGCGAGCGGTATCTCTTGAGAAGGGATCGACTGCGGCGAGGAGTCGACCGGCAGCCCGCATCCGGCCACCGAAACAAGCGCCAGCGCCGCGACGCCGAGCGCGACGAGATGTTTTCTCTTCACGTCGGATCCTCTTTCTCCATCACCGGCAGCTCGACGATGAAACGGGCCCCCCCGCCCGGGCGGTCCTCGACCCAGACGCGCCCACCGTGCTGGTGCACGTGCTGGAGCACGATTGCCAGTCCGAGGCCCGTGCCGTCGCCGAGCCCGCGCCTGCGCCCGGTGGTGCCGCGAGAGAACCGTTCGAAGATCCGCTGGCGTTCTTCGGGCGCGATCCCCGGTCCGTTGTCTTCCACGACGAAACGCACGAACTCGCCGTGGTCCTCGACAGCGAGCAAGGTGGCACCCCCAGCGTATCGCTGGGCGTTCTCGAACAAGTTGGCGAAGATCCGCTCGAAGCGGCGCTTGTCCACCGAGATGTGCTGGGCGGCTATACCCGGGGCCAGCTGGATTGGAACGTCGCTACCGGTGCCGTGCACGGTGTGTTCGACGAGCGAGCCGATCGTCACCTCGTCGCGCGACAAGTCGCTCGCCGAGGCCTCGAAACGGGAGATCTCCAAAAGCTCGTCGACAAGGCGCCTGAACCTGCGCACTTCGGCTCCGAGCAGGTCGAGCGCCTGCAGCGCCTTCGGAGGAAGCTCGTCGCGGCGCGCCTCGAGCACCGAGAGAGAGTTGGCGAGCGTCGTGAGCGGCGAGCGCAGCTCATGGTTGACGTCGGATGTGAAGCGCGCCTCGCGTTCGATGCGTTCTTGGAGCTGGTCCACCATGCGATTGAACGCGGACGCCAGCGCCGCTAGATCAGCGAAATGCGCGCTCTCAAGGCGCGTGTTCAGGTTCCCACCCGCGATCGCGAGCGCGGCGCGAGTTGTCTGGCGTAGCGGCCTCAGTGCCCGCCCGGCCGCCCATCGGCCGAGGATCGCCCCCGCGAGCGTGGTGATTAGGGCGGCGAGGCTTAGAGCGGCGAGGAGCGTGTGCAGTGTCCGGACCAGGTCAGCCAGATCGAAGATCTCGAAATAAGCGGCGAACTGGCTCTTGGTTGTCTCGGGCGCAATCGGAACACCGACAACGAGCTCGGAGCCCGTCTTGCTTGCGATGAGCTGCTGTTCTGACGAACCGCCGAGGACCAGGGTTACCAGGCCCTGGGGGAGTTGCTGGGGAGACAGGGCGGCCGAGGAAGGAAACCAGCTGCCGGTTGTGTAGACAAGTGAGCCTGTGTTCGGCCCCGAGTCGAGCGTCGTGATCATCGTGTCGACATCAGCACCCGGGACGCGAAACTCGCCGCGAAGAAGCACGGCGTTGGCCAATGCCTGGTGACGCATCGAGACGAGCTGTTGGTTGACTATTGAGCTGCGCACCGCGATGTAGCCAATCCCCGCCAGGGCGCTCGAAAGGGCGAGAGCACCGAGGGCGAAGGCGGTCGTGACTCGGGCGCGAAGTCCGAGTCGGCGCCTTTGCAATCCAGCAGCGGGCGCGCTTGGCGTGGGCTCTTCAGCCGGATCGGGGCCAGGCAGGTCCAAGGGCCGGCCGTCAGTCTCCAAAGCTACCGATCGAGCAGCCGAGTCCATCGGCACGCCGGCAGCCGCCACTGCTACGGCGCGAGCTTGTATCCGAGCCCGCGCACGGTGAGCACATGGCGCGGCTCACTCGGCTCGGTCTCGATCTTGGTTCGCAAGCGCCGGACATGGACATCGACAAGGCGACCGTCGCCGAAATAGTCGTAGCTCCAGACCCTTTCCAAGAGCTGCTCGCGCGAGAGCACCTTGCCGGCGTTGGCGGCGAGCTCGCACAAAAGGAGGAACTCGGTGCGCGTAAGGTGCACCTCTTCACCGCTCCTGCGCACGACCCCGGCTTCGGGAAGGATCTCGAGGTCTCCGAATTCGAGCTGTACGAGCGCCGGCTCGTTCGTGCGCGCCCTGCGCAGCAGGGCCCTTATGCGCGCCGCGAGCTCCTTCGGTTCGAACGGCTTTGTCACGTAGTCGTCCGCGCCAGCCTCGAGGCCCGCGACGACATCGTGGGTGTCAGTACGCGCCGTCACCATGATGATCGGCACCGCGCTTGTCTTTCGCAGCTCGCGGCAGCACTCGAAGCCGTCCATCCCCGGCAGCATGATGTCGACCACGAGCAGGTCGAACGGGTTGGAGACGAGCGCTCGCGTCTGCAGCTCGAGCGCTTCCTCCCCGGTGGCGGCCTCCTCCACCTCGTAGCCTTCGTCCTCGAGGGAGAGTCTCATCGAGGTGCGAATTCGTTCGTCGTCTTCCACGAGCAGCACTCTGTGGGCCATGGCTCCATTCTCTCTCAAGTTTGGAGGTTACGGCTACCAGCAGATATTCATGACGGAACAGCACCTTTCGCGCGCCAACCAGGTACCGTGGAGCTGTGGGCTTTGAGCTCGAAGGATTCCTGCGCTCGCTCGCGTCGGATGCGCTGGCGACTCGCCAGGCGTACCGGAGCGATGTCGAGGCGTTCGTGGGCTGGGCAGGCCGAGCTGGGGTTTGTGATCCTGGCGAGGTCGATCGTCTCATGCTGCGGCGCTATCTGGCCTACCTTGCGACGCGCCGCTACTCCCGGCGTACCATCGCCCGCAAAGCCGCGGCCATACGGTGCTATTTCGCCTGGTTGCGTCGTCACGACCTGATTCCGGTCGACCCTTCTCGGCGGTTGTCCGCCCCGGCGGGTGAGGCGCGCCTTCCAAGAGTGCTGGGGGCCTCGGAGCTCGACGCCTTGTTGGAGCCCTCGCTTGATGGGGCGAATGCCGCCAGCTCTGGCGCGGTCAGCTCACGCGACGATGCCGTGTTGGAGCTCCTCTACGGCAGCGGTCTGCGCGTGGCCGAGCTGTGCGGGCTGGAGCTCGGTGACCTCGATCTGAAGAACCGCTCGGTGACGGTGTGGGGCAAGGGCCACAAGCAGCGCCGCGTCCCGATGAGCTTTGCCGCCCTCGAGGCGCTCGAGGGTTATATCGAGTCCGGCCGAAAGGCTTTCGTGCAGGCCTCGAGTCCGACAGGCCCGCTTTTCTTGAACCGCCGCGGACGTCAGATGAGCCCGCGCGACGTGCGTCGCATCCTCGATCGCCGCTCGCCGGTGCCAACGCACCCGCACGCGTTGCGTCACACCTATGCGACACACCTCTTGGACGGAGGCGCGGACCTGCGTGTCGTCCAAGAGCTTCTGGGCCACGCGAGCCTGCGCACGACGGAGATCTACACCCACGTATCGACCGAGCGACTCGTGAGTGCTTATCGAAGCGCTCACCCGAGAGCGTGATGAGCCAGACCGGGACCGACAGGCTGCAGTCTGTCGAGGAGCTCTGGGCGGACTTCAAGGCGACCGCCGACCAGTCAGCGCGCGATCGCCTGATCCTGCACTACTCGCCCCTTGTCAAGTACGTGGCCGGGCGCGTGGCGGCGGCGATGCCGAGCCACGTCGACTACGCCGACCTCGTCAGCTACGGCATCTTGGGGCTGATCGACGCGATCGAGAAGTTCGACCCCTCGAGAGCGATCAAGTTCGAGACTTACGGCGTGCCCCGCGTAAGAGGGGCAATCCTGGACGAGTTGCGGTCCATCGACTGGGTCCCGCGCTCTGTGCGGGCCAAGGCCCGGGCCGTGGACTCGGCGTTCTCGAAGCTCGAAGGCACCCTCGGGCGCTCGCCGACTGACCGCGAGCTCGCCGACGAGCTCGAGATGTCCACCAGCGATCTCGACGACATCTTGCGCCAGACCTCGAGGGCAGGCCTGCTGCAGCTCGACGACGTCTTGTTCCGCCAAGGTGGCAGCGGCGGCCAGACCCTAGGTGAGACCCTGCAGGACCAGGGCGACGCCCCGGGCGCGACGATCGAACTCGAAGAGACCCGACGCCAGCTCGCAAAGGCCATCCAGCGCCTCGACGAACGCGAGCGCAAGGTGCTCACCTTGTACTACTACGAGGGCTTGAACCTCGCCGAGATCGGCGAGATCCTCGGCGTGACAGAGAGCCGCGCGTGCCAGATCCATACCAAGGCCGTCCTCCACCTGCGCCAGCGGCTTCGCGACGAGCTCTCATAGCCAGCTTTGAACCCGAGCTGACTCACCGCCAGGCGGGTGAAGCCGCCCTGGCGAGCCGCTAGGCTTAAAGCGAGGCCCACCCGGGTCTCTTCCATCTTGCGTCTCGGCATGCCCGCGGTCGTCCTTCGGGACGCGGTGCCGGGATCAGCTCAACCGTCGGGAAGGGAGAAACACGTGGCTGTAGTCACGATGAAGCAACTGCTGGAGGCCGGGGTCCACTTCGGCCATCAGACCCGCCGCTGGAACCCGAAGATGAAGAGGTTCATCTTCGGCGAGCGCAACGGCATCTACATCATCGATCTCAATCAGACCCTCGAGCGCGTGGACACGGCTTATTCCTACGTGCGAGACCTCGTTGCCGGGGGTGGAGTGATCCTCTTCGTCGGCACGAAGAAGCAGACCCAGGATCCGGTGGCCGAGTTCGCCACCGCCTGTGGCATGCCCTATGTCAACCAGAGATGGCTCGGGGGCATGCTCACCAACTTCCAGACCGTTGCTGGCCGGGTCCGCAAGCTCGTCGAACTCGAGTCGGCACGCACGGCGGGCGACTTTGCCGCCATGCCGAAAAAAGAGGCGCTCTCGCACGAGCGCGAGCTCGAGAAGCTCGACCGGAACCTGGGCGGCTTGCGCCGGCTGGACCGTCCCCCGGACGCGATCTTCGTGATCGACACCAAAAAGGAGCACATTGCCGTCACCGAGGCGAACAAGCTTCACTTGCCTGTCGTCGCCGTTGTCGACACCAACTGCGACCCGGATGTAATCGACTATGTGATCCCGGGCAACGACGACGCCATCCGAGCCGGCCGGCTCATGTGCCGGGTAATCGCAGACGCGGTCGTCGAAGGCAAGTTCATCGCTTCGCGCCGCGCCCAGGATGCTGCGAACAGGGCCAGGCGCGCGAGCGAACAGGCCGCGGCGCCGGTGGCACCGCCTGTTGTGAGCGTGCCGAAAGGGCCCACGATCTCAGAGATCGAGGCATCCTTGCTCAAGACCGTCGCTCCAGTCGGACCACCGGAGCCCGAGCGCCCGGCAGCCGAGGAGGCCTCCGTCGCGTCCGAGGTCCCCGCGATTGCGCCCGAGCCGGAGAGTGCTGCGCCAAAAGAGCCCGAGCCGAGCGCGCCCGAGGCTCACGAGGCCGCCGAAGACATCTCGCCTTCGGTGGAGCAAGCAGCGGCCACCGCATCGACCGAGATACCTACGGAGGACTGAACGAAGATGGCAGACATAACGGCCAAGGAGGTGCAGGCGCTGCGGAAGAAGACCGGAGCAGGGATCCTGGACTGCCGGCGCGCCCTCGAGAATTGCGATGGTGACCAGGCCGCCGCCGAGCGACTGCTGCGTGAGGAGGGCACCATCAGTGCCGCCAAGCGTCAAAGCCGCGAGCGCACCGAGGGCGCCGTGGCAGTAGTCGTGGAGGGGGACCACAAGGCGGTCGGTGCGATCGCGATGCTCGAATGCGAGACGGACTTCGTCGCGAAGTCGCCGGACTTCGTATCGCTCGTGGAGGAGATCGCCAACGACCTCGCCCTCAAGGGCGAAGAGGCGGCGGGACAGTTCGCGGACCGGATCGAGAGCCTCGCCGTGGTCCTAAAAGAGAACATCGCCCTCGGCCGCACGGTGCGCTTTGAAGCCCCTGACGGCGCCATTATCGGCAGCTACCTGCACCTGCAAAACGGACGCGGGGTCAACGCCGTCCTGGTCGAGACCTCAGGGGGCGACGAGTCGCTTGCACACGACATCGCCGTCCACATCGCCTTCGCCCGCCCCGAGTACCTGCGACGCGAGGAAGTCCCTGCCGACCAGATCGAGGAGTTCCGCCAGACTGCGGCCGCGATCGCCAAGAACGAGGGCAAGCCGCCCGCGGCGATGGAGAAGATCGTCGAGGGCCGCCTGCAGGGCTGGTTCAAAGAGCGAGTTTTGCTTGATCAGCCATATGTGCGCGACGAGCAGAAGACGATCGCCCAACTGCTCGGTGATGCGCAGGTACTCCGATTCGCTCAGGCCGTCGTCGGCTCGTGAGCGGGTCTGCGCGGCATTCGTGAACGGGGTGGTGCCGAGCGGGGAAACGGGGGTTACACCTCGCTGGCACCGAGTGGTTCTGAAGCTATCCGGCGAGGCGCTCGCGAGCTCGGCTTCTGACGAGACGATCGACGCCTCGACGGTGCGGCGCCTTGCGAACGAGATCGCTGCGGCGACGAGCGAGCTAGACATCCAGATCGCCATCGTCGTAGGCGGCGGCAACATCTGGCGTGGCACGACCGGCGCCGGCCAAGGCATGGACCGGGCGACCTCGGACATCATGGGCATGCTCGGCACGGTCATCAACGCGCTTGCCCTCCAAGACGCCCTCGAGCGCGTGGGCTGCCCGACACGGGTGCTCTCGGCCATCCACATGGCCGAGGTGTGCGAGCCTTACATCCGTCGTCGGGCCATTCGCCACCTGGAAAAGGGCCGCGTCGTCGTTTTCGCCGCAGGCATGGGCAACCCTTATTTCACCACCGATACGCCCGCTGCCCTGCGGGCCGCCGAGATCGAGGCGGACGCGATCTTAAAAGGCACCCACTCCGGCGTGGACGGGGTCTACAGCGCGGACCCGCGCCACGACGCCGGTGCCACGCGTTACGAGGAGATCGGGTTCATGGAGGTCGTCTCGCGAGACCTGCGGGTGATGGACCATACCGCCATCACGTTTTGCCGTGACAACAAGATCCCGATCCTCGTCTTCGACCTTATGCAAGAGGGCAACATCCGAGCCGCCCTCGTCGGCGAGCGGATAGGTACGCTGATCAAGTGACTGACGACTCGCTCATACCGGCAGCGCTGGCCGACAGCGCCGATCGCATGCACAAGGTCGTGGAGCACACCAAGGCCGACTTCGCGATGGTCCGCACTGGCCGGGCCTCCCCGGCGCTGGTCGAGAAGATCAAGGTGGACTACTACGGGACCGAGGTCCCGCTTCAGCAGATCGCCGGGTTCAGCGTGCCCGAGCCGCGGGTGCTGGTCGTCAATCCCTACGACAAGGGCGCCATGAAAGCGATCGACAGGGCTCTTACGAGCTCGGATCTCGGCATTAACCCGTCGAATGACGGGCAGGTGTTCCGCCTGGTGTTCCCCGAGCTCAACGAGGAGCGGCGCAAGGAGTTCGTCAAGGTCGTGCGCCATCGCGCAGAAGAGGGCCGCGTGGCTGTGCGCAATGTCCGGCGGGCGACGCGCCACGACCTGGAGGGACTGGAGAAGGACGGTGACATCTCAGCTGACGACCTCGAGCGCGCGGAGAAGGAGCTGGAGAGCCAGACCCACGAGCACATTGCTGAGATCGATCGGCTGTTGAGCCACAAGGAACGGGAGCTGCTCGAAGTCTGAGCGGAGGCGGCCCGGCGTCTGCCGGGGCCGCCGAGCGAGACTTTGGTGCCGGGTCCAGTTGCGCCCACGGCACGAGAAGTGCTCGCGAGGAGGCAATCTTGGAGGAGGAACAAAGGCCCCAGGCGGCCGGAGAGCCGGTCCCGGAGCGGGCCCGTATCGCCGGCGTCGAAGCGGGGGTCGCAGCGGGACTGGTGCCGTCGGGTGACGCTTTGGCGCGCCCCGGCGCAGAAGTCGTCGAAACGTCCTCATCCTCCGGCGCGAGCGAGCCGGTGGCGCACGCGAGCGTCACGGCTCTCTCCTACGACCTCCCCGACTGGACGGACCCGCCCACCTTGCAGGTGCCGCGTGTCTTTCTCGACCTCGAGCAGGAGGCGGCGGCCGCCCGCCCCGGCCCGCCCACTCCGCCCCCCGGGGGACCGGTTTGGCGCGAGCGCCAGGAGGACTGGAACGACACCGACGCCATTTTGGGCCATCTCGCAAGCGCCGGACCATCTGTGACTGACTACGAGGAGCCCTCGTCGGACGACCCGTTCGCCTACGACTTCCTCGATCTTGACGACGACTCGTCTTGGATCACCCGCGAAGAGGAGATCGAGACCCAAAAGGCGCCCCTTAAAGCCGGCGAGCCGCCCACTGCGGCCCTGGAGGTGCCGGTAGGCGCGGAGGCTGTCGAGGACCCGGGTGTGCGCGAGATGACGGAGCCTGCCCCGACCACGCCGGCTGACTTTTTGGAAGACGAGCCTGCTCCTAGCGGGCGTCGGCACCGGAACCTCGCACATGGCCAAGCCAGCGACGTCGTGCCGAGAAGCGCTCCGCCCGGGCCCCCGGGGCCGCGCCGGCGTTCGAGCACACACAAGCCGGCTCAGCGCAACCCGGTAGTAGCCACACTGACAGGCGTCGGGCTCGCGGCCGTATTGCTGCTGTGTTTCATGGCCGGCCCCCCGGCTGTGCTGGCGCTCGCGGCCGTCGCCGTGACGCTCGCCACCGCCGAGCTGTTCAACTCGTTGCGCGTCGCCGGCTACAAGCCCGCGACGCTGCTCGGGCTGCTCGGCGTGCCGGCGGTCATGGTCGGGGCCTACTTCCGCGGACCCACGGCGCTAGTCGTCGGCCTCGCCGGGTTCATAGTCGTCACGATGCTGTGGTACCTGGCGGGGATCACGCGCCGTTCGCCCGTGGCCAACTTGTCGGTCACGGTCATGGCCTTTTGCTGGACAGGTGTCCTCGGTGGCTTCGCTGGGCTCTTGTTGGACCCAGCGGTGTTCCCGCACCGCCACGGGATCGCGTTCATGCTCGGCGCCGTCATCGCCGCGGTCGGTTACGACATCGGCGGCTATGCGATTGGAAGCCGATTCGGCAGGCACAATCTCGCTCCCACCGTGAGCCCGAACAAGACCTGGGAGGGGCTCATCGGCGGTTGTGCCATCGCCATCGCCGCATCGGGCGCCATTACGAGTCGCATCCACCCCTGGCACGTCTCGAGTGCGATCGTCCTCGGCCTGATCGTCGCCGTCGTAGCACCGTGCGGCGACCTTGTCGAGTCGATGATCAAGCGTGATCTCGGTGTGAAGGACATGGGATCGCTCCTCCCCGGCCACGGCGGGATGATGGACCGGATCGATGCCCTTTTGTTCGTGCTCCCCGCGGCCTACTGCTTCGTACGCCTGGCTCACATCGCATGACTCAGATCGTCGACCAGCCGGTGCTGGCCCCAAGCGGCGAGCCGACTCGGCGCGACGCCACCCAAAGGCGCGTTGTGGTAGTCGGCTCGACTGGCTCGATCGGAACCCAGACTCTCGAGGTAGTTCGTGCGGCTCCGGAGCGTTTTTGCGTGAGCGCCCTCGGCGCGGCCCGCTCGGTGGATCTTCTTGCCGCCCAGGCGCACGAATTCCACCCTGAGGTCGTCGCGATAGCCGACAGCTCTCTCGCGCAGCGGCTTTCCGAGCTCCTACCTGCTGGTGTGGAGCTGCGCGCCGGGCCTGAAGCATTGTGCTCGCTCGTGGAGACCGGCGAGATCGTGCTCAACGCCGTCGTGGGCTTCGCCGGTCTCGGTGTGACCGTCGCAGCGCTGAGCCATCGGCGCCGGCTCGCGCTTGCCAACAAGGAGTCGCTCGTCGCCGGGGCGCCTGTTGTCCAACGCGTCCGGTACCTCGAAGGCGCAGAGCTGTTGCCTGTTGACTCCGAGCACGGCGCCATCCACCAGTGCCTGGCCCGAGGTCGTCCCGAGACAGTCTCCAAGCTCGTGCTCACTGCGAGCGGCGGACCGTTTCGCCAACGGAGCGCGGCCGATCTGGCCTCGGTCACCGTCGCCGACGCCCTCGCGCACCCGACCTGGCAGATGGGTCCGAAGATCACCGTCGACTCGTCGACGCTCATGAACAAGGGACTCGAGGTGATCGAAGCCCGCGAGCTGTTCGACGTCGGCTACGACCGCATCGAGGTGGTCGTGCATCCCCAGTCCATCGTCCACTCGATGGTGGAGTTCTGCGACGGGACGACGATCGCCCAGCTCTCGATGCCTGACATGCGCCTTCCGATCGGTTACGCCCTCGGCTTCCCGGACCGCCTCGTCCAGCCATACGGATCGCTCGACTTCACTGCCCTCGGGCGTCTCGAATTCGAGCCGCCTGACCTCGCTAGCTTCCCCTGCCTCGGCCTCGCTTTCGAAGCCGGTCGCGCCGGCGGGAGCGCTCCGGCCTGGTTGAACGCTGCCAACGAGGTCGCCGTAGCCGCCTTCTTGGAGGGCCGGCTCGCCTGGCCGGCGATTGCGCAGGTCGTCGCCGAGACGCTCGCTGCCCACGAGAGCTCACAGCTCGTGACCGTCGAGGACGTCCTGGCCGCCGACGCCCTCGCCCGCGTGCGAGCCGAGGGCGTCCTCGAAAGGCGCCAGTAACCCATGACGTCCCTTTAGCCCACCGAAGCGAGAGACTTGTCCTGATGGATGACGCTTCGCGGGACGTCACGCCGACGCGCGCGTCGCGTATCGACGGCGCCGGCCCTTTGATTCGCCTGCTCGTGATCGTGGCGGCTGCGCTCGCGCTCACCATCGCCCTTGATGCCTGGGCAGTGCTGATAGTGGTGCTCGCTCTCGTCGCCATGATCATGTTGCACGAGCTGGGCCACTTCGCCACCGCCAAGTGGAGCGGAATGAAGGTCACCGAGTACTTCTTGGGCTTCGGCCCGAGGTTGTGGTCGATGCGCCGGGGAGAGACCGAGTATGGCGTCAAGGCGATCCCGGCTGGAGGCTATGTCCGCATAGTTGGGATGACCATGCTCGAGGAGGTGAGTCCTTCCGACGAGCCGCGGAGCTACCGGCAGGCCTCCTTCCCGAGGCGTCTGCTCGTGGCTGTGGCAGGTTCGGGCATGCACGTCATCCTGGCGTTCGTGCTGCTGTTCTCCCTCTATGCGATATCAGGCGCGCCGACAAGCACGTCACCGACGATCGTGAGCCTGGCACAGTTCACCAAGGGCTTGAGCCCGGCCCAGCGCGCCGGACTTAAGGCCGGCGACACGATCGTGGCCGTGAACGGGCACGAGCACCCTGGGCTCAACTACCTGATCTCGTTCGTCAACAAGCATCCCGGGGACACCTTGCGCTTGGTAGTCGAGCGCGCCGGGCAGGATCTGACGATCAAGATCACGCCCGTCGACGGTCGCCATGTTGTCGAAGTGATCGACGGTCAGCGCCAGCAGGCCGCGAGCTCGTCCGGCCCGGCGACGGGGATCATCGGAGTAGCTCTCACCAACGCCCAGGACGAGACCGTCGGGCCGTTCATCGCAGTCGGACGAGCCGGATCAGGTCTCGTTTCTTTGACCGGGCAGACCTTCAGCTCACTCGCCCAGCTCTTCTCCCTGCACGGCCTCGGAAGCTTCGCCCACCAGGTCGCCACGGCCGGCAGCTCCACGGCCACGTCCTCGTCTAAGTCCTCCCCGCAGCTTCTTTCGATCGTCGGGGCCGTTCAGATCGGCGCCCAAGCGCTGCGCGAGGACGTTCCGCTCCTGTTGTACCTGCTCGCGGCCATCAACCTGTTCGTCGGGATAGTGAACCTGTTCCCGATGCTGCCGCTCGACGGAGGGCATGTCGCGATAGCCGTCTATGAGCGCATCCGGTCCCGCAAAGGGCGGGCCTATCACGCAGATGTTGCGAAGCTCATGCCCGTTGCCTACGTCTTCTTGCTCTTCGTCGTGATCGTGGGGCTCGGGGCGCTCTACATGAACATCGTCCACCCGGCCCAGCTGCCGGGCGGTTGAAGGGCACTTCGTTAGCTCGTGAGCGCGACCGAGCCGGCCATGAGGAGGCCGGGGGCAGCCCGCCGCTAGGCTGCCAGCAATGACCAGAACATCGGCGAGCTTGGCCGAGCGGCGAAAGACCCGTCAGATCAAGGTCGGCAAGGTTCCTGTCGGCGGTGGCGCCCCGGTCTCGGTGCAGTCGATGACAGTGACCAAGACGGCCGATGTCGAAGGGACCCTCGCCCAGGTCTATGCCCTCGCCGCGGCTGGAGCCGACATCGTGCGATGTACCTGCAACGAGCAGGAGGCGGCAGAGGGTCTTGCCCAGATCGTCCCCCGTTCACCTGTGCCGATCGTGGCAGACGTCCACTTCCATTACGAGATGGCCCTTGCCGCGCTTGAGGCCGGGGTGCACGGCTTACGCCTCAACCCCGGGAACCTGCGCAAGCCCGAGGAGATCAAGCTCGTCGCGTCAGAGGCCCGCGACCGCGGTGTGCCTATCCGCATTGGCGTCAACGCCGGGTCCCTTCACCCGAAGATCTACGAGGCATACGGTGGCGCCACGCCCGAAGCGCTCGTCGAATCGGCGCGACTGGAGCTTGCCTACTTCGAGGAGGTCGGCTTCGACGACGTCAAGATCTCGGTCAAGGCGTCCACGGTCCCGGTCATGATCGAGGCCTACAGGTTGGCGTCTGAGACCTTCGACCATCCCCTGCACCTCGGTGTGACCGAGGCCGGGCCTCCGCCCGCAGGGCTGATCAAGGGGACTGCCGGGATCGGTACTCTGCTTGCCGAGGGCATCGGCGATACGATCCGCTACTCGCTCACGGCCGACCCCGTGCAGGAGGCCCGCGCCGGCCGCCAGCTGCTCGAGGCACTTGGCCTTCGCGAGCGCAAGGGCCTCGACCTCATCGCCTGCCCGTCATGCGGACGTGCCGAGATCGACGTGATCGACATCGCCCGGCGGGCCCAAGAGGCCTTCGAGGCGCATTCATGGCCCCTGCAGGTTGCAGTCATGGGCTGTGTCGTAAACGGGCCTGGTGAAGCGCGCGAAGCCGACCTAGGTATCGCCGCGGGCCGTCACAAAGGTCACCTTTTCATCAAGGGCAAGATTGTGCGCGTCGTCCCCGAGGACGAGATGGTAGAGGCGCTCATCGCCGAAGCGGAGAAGCTCGTCAAAGAAGGCGTCGAGGCTCGCCTGGCCGCGGCGGACGCCGGGGCGGAACGCGAGGCCGAGGAGGACCGCAAGGCCCTTTTCGAGGCGAAGGGAGCCGATGCGAACAACTCGGGCGAACGCATCGAGATGATCCGAAAGACTGTCGCTCACGAGCAGGAGTCCCGCCCCCAAAGCGGCCCGTAGTGCACCGACGTAATTGGGCCGAGGACTCCCACCGATGACCGAGTTCGAGATCCGGCCGATCGAGGCACACGAGATCGACGCTTATGCCGCGTGCCAAGCGGCCGCGTTCGGGAGCCGCTACCCAGCCGACCGGCTCGAGCTGCTCGCGAAGGAACTAGAGCTCGACCGGACCATTGGCGTCTTCGAGGGCACCGAGCTCATCGGGACGAGCAGCTCGTTCCTGAGCGCGATGACGCTTCCCGGCCTCGTCCGATGTGATGTCGCGGCGGTCACCGACGTTTCTGTCACCCCGACTCATCGCCGGCGCGGGATCCTCACCGCCATGATGCGGCGACAGCTCGACGAGGTACGTGCGAACAACGAAGCCATGGCGGTTCTGTACTCGAGCGAGGGGACGATCTACGGACGCTACGGCTACGGGCCGGCCAGCTTCGCGGCGAACTATCTGCTCGACAAGCGCCTATGTCGCCTAAAGGCCAGCGTCGACACCGCCCAATCGGGTGAGGACGGATCGGTCCGCCTCATCGAGCGCGACCAGGCAATGGAGTCCTTCCCGCTCGTGTTCAGGGCCTATGTGCCGACCCGTGTCGGCGAGCTTGAGCGCCCCCAGGCGGAATGGGTCGAGATGCTCGGCGACGTGAGCAGCCCGGCAATGGGGCATCGCTTCTATGTCTGCTACGAGCATCGGGGCCGCATCGACGGCTACGCCTTGTACCGTGTGGCAGGGATCGACCCATCCGATCACTGGCGGCGTGGGGTATTCCTCGAGGAGATGTGCGCCCTTTCCACAGGCGCCTACCGTTCGTTGTGGGGCTACCTGCTCGGGGTCGACCTCACCGAGGAGCTGCGTACGACCGGCCGGCCCGTGGACGAGCCGGTGCGGTACATGCTCGAGGACCTGAGGCAACTCCGCACGGCACGGTGGTCGGACCGCAGCTGGGTACGCCTCGTAGACCTGCCACGGGCGCTGGCGCTTCGCCGATACGAGGACGAGGGAGGGCTCGTCATAGAGGTCTCCGACCCGTTTTGCACCTGGAACGAGGGCCGCTTTGCGGTCCTCGTCGACGGCGACGGGATCGCAACTGTCGCGCCGACCAAGGCCGAATCGGACGTCGTACTTGGAGCCGATGTACTTAGCTCGCTCTACCTCGGCGCTGTCGCCTTCACCACGATGGCAGAGGCTGGGCGCTTGACTGCGCGCAGCGAGGAAGCTCTGCACACCGCCGATCTCATGTTCGGGGCGCGGCGTCCGCCGTTTTGCACGACACACTTTTGATTAGGGATCACACAGCCAGCTCAGATCCGCTCGAGCCGCACGAGTTGTGCCTCGGGCGCGGCCCGCATGACGAGTTCTGTGAGGTGCGGATGGCAGGTTAGGAACAACACCTGGTGGCTCTCCGAGGTTTCCGCGAGGACCTCGGCGACCGCCGCCGCGCGTAGGGGATCGAAGTTCACGAGAACGTCGTCAAGGATGATCGGGAGCGCCTCTGAGCGTTCGGCGAATGTCTCCGCGAGGCCGATCCTCAAGCACAGGTACAGCTGCTCGACGCTGCCGCGGCTCAAGCTCGCAGCTTCGAGCTCGGCCCCCGAAGACGAGACGACCCTGATCGCCTCGTGGGCACCTTCGTCACTGAGCGACGGCAGTAGGGACAGGTAACGGCCTTCGGTCACTTTCGCGAACCGTTCGGCTGCGCGGGCGAGCACGGCTGGTTGGCGCTCCTGCTCGTGGCGGCGCAGGGTGCGGGCAAGCAGGAGACGGGCGCATCCGAGCAGCGCCCAAGACCTGAGCACCTCTTCGAGGTCGTGCTCGAGCGTGAGGCGTCGCTGTTCGAGCTCTGCGATCGTCCCTGAGCCCGCCAGCGCCCGCAGCTCGTTAGAGGCGTCCTGGTGCGCTCTCACGAGATCTTCCATACGCTCGCGAGTGGTCGAACGTGCCCGCGAGAGGCTCTCTTGCTCCTCGCTCCAGGCAAGGACTGCGCCAGACTCGAGCTCGGCCCGCAGCCGGCGCGCCTCGGTGCCGAGCCCGAGCGAGCGCTCGAGCTCGTCCGCGGCGTCCTGCGCGGCGCGCAACAAGGCGCTTCTCGTGGCCAGCAGCGCGAGCACCTTGTCGAGCGAAGAGCTCAGTTCTTCGAGGGTGCCGGCCGGGTCGATGTCGCGCGACTCGAGCCGACCGCCGCGGCGGCGGAACTCACCTGTCAGGCTTTCAAGCCGGGCTTGAAATGCCTCGATCACGCTGGCGAGCTGTTCGACCCTGGCATTTACGCGATCGAGCGCTCCGAGATGATTCCACGCAGTCTGCAACGCGGCCAAGCTCTCGAGCACGCCGTCGGGTGACAGCGTCACCCCCAGGCCGTGGGAGGCCTTCCAAGCAGCGAAGCTGGTCCTATCGCTCTCGAGCTCCACCCATGCCCGTTCGAGCGACTCGCGTGCAAGCTTGCGCCTTGTAAGAGCCGTGAGAGTTCGTCTGCGCTCGTCCGCGAGCACCCTCTCATGGTTGCGGGCCACCTCAATCTGCTCCGCGACGGTCTCAAGATCGGAATCGCTCGGTGACTGAACAAGGCCTAGCGCGCCGGCGAGCTCTGCGACTCTGGCGCTGACACGTGAGTACGTCGCGTCAGCCTTGGTCGACTCGGTCGGGCTTTTCTCGAGTCGGTGTCGCCGCGAGACAAATCCCACCATCACAAGCGCGCAACCTGTCACTGCGAGCATGGCGCAAAGAAGACGCGCAGTGAGGGATTGCGACACAAATGCCGCGACGATGCCGAGGCATGCGATCACGACTCCTGCAAACGCGATCGATGTGCTCGTCGCCCACGCGAGACCGCTTGGGCCGAAGCCGGATTGGTGCTCGCTCGCCTGGCGTTCCGCCGCGAGGCGGCGCTGCTCGGCGAGGTTCTTACGCAGCTCAGTCACCCACCTCGCCTTCTCGTCGGCCCCGAGCTCGTCAACGAGCTCACCGACGGCGTCCTGTGCCGCGCCCTCGTCGAACAGGCCGGCGAGCTCGGGTACGGCGTCGGCCTCATCGGCCAACATGCTCGAAGCACGCCAGCGCGCCTCCAGCTCTGAAATCGAGGCCCGGAACGCGCGACCCTCGTCGGTAAGGCCGATGAAGCCGCCACTTGAACGGACACGGCCGCGGTCCCAGCCCGAACCGAGCGAACCGAGCGCTGTCTCGATGGACTGTTCGATGCCGGCCCGCTGGTTGCAAAGATCCGCTAGCTGGTTCTGGCGTTCGAGGTGGCCCGAGCAAGTCGAGCGAAGCGACTGGAGCTCGGCCGCCTGTTCCTCGAGCCAGGCTTGAAGCGGTGTTGGCCCCTGCCAGTCGACAAGTCGCTGCTCAGCCGCTCTCTTGCGCTCGAGGACGTCCCAGAGTCGTGCCAAGAGATCGAGCTCTTTTGTCCTGTGCTCGACCCGGTCCGCCTCGTCGCGTTCTGCACTGACCTCGCGCTCGAGCCGTGCCAGTTCCTCCTGGCGCGCGGGGTAGCAAGCGGCCTCGCGTGCTGCCTCGGAGAGGCTGCTCCGGATCCCCTCGAGCTCGGTCAAGAGCCTGTTGGCACGAGCGTCTGCCTGGCGTGCGCGAGCTAGCTCGAGGCGCTGTTTCTGCAGATTCGCCATGGCGCGGGCTGCAGAGCGGCGCTGGCCGACGATGCTGGCCGAGAAGAGCAGCTCGCTCACCTCGTCGCGCGTCATCGCCTCCCCGTTGGCGAGGTCGGTCAGGTCGACAGCGAACACGGCTCGAAAAAGCGTCTCGTCCGCGCCGCCCAGGGCCCTGCGGAGCTCCTCTTCGGACGCCGCGATGCCGTCGGGGCGCCTGATCACGACGTCGCGGCGCGGGGAGGCATAACGCTCGATCCGCCAGAGCCTCTCGCTTGAGGACCCGTCATCGCCGGTCTCGGCGAGAGTGAGCCGACCGCCGTGTCGGCCGCCTCGGACAGGGGGACGAAAGTGCGGGTTGTCGCGCCGGGCAGGGAAACCGAAGAGCATCGCGCTGAGGAAGTCGAGCATGGTGGACTTGCCGGCCTCGTTCGGCCCGTGGAAGATGACGAGCCCCGGGGAGAGGTCGTCGATCCCGAAGTCGGCGAGGGCTCCGAAGCCGTCGATGTGAAAGCCGCTGATGCGCATGAGCGAGCCGGCCTTTCTCAGTTCCTGTCGCTCTCGAGCTCGCCAAGGGCGAGCATGAGCGCCTGATCGACGAGATCCCCGGTCGCGGAGGTCTGAGAATCGAGCAGCCGCTCGAGTACCCGCTGGGCGCGCAATGCCCCCGGGAGCCCGTCGGACAGCTCGCTGGCAAGATCTCTCACAGCGCCGTGCTCGGCGGCAAGGCAGATCTTCAACTCATCGGCGATGGCGACGAGATCGGCCGCGAAGTCAGAGCCCGACCGCGCCGCCTCGAGATCGATGGCGGGGCGGGAGCGGTCGTCGATGCAGTCCCACCAGCAGAAGGGATCGTGCTCGGCGAAATCCTCTCGCACCGCGACGAGCAGATCCTCGATGGACCCCGGGCGGCGGAGGTCGGAGTGCAGCTCTCCTTGGCCGACGAGCTCGGCCCGCAGCACGAGAGAGCGTCCATCGGCGCGCTCCAGGCGTTCGCGCGCCTCGCCCTGAAGCTTGGAACGCAGCTCGGCGAGGTCCGCGACCTCGGCCACGTCGAGCTCGATCTGGTCGAATCGCACGACGTCGCAACTGACCGACTCAGTCTCGGCGATTCGCCCAGCTTTGACGTGGACGACCACGGCTCCTTTCGGCCCTCGTTCGCTTGGTTTGGGGCTACGCGCCTGCAGGTTTCCGGAGTAGACCACCCACGGATCATCCGCCCCGTTCCGGCCGGAGAGGATCATCCTCGTGTGGATATGCCCGAGCGCGAAGTAGTCGAGCCCGATACCGATCAGGTCCTCGAGTGTGCAGGGGCTGTAGTCGTCGTATCCGGTGGCAGCGCCTCGAACGTTGCAGTGCAGGACGCCGACCTGGATGCCGGGGCCGGCCTTGTGGGCGAAGCCGAGCGCCAGGTTCTCACTCTCGCTGCGCTTGGCGAAGCTGATGCCCTGCACTGTTGCGAGCGGGATCCCGTCAAGTTCCACGCGAACTGCCTGGACGGCTCTCGAGCCGAAGACGGTCACGCGCTCTGGCCACGGGCCGGAAAGCGCTGACCAGCCAGTCTCGACAGGATCGTGGTTGCCGTGCACGACGAAGCTATAGACGCCGGCCTCTGAGAGGCGGGCTAGCCCGTCACGAAAGCGCAGCTGCGCACGCAGGCCACGCTCGGGCCCGTCATAGATGTCGCCGGCAATAACCAAAAAGGCGGCCTCGCGTTCCAGGCACAGATCGACTAAAGCGTCGAAGGCATCCAAAGAGGCCTCCCGCAGCCGTCCGGCCACGAACGGCGCCGTGGCGCCGATTCCCTTAAACGGCGTGTCGAGGTGCAGGTCCGCTGCATGGACGAATCTGAAATCGGGGATCCTGAATGCCTCTTCCACTAAACAGCGAGGCTAGTTGTGGGGTGTATCACTACCTGGGGATCCCCAAGAGCTCAAGGGCGGGCGCGAGATGACCTATCGAACCGGTGGAGACGAGGTCGTGGCGATGCTCAGAAGTGCTGGCGTCGAGGTCATCTTCGGGATCCCGAGCGTCCACAACCTGCCCTTATATGACGCCATCCGACGAGACGGCCGCATCCGGGCGGTCACGGTCCGCCATGAGCAAGCAGCCGCGGCGGCCGCCGACGGGTACGCGCGCACCACGGGACGCCTCGGGGTGTGCATCACCTCCACCGGCCCTGGAGCTGCCAACGCCATGGGCGGCCTGCTCGAGGCCTTCGTCTCTTCGTCTCCCTTGCTGCACCTCACCGGACAGATCGAGAGTTCGCTTATGGGCCGTTCTCGAGGTTTCATCCATGAGGTGCCCGACCAGCTCGCGATGTTGAGATCGGTTTCCAAGGCTGCCTACCGGCCTCGGTCGGCGGGCGAGATCGCGCCCACGATCGCCCGCGCGGCGCTCGAGGCGATGACCAGTCCCGCGGGGCCGGTCTCGGTCGAAATCCCGATCGACTTTCAGTACACGAACTTGTCCGGCGCAAGACGCCCCACCTCGCTCGTGCCGGGCGGCCCCGAGCCAGCCTCTGGGGCAGAGATCACCCGGGCAGCCGAGCTCGTGGCCAGTTCGTGCCGGCCGATCGTGTGGGCAGGTGGTGGTGCAGTCGCCGCGGGCGCGGCGCCGGAGGTGACAAGGCTCGTGCACAGACTTGGTGCTGGGTTGCTGACGAGCCCGAACGGGCGCGGGATCCT
>JBEKVJ010000033.1:0-32569 GCA_049514105.1 Acidimicrobiales bacterium
CACCCCTCCTCGGTCGTCGCGGTCGGCGACGAGGTCACCGTGCAGGTGCTCGACGTCGACCTCGACAAGGAGCGGATCAGCCTTTCGCTCAAGGCCACCCAAGTCGATCCCTGGCAGGAGTTCGCCACGAACCACCGCATCGGCGAGCTCGTCTACGGCCGGATCACAAAGCTCGTACCCTTCGGAGCCTTCGTACAGGTGGGCGACGGCATCGAAGGGCTCGTGCACATATCGGAGATGGCGGCACATCACGTCGATCTGCCCGAGCAGGTCGTCACCCCCGGCGAGGAGCTGTGGGTCAAGATCATCGACATCGACCTCCAGCGCCGGCGCATAAGCCTGTCGATCAAGCAGGCAGCAGAGGGCGGCGAGGTTGCCGAGGAGTACCGGGAGGCCTTTGGCGAGCACGCCTACGACGCGGAAGGCAACTACATCGGCTACGACTACTCCGCCACCGACTTCACCCCTGAGACAGAGAGCCAGGCGGCTTGGGCCGACCTTCTCGCCGCCAACGAAGCCGGGGCCGCAACGGTCTTAGAGCAGCCCGGCGGCACTCCAACAGGCGACGAGGCTGCACCGGTCGAAGAAGAGAGCCTCGCGGTTGCGCAGGGCACCGAGGAGACCGCCGTGGCACCGGGCGTGCCAGCGGCCGTTGAAACCGTGCCAGAGCTGACCGCCGAGCCTGAGGTCACGGCTGTGTCCGACGAGGCCCCCGCGCAGTAACAACCCGGTGGCGCCGCTGGTGCAGTCACCCGAGACGACGACGCCGCCCGCAAAGGGCGCCAAGTCGCGCCATTACATTCGAGGAAGGGCCCTAGAAGAAAGGCTCGTCTTGGTGGCGGCCGGCCTCGTGCTGGCCTTCTCGGTCGTGCTGCGGTTCTGGACGCCGTCGCCGATGTGGCTCGACGAGGCACTCACGGTCAACATCGCCCGTGCGCCCTTGCACGAGATCCCCGCGCTGTTGCGCCACGACGGGGCGCCTCCGCTGTACTACTTCATGTTGCACTTTTGGATGAAGTTGTTCGGGACGAGCGATCTAGGAGCCCGTTCGCTCTCGGGGGTGATCGGGGTGCTCACCCTGCCGGCGGTTTGGGCCGCGGGCTACTGCGTCGGCTCGAAGGCTTGGCGAACAGACACAACCGCCCCCGCGAAGCGAGCTAACCCGGCGCCACAGGCCGGCGGTTGCCGGGACGAGTCTCGAGATAGCGCGGGGCGGATCGTCGCCTGGACGGTGACGCTTCTCGTAGCGACTTCCCCGTTCGCGCTGTACTACGACACCGAGGCGAGGATGTACTCGCTCGTCATTCTGCTCTCGGCCCTCGGCGTCCTCGCCTATGTGGCGATCTTGCGCAGGCCGACGGCTCTAAATGGCCTCGCGCTTGCAGTTGTCACCTGCGCCCTCGAGTACAGCCACTACTGGGCCCTTTACCTCGTCGCTGTCGTGGCGGTGGGGACAGTTGTCTTCGCCCGCCCGGGTACCCACGCCCGCAGCTGTCGTGTCGCCCTCGTGTCACTGGCCGCCGGGACGGCCGCTTTTGGTCCCTGGGTACCGACGTTCTGGTACCAGCTGCACCATACGGGCACGCCCTGGGCGGCACCGGCAGACTTCACGGCCCTCGTGTTCACTTTCACCCAGTTTGCCGGGGGCGACTCCGACGCCGGCCGGGCGCTTGCGCTCGTGCTCGCCTTCCTGGCTTTGATGGCGGTAGCTGGCAAGGCCCTTGACAGCCGTCAGGTGGTGCTCGACCTGCGTACCCGCCCTGGAGTGCGGGCCCTCGCCTTGGTGGCGTTGGGGACCCTTGTTGTTGCCCTCGTGGCCGGAAAGATCTCCGGAAGCACATTCGCCGACCGCTACTCAGCTGTCATCCTGGTTCCTTGCCTTCTTGTAGTGGCTTACGGTGTGACCGCGTTGGCCGACCGTCGTGTACGACGCGGTGTCGTCGCCCTTGCAGTTACCCTCGGTCTGGCGGCGTCGGTCCCGAACGCCTTTTTGACCCGGACCCAGGCCGGCCACGTCGCGGCGGCGGTGCTGGCGCGCGCCCGCCCCGACGACGTCGTGGCCTACTGCCCGGACCAGCTCGGCCCTGCTGTGAGCCGCGAGCTTGGGGGCCGCTTCGACGAGATTGCCTTCCCGCGCGCAAACGCCCCCGAGATCGTGAACTGGGTGGACTACGCCACGACCGTCGAGCACGCAAGCCCGAGCCGCTTCGTCAGCCTGCTCATCTCGCGGGCGGGCCCCAAGCACGCCATCTGGTATGTCTGGGCACCGGGATATCTCAATTTCGCCAACGACTGCCAGGCGATCGCAGCTGGGCTCAGCGCGAGCCGTGCCCAGCAACAAGTCGTCGCCGAGCAGGGATCTGACACCCCGTTCGAGATCTTCGAAGGTGAGAACCTCTACCGTTACGCGTCGTGAACACCAGGACGATCGGAGCCAGCACAGCGCGGGCGCAATGGGACCTCGCCGTCCCGGCGTTGCGGGCCTCTGCACTCCCCTTTGTCGCCTCGCGGGCGCTCGTCGTGGTGGCCGTAGTCGCAGCGCGCCTCGCCACGCGATTCGCGCATCTCGGCACGGCGGCACAGAACGCCAGCCACGCAGGACTTCTCAGCTGGGACGCGAGCTGGTACGAGAGGATCACCGCGAGCGGTTATGCGGGCCTTGGCGATCAGGGGCTGCGGTTCTTCCCGCTGCTAGCAGTGCTGGCGAGGTCGTTTCGAGCCCTTCCCGGGATGCCTGCGGGGACGGCTGTGATCATCGTCGCGAACCTCGCCTGCCTGACGGGTTTCGCTGTGCTCTATCGACTCGTCGTGTTCGAGCTCGGCGACGAGGCATGTGCCCGCCGGGCGGTGTGGCTGCTCGCCTTCGCCCCTCCAGCCGCAGTGCTCGTCATGGGGTATGCCGACTCGCTGTTGTTGGTGTGCTCGATCGTCGCCTTCTTGGGCTTTCGACAGCGCCGTTACGGAGTTGCGATCTGCGCCGCTTTCCTGGCCGGGCTTTGCCGACCAGTCGGGTTGCTCTTGGCGGTCCCGGCCCTGGTCGAGCTCGGCGCGAACTGGTTCTCGTTGTCAGGGCGCGAGCGCGTAGTCGCGGCCGGGACCGTGCTGGCTGCGCCGGCCGGCACGGCGGCATATCTCGGCTGGGTCGGGGTCATCTTCGGGAGCTTCTGGCTCCCGTTTCGCGAGCAGCTCTCCCTCTCGCACAGGGGCGCCGTTTCCGATCCGTTCGTGACGATCGCTCGTGACATCGGCTACCTGTTAAGCGGCGAGCATCTCGGTGTCGGCGAGCACGCCCTTTTCGCCGTGCTCTTTGTGCTGCTGGCGCTCTATGTGCTCTGGAAACTCCCCGCCTCTTACGGTTGGTACGCGGTGGCGACCCTGGCTGTGGTTCTGACGGCCTCTAACCTCTCCTCCCTCGAGCGCTACGGGCTCGATTGCTTTCCTTTCGCCATAGCCGGCGCCATGCTCACCGGCGGCCAACGCAGCTTCCGCGTCGTCATGGGGCTTTCCGCCGCGCTGTTGGCGACGTTCGCGATGCTCACCTTCCTCGGCATCTATGTCCCCTGAGCGTGCCGTGGCTAACGGTGCCGAGGGCTCGGGAGCGAGCTAGCAGAGCCGTTGCGTGCCATGATGCCGAGATGGGCCGCCTCGACGATCCGGGCGATGAGCGCGCCACCGAACCGGGTGCGGTCGTCATCGTCGGTGCAGGCCCGGCAGGCCTCACTGCGGCTTATGAGCTGTCAAAGCGCGGCGCCACCTGCACGGTGCTCGAGATGGACACGATGGTCGGTGGCCTCTCGCGTACCGTCGAGAGGGACGGGTGGCGTTTTGACATCGGCGGGCACCGCTTTTTCACCAAGGTGCCGGAGGTCGAGCAACTCTGGCGGGAGATCCTCGGCCCAGATGACTTCCTGGTTCGCCACAGGCTCAGCCGGATCTATTACGAGGGGACCTACTACGACTACCCGATCCGGCTCCGCAATGCCCTCTCAGGCCTGGGCGTCCTCGAGTCGCTTCGCTGCGGGATGTCGTTTTTCTGGGTGCGCCTGCATCCGCCGAGGGACCTTGACACTTTCGAGGGCTGGACGGCTCGGGCGTTCGGGTGGCGGCTCTACCGGAAGTTCTTCAAGACCTACACCGAGAAGATCTGGGGAATGCCGGCCTCAAGGATCAAGGCCGACTGGGCGGCGCAGCGCATCAAGAGCCTCACTTTGGCCAAGGCCGTCAAGAACGCCCTCGGTCCCGGTCGTGGCCGGAGCCAGGTGACGTCTTTGATCGACGAGTTCTACTACCCGCGCCTCGGCCCGGGGATGATGTGGGAGCGCGCTCGCGAGCTCGTAGAGGCCAACGGGTCCACGGTCCTTGTCGGGACCCGGCTCGAGTCCGTGCGCCGCCGCGACCACCGGGCCGTGGAGGCGGTCACGCGTACGGTCGTGGACGCGACCGCGCCGAGCGACTCGCCTGGCTCTGGAGAAGCGCCGGGCTCTGGAGACGAGTCGGGCACTGCTACCTGGCAGATCGACCACCTGATCTCGTCCATGCCCTTGTCCGAGCTCGTGCTAGCGATGGACCCGCCCGCGCCTAGGCGGGTTGCAGAGGCCGCCAGATCGCTTCGCTACCGCGACTTTCTCACTGTCGCCCTCGTGCTTGCGGCCGAGCTCGGCTTTCCCGACAACTGGATCTACGTGCACTCGGGCAAGGTCCGCGTCGGGCGGGTGCAGAATTTCGGCTCCTGGTCACCCGATCTCGTCAAAGCGGGCAGTACCTGCCTCGGTCTTGAGTACTTCGTGTTCGAAGGCGACGAGCTGTGGACAAAGAACGACGACGAGCTCGTCGCCCTCGCCACGGGCGAGCTCGTGACACTCGGCCTTGTAAAGACGGGCGATGTCGAGAGGGGCTACGTCGTCAGGGTGCCCAAGGCCTACCCCGTATACGACGAGGGCTACCTCGAGAGGTTGCAAGTGATCCGCGAGTGGTTGGCGTCCGAGGTGCCGAACGTCCATCCGGTCGGGCGCAACGGCATGCACCGCTACAACAACCAGGACCACTCGATGCTGACCGCGATGCTGACCGTCGAGAGCCTCTACGGCGAGGCCTTTGACACCTGGGAGGTCAATGTCGAGGCCGACTATCACGAACAGCAGGTAGGAAGACGGCCGCAGGTTCCGGCGCCCGGCAGTCCAGGGACGGGCCGTGGCGTGCCGATGCCCGTCGGATCATGACCCGCGGCCGATGAGACCGCGTCCTGGCCGGCTGTCTGGAAGAGATGAATCACTCCTGGAGACTCGAGGCGAGCTCTCGAGCACCGAGCTCAGTGAGCTCGCCCGCCGAGCCGGCTTGCGCAGGGTGGCGATCTTGGCCTGGCGTGACCTCGATGACCCCGAGGCAGGCGGTTCCGAGCTGCACGCGCACGAGGTTGCCAGGCGCTGGGCCGCGGCTGGGATCGACGTGGTGTTAAGGACCTCTTCGGTGTCCGGAAGAGCTGTGTCGATAGAGCGGGACGGCTACACCGCCGTGCGCCGATCCGGCCGCTACGGCGTGTTCGCAACAGGCCCGATGGATATCGCCGGTGGCCGTCTCGGACCGCTCGACGGCTTGGTCGAGATCTGGAACGGGATGCCGTTTTTGAGCCCTATGTGGTCAGGTCTTCCGAGAGTCGTGTTCATGCACCACGTTCACGGCGAGATGTGGTCGATGGCACTTCCCCCGACACTCGCGCGCGCGGGCAAGTTCCTCGAGGCGCGCCTCGCGCCGCCGGTCTACAACCGCTCCCGGATCGTGACACTTTCCGAGTCCTCGCGGCGCGAGATCGTCGCCCTGCCCTGGGTACAGGCGAGCCGGGTCAGCGTCGTGTCGCCGGGGATAGATCCCCGGTACTCACCCGGCGGTCACCGAAGCGAGCGGCCCCTTGTGGTCGCGATCGGGCGTCTCGTCCCGGTCAAGAATTTCGGACGCCTTGTCGGGATCCTGGCGCGGGTCCACGAGCAGATCCCCGAGCTCGAGGCAATCATCGTGGGCGAGGGACGGGAGCGTTCGAGCCTTGAGGACAGGCTCGTCGAGCTCGGCGCGAAGAGCTACGTCTCGCTTCCAGGTCGTCTCGGGGCCGAGGAGCTCTTGGACCTCTACCGTAGGGCCTGGGTAGTCGCGTCCGCCTCGACGCGAGAAGGCTGGGGGCTGACCCTGAGCGAGGCCGCCGCCTGTGCGACACCCGCGGTAGCGACGCGGATCGCGGGACACCTGGACGCCATAGACGACGGGGTTACAGGCGTGCTGGTCGACTCCGAGGAGGACTTCGCCCGCGAGCTGAAGACTCTGCTATGTGACCCGCTCCTGCGGCGTCGCCTCGGGCGGGCCGCGGTTGAACACGTCGCTCCGCTCACCTGGGAGGCAACTGCGCGCGGCACCCTTGCGGCCTTAGCGGCCGAGGCCAGGCGCACACCACCGAGGTCCTGAGCGAGCCGGGGCCTTTTCGATCACTGGTTCGAGGAGCCCGGGAACCCGAAAGCTCCACTGCTTGGCAGCACGATGATCTGGGTGGCGCTGATCTTCGACCCGCTCTTGGAGCCGAGCACGATGACGCGCTCACCAGCGGTGACTGCGCTCGCCGAGGCGGAGCCCGCCCGGCTGCGGTAAGTGGTCGAGGGTTGTTCGTCGACTGTCAGCTCCTGGCCCGCGCCCGTCGTCATAGTGAAGCTCGAGCCAGAGACGGCGTCGACGGTTCCGGACGCCCCGTTCGTGCCGGCCCCAAAGGCGCCGCCGAAAAGCCCGCGGCCTGGAGCCGAACCGCTCGCAGGCAGCCGGGTAGTCGCGGACGGTGTCGTTGTCGAGCGAGTCGTTGCTACAACGACCGAGAGCCCGATTACCGCACAAGCCAGCGCTGCCGCGACGGCCCAGCCGGTGCCCCGACGCGCGAGCATGGCGCGAAAGCCTCGCTTTGGCGCAGCCTGGGTGCTTAGCGGGCCGGGCGTCCATTGGTAGGGGGGAGGCGCCCATGGCGGAACAGGCGGCGGGAAACCCACCGCACCGGGAGGAGCACCGGGCGGCGGGGTCCCGCTTGGGGCGCCGAGACCGTAGGGGGTGGTCGACTCAGGGGCTGGTTGCTCGTTCTCGTCCATGGTTCGTGCCTCCTTACTGCAGGTTTCTCTGCACAGCCTGCCCGCTGATCCTGTGAAGGCGTTGAGCATTTGCTGTGGGTTACTCCCGAGAACCTCGGGTCTCGCGACGGCGACCTCGGCGCCACGCTCGTGTGTCACTGGCCGGCGCGGCCTCGCACGAGCCGCCAAGCTCGCATCGAAGGCTCCTGGCGGTTCTCGTCGTGTGGGGCCCAAGGGAAACTCGCCTCACTACAGAGGGCTCCGAGAAGCCGTGCCGATCAGTTTGAAACTGCGCTAACAGAGACCATTTCCGTGCAAGCGGTACGCCTTAACCGACAACCTCACCCACCTCGAGCGCCTTTGGACCCGAGGCGGCCCCGGGCTTTGCTCGTCAACCAAGGTCTCTTCGACATCGCCTGGCTTCCAAGGCCGCGCCGATGCGAGTAGGGCAAGTACCTGGCCGCCGACAGGACCTGTCAGCACGAGCTCTGGGGTGCTGACCCCGGTAACCCTGCCTGCGGCCAAGCGCGAGCGGCCCTTGTGGAGCTCTTCGGACGCCTCAGAGCGGTCTGTCCTCGTTTGGTTCATCGCGTCGGCGCACAACCGCCACCGCCGCGTCACAGGCGAGCGCCACGACACCCACGAAGGCGAGCACCCCTGCGCTCTCGAAGTTGTGCGGCCACGAGCTGCCTGCCGGGTAGTGGTGGGCGATCTCGCCGAGTACTGCCAGGGTGCCTGCAGCGAGGATGCAGCCAAGCGCGAGAAGGCTTAACAGCGGGCGCGCGAGTGACACGCGCAAGCTTGCGAGCGCGCTGAGCACGATCGCACCGGCGACAAATGGGGCCGACGGCGGCGGGAGCACGACGAGACCAACGCCACCGCATAATGCTGCGACGAGGCAACAGATCACTACATTGGGCGGCCCGGTGCGATCCGCGAAGGGCCCATAAAGCGTCGGAGCGCCCTTGGCGATCGCCGGCGCGCCAGGTGTCGTTGCGGAGGCGCTATCAGCGGCCGCGGCCGTATGTGCCCTGCCCCGGCGGAGCCGACGCCGGATAGGGCCAAAGGGCACGAACCCGACAACCAGGCAGAGAAAAAGGGTCGTCCCCGAGGCGACAATGGCGGGAACGACACTCTGTTGTGGTCCGAAGCGGAGCGTCACGATGAAACTGGCGCTCGGCGGGGTCACGTACCACCCGTTCGCATAACCGTCGATTAGCTGCGGTGCCCCGAGCGAGCGACCGCCAGGCCCGGTCGCCTCCCAGCCGGAGTTGAGGCTTTCGCCGAGCACGAGCCAGAAGGGGCTCTTCGCGCCTTTTACCTCGAGGGTGGCCGCAGTAGCCGAAGACGAGACGACCCTTAGCGTCGGGGACTCGAGCGGGACGGCCCGCGAGGAGGCGATCGTCCCGGACGCGGGCAGCGTGCTTCCAGCGCCAAGGGGAGCCAGAGCCTGTCCTCCAGGGGCTGAGTCGAGCACGAGCCGGTCGATAACGAAGCCGGTGATCTTCCCCCACGTCGTGTCCAGGCTGTGGGTGCCAGGTCCTAGGACGATGCCCTTCGCGTCGGGGCCGCAGCCCGAGATGGTCAGGCCGTCGAGCTTTTCGGCGGCCCCGACTGTGCCCGTGATCTTCAGCCAGACCGGGCGATCGTCGATATGCAGGAGCTTGTCGGTGCACACCGCTGGGATCTTCGCACCTGTCGGCTCGGGCGTGAAATGGACCCCGGGCAGGCCGATCTCGGCGATCCCGACCGGCATGACGATGGGCTTTTGCGTGTACCAGTTGGTGGTCGTGACCGGCCGCACGGCCTCGATGGTGAAGCGGATCGTGCTCCCGGCAAGCTTGGGGAAGCTGATCGGGACGCTCACGACCGAGTTCGCGGCCTTGCGGTCGGTTATGGGCGGGATCGAGACGAGCTCGTCACCGCCCGAATTGGTCGTGATCCTGATCGCGCTCGGGACTGAGTGGCGCCCGTCAGCGATGACCTTCAGATCGAGGCGGTCGAAGCTGACCTCGTGTGTGAGCGATGCCTGCATCCAGGCGCCGATCTGAGCCGGTGCGTCAAAGCCCGGACTCCAGAAGGTCTTGGTGTTGTTGTCGAAGGCGAACACGGCCCGAGCGTCGAGGTCGCCGGGCAGTCTCTCGTTCGATCCGATCACGGCCCCGCCGAAGACGTCCGCGCCGCCGAGGATCGAGTCGATGAGGTTGTCCGCTATAAGGGCCGAGACACGCGCCGTGCCGCTGATGGAGAACTTGCGGCTCGTCGGGAGCCAGAAAGTGCGGCTCATCGCCAGCTCCGGGTCCGAGCGCGGCGGTATCGGCGAGACGCGCTCGCGGGTCATTACGATCGTGAGGCGGTGCGAGAGCGAGGAGGACCCGAGCGCCGTCAGAAGGTCCGATGGCATCTTGATCGTCTCGGAGATGCTCGTGCCCGGGATCCGGACCTCGGAGAAGCCGACCCCCGAAGCTGCCAGCATCGACTCGCGCCCGGACCAGGTTGTTGCATCGATCGTGATGCGAAGCGTGCTGAACGAGCGCCTGGAGAAATGGATCGTCTCGCCTAAGGCGGTGTGCGAGCGCGGGCCAAGTGCCTCTGAGATGGGGTGATGGCCGTCGAAGCTGAGCGTTATCCGGGTGATCCAACGGTTGGCGGTGGAGCCCAGCACCTGGGAGAGGTTGATGTGATCCGTCGTCACGGCCTTGTCGAGGCGCACCTGCAGCCAGTCGCCGGTGGCGTTGGAGAAGGCGGCGACGCTCCAGGCGGTCTCGGTGTTGTCGTCGAAGGCTTCGGCGGGCCGGTCCTCGGGCGTGAGGCTGATCGGGTTGCCGTAGGAGGAGGCCGTCACGTATCGGGCCCCGCTGTAGACCGCGACGCTTTGGGCGGCAGGGCGAACGTGGCTGAAAAGCGGCAGCGCGACCGAAGTCGGGTCCGCAGCCGCAGGCTCCGGCCCGGCGGGGAGGGTCTCGCCGATGTTGTCGCTCACGCTCGACCAGCGCTCGAGCACGTTGCGGTTCGTATCGGTGAGCACGAGTTCGGACCCGGGCGTGAGGACCTCGCGCATCAGCTTTGCGTTGCCATCGAGGGACCCGGCGTAAAAGATCGTCGGATTGTCGTTCAAAAGCCCGGCCGCGGCCGCAGCGACGACACCTGCCCCGCTCCCGTCGATGACGAGCGGGGCGCTGGCCGGCTCGGCGCGGTAGATGGGACGGGCGTCTGAGACCGAAAAGACTGCGATCGGGGGCGGCCACGGGGCATCGGTTGGCTCGGCGAGAGCTTCCTCGTCGATCAGGCTGTAACGGGCCGGGGCGAGGTTCGCAACCGGCTTGCCGAAGCTGACCGGCTTGGCGATGCCGGCCGGTGGGGGATCGAACAGCGCCCAGGTCTCTTGCGGCCGGGGAGTGTTGTAGCGCCAGTAGGCGAGGTTCGACTGCAACACGACATCTCCAGCACTCAACAGCCGGGCGATCGGTGCCAGGGTCGAGGGCTCGTAAGTTCCCTGCTGCAAGGTGAGGTCGAAGGCTTGGAGGAGATCGGTTGTCGGGTACGAGCCCTGGATCGTCTGCTCTCGCAGTATCTCCGGGCGGGTCATGATGCCGGGCCAGATCGTGTCGAATGTCGTGCCCCAGTCATAGGAGGCGAAGTTCTGGCCCGGCTCGATGAGCACACGGGTCGAGTCGCCTTTTGCGTCGAGGAAGCGTGCCGCCTGTGCGTAATACGACGGGATCTTCTCGGGGAACGAGAAAGTCTGCGCCACGGCGCCGCCTTCGAGGAAAGGGGCGCTGTTGGCCACGATCAAAGCCATGAGTGCACACGCGACGCCTAGGCCGACCCTGGGAGAGCGCGACCAGACAGCGCTCGCCCCGACGCCCAAGAGCGCTGCCAAGCCGAGCACGACAAGGGGCGTCGCGCGGTCGCTCGAACGCAGGGCGAGGCCAACCGAGGAGCCTGACATGAACGACTTCAGCCAGTGACCGACGATGGAGGGGTCCGAGTACGGGTGCAGCCCGACGGCGAGCACGACACCGACAAGGACGAGGAGGACGAACAAACCTTTGTGGCGCCACCGCGAGACAACAGCAGCGGCCACGGCCAGAACCGGGAGGAGAAAGCTGGTCGCGAGCAGCCAGGGAGTCTGCTCGAGCTTGACGGCTGCTTGCTTCCAAGCCCCGAGGCGGTCGCTTCCGTAGAAGTACCAGTAGCCGAGGCCGCGCACGACCTCGGAGGCAAGCGAGGTCCCGGCGATGGCTGGCAGTGTCTCTGTGTACTTGAGGATCGCGACCCCGTAAGCGCCTTCTATGTGCAGCCCTGCGATCCAAAACAGCGAGACCCCGAGCGAGAACAGGCCCATCTTCAAAGCGGCCGAAAGAGCGCGACCAGCCGGCGCCTCGTGACAGACGACGACGGCCCAGCACAGCCATATAAGCGGGGCGAGGCCCGCGTATATCAACGAGGTGGCGTTCGTCGCCCCGACAAGAGCCACCGCGAGCCCGAACAGGGCCGGATAGCGCCATCCGTCGCGACGCACGGCGAGCACGCAGAACACCACGAGCCAGCCGAGGCCAGACCACGGGAGCAGGATCGCGGAGGTCTGCTGGATGTACTGGAGGAAGTAAGGGCTCAGCTCGTAGGCGAGGCCCGCCACGACTACGCCCGGGCCGATCACCCCGAGGGTGCGGACGAGATAGCAGACCCCGGCCCCCGCCGCGAAGAGCACGGTGCCCATCCAGAGCCGTTGCGCCACCCACATGGGCACGCCGAGCTCGGCGAAGACCCAGTAGAACGGACCTTGGGGGAACAGGTATCCGATGTTCTGGTGAGTGACGGTGCCGCCGGCGACCGAGGGGTCCCACATCGACACTGCCGAGCGCAAGAGCCTGCCGGGGTCGAGGTAAAGGTAGGCCTTGGTGTCGTCGGCGAGGATTCCGGGCTTGGTGCAAAGCAGCGGGATGTAGGCAAAGCCCGCAAGAAGAGCGTGTTCGAGGACTCGCATCCACTTGAGGCGGGTCCTGCTCGTTCGAGCCACGGCCCGGTTAGTGTATGCGCCCATGTCAGGGGCCGCCGGGGCACCCGGAGCAGTCGATGGTCCCGCCAAGCATCGGTTCCGGGCGTCGGGTCGAACGTGATCGTCATCGGCCTTACGGGCGGGATCGGCTCGGGCAAGTCGACGGTCGCTTCGATGCTGGTCGAGCGCGGGGCGGTGGTGATCGATGCCGACGCAGTGGCCCGCGCGGTTGTCGTGCCGGGCCGGCCGGCTCACGCGAAGGTGGTCGAACGCTTCGGTGACAGGATTGTCGCGCCGGACGGGAGCATTGATCGCCCGGCGCTCGCCGCCGAGGTCTTCACCGACAGGGCAGCTCTCGCCGAGCTTGAGGCGATTATCCATCCCGAGGTGCGAGCCGAGATCGCCGCCCGGCTCGCCCTGGACAAAAGCGACGATGGCGTCGTCGTGCTCGAGATTCCTTTGCTGGTCGAAGCCGGCGATATCGACAGCTATGGCCTCGCGGGAGTGCTCGTCATCGACGCGCCAGAAGACATCGCCCTGGAACGGCTCGAGAGCAAAAGGCACCTGGATCGTCGCGACGCCGAGGCGCGTATCGCCAACCAGATCGAGCGCGCCGAGCGGATCGCGAAGGCGGACTTCGTGATCATGAACATGGGTACCCTCGAAGAGCTCGAGGAGATGGTCAACAGGGCTTGGGACTGGATGGCGCGCCTTGAGGCCGAGGACGCCAAGGGCGGCGCTGCGAGCACCCCCGGCGGAGCCTGAGCAGGCGACCTCCTCGTCGCATCCGGGCGGGCATAGGGTCGCGCGATGGTGAAGAAAGCAACGATCACGGTCCAGGCCACGGGCAGCGCGTCGGCGCCCCCGGACAATGCGAGGATCCGCTTGTTCGTTTTCGCCGAGGACCCGGCGCCCGGCGACGCCCTCACTTCATGCAGCCTTCTCGCCGAACGCGTCCTGGCTGGTCTACGAGATGACGGCGTCGCGCCGTCGGATCTCGAGACGATATCTATCGACCTCAACGAGCAGCACCGCCGAGACGGGGAAGCCTCTGTGAGCACCTACCGGGCATCGAGCAGCCTCTTAGCAACGGTGAGGCCTCCCAAAGACGCGGGTCGGATCATTGCCGCTGCGGTCGATGCGGCCGGGACCGGAGTCGGGATCAACAATGTCAGTTTCGACATCGACGATCGGGCGCCGCTTTTGTCAGCCGCGCGTCGGGACGCTGTCGTCCAGGCGTTCAGTGCCGCCCACGAGCTCGCCGAGACGGCGGGTCTCGTCCTCGGTCCGCTTGTCGACCTCGCCGAGGGAAATTGGCCGCGACAATTCGGTGGCGATCATTTCAAGCGCGCAAGGCCGTTGTCGGGGGCACAGATCGTGCAGAGCGCGCCACCGTTGGAACTGGGTGAGCTCAGCGTCGCCGTGACTGTCACGGCCGTCTTCGAGGTCGTTTCGCCCGCTACGAGCTGAGCGGATCACCGCCCCGGCGCACCTTGGCATGCCGGGCTGCTCGCCGGCGCCCACCCTCTCGGTACCATGCCGAGAGTGCCTGAGTTCCGGGTCGTCTCCGACTTCCAGCCGGCTGGCTCCCAGCCGGCCGCTATTGACGCGCTCGTGCGCGGGATCACACGTGGGGACCGGTTCCAGACCCTGCTCGGGATCACCGGGAGCGGCAAGAGCGCCACTATTGCCTGGACGATCGAGAAGGTGCAGCGCCCGACTCTCGTGCTGGCCCCGAACAAGTCCCTTGCGGCCCAGCTCGCCGGCGAATTGCGCGGTTTCTTCCCGGACAACAGGGTCGAGTACTTCGTCTCCTATTACGACTACTACCAGCCCGAGGCATACCTGCCCTCATCGGATACCTACATAGAAAAGGACTCGTCGATCAACGACGAGATCGACCGCCTGCGCCATTCGACGACTGCAAGCCTGCTGACTCGCAGGGATGTGATCGTCGTGGCCTCGGTTTCGTGTATCTACGGTCTCGGCTCCCCCGAGGAGTACCGGGACCAGATCCTGGTCCTCAAGCCCGGCGAGACCCATGACCAGAGGTCGCTTCTGACCAATCTCGTCACGATGCACTACGAGCGCAACGACGCCAACCTTGTCCGGGGGCGCTTTCGTGTCCGCGGCGACACCATCGAGGTGCACCCCGCCTATGAGGAGTACGCCGTGCGTGTCGAGCTGTTCGGCGACGAGGTAGAACGCGTGAGCCGCTTCGACGTGCTCACAGGAGAGCTGCTCGGCGACCTCGGCGAGCTCATAATCTTTCCGGCGACGCACTACGTTGCCGGAGACGAGCGCATGCGCCGTGCCATTGCCTCGATCGAGGTCGAGCTCGGCGAGCGGCTGCGAGAGCTCGAGCAGGCGGGAAAGCTGCTCGAGGCGCAACGCCTGCGGATGCGCACCGAGCATGACCTCGAGATGCTGGCCGAGCTCGGCAGCTGCAATGGCGTCGAGAACTACAGCCGCCACCTGGACGGGCGCGTCGCGGATCAGCCGCCCTACACGCTCCTTGACTATTTCCCCGAGGATTGGCTCCTCGTGGTCGACGAGAGCCACGTCACGGTGCCACAGCTCCACGGGCAGTTCGCCGGCGACCGCTCCCGCAAGGACGTCCTCGTCGAGCATGGCTTCCGCCTTCCTTCGGCAAAAGACAACAGGCCTTTGCGCTTCGAGGAGCTCGAGGCCCGCGTCAACCAGTGCGTCTTTTTGTCGGCGACACCTTCCGACTACGAGATCTCGGTATCGAGCCAGGTCGTCGAGCAGATCGTGCGCCCGACGGGCCTCGTCGACCCCGAGGTCGTGATCAAGCCGACAAAGGGCCAGATCGACGACCTCATCGCCGAGATCAACACCACCATCGCCCGGGGCGAGCGCGTCCTTGTCACCACCCTTACGAAGAAGATGGCCGAAGACCTCGCCGACTACCTGCTCGAGACCGGGCTCAAGGTCCGCTACTTGCACTCGAACATCGACACGATCGAGCGCATAGAGATCGTCCGGGACCTGCGCCTCGGCGAATTCGACGTTCTCGTCGGCATCAACTTGCTGCGCGAGGGCCTCGATCTCCCTGAGGTCGCCCTCGTGGCGATCCTCGACGCCGACAAGGAGGGCTTCTTGCGCTCGAAGACTTCCTTGATCCAGACGATGGGCCGGGCCGCCCGCAACGTCTCGGGCCGGGTGATCCTCTACGCCGATCTCATCACCGACTCGATGCGGGGCGCGATCGCCGAGACCGAGCGCCGGCGTCTCGTCCAGCAGGCCTACAATCTCGAGCACGGGATCGACCCCCAGACGATCCGCAAGGCCGTTACCGACCTCGTGGCGCAGTTCCGCAGCGCGGCCGGCTCGGGCGGCGACGGGTTCGGCGCTGGCGCCCCGCTTCCGAGCCGAGCCGGGTCGGACCGGTCGCGTCGCGCGGGCCGGCGGGCGGTGGAACGTGCCGCGGAGCTGCTCGATGTGTCGGTGCCAAACCATGCCGGCAAGGACGAGCTGCCCCTGGACGAGATCAGCAGGCTGATAGCCACACTCGAGCGCGAGATGGAGGCTGCGGCCGCCGAGCTCCGCTTCGAGTACGCGGCACGGCTTCGCGACGAGATCCGTTCCTTGCGCCGCGAGCTCAAGGAGGTCGGGTGATCCTTGGGTCAACGCGCGCCGGGGTATGTCCTCGCTCGGGCACGCGATTGGGCAGTCGGCGCCCGAGCACAAGCGGTTGGCTCGCGCCAGCCGGTCGGTAGTCTGCGGCCGTGCCCAACAGCCTTGTAGTTCGCGGGGCCCGCGAGCACAACTTGAAGAACGTCTCGATAGAGCTCCCGCGCGACCGCCTCATCGTCTTCACGGGGCTCTCGGGCTCTGGCAAGTCGTCGCTCGCCTTCGACACCATCTACGCCGAGGGCCAGCGGCGCTACGTGGAGTCGTTGTCGTCCTACGCGCGCCAGTTCCTCGGCCAGATGGACAAACCGGACGTGGACTTCATCGAGGGTCTGTCGCCAGCGATCTCGATCGACCAGAAGTCGGCCTCGCGCAACCCACGCTCCACGGTCGGCACGATCACCGAGATCTACGACTACCTGCGCCTGCTCTACGCGCGCATCGGCCAGCCGCACTGTCCCAACTGCGGCCGCCTTGTGACACGCCAGAGCCCACAGCAGATCGTCGACCGCTTGAGCGACTTGGCAGAGGGCACCCGGTTCCAGGTTCTCGCCCCTGTCGTGCGGGGTCGAAAGGGCGAATACTCAGCTCTCCTCGATGACCTCGCCAAGCAGGGTTTCGCGAGGGCGCGCGTGGACGGGGCGCTCATCGAGCTCTCCGAGAGGGCTTCGCTCGAACTCGCCCGTTATGAGCAGCACACGATCGAGGTCGTCGTCGACCGCCTCGTACGGCGCGAAGGCATCGAGCGCCGACTGACCGACTCGATCGAGACGGCACTGCGTCTCGGCGAGGGGATCGCCGAGATCCTGCTCATGCCTGAGTCCAACGCGTCCGCCCGTAGCGGCCCGGTCGCGCGAACAACGGCCCCCCCATCCAAGAGGGCGGGCGCCAAGGCTGCCGCCAAGGCGGCCGCTGCCAAGGCCGCAGATGTGGCCGAGGACGGGATGGCAGACGTCACGACAGAGGCGCTTGAGGACGCAGGCGGCGAACAGGTGCTCACCTTCTCCCAGCACCTTGCTTGCGTGCACTGCGGCATCTCTCTCGACGAGCTGGCGCCGAGGAGCTTCTCGTTCAACTCGCCATTCGGAGCGTGCCCGTCGTGCAACGGCCTCGGAACCCGCTTTGAGGTCGACCCCGATCTCGTCGTGCCCAACCCCGATCTCTCGCTCACACAGGGCGCGATCGGGCCTTGGGCGGGAGCGCGCACCGAGTACTTCTCCCGCGTGCTCAAAGCAGTGGCAGAGGCGAATGGCTTCAGCATGGACAAGCCCTGGTCCAAGCTCACCAAGGCCCAGCGCAAGATCCTCCTCTACGGCGCAGGTACAAGGCGCGTGCATGTGCAGTACCGCAACCGTTATGGGACTTTGCGTAGCTACGACACCCAGTTCGAAGGCGTCGTCCCGTGGCTGCAAAGGCGCCACAGCGACGCGGACTCCGACTGGGTGCGCGAGCAGGTCGAGGGCTACATGCGCGAGGTGCCCTGCCCCGAATGCGGCGGGTCCCGGCTTCGCCCAGCCTCGCTCGCGGTCAAGATCGGGGGCCGCAGCATCGCCGAGCTGTCAGCTCTGTCGATCCGCGCCGCGCACGACTTGCTCGAGCGGCTCGAGCTGAGCTCGCGAGAGGAGATGATCGCAGCCCGGGTGATGAAGGAGATCCGTGCCCGCCTGCAGTTCCTCGTCGACGTCGGGCTCGACTACCTGAGCCTTGACCGCTCGGCGGCGACCTTGGCGGGGGGAGAGGCACAAAGGATCCGCCTCGCATCCCAGATCGGAAGTGGCCTCGTCGGGGTCCTCTACGTCCTCGACGAGCCCTCGGTCGGCCTGCACCAGCGCGACAACCGCAAGCTTGTTGAAACCCTGCTCCGTTTGCGTGACATCGGCAACACCGTCCTAGTCGTCGAGCACGACGAGGAGACGATCCGGGTCGCCGACTACGTCGTCGACATCGGGCCGGGTGCTGGTGAGCACGGGGGCGAGGTTGTCTGCGCGGGCTCGTTCGAAGAGCTCGTGAAATGCAAGGCCTCCATAACCGGCCAGTACCTCTCGGGGAAACGCTCGATCGCCGTGCCAACGATGCGGCGCGAGCCCCGGGGCGAGTGGCTCGTCGTGCGAGGGGCCCGAGAGCACAACTTAAAGGGGATCGATGTTGAGATCCCGCTCGGTTGCTTCGTCTCTGTGACCGGTGTCTCCGGCTCGGGAAAGTCGACTTTGATCAACGACATCTTGTTGCGTGCGCTCATGCAGCGCATCTACAAGTCGCGGGTCGTTCCTGGGCGTCACCGTACGATCGAGGGCCTCGCGGCGCTCGACAAGGTCATCGATATCGACCAGTCGCCGATCGGCCGCACACCTCGGTCCAATCCGGCGACGTACACGGGAATGTTCGACAACGTCCGGCGCCTTTTCAGCCAGACGGCCGAGGCTCGCCTTCGCGGCTACCAGCCCGGCCGCTTCTCGTTCAATGTCGCCGGTGGGCGCTGTGAGGCCTGCTCAGGCGACGGCACTTTGAAGATCGAGATGCACTTCCTCCCAGACGTCTATGTTCCCTGCGAGGTCTGCAAGGGAGCCCGCTATAACCGCGACACGCTCGATGTCACCTGGCGCGGGAAGAACATCGCCGAGGTGCTCGACCTTTCGTGCGAGGAGGCGCTCGAGTTTTTCGCCGCCCAGCCGGTGATCTCGCGTCATCTGAGGACCCTTGTCGACGTGGGTCTCGGCTATGTCCGCCTCGGCCAGCCAGCGCCCACACTCTCAGGTGGGGAGGCGCAACGGGTAAAGCTCGCCTCCGAGCTCGCCAAGCGCTCGACGGGCCACACGCTCTATGTCCTCGACGAGCCGACAACCGGTCTTCACTTCGAAGATGTCCGCAAGCTCCTCGACGTGCTTCAGAGGCTTGTCGACCAGGGCAACACGGTATGTGTGATCGAGCACAACCTCGACGTCGTCAAGTCGGCGGACTGGGTGATCGACCTAGGCCCCGAGGGCGGGGACGGGGGCGGCTCGATCGTGGCCGAGGGAACGCCGGAGAAGATAGCCAAGACCCACGAGAGCTACACGGGCCGGTTCCTTGCCCCACTGCTCGGGATCTGAGGGCGGCTTCGGTAGTTTCCTCACACTGCTGAGGAAGAAAAGGGGGAGCTATGGCACAGGCCGGCAATGGGGACACTGGCAGCCGGCGCCAGGATGCGATCGCCGCCTTCAACCGGGCATGGGAGCTGATCGAGTCGGCCGAGCGCAGTCCGGCCGAGGACGACGAGATGCTCGCGGCCTCCTTCGCGTCGCGCTATTTGTGGGAGTCGATCGGCGACGACGAGAAGCGAAGCGTCGGGGACTGGCAGATCTCGCATGTCGCGAGCCTGCTCGGATATGTCGATCTGGCCCTCGATCGAGCACAGCGATCGCTCGAATGTGTGACGGCTAACGGCTGGATCGATTGGAGGCTCGCCTCGTGCTACGAGGGGATGGCAAGGGCTAAGGCCGCGGCGGGAGATCTCGATGAGTTCGAGCACTGGGCCGCGCTCTCGCGTCAGGTCCTCGACAGCCTGGAAGACGAGGAGGACCGCGAGTTGATCGTCTCGCAGCTGGCTTCGATCCCGGCTGTCGCAAGGGGGCAGAGCCGGGATAGGGCCTACCGGGTCGTCCGGCTCGACCACGTCCAGGTCGCGATGCCCCCGGACAGAGAAGCCGAGGCGGAAGCTTTCTACGAGGCGATTCTCGGCCTCGGGACCCGGGCGAAGCCGGCCCCGCTTGCAAAAAGAGGCGGACGATGGTTCGAGAGCGGGGACGTGAAGGTTCATCTCGGTGTCGAACCAGACTTCCGGCCGGCTGAGAAGGCCCATCCTGCGCTTGTTGTCGAGGGGCTCGACAACCTCGCCGAGGCGCTCGGCGATGCTGGGCACACGGTGCGCTGGGACAGTGAGCTCACCGAGGTTCGTCGATGCTTTGTCGCCGACCCGTTTGGCAACAGGCTCGAGCTGATCGAAGCCTGAACCGCCTTCGGGCACCAGAGCCTTGTCTGGCCAGCTTTAGAAGGGGCGAAGAACGAGCCCACCGGGTTCAGTCGCGCGCCCGTAGATCCAGGCCAACAAGCTTGCCCGCTGTGCCGGGTCCTCGATCCGCTCCGGCAGGCGCGAAAGGGCCACAGGCAGGTCGAGGTTTACGAACTCGGCCGGCCAGTCGGCGACCGAATATCGCAGACCGAGGTCGCTGTGGTGAACCTCGACCTCTCGCCAACGCCCTATCGGAAGGAGGCGGCAGGGTAGCGGCGAGCCGTCGCTGCGGAGTCCCTGGCGTTGCCAGACCTCCTCGGCCAGCGCGGACCAGGTGGCGTCGAGCCGCACGGCCGAGGCGCGAAGGTCCTCGACTATCTCAGCCGCCGAGCGTGTCGCACCTTCCTCGATGTCCTGGTTGCGGGCGATCCCACTCGGGTACTGGCGCACCTCGCGGCCCTCGGCGGCCCCGGTGAGGACCCGCACGAACGAGTCGGCGTTGCGGGCGAGGTGTGTCAGGACATGGGCGACACTCCAAGCCGGCAGCAGGCTGGGACGCGCCATGACCGAGTCGTCGATCTGCTCGAGGGTGTCGAAGAGCTTGCCCGTCGCTTCCCTGCTACCGGCAATGGCGCTCTCGATCTCGTCTTCGATCACGCCCGGATCGTAGGTCACAGCCGCTTCAGGCGATCGCGAGCATGCGCTCGAGGGCGACGCGGGCGTCTTGCGCCGTGGCCTGTTCGACGACGATGCGGTTGCGCACCTCTCCTTTGACGAGACCGTCGAGCACCCAGGCGAGATGGGGGAGGTCGATCCGGAACATCGTCGAACAGGGGCAGACGACCGGGTCGAGGGAGACAATGGTTCTGTCTTGATGCTCGCGTGCGAGTCGGTCCACGAGATGGATCTCGGTGCCGACTGCGATCGTGGAGCCGGCGGGCGCGGCTGCGACCGCGTTGATGATGTAGTCAGTCGAGCCGACTTGATCGGCGAGCTCTACGACTTCGCGGCTGCATTCGGGGTGGACGATGACCATCCCGCCCGGGTGCTCGGAGCGGAACGTCCCGACGTGCTCTGTCCTAAAGCGCTGGTGAACCGAGCAGTGGCCCTTCCACAGCAGGAATGTTGCCTCCTTTACCTCGGAGTCCTCGAGCCCTCCAAGGCGCCGGCGCGGGTCGATGACCTGCATGTCGCAGGCGCCGTAGCCGAGTTGGAAGGCCGTGTTGCGCCCGAGGTGCTGGTCGGGGAAGAACAGGACCTTGCGCCCGTGCTCGAGGGCCCAAGTCAAGATCGCGCGGGCATTCGAGGACGTGCAAACGGCACCGGAGTGCCGCCCCACGAAAGCTTTGAGCGACGCAGCCGAGTTCATGTAGGTGATGGGCACGATCGCCTCGACGTCTGTCACCTCGGACAGCTCGTCCCAGATCTGCTCGACGCTGTCTAGATCGGCCATGTCGGCCATCGAGCAACCGGCGTTCAGATCGGGGAGGATGACCTGCTGGTGCGGCCCGGTGAGGATGTCCGCCGACTCGGCCATAAAGTGCACGCCGCAGAACACGACGTACTCGGCCGCGTGTTGTTGGGCGGCATAACGAGACAGGCCGAAGGAGTCCCCGCGCATGTCGGCGAAAGAGATGACCTCCTCACGCTGGTAGTGGTGACCGAGGATGACGAGCCGGTCGCCGAGGCGCGAACGCGCCCTTACGACGCGCCGGACCAGCTCGTGGTCGGTTGCCGTCGAATAGTCGTCGGGAAGCGGCGGCTGTAGGCGGAACATTGGGTGACCCCCTATAGGACGCTTCGAGTATCGGCCGGCGAGGACAGCCTGGTCGCCCAACCGCGGGTATGTCGGCCACGAAGCGAATATGTCAGCCGGGGTACCAGGCCGGCCGTAACCTGCACTCTAGTGCTCGAGCGACCCCAGTCCGTTCCCGATGCCCCAGGCTCTTATCAGTTCAAGGACGCGTCTGGACGAATCATCTATGTAGGAAAGGCTCGTTCGCTGCGCAGCCGCCTCTCGAATTACTTCCAGGACCCCGTTAACTTGCACCCCCGCACCGCCCAGATGGTGGAGCGGGCCGCCTCGGTCGAGTGGATCGTCGTCGCGAGTGATGTCGAGGCGATCATGCTCGAGTACAACCTCATCAAAGCGCACCGGCCTCGGTTCAACATCCGCCTCGTCGACGACAAGAGCTACCCCTATCTGGCGGTGACTGTCGGCGACGAATGGCCGAAGGCCACGGTCATGCGCGGGGCGCGGCGCAAGGACACGCGCTATTTCGGGCCTTACGCCCACGCTTACGCGATCCGTGAGACCCTCGACCTGCTGCTGCGCTCGTTTCCGATCAGGACCTGCTCAGACGCCAAGTTGCGCCGCCACCAGCTCCTCGGGCGACCTTGCCTTCTCTTCCACATCGAGCGTTGCTCGGGCCCCTGTGTTGGTGCGGTCGTGCCCGAGGAGTACCAAAGGCTCGTGTCCGAGCTGATGGCTTTCCTCGACGGCGACACCAAGCCCGTCGTGGACCGCCTCGAGACCGAGATGCGCCGGGCGGCCTCCGAGCTCGAGTTCGAGCGGGCGGCACGCCTCAGAGACCGTCTCGCCACCGTCCGGCTCGCGATCGAGCGCCAACAGATGGTGACCGACTCCTCGGAGAACCTCGACGCCCTCGCCATCGCCGAAGACGAGCTCGCGGCTGCGGTTCAGGTCCTGCACATAAGGCGTGGTCGAGTCGTGGGCCGCCACGGGTTCATCGTCGAGAAGGTGGAGCCGCTCACCTCCTCGCAGCTCGTGGGCAGGGTGCTCGAGCAGCACTACGCCGAGACGCCTATCGGGATCCCCCGCGAGCTGCTCGTTCCCGAGCCTCCCGAAGACGTGGCGACCTACGAGACCTGGCTGACCGGGCTTCGCGGGGGCAAGGTCACAATCCGGGCGCCGCAGCGTGGTCGCAAGCGCGAGCTTGTCGCAACAGCCCGCCAGAACGCGGAGGACCAGCTAAAGCGCCACCGACTGCGGCGCGCGACCGACCTCACCAGCCGGGCGACCGCTCTCGAGGAGTTGCAGCGGGCTCTCGAGTTGAAAGAGGCTCCGCTTCGCATCGAGTGCTACGACATGAGCCACATCCAAGGAACCGACTATGTCGGCTCGATGGTTGTCTTGGAGGACGGCTTGCCCAAGCGCAGTGACTACCGCCGCTTCAAGGTGTCAGCCGTGCAGGGCAACGACGACTACGGCGCCATGTACGAGGTGCTCACCCGGCGTCTGCGCCGGCTCGTCGAGCCAGCCGGGAGCGAACAAGGCCCAGATGGCGACGAGGAAGCTCTCGCCGACGACGGTGCGACCCGAATCGGCGACACACTCGGGGACGCTCCCGAGACTTCCCACCGTCGCAAGGCGCGTTTTGCCTACCCGCCCCAGCTTCTGCTCCTCGACGGGGGAAAGGGCCAGCTCGGAGTCGGCGTGCGCGTTCTCGAGGAACTGGGTCTCTCCGACACCGTGGCCGTCGCCTCGCTCGCAAAGCAGTTGGAGGAGGTCTTCGTCCCAGGCCGGCCCGAACCGGTCCAGGTGCCGCGCGACAGCGAAGCGATCTACCTGTTGCAACAGGCCCGGGACGAGGCGCATCGTTTCGCAATCAGCTTTCACCGCGAGCTGCGCGGCAGGCGCATGACCCGCGGCGCCCTCGACGGCGTCGCGGGCCTCGGTCCTGTCCGTCGGCGCAGGCTCGTCTCCGAGATGGGTGGCGTGCGGGCAGTCCAGGCCGCGTCGCTCGAGGACCTCCTGGGGCTCGCCTGGCTGCCAGATGCCGTCGCGCGCGCCGTCTACGAGCACCTCCACGGCCGAAGGGCGTCGAAGGCGGGATGAGCGAGAGCGAGGATCCCTGGGACCGCCACGCCACCTGGTGGCGCGAGACCTTCACGAACGGGGCCGATCTCGAGTACGAGCTCCAGATCCTTCCCCTATCTGTCTCGCACCTCGCCGGCGCGAGATGTGTCCTCGATCTCGGCAGCGGTGAAGGACACCTCGCCCGGCGCCTTGCGAGCGAGCCCGGTGCGCCGTTGGTAGTCGGCCTAGAGCCTTCTGCGGGCCAGCTTGCCGGGGCCGTCGCGCAAGAGTGCGATGGCGCCGGGCCTAGCCGCGCTCGCCGTAGTGGCAACACGCGTCCGCGCTATGTGCGCGGGGTGGGGGAGAGACTGCCCTTCAAAGACGGTTCTTTCGACGGGGTCGTCTGCTGTCTAGTCATCGAGCACGCCCTTGACCCAGACGCCGTTCTAACTGAGGCAGTACGCGTCCTCGCCGTGGGCGGGCGGTTCATCCTGCTCGTCAACCACCCGCTGTTCCAGGGAACCGGGAGCGGTTTCGTCGACGATCAGATCCTCGGCGAGCACTACTGGCGGGTCGGGCCGTATCTGCGCGAGGACGTCTCTTTTGAAGAGGTCGATCCAGGTGTCCAGCTGCGTTTCGCACACCGTCCGCTGTCTCGCTATGTGAACCCCGTTATCGCACTCGGCTGTGTCCTTACCTGCCTCGAGGAGCCCGAGCCGCCCCTTGAGTTCCTCGAGGGGTCCGTTGACTTGGAGCTGGAGTCCGCCATTCCGCGCCTTTTGCTACTGCGCTTTGAGCGTTTGGGCACCAGCCAGATGGGAAGATAGGCCGATGGCCGAGTACCTGATCCTCGTCGGAATGTCCGGGGCCGGTCGCTCCACAGCCGCGGCGACTTTTGAGGACCGCGGTTGGTTCGTCATCGACAACCTTCCGCCCGCCCTCATCGGCAAGATCGCCGAGCTCACCGGCCAGGCCGGTGCCGAGTACGAGCGTGTATGCCTAGTTTCAGGGCGGGGCGGCTACGAGGGAATCGCCGAGCTGGCCCCCGAGATACGCGAGCTGCGATCGACTGGCGCCCGGGTACGCGTCGTGTACCTCGATGCCTCCGACGAGGTCCTCGTCCGCCGCTACGAGGGCACTCGCCGGAGGCACCCCGTTGAGGCCACGAGTGTGCTCGCGGCCATCCAGCAAGAGCGCGAGATGCTCCAGGTGCTCCATGACGAAGCCGACGTCGTCGTCGACACTGGGGAGTTGAACGTCCACGAGTTGCGCGACCGACTCGTCGAGCTGGTCGACGGTGTCGGCGCCGGGGCTGGCATGCAGACCGCTGTCGTGTCCTTCGGGTTCAAACACGGGATCCCGCTCGATGTCGATCTCGTCTTCGATTGCCGATTCCTGCCAAATCCGCACTGGGTGCCGGCACTTCGGAACCTGAGCGGGCTGGATTCCCAGGTGCGCGACTACGTGCTCGACAACGAGGAGACAACCGAGCTGTTGCGACGCCTTGACGACTTGTTCGACCTTCTGCTCCCCGCTTATGTCCGCGAGGGCAAGTCCTACCTGTCGATAGCCATTGGTTGCACGGGGGGCCGACACCGCTCAGTCGTGCTCGCAGAGGAGATCGCGCGCCTGATCGGCGAACGCGGTTATGCGCCGGTCGTGCACCACCGGGACATCGATCGATGAGCGACGGGGCCGCCGTTGCCCCGAAGGTGGTCGCGATGGGCGGTGGGCATGGGCTCGCCCAGACCCTGCGGGCGGCTCGGCTGTACGCCTCCCAGTTGACCGCCGTCGTGTCGGTCGCCGACGACGGGGGTTCGAGCGGGCGCCTCCGCGAGCTGTTGGGGATGCCAGCGCCCGGAGACGTGAGGCGTTGCATCGGAGCTCTCCTGCCCGAGTCCTCGCCACTCACCGATGCGCTCGAGCACCGGTTCTCATCAGGCGGTCTCGCCGGCCATGCCTTCGGCAACCTCCTTATCGCGGCGATGGCATCTGTGACCGGTGACTTCGTCTCGGGGGTGGAGGAGGCCTGTCGCGTCCTCGGAACCGTCGGGCGGGTGCTGCCGGCAACCGAGGGCGCGGTTGTCCTAAAAGCCCAGACCGCCGGCGGCGAGATCATCGGACAGGTCAAGATGACAAAGAGCGACGAGATCGCGGCGGTTTCCCTCGTCCCAGCGCAGGCCTGCCCGCCGCCGGCTGTGCTCGAAGCGATTGCGGAGGCCGATCAGATCGTGCTCGGGCCGGGCTCGTTGTTTACAAGTGTTCTCGCCGTGTGCGTCGTGCCGGGTATCCGCGAAAGTCTCCGGTTGTCACCTGCAACGCGTGTCTATGTCGCGAACCTGCGCGAGCAAAGACCCGAAACCGCTGGGTTCGACGTCTCGAGACTGCTCAGGTCGCTTCGCGACCATGACGTCGCCGTCGATGTCGTGCTCGCCGACCGGGCCGCGCTGGCTCTTGGGGCTTTTCCCGACGACGTCGCTCTTGTCGTTGCAGACTTGGCTTCGGCGGAACGGCGTGAGCACGACCCTAAGCTGCTTGGGGCCGAGCTTTCGCAACTCGTCGCCCGTTGACGGCGACGTTTTGCAGAGCTGTCACCAGGTGAGAGAGAGTGTTCTCGGCAGCCGAACAACCCGCTCGAAAGAGCGCCTGCAAGAGAGGTGATCGACTTGACCGTTCGCATCGGCATCAACGGCTTTGGGCGGATTGGGAGGAATTTCCTGCGGTCCGTTCTCGAGCTCGAGGCAACGCCTGACCATGGACAAGGTGGTCCGGACATCGAGCTGGTCGCCATAAACGACCTCGTCTCGCTCGAGGCGAACATGCACCTGCTCCGCTATGACTCGACCTTTGGCCGTCTCGGGGCCGAGGTCACCAAGACCGACAAGGGCTTTCGGGTCGGCGATCGTGAGATCACCGTCTTCGAGGAGAGGGACCCGAAGGCCATCGGCTGGGGCGGCTTGAACGTCGATGTCGTGATCGAGTCCACGGGGCGCTTCACAAGTCGCGAAGCCGCGAGCGCACACATCGAAGCAGGCGCGAAGCGTGTCATCATCTCGGCGCCGGGCAAAGAGGCCGATGCCACCTTCGTTGTCGGGGTGAATGACGATACATTCGACCCCGCGCACGATTTCGTGGTCTCGGCGGCCTCGTGCACCACGAACTGTCTCGTGCCGATGGTCAAGGTGCTCGACGACGCCTTTGGTTTGCACCAGGGTCTCATGACGACCGTGCACGCCTACACCAATGACCAGTCGGTGCTCGACCTCGGCCGGGACAACCTCCGCCGGGCACGGGCTGCAGCAGTCAACATAATTCCCTCGACCACCGGTGCCGCCCGGTCGACGAGCCTCGTCCTCTCAGCAATGAAGGGCCGCCTCGACGGCCAGTCCCTGCGCGTGCCGGTACCGGACGGCTCGATCACTGACCTGACCGCCATTGTCGGGGCCAAGGTGGGAAAAGCTGAGATCAATGAGGCCTTCCGGGCCGCGTCGGAGACGGACCGCCTGCGCGGGATCCTCGTCTACAACCTCGACGAGATCGTCTCGAGCGACATTGTCGGTAGCTCGGCATCTTGCACCTTCGACTCGACGCTCACGATGACGATGCCCATCGACGAGTCGACCACCCTCGCCAAGGTGCTCGGCTGGTACGACAACGAGTGGGGCTACTCCCACCGTCTTGTCGACCTCGCCCGCATCATCGGCGCGCCATGACGGGGCCGATGTGATCCGCGGCGTCCCACTCCTCGAGGATCTGGGGGACCTCGAGGGAAAGCACGTTCTGGTTCGGGTCGACTTCAATGTCCCGATAGCAAAGACGTCAGAGGGCGAGCGTGTCGTCGCCGACGACTTCAGGATCCGTGCTGCACTGCCCACCTTGAACTGGCTGCGCGACCACGGCGCGAAGGTCACTGCCTGCACACATCTCGGCCGGCCCAAGGGCAAGCCCGACCCGGCGTTCGACCTCGGGCCTGTGAGGGACCGTCTTGAGGAGTTCCTGCCCGGGGCAAAGCTTCTCGAGAACTTGCGTTTTTCCGAAGGCGAGGAGGCTAACGACCCGGAGTTCGTCCTCGAGCTCATCGAAGGCCAAGATGCTTATGTCAACGACGCCTTCGGCGTCTCGCACCGGGCGCACGCCTCGGTCGTCGGACCGCCCAAGTACCTGCCTTCGGCCGCGGGGCGCCTCATGGCCCGCGAGGTCGAGGTTCTAACGGGACTGCTCGACGCGCCGGCGCGGCCTTTTGTCGTCATAGTCGGAGGCGCCAAGGTCAAGGACAAGCTGGGCGTTCTGAAGTCCCTTTCCGCTCGGGCCGACACGGTGCTGGTGGGCGGGGGCATGGCCTTTACTTTCCTCCAGGCGCTAGGTCACTCCATCGGTGCCTCGCTTTTCGACCAGAGTCACCTCGAAGCTTGCGGCGAACTCTTGCGTTCTGCCGGGAACCTGATGCTGCCCGTGGACTCAAAGGCGCTCGCCCCGGGGCAACTGCTCAGCATCGAGAACCAGCCGGACGCAGAGTCAGTGCCTGCTGAGGCGCCCGCGGTCGAGGTCTTCGGCCTCGACATACCCGAAGGCTGGCGCGGAGTCGACATCGGGCCCGCCACCATCGAACGCTTCGGAGAAGTGATCGCCTCGGCCGGCACCGTGCTCTGGAACGGCCCTATGGGCGTGTTCGAGGACGTGCGCTTCTCCGAAGGCACCAAGGCGATCGCTGAAGCGATGGCCCGCTGCCACGGCGCCACTGTTGTGGGCGGGGGCGACAGTGTGTCGGCGCTTGCCCAGCTCGGTCTCGAGGAAAAGATCAGTCATGTATCGACCGGAGGCGGTGCGTCTCTCGAGCTGCTTGAGTTCGGTGACCTCCCTGGCCTCAAGGCGCTCCGTGAGGCCCCCAACGCGCGCTGGGAGTCGCGCGAGGTCACTTGATCAGACGAGATCTTCTGCGGCCGAACGACGGGGCCGCTACGAGCGCGGGAGTGAGCCAATGAGCACCAAGCCGAACGGACGCCGTGTGCTCGTGAGCGGTAACTGGAAAATGAATCACACTCATTACGAGGCGATTCAAGTGGTGCAGAAGCTTGCCGCGCTCTTGCGTGCCGGCCCACTTCCCGAGGGTACGGACCTGTCGTTGCACCCTTCGTTCACCTCCTTGCGCTCGGTGCAGACCGCGCTCGAGTCGGACTCGGTGCCGATTGCGCTTGGTGCCCAGACCTGCCATTTCCAAGACGCCGGCGCGTACACAGGCGAGGTCAGCGCGGAGATGCTGGCAAAGCTGAGCGTTCGCTATGTGATCGTCGGGCACTCCGAACGGAGGGCGCTGTTTGGTGAGACTGACGAGGTCGTGCGCCTCAAGCTGGACGCGGTGCTGCGCCATGCCATGATCCCGATTCTGTGCGTGGGCGAGACGCTCGAGCAGCGAGAAGCTGGTGCGGCCGAGGAAACGGTCGCGAAACAGCTGACCGCCGCCCTCGAAGAGCGCGGTCGCGAGGCCTTCGCCTCGATCGTCGTGGCTTATGAGCCAATCTGGGCCATCGGGACGGGCCGGACGGCGAGCGCGGAAGACGCCCAAGCAATGTCGTCGATGATCCGCGGCGAACTGGAACGGCTCGGCGGGGAGGTTTCGCGCTTGATGCTGGTGCAGTACGGAGGCTCCGTCACACCCGACAACGCCGCCGAACTCCTCGCGTGCGCTGACGTCGACGGTCTTTTAGTAGGGGGAGCCAGCCTTGACGCGGACAAGCTTGTAACGATTGCCCGCTCGAGCGCCTGAGAGCTGAAGATAGGTCCTCTACCAGGACAAGTGAAGGAAAAGGGGAACGCCCGAGCCCGGCAAGGGCCTGCGGTGGTGCTAACCTGCAGCCCGGCAGTAGGGCCCAAAGGAGGTTGTCCGAAGTGCTGACCGACGTTCTCGTCGTGATCGATATGTTGGTCGCGCTCGGCCTCATAGTCCTCGTTCTGCTACACAGCGGACGAGGTGGTGGCCTTTCGGACATGTTCGGTGCCTCCACCGGCTCCGCCGCGGCCGGTTCGACGGTCGCCGAGCGCAATCTCGACCGGATAACCGTCGTGTTCGTCTTGGTATTCGCGTTCGTCACGGTCGCCCTTTCACTTCGGTGGAGCTGAGGCGGACAGCATTCGCCCTCCTCGGAGGCGTCGCCCTCGCGGCGGCATCTTGTAGCTCAACTCCCGCAGCGGTCAGCCACGCCACTAGCGCGCCGCCCACGACTTCTGTGTTCGCGAGCGGTGGGACCGTGACGGTTGCAGTGCCATACCTGCCCACGAACTTCAACCCGTCCACGCCCAAGGGCGCGAACAGCGTGACTCAGATGGTGATGGAGCAGGTCTGGCCCCAGGCATTCGTCGTCGACCCGGAGTTTGAGGCTGAGACCCAAGGCTTCATCGATAGTGCCGAGGTGGTCGGCTTGCGTCCTATGACGGTCAGCTACGTCATCGACCCGAAGGCGACCTGGTCGGACGGCTATCCGATCACAGCAGCGGACTTTGTGTACAACTGGCAGCAACGACTGCTGACCGGTGCTCAGCTGGCGTCGGCCGGCGTCCTCGCCGGTTACCGTGACATTCTGTCGATCGCCGGCTCAAACGGCGGAAAGACCGTCACGGTGATCTTCAAGAGCGCGTATGCGGACTGGGAAGGGCTCTTCGCGAATCTCGTTCCCGCCCACATAGCCGAAAAGAGCGGATGGTCCACCGCCTTCGCCGGTTTCGACCCCGGCGATGTCATCTCGGGTGGGCCTTTTATCATCAGCTCCGTAGAGCCAGGTAAGCGCCTGGTCCTTACACGCAATGTGAAGTACTGGGGCCCCCCGGCACATTTGCAGAGCATTGTGTTCCTCGTCGAACACACCGAACGAGACACATTGACCGGGCTGGGCAACGGCAGCGTCTCGATTGCCCAGCTCCCACCTGCTGCTGATCTCGATGCCATGGTCGCTCGCGACGACACCTATGCACCGCAGCTGTCCATCGCCACCACCGCCACGCCGGATCTATGGCAGCTGAACTTCAATCTGAACGCTCCCGTGGTCGACAACCCGCTCATGCGCCAAGCGCTCGCGCTCAGCACCGACAGGGACCAGCTCGTGGCGGACTCAGTCGGGCTCGATGACCCCGCTACTTCAGGCGCAGAGAGTCGCATCTTCTCCGATGGCGAGCCGGGAGCGGGCTCTGAGGGGTCATCTCTCGGCTACAACCCGGTGGGGGCTGCAGCACTGTTCAAAGCGCTCGGTTATCTCCCGGACCAGAACGGTGTGCTACGCGACAACGGAGTCGGCGCCCCACTCACGTTGACAATCACCGGCCCGGAGGGCGACGCAGTGGCTGAGGCACTCGAGCTACAGCTCCAGGCCGAGTGGGCTGCCTGTGGCGTGACTCTTGTGATTCACAACGTGACGATGACGCGCCTTTTGAGCGTGGCTCTGCCCGAGGGCCGATACGAGATCGCCTTGGCCCCGTATGTGATTCCGACCTTCCCGAGCTGGGCCGCGATCGACTACACCGATCCGGTCACACCTGCGCCCGCACCGCAGTCGACCATCAGCCTGCACGGAGGCTCGAGTTCGCCTGGTACTGCAGGGTCCGGCACTGGCAATGCTTGGTGGTGGAGCGTGTCGACGCCGCAAGGCACCGAGCCCGGTGCCGTAACGGCCGGGGCCGTGACGCGCGACGTCACAGGGCTGAATCAGACAGGTGTGTCGACCGACTTCGAGCAGATCATGGTGGAGCTAAATACCCAATCAGAGGCTGTATTGATGTCGAAGTTGGATGGGCTCTTGACGCACTATCTTCCGACTCTTCCACTTTTCCAAACGCCCGTGAGCCTCGTGCAGCGCTCCGACATCGTCAATGTCAGCGAGAGCCCGACCTCTGCAGGCCCGATGTGGGACGCGGAGGACTGGGTGATCGAGCTGACGGCTACCGTCGGTTAGCGAACTGTGGTCCCCCCATCGCCCAGATGTGACGCCGGGCGTTTGCGGTACAGTACGAAGCGCCTTCGAAGCTCGTCGAGCTTCAATCGATGGCCATGTCGGAGTGGCGGAATAGGCAGACGCGCTAGCTTGAGGGGCTAGTGCCCGCAAGGGCGTGGGGGTTCAAGTCCCCCCTCCGACACCGAATCAAAGTCCAGATCAAAGGCCATTTCGGCAGGGTGCCGGAGTGGCCTTACTTTTTTGCCCCGTCCGATTATCGCGCGTTTATCGCGCGTCGCTTTTCTGCAGTCCTTGGAGGATGACGTCCAGGCCGGCGGCGATGGCTCGGTCCCGGTCTCTAGCCGCGTGTTGGTAGCGGCGACTGGCGGCCGGGTTGGCGTGGCCGAGGCGGGCCATCAACTCGCGCTCGGTGGCGCCGGTCCAAGCTGCCAGGGTGCCAGCGGCGTGGCGAAGGTCATGGAGGTGCAGCTCGTCGTGTCCTACCTGGTGGCGGGCCCGGCGCCAGTGCTTGTAGAAGCTCGTAGTAGGGAGTAGCCCGCCTGCCTCAGCAGGGAACAGGAGCGAGTCGGCGACGTCACCGATGCTCTCGAGGTGCTTCCCGAGAGCGTCGAGCACGAGCTGGGGGAGAGCAACCACTCGCCGACCGGCTTCGGTCTTGGGCTCGGTCAGGAGGCGGCGACCATGGTCGAGGCTCACCATCTGCTCTTCGACGGTGACTGTGCCGGCGGCTAGATCCACGTGCCGTCGCCTAAGCGCGAGGAGCTCGCCTAGGCGCAGGCCGCCGAAGCCGGCGAGGAGGACGATCGCGCGAAATCGCGCGGTCATCGCGTCCGCCAACTCGAGAACGAGCTCCGGGCCGACGATAGGACGCTCGACGGAGCGCTCCGTCCCGGCGCCTCGTACCCGGCAGGGATTGATCTGGACGAGACCGTCGGCCACGGCGGTGGCGAGGATCGCCCGCAGCAGCCGGTACGACTTCGCCGCGCTCATGGCGCTGGAGTCGTTCGACACCTTGGCGTGCCAACGACGGACGGCCTCCGGGGTGATGGCGCTCAGCTGGCGGCTGGAGAACGT
>JBEKVJ010000034.1:0-32552 GCA_049514105.1 Acidimicrobiales bacterium
CGACCACCCGCTCGGCGAGATACCCCAGTTCCTTCGCGCTCAGGTCACTCGCACAAAGGCCCTCGTAGCCCGGGCACGCAGCGAGCACGGAGTGGTCGAGGAGTTCCTTGTCAGCGCGGAGACAACGCTTCGCGAGCTCGGCTATCCCTACTGGACAGCCCGGGTCCGGCTCGACCGGGCCGAGTGGCTCCTCGACCAGGCTCGGCCCGAAGAGGCGGCGCTGCTCGCCGAGCAGGCTTCTCGCACCTTCGAAGCCCTCGGCGCCCGGCCGATGTACGAGCGTGCCCAGAGCTGCAGTTTGGCGATGTCAGCCAAGGCAGATGCACCCACCTAGGTGAAAATAGTCCTAGGTGACAGATGGCCTTGGCGGGGTCGTGCCTTAAGTTCGGCGCGAGCTAGAACCTGAGCACCGATTCGTGACTCAGCTCGCCTGCAAGCTCCAGAGCTTCTATGACTCTCGTCACTTGTTTGACACATGTTCTATTCACCCAGGCAACGCGGGTGACACCGAGTCCAGAGCCGAGGGCGCTCTTCGGCCAACTGGAGAAGGCTCTTCGGCCAACTGGAGAAGCTGAGGATCTCCGGGTCATCTCGAGGCGGTCATCTCAGTCGCCGCCGTCATCGAAGACGGTGTCTTGTGACAACAGAACACCCGCGCCGGCCGGCTTTGCGAGCGCTTCACGGCCGTGCGCGCAGGCCACTTGAGCACGTAGATTGGGACCATGGAGACACGACGGCTTGGAAAGACTGGGTGGGACGCGAGCGTCATCGGTTTCGGCGCCTGGGCGATCGGAAGCGACTGGGGCGAGGTGAGCGAAGACACCTCATTGGCGGCGCTTCGCGCGGCGGCCGAGTCGGGTGTGAACTTCTTCGACACCGCGGACGTCTACGGGGACGGACTCAGCGAACGGCTCGTGGGACAGCTGCGCAAGGAGCTCGGCGATTCGATCTTCGTCGCCACCAAGACTGGACAGCGCGCACCAGAGCAACGGCTCGAGTACTACACCCCTGAGAACATCATCGCCTGGACGAACCGCAGTCGCGAGAACCTCCAGATGGAGACCTTGGACCTTGTCCAGTTGCACTGCCCCCCGACGGAGCTGTTCTACCATGCGGAGGTTTTCGCCGTCCTCGACGATCTTGTCTCTTCCGGCGCCATCGCCCACTATGGCGTTAGCGTCGAGCGGGTCGAAGAAGGCCTGAAGGCGCTCGACTTCCCCGGGGTGGCCTCGGTGCAGATCATCTACAACATCTTCCGCCAACGCCCCGCGGCACGGTTCTTGTCAGCCGCCAAGACAGCCGATGTCGGGGTGATCGTGCGTGTGCCGCTTGCGTCGGGACTTTTGACCGGGAAGATAACCCGCGACACCAAGTTCGCCGCGGACGACCACCGCACCTACAACCGCCACGGCGAGGAGTTCGACGTTGGCGAGACCTTCTCCGGGGTCGATCTTGAGATCGGTCTTAACGCGGTCGAGGAGATCCGGGCCCTCGTTCCGCCCGGCGAGACCATGGCCGCCTTCGCCTTGCGCTACTGCCTGTCGGACCCGGGCGTGTCCACGGTCATCCCGGGTGCCAAGAACCCCGAGCAGGCGCGTCAGAACTCGGTGGCCGGCGAGCTGGGGCCGCTCGATGCCGCAACACTCGAGCGCCTAGGCGAGATCTACCGCGAGCGCATCGCCCCCGAGGTCCACTACCGCTGGTAATGGGCCGCTACAGGGCGCCAGTCAGGACGAGGGCTCGCCGAGGGCGGTGATCGTGCCGAGCACGCGGGCGTCGTCGGAGGAAGCTAGCTCACCGAGGTTCGAGCCGGCGGACTGACGGCCGGGGTCACCCGGCAACATGTTCCGCAGCCCGTTCAAGAGCCCGCCGAGCTCCATCGGCACGACGATCTTGGTCGAAGACGACGAGCCGACCTGTTTTAGGGTCTCGAGGTACTGCAGCTGCATCGTGTTGCCGTCGAGGCCCTTGGCGACCTTGTAGATCCTCTCCAGTCCCGTGGACAAGCCTTCGGCGCGCAAGATCGCAGCTTGCCTCTCTCCTTCGGCGGCGAGTATCGCCGCCTGCTTGGTGCCTTCGGCAAGGGTGATGGCCGCCTGCTTTTGCCCTTCTGCCTCGGTGACCGCCGCCCGGCGGGTGCGCTCGGCGGACATCTGGCGCGTCATCGCCTCGAGCACGCCCGGAGGCGGGTTGACCTCGCGCACCTCGACCGTGGTCACCTTCACGCCCCAGCGCTCTGTGACATCGTCGAGGCGGACACGCAACGAGGCGTTCATCTCCTCGCGTTTTGACAATACGTCGTCTAGTGGCATGTCACCGACGACGCTTCGAAGCGTCGTCGCGGCGACGTTCTGAGCTGCGGCGGCGAAACGGCCCACCCTCAGCACCGACATCGAAGGGTCGACGACCTTGTAGAAGATGATGAAGTCGATCGAGATCGAAGCGTTGTCCTTTGTGATGGCCGTCTGGTGAGGGATCTCCAGGAATTGCTCCCGAAGGTCCACCCAGGTGGTGCGGTCAAGGCCCGGGTAGATCCAGATGAGACCCGGACCGCGGGTCCCGACCGCGCGGCCGAGGCGGAACAGCACGATCCGCTGGTACTCGCGCACGATCCTTATCGAGAGCCCGGCGAATCCGAAGACGATCAACAGGGCAACGAGCCCCACTACGAGCCCGATGATCACGAGCTGCCTCCTTGGCTTGGCGAATCTCTACTCGAGGGTGCCTCCTCGACACCGACGGCTTTGTCCGAAGCCTCGAGGTCGATCTCGGCCACCTCGGTGTTCTCGAGCGCCTCGTCGCTCCAGACCTCGAGGTGGACCCCGGCGACGCGAAGGACGTGCACAGGCGATCCCGCTTGGACAGTCCCGTTCATCGACACCGCCGACCAGTCCTCGCCGTTCACACGGACGATGCCACCGGGGCTCAGATCACCGATGGCGAGGCCATCGGCGCCTATAGGAGACACGAGGCGGCGGGCAACGTAGCTTCCCGGCGTCGTGAGCCCTTTCCAGGCCATGGTGCCGATACCGGCCGAGACGACCACATCGGCTCCGAGCAGGACCCAGAGCACTGGTGCGGTCCGGCCGTCGATCGCCATCAAGACGAGCCACACAGCCGCGAGAACACCGAGGATGCCGGCCACAAGGTGAACATGGGGACCGACGTGAAACCCGAGCAGGGAGGCGAGCACCACGAGCCCGAGGAGTACACCTGCTATCGCCCACATAGCGCCTCCTTCCGCGGCTGCGCGTAAGGCAACGTTAACGGCTTTTGCGCCCGAGCTCTACGCGAGCCCACAGCCAAGGCCAGAGCGAAAAAGTCACGCTCGCGCCTTTAGCCTTGCGGACCTATGAGGCCCTCAGCCGTGGTGGATCAGCCAGCCGATCCCCTGGTAGAGGCGATAGCCGAGATAGATCACAGATCCCACGACGAGCACCTTGAAATGCCACGGAGCCTTGGGATGGATCTCTTGTTCCTCGGAATCATCGCCAGGGTGATCAACCACCGCCCCGCACGACGGACACCGATTGGCAGCCGAGCCGAGGTCATCTGGCTCTTCGTCGGGCAGAGGTGTTGGGCCCGAACCCGGCTCAGTAACCCTCGGGTCGTTGCCATCTGCCTCGCGCCCGCACTGTCGACAGGTAACCACGGCGCCTGTGCCCCGCTAGGCCCGGTGAAAGCCCGGTGCAGGCCCGCCCGGGCGAGGGCCGGTCATCTCGGCTGGCGGACGCGAACGCGAAGATCGATCGGCGTCGGGCCGAGCTCGAAGCGCTCGCGAAGGGACCGCTCCAAATAGCGCATGTAAGGGGCGGGAAGGCGCCTCGTGGCGAAAAGCGTGATCGTCGGCGGATCGACAGCGCCCTGCACGCCGTAGAGGATACGAGCCCCCCCAGGAGCGGGATGCGCCGCCTGGGCACTGCGCAGGCCGTCGTTGAGCCGACCCGTCGGGATCCGGCGGTGGTAGGCGCCCATAGCCTCGGCGACAGCGGGCAGGAGCCGGTGCACACCTAGCCCGGTCATGGCCGAGACCCGCAGCACCGGCGCATATCCGAGGAACGCAAGACGATCTGCGACGGCGTCTGAGACCTCGAGGCGGGCCTCTGTGTCCAACAGGTCCCACTTGTTGAGAAGGATCACGACCGGGCTCCCCGAGGCGTCGATACGTTCGGCGAGGCGCTGGTCCTGGTGCGTGACGCCTTCGGTCGCATCGAGCACCAACAAAGCGACGTCAGCACGATCGAGCGCCCTAAGGGCGCGGACCAAGGAGTAGTACTCCGGGCCTTCGCCGCTACGAGCTCTGCGGCGCATCCCGGCCGTGTCGATGAGCTTGACGGTCCCGTCCTCGGTCTCGATCAGGGTGTCGATGGCGTCACGGGTCGTGCCGGGAAGGTCGTGGACGACCGAACGCTCCTCGCCCGAAAGGCGATTGAACAGGGTCGACTTGCCGACATTGGGGCGCCCGACGATCGCCACGGCCGGCACAGCGCTGACAGCCCCGCTCGGGGACCCAGCGTCGTCAATGCCCTCGGTCGGCTCGCTCGGCTCGGGCAGCTGGCTCACGACGTCGTCGAGGAGATCCCCGACACCGCGCCCGTGAAGCGCGCTCACCATCGCCGGCTCGCCCAGGCCAAGCCCGGCAAGCTCCCAGGCATCCATCTCGCGCTTTTCCGAGTCGACCTTGTTGGCGACGACGATGACCGGGCCCTTGTGGCGACGGATGAGCTGTGCCACGACCTCGTCCTCGCCGGTGATCCCCGTCGTGGCATCGAGCACCAATAACACGAGGTCGGAGCCTTCAAGAGCGCGCAGCGACTGCTCGGTGACCTTGGCATCGAGCGAGTCTCCCCTTTCGACGACACCGCCCGTGTCGACGACGAGGAACGACCGCCCGTTCCACTCGCACTCGACCTCGAGGCGGTCACGGGTCACGCCCGGGCGCGCCTCGACGATGGCGAGCTGACGGCCGGCTATCCGGTTGACGAGGGTCGACTTGCCGACGTTCGGACGACCGACCACGGCTACAACTGCCAACTTGGCCGTCTCTTTTGTGTTCATCGCGCCGCCTCCAGGAGCTTTCTCAGCGACGCCCCGTCGCTCGCGACGACCTCGACGGCCTCGGGGAGGTCCTCGAACGCGGAGCCGTCAATGAACTTTCCCTTCGACAAGCAGACATCGGGCAGCAGGTAGCGCCCGTGTGCTGGCTGCTCGGCGATGGCCCGAGAGATGTCGGGACCGGTCATGAGGCCCGCAACGGCGATGTTGCCTCCGAAGAACTCATTACGAACGGCCAGCACCCTCACCTCAGAAAAGCCGTTGCGGTCCAACAGCGGCCTCAGCACCTGGTGGCCGTAGCCGCCGGTGAGCACCGTGACAGGCACACCGCAAAGCGCCCGGGGCTTTCTTCCAAGGCTCACCGCGCTCGTGCGCGGGGCCCGGTAGCCCTCGGCCGGAGCGCCCTCGACCCAGGCGAAGAACCCGGTCCGGCCCGCAACAGTTGGGGCCCCGGGCGGCTCGGGTCCCGGGTTTGAGCATTCAAAGGCCTGCTCGAAGGCGCGCACCATGCCTATGCCGTTCTCGTGCTGGGGGAAGCCCTCATAGTCACTCGCCTCGGGAAGGGTCATGGCCGCAAGGAGGTAGTACTCGTCCGAGGCCCAAACCACGCGCCGGCCGAGCCCGGTGCAAAAGCGTTCCTGCCAGTACTGCACGGCTTCTACGACAGCGCGCGCCTCGGCGGTGGTATGCGGCCGCATCGCCTCCTCCTTGGAGAACCGGCTCACCCCGAGCGGCACCACCGCGAGCGTCTCGAGCTCGGGGAACCGGTCGAGGACGCCGGCGAGGGTGCCGTGCAGCACGCCGGCGTCATTGAGGCCCGGGCAGACGACGACCTGGCCGTGGACCTCGATGCCGTTGTCGAGGAGGCATCTCAGCCACCTCAAGCTCATGGCCCCGCGAGCATTGCGCAACAGGCGCGAGCGAACCTCGGGGTCGGTAGCGTGAATGGAGACGTACAACGGAGACAGGTGCTGGTCGATGACCCTTTCGAGGTCCGCCTCGGTAAAGCGGGTGAGGGTCGTGAAGTTCCCGTAGAGGAACGAGAGCCGGTAATCGTCGTCCTTTACGTAAAGGCTGCGGCGCAACCCCTTTGGAAGCTGGTAGATGAAGCAGAACTCGCAGTGGTTGTCGCAAGTGCGCACGCGATCGAAGATCGCGGCCGAGATCTCGAGCCCGAGGGGCTCACCAGCTTGCTTTTGGACCGTGACCTCGAGCTCTATCCCACCGCGGACGACCTCGAGGTCTACGATCGGCTCGTCCGCCAGCAGCTGGTACTCGATGACGTCGCGGGGCACCTGTCCGTTGATCGAGCGAAGCTCGTCTCCGGCCAAGACCCCGCCACGTTCAGCCGGTGAATGCTCGGCCACGGCCACCACCTGCGGTAGCGGCATGGCCAAAGGCTAGCCTTATCTACCGTGACTCCGGCTCGAGAGCAGTCTTTCGACAAAAGCGCGAGCCGCGTCGAGTTCGTGCTCTTGGCCCAGCCGCGGGGCTTTTGCGCCGGGGTCGAGATGGCGATCAAGGCCCTCGCCTGGATGGTGCGCATCTTCGAGCCCCCCGTTTACTGCTACCACGAGATCGTGCACAACCGCCTCGTCGTGGAGGAATTCAGCCGCCAGGGGGTCATCTTCGTCGACGAGGTGACCGAGGTCCCGCCCGGGGCGGCCCTGATGCTCTCGGCTCACGGCTCGGCGCCCGAAGTCGAGCTCGCCGCCAGCGACAAGGGGCGCATCGTCGTCGATGCCTGCTGCCCGCTTGTCACAAAGGTCCACCACGAGCTGAGCGTGCGGGCGCGCAAGGGCTACACGATCCTCTACGTCGGCCACTCGGGCCACGAAGAGGCGATAGGGACAATGGCGGTCGCCCCCGAGGCCGTCCACCTCGTCGAGGACGAGGACGACATCGAACGGCTCCAGATCGACCCGGCGGCGCCGGTGGCCCTTTTGGCCCAGACCACCCTTGCCCATGAGGAGTGGGACGGCATCGTCACTCGCGCCCGGGAGCGCTACCCGGAGCTGTGGATGCCCGGGCGATCCGACCTGTGCTATGCCACGACCAACCGCCAGGGCGCCGTAAAAGCCGTGGCGCCGCGCTGCGATGCCATGGTCGTGCTCGGCTCGGCCAACTCCTCGAACACCGTCGCCCTCGTGAAGGTGGCGACGGCCGCGGGCTGCCCGAGGGTGCTTCGCGTCAATTCCCCGGGCGAGGTCCCGGGCGATCTCCACGGCGTCGTCGGCGTCACCGCCGGTGCCTCGGCGCCCGACTGGCTCATCGAGGAGCTCCTCGATCGCCTCGCTCCCCGCCAGGGGGTCGAGATCGTCCAGACGACCGACGAGGACGAGTACTTCCCTCCCCCGCCGGAGCTTCGCGAGCTCTTGCGTTGCGTCGCTGTCGCGGCCGGGCTCACCCTCGGTGTCGCGCCTGACGAGCTGAGCGCGCCGGCGCCGGACCGCCATGTCACCGCGACCGACATGCTCATCGGAGCCCCGGGCGGCGCAGCGTCATGAACGCCCGCGCAAAGCGCCGCCGCCGCCAGACCGACGAGCTGATCGACCGCGTCGCGACAGAAGAGCTCGTGGCGGCCCAGGGCCCGCTCGAGATGGCCGCGGTGGCGATCGTGATCGCGGCCTACAAAGAGCGCGAGAACATCGCCGAGGTCGTCAACAACATGCCCAAGCAGATATGCGCTCAGGCGGTCTCGGTCCTCGTCGTAGTCGACGGTGAGGACGACGGCACCGGAGCCGAGGTGCGCGCGGCTGGCCACTACGCCGCCATCGCGCCCGTGAACCGGGGCCAGGGGGCGGCCCTGCGCCTCGGCTACAAGATCGCCCGCGAGCATGGGGCGAGCTTCATCGTCACCGCGGACGGGGACGGCCAGACAGACCCGGACGACCTCGAGGTCGCCCTCGAGCCGGTCATGGCCGGACGCGCCGACTTCGTCAACGGCTCGAGGCGCCTCGGCGAGAGCCATGTGAGCGACTTCGTGCGCAACACCGGCGTCGTCGTTTACGCCCGGCTGATCTCGGCGTTGACAAAGACCCATGTCACAGACACCGCGAACCCGGTGCGGGCCTTTCGGGCCGAGCTTTCGGCCGAGCTCGTCTTAGACGAGCCTCAGTACCAGGCCTCCGAGCTCCTGATCGGGGCGATCATGCACGGGTGCCGTTATGAGGAGCGGCCCGTGACATTCCGGGCGCGGCGCCAGGGCAAGTCGAAAAAGAGCGGCAACTTCCTCTACGGCCTGCGCTACGGCCGGGTTGTGATGCGGACCTGGATCCGCGAGCGCGCCCGGCGGCGCTGAGGCGCCTCGATCTAGTCGTCGCTGAAGACGTTGTTCGCGAACCACTCCCAGGTCGAAGCGATGCCCTCCTCGCGCCCGATGCTCGGGGCATAGCCGAGGACCTCGTTCGCGAGGTCATAGGTGGCGAAGTTGCGCTCGACCTCACCGGGGCGCTTGGGGCGGTGCTCGATCGAGTGCTCTGGGACTCCGGCGGCCTTGCGGCACAGGTCGGCCAGCTCGGTGACGGTGGTCTCGATGCCGGAGGCGATATGGAGCACCGTCCCCCCGGCTAGCTCGGCCTCGAGGCCGAGTTGCAGGGCGCGCGAGATGTCCTCGACATGGGTGTAGTCGCGCGAGGCTGAGCCGTCCCCGTAGATGACGATGGGCTCGCCCTCGTCGATCGCCCGAAAGAACATCGTCATCGCCCCCTTCTTGCGGGCGCTGTAAGGGCCGTAGACATTGGCGAAGCGCAGCGCCACGGTGCTCAGGCCGTAGGACTTGGCAAAGGCATGGGCGTAGCCCTCACCGGCAAGCTTGCTCGCCCCGTAAGGCGAGATCGGCTTTGGCAAAGACGCCTCGCTCACGGGCGGCACGGCGTCGCCGATGAGCGCGCCACCTGTGGAGGCGAGCACGACGCGGGCAATCCCGGCGCGCCGGGCGCCGTCTAGGACACGAAAGGTGCCCAGCACGTTGACCTCGAAATTGGTCACCGGGTCCTCTACCGACATCACGACCGAGCCGGCGGCAGCGAGGTGCACGACAGAGCTGACCCCTAAAAGGGCACGAGCGAGCGCCTCCTCGTCTCGGATGTCGCCTTTGATGAGCTCGACCTCGACACCGCCTAAGTGCGAGGTGTGCCCGGTCGTGAGGTTGTCGAGGACGCGCACCTCATAGCCGCCCGCGACCAGGCGCCGGACGAGGGTGGCGCCCACAAAGCCAGCGCCACCGGTGACAAGGACCCTGTTGTTCTCAGCCATTGCAGATCACGGGCGGAAGTTAGCAGGCGAGCGTCGCCCTAGCGCCGAAGGCTCGCCTCGGCGGCGTCGAAGGCCTGCTGGATCGCGGCGCGTACTTTCTCCGACTGCTCGGTGATCCCGGCGCGCCCGACGCGGTTGCGCCTCGGGGCGACGGCGTTCTCACCAGGCCCGGCCTGAGCCGCGCTCGGGGCCGGCGCAGCGACCGCAGGCCCGATAACGACATTGATCCGGCGCGGCCGCGGGAACGAAGAGCCGCGCGGCATGGCTTGTTCCGAGCCGCCGATCCCGATCGGGACTATCGGGACACCGGCTCGAAGCGACAGGTAGGCGACGCCGTCCTTCAGCTCTTCGACCTGGCGGCCCGAGCGTCGCGTGCCCTCTGGGAACATCACGAGCGGCTCTTGGCCGTCTAGAACTGCCTGGCAGCGCTGCAGGGCCTCGCGATCTGCCCCGGAGCGGTTCACCGGGAACCCACCGCAGGCCTCGATGATGGCCCCGAAGATCTTGGAACGCCAGACCTCCTCTTTCACTATGTAGCGCAGCCGCCGGCGATGGGTGATCCTTGCGACGATCAGCCAGTCGACATAGGAACGGTGCACAGGTGCCACGATTAAGGCGCCTTTGGCAGGCAGGTTCTCGCGACCGTAGACCTTGCCCGGGAAATAAAGCCTCGAGGCCCCGACGGCGATCGCGCGGAAGAACCGGTAGACGACCATCTCCGAGCGCGTCGGGCGCGCCTTTGCCATGTTGTCCTGTTTCACAGCTGGGAGAGCACCTCCTCGACGACCTCTGCGACGCTGCGCCCCGTCGAGTCCACCACGATCGCCCCGGCAGCGGCCCGCAGCGGGGACGTCGCCCGGGTCGAGTCGAGCTCGTCGCGGCGGCGGATCGACTCGACTGTCGTCGAGAACTCCGAGCTCGCGGACCCCTCTTCGGCCGCGCGCCTAAAGGCGCGCTCTGCCTCGTCGGCGGTGAGGAAGATCTTCAGATCGGCATCGGGAAGCACGACACTGGCGATGTCTCGGCCCTCGACGACTCCCCCGCCGTTGGCCGCCACCCAGGCGCGCTGGCGCCGGACGAGCTCGGCGCGGACCTGCGGATGGGCCGAGACGACCGAGACGGCGTCTGTGACCGCGCGCTCGCGGATCTGCTCGGTGACGTCTTTGCCATCGAGCACGACGCGCTCGGCGAGGTTGAGCTCCATCGTCCGGGCGAGCTCGCCGAGCGCCTCTTCGTCGCTTGGATCGATCCCGCGTTCAAGCGCCGCCAATGTGACGGCGCGGTACATGGCGCCGGTGTCGAGCCGCTCGAGGCCGAGGCGTCGCGCGACCTCGCTCGCCACGGTCGACTTGCCCGCCCCGGCCGGGCCGTCGATCGCGATCACCGGCCGGTGCTTGGTCGAGGCCCGAAGGCCGAAGCCGTGCTCTGCGAGCGAGGCCCTGACGCGTTCTGCCGACGCGGCCGCCACCGTCAAGATGAGCACGCCGCGGGGCTGTTCTTGGGAGTGGACCATCTCGAGGTCCTCGATGTTCACGCCGAGCTCACCTGCGATCGTGGTGACCTGCGCGAGCACGCCCGGGCGGTCGGGGATCAGCACGTGCAGCTCGCTCACCGAGCTCGGCCGGCTCGCCCGCGGGGGAAGGTTGCGCCTGGCGAGCTGGGCCTGGTCCAAAAGGGCGACGAGGCTCGAGCGGTCGTGCTCGGCGACGATGCGGCGCACCTCGTTCAGCCGGGCGATCAGGTCGTCGAGGACCGGGACGATCGCCGGGGCGTTGTCGCGACAAATGTCGGGCCAGATCGCAGACGAGCCGGCGGCTATGCGCGTCATGTCCCTAAAGCCCCCCGCCGCGAGCCGCAGGAGAGCGGTGTGGGCATCGGTCGTCTCTGTGGCGAGGCCCATCATGGTCGCCGCGGTCAGATGGGGAACGTGCGAGACGAGCGCGACGAGCTCGTCATGGCGGCCGGGAGCGAGCGCGACGAGATCCGCGCCGAGCTCGGCGATGACGGACTGGACCGTCGAGAAGGCACCCGGGTCGGTGCTAGAGGTCGGGGTCAGCACCCAGGTCGCGCCTGCGAACAAGTCTGGATCGGCGCCGTCGGGGCCCTCCTGCTCCGATCCGGCCATCGGGTGCCCGCCGACAAAGCGCGGGTGGGCGATCTCTGAGACGAGCGGGCCTTTCACCCCGCCGACATCTGTCACGGCTAAAGAACCGGTCTCATCGGCGGCGAGGAGTGCCTTCACCTCAGCGGCGATGGCGGCGCCCGGGGTGGCGACGAAAGCGACCAGAGCGAGGTGGTCGACGCCGAGCTCGTCGACAGCGCCCAGCTGGCGGGCGCGCCAGGCCCGGGCCTCGTCGAGGTCGCGCCCGGTGACGTGCCAGCCCCGGACCCGCAGCGCGAGCGCGATCGAGGTGCCCACGAGTCCGAGGCCGGTCACCTGGGCCCTGCGCCCAGGGGTGTCTAGGCCGGGCTCGCCCAACTCAGTCGGGGAGGTCATCGCGAAGCCCCCGAGCGCCCTCGAGGTAGACGTGGTGCAACGAATCGCGGGTGCGCTCGGTGTAAAAGTGCATCAGGATCCGGACACATCGCGGCACAGCGCCGATGATGGCGAGCTCGCGGGCGCAGATGAGCGGGACGTCGCCGAGACCGAGCGAGCGGGCCGCGGTCGCCGGGAACATCGAGGTTATGTCGTCGGTTGCGGTGAACAAGATGCTGACGAGGTCGTCGTGGTCGATGCCGTTTCGCTCCAGCATCACCGAGACGAGAGCCCGGACGCGTTCGTTCACCTGCTCGGCGGTGTCCTCCTCGAGGGTGGTCGCGCCCCGAAGAGCCCGCAAGCAAGCTGCCATGGGCGGGGAGCCTACCTATCGGCTCGACGGGGAGCGAAGCGCTGCCTCGGCGAGCGCGCGCACCTCGGATGCCTCGAGGCTGCGAAAGGCCCCGGGACGAAGGGAGCGGTCCGAGACCGGACCGATCCTGGTGCGCACGAGCCGCACGACGGGATGGCCGATCGCCTCGCACATGCGGCGCACCTGGCGGTTGCGCCCCTCGTGGATCACAAGGCGGATCACGCCCGGCGAGACCGCAGCCACGCGAGCCGGGGACGTCTTCTCGCCGTCGTCGAGCACGACGCCTTCGCGAAGCCGCCTCAGCTCGGCGGGGCTCGGGGTGCCCCGCAGCTCGGCGAGGTACTCCTTTTCCACGCCGTAGCTCGGGTGCGCGAGGAGCTGGGCGAGATTGCCGTCATTGGTGAGCACCAACAGGCCCTCTGTCAACAAGTCGAGCCGCCCGACCGAGAAAACCCTCGGCTCGGCTGGGACGAGCTCGAGCACGCTCGGGCGCCCTTGAGGGTCCTCAGCTGTCGTCACGACACCAGCCGGCTTGTTGACCAGGTAGTAGACGAGCCCAGGCAGGACACCGACCGGGGCTTGGTCGACGCAGACGAGATCACGCTCGACCTCCACACGCCGCCCGAGGACCGCCACCTCGCCGTTTACGGTCACGCGTCCTTGGCTTATGAGCTCTTCACAGGTCCGCCTCGAGCCGTAGCCCACGCGGGCTAGCACTTTCTGGAGCCGCTCGCCCTCGCCCTCGCTCACTCGCCCGGCTCGGAGCGCAGCACGTTCTCGAGCATCTCGACAGTCGAGGCCGGAGGCACGAAGGCCGCGAGGGGCGGCAGGTCCTCGACCGAGTCGAGCCCGAGGCGCTCTAGGAACATCGACGTCGTGCCGTACAAGATGGGCTGTCCTGGGCCTTGGTCACGCCCGACCGCCTGCACGTAGCCGCGCGCGACGAGCATGCGCATCACCCCCTCGACGTTGACCCCGCGGATCGCCGAGATCTGCGAGCGCGAGATCGGCTGTTTGTAGGCGACCACAGCGAGGGTCTCCAAGGCCGCCGGGGAGAGCTTTTGCGGTCCGCCGTCCAAAACGAAGCGCTCCACGTAGGGCGCGAACGCCTCAGCGGACTGGAAGCGGTAGCCGCCGGCGACTCTTGCGATGCCAAAGCCTCGGCCGTCTGCTACATAGCTTGCCTGCAGCTCGGCGCAGATCGCCTCCACCTGCTCGACCGGCAGCTCGAGCAGCTCGGCGAGAAGACCAGGCGGGACAGGCTCGGTGGCCACGGTGAGCACGGCCTCGATGGCGGCCGCCTCGACCCGGGCGTCGCGGCCCTCGCCCGCGATCTCGCCGGGGCCGTCCTTCTCGCGAAAAGAGGGGTCCTCGAGGCTCATCCGCTGTAGTCGAGGTCCCCGAAGGAAACAGACACCGGCTCGCGCGGCGCCGTGTCTGACTCGGGCGCATCCGCCTCGGTGAGGCCACCTGTCCAGCACACGCGCAGCTCGCCGAAGGTGACGGACTGGTCGAGCTCGACGAGTCCCTGCTTGTAAAGCTCCAAAAGCCCGAGGAAATGCACGACGATCTCCATACGGGTGCTCGCAGAGCACGTGAGCTCTCTGAATGTGGTCGGGGGGCTGTTGGCGAGCAGCACGCACAGCGCGTCTACGACCTCGGCCACGGTGACCTCGTCGACAAGGACGTGGTCGGTCTCGACCCGGGGCACGGGCCGCTCTTCTAGGGCCGCCAGCGCCGCTTGACGGATGTCTTCCGGGCTCAAAAACGCCAGCAGGTTCGGCTGCAGCCCCTCGAAGCGCTCGTCGAGGCCGTAAAGGCGCGGCCACGACTTCGAGGCAGCCTGCTCAGCGACAGCGAGGCGGCCGCCTGCGGCAGAGAACGTCGTGCACTCGACAAGGCGCGCCAGTAGGTAGTCGCGCTCTTCGAGCAGCGCCAGGCACTCCTCGTCCGGCTCCTCGCGCCCGGGCAGCAACCTGCGGCACTTGAGCTCCACGAGCGTCGCCGCGATGACGAGGAACTCCGTCGCCACCTCGAGGTCCAGTCTTTGCATGGCTTCGACCTCGGCCAAAAAGGCGTCGACGATGTCAGCAAGGACGACCTCGTACAGATCGACCCGCTGCTCGGTTATCAGCCGCAACAACAGCTCGAAGGGGCCTTCGAAGACGTCGGTGTGGACCTCGTATCCCACACGAGCGAGGTTATCGGCAAAGGGCGCCGGAAGCTCGGATACCCGATGACCAAGGATTTCCCGGCCTTGTGGTGCCGCCCAGTATCGTGACGGGGATGGAACGGGTCTTCTCCGGGGTGCAATCGTCCGGCGCGCCGCATGTCGGCAATTACTTCGGCGCCTTCCGCCAGTGGGTGGCCGACCAGCACAGGGCCGACTCTGTGTTCTGCGTCGTCGATCTGCACGCCCTCACCGTCGTGCAGGACCCGGCACAGCTTCGCGCCCGGACGCTCGAGACAGCCGCGTGGCTTTTTGCATGCGGGCTCGACCCTGAGGTCTGCATCGTCTTTGCGCAAAGCCATGTGCCCGAGCACACCGGGCTCACCTGGCTCCTAGAGTGCACCGCGACATACGGCGAGCTGCGCCGGATGACCCAGTTCAAAGATAAGTCCAAGGGCAACGAGTCGGTGAGCGCGGGCTTGTTGACCTACCCGGTGCTGCAGGCGGCTGACATCTTGCTCTACGACACCGACAAGGTGCCGATCGGGGACGACCAGCGCCAGCACCTCGAGCTCGCCCGTGACATCGCCGTGCGCTTTAACGGTCGCTACGGCGACACCTTTGTCATCCCACAAGGCGTCGTGCCTAGCATCGCTGCCCGTGTGATGGATCTCCAGCACCCCGAGCGCAAGATGTCCAAGTCGGTCAGCTCTCCCCTCGGCACGATCGATCTCATGGACGACGCCGAGGTGATAGTCCAAAAGATCCGAAAGGCCGTCACCGATACCGACGGCGAGGTGCGTTATGACCCCGAGCACAAGCCGGGCCTTTCGAACTTGATAGAGCTCTTCGCGGCCGCCTCCGGGCGTTCGGTCGCAGACATCAGCGCCTCTTATGACCGCTACGGCCCCTTGAAGGCCGACCTCGCCGAGACCCTCGTCGGGGTCCTCGATCCGGTGAGGAGCCGCTTTTTGGAGATAACGGCCGATCCCGGGACCGTTTCGAGGCTGTTGGAAAAAGGCGCCTCGAAGGCGGCCTCGATAGCCTCCCAGACCCTGCAGCGAGCCCGCGAGGCAATGGGCCTGCTCTCGCCGTAGCCCGGGGTCAAAAAACGAGGTTCAAGTACCAGTTCTCGACGTGGCCGAGGATCCCGCCCAGAAGGTTCTGGTCGAAGATGACGATGAAGACCACGACGACGATAAAGCCCATCCGCAGCTGGTAGTAGGTGGGCAAGGCCGAGACGGGAAGAGCCCGCTCGATGACCGCAGAACCATCCAGGGGGGGAATCGGGATGAGGTTGAAAGCGGCGAGGATGATGTTGACGATCCCGAAGTAGAACAGGATCTGCTCGATGAGCGCCCAGCTCGACACCGGCCCGTAGTAGGCGAAGCCACCGAGCACGACAGTCGGCAGCTGCCAGACATGCAACAGCTCGTGCAGGGCGAAACCGCCGATGGCGGCGAGGATGATGTTGGTCGCCGGCCCGGCCAAAGCCACAAAGACGGACTGGTTGCGCGGGTGGCGCAAGCGGTTGATCGAGACCGGGACAGGCTTGGCCCAGCCGAAGATAGGCGCACCGACAAGTGCCAGGATCACGGGCAGGATGACGGAGCCGAACGGGTCGATGTGCCGGATCGGGTTGAGCGTGAGACGGCCGGCCCGCTTGGCGGTGTCGTCACCGCACCAGAGCGCGACGACACCGTGGCTGACCTCGTGCAGGATCACCGCGGGCAAGAAGACCAGGAAGAAGATGAGCGTCTGCTCGTTGACCACGTGGTGGCGGATCGCGAGCACGATCACGCCGAGGGCGATGGCGGCGAAGATCGTGTAAGTCGGCAGCCTTGGATTCGTCCTGAGCGAGCGCAAGTGCGCTCTGCTGGTCAACGGCGAACCGAGGCGCAGTCGATGCAGAGGGCCGTCGCCGGTTGAGCCTCGAGACGCGCCGGCGAGATCGGCTTGCCACAGCGCTCGCAGGTCCCATAACTGCCCTGATCGATCTTGTGCAGTGCCTTTTCGACCTGTGCCAAAGCCTCTTGCAGTTGGGCCGCCAGCGCCTCGGCTTCGCCCCGCTCAGCTGTCACCTGCGAAGAGTCTGCGAAATTGGCGTCGTAAGTCAGATTTCCATCTTCACCGAAGCCGATCTCTTGCAGCTGGTGCAAGAGGGAATTGCGCTCCTCCTCGAGGAGGGCACGGTAATCGACCGCAGCTGCTTCGTTCGCCATCGGCGCAACACTAGTCCCACTGCGCACTAGAACGACCCCAAGGTTGACCTGGCGGCGCCAGGCGAGCCGGGGGGCTTTCTCAGCGCCGCCCGACAAGGGCGCGAGGATGCGCCTTTTCGTACTCGCGCCGCAACAACTCGGGCGAGACGCGCGTGTAGACCTGCGTCGTTGTGATCGTGGCGTGCCCCAACAGCTCCTGTACGACCCGGATGTCGGCTCCGTGCTCCAAAAGGTGGGTGGCACACGAGTGTCGCAGCACATGGGGCGAGACCCGGTCCTCGAGATTGACCTTGACGGCCGCTTTGCGCACGACCTGCCAGACGGCCTGGCGCGACATCCTCGTGCCCCGCGTGGAGATGAACACGGCTTCGGCATCGACTCGGCGCGCCCAGCGCACGGGCGCCATGGCGCCCCGACCGCCTGGCGCGAGCCAGGCCTCGAGCGCCTTTAGGGCTTGGCGCCCGATCGGCACGAGCCGTTCCTTCGATCCCTTCCCATAGGCGACCGCCATTGCTTTTCCCATGTCGAGATCGCCGAGGCGGAGCCCAGCCAGCTCAGAGATGCGCATCCCGGTCGCGTACAGGGTCTCGAGGATCGCCCGGTCCCTAAGCGCGCGGGGGTCCTCCCCGATGACGGCGGACAACAAGAGCTCGACCTGCTCTTCCAAAAGAGCCTTCGGGATGGCACGGGGTATGCGCGGCGTGGCGACGCCTTCGGTCGGGTCTCGCGAAGCCGCGCGCTCGTCGACACAAAAACGGTGCAGGCCACGCACCGCGGCGAGCGCCCGCGCCGTCGAAGAGGCACGACGCGAGGCCCCGAGCAGGGCCACATAGGCCTCGATCGTGCCGACGTCAGCCTCGCCGAGGCCGAGGCCGCGTTCGGAGAGGAATCGCTCATAGGCGGCGAGATCGCGCCGGTAGGCCGAGATGGACGCCGGGGCGCGGCCCCGCTCGACAGCTAGGTAGGACAAGAACTCCTCGGCGTCGCGGCTGAGCACCGCCTGGGGCATAAGGCCCCGTCTCAGCCGGACTTGTCGACTGGGCCCCGCGCGCTCAGAAACGAGCGGGCCAGAAAGAGCCCGACGATTGTCTTCGCGTCGATGATGTCGCCCGCGGCGATGAGCTCTTCGATCGAGCTGAGGGCGATCCGCTCGACGACGAGATGCTCCTCTTCGATCCCGTCCGCGGCGCGCTCTCCGACCTTGAGCCCCTCGGCGAGAAAGCAGACCGACTGTTCGTCACAGAATCCCGGCGAGATGAAAAAGTGGCCGAGCTCGACGATCCGCTCCGCCTCGGCTCCGACCTCCTCGGCGAGCTCCCGGACCGCACACAGCTCTGGAGGCTCTCCTTCGACGTCGAGCTTGCCTGCGGGCAGCTCCAACAATGCCTGGTCGACCGGGCCCCGGTACTGGCGGACGACCAGGACATGCTCGCCGTCTTGTTCGAGGGGCACGACACAGACCGCGTCGAAGGTACGGACGATCTCGCGCTCGAATGTGAACCCGTCCGGTCCGACGAAGGTTCCCACGACCACCTTTAGGCGATCGCCCGAGTACCTGGCGCGCTCGCCGATTTGTCGGAACGCCCCCCGGTCGAATACCCCGAAAGCGCCAACGGGCGCGCCCGGGTCGCCCCCTGACAGTGGTGCTTGCGGCTCAGGAGGGCACATTGTCGAGGTCGTAGAGCCGCGGCGTGCGCTCGTGCGCCCGGTTGAGCGCGGCTCCGACCAGCCCGCGAAACAGCGGGTGAGGCTTGTCCGGCCGGCTCTTGAACTCCGGGTGGGCCTGAGTCGCGATCCAGTAGGGATGGCCGGGAAGCTCTATGAACTCGACGAGGCGATCGTCTGGCGAGACGCCCGAGCAGCTGAGGCCGGCCTGAACGAGCCGGTCGCGATAGCGCGGGTTGACCTCGTAGCGGTGCCTGTGGCGCTCCGAGACGATCTCGGAGCCGTAGATGGCCGCGACCTGCGAGCCTGGCAGGAGCTGGGCCCAGCACGCCCCGAGTCGCATCGTGGCGCCCTTGTCCTCCACTCCGATCTGGTCGTCCATCAAGTCAATGACCGCGTAGGGCGTCGTCGCATCTAGCTCGCGGCTGTTGGCCCCTTCCATTCCGGCGACGTTGCGGGCGAACTCGACGACCATCATGTGCAGACCGAGACACAACCCAAGCGCAGGTATCTGGTGCTCGCGGGCATAGCCCGCAGCCGCGATCTTGCCTTCGAGCCCGCGCTCGCCGAAGCCTCCTGGGATGACGATCCCGTCTAGGGCATCGAGGCGGGTAAGCGCGAGCATGCCCGTGACCTCTTCGGCCTGGACCCAGTCGATCTCGACCTTGGCACCGTGATGGAAACCTGCGTGCCTGAGCGCCTCGACGACCGACAAATAGGCATCTGGCAGGTTCACGTACTTGCCGATGACCCCGATGCGCACGACCTCTGAGGCTGCCCGAACCCGTTCGACGAGCGCCTCCCAGCTCGACAGGTCGATCTGGCGATCCGGGTCGTCCAGGCGCAAGATGCGACAGACGATGTCATCGAGGCGCTCCTCATGCAGCGCGAGGGGTATCTCGTAGATGTTCTCCATGTCGATCGCCGAGACGACGGCGTCGGTCGAGACGTCGCAAAGAAGCGAGATCTTGCGCTTTAGGTTCTCCGACATCGGCTCGTGGCTGCGACAGACAATGACGTCAGGCTGGATCCCGCGCCCACGAAGCTCGGTGACCGAGTGCTGGGTCGGCTTGGTCTTCTGCTCGCCTTCGGGCAACGAATGGGGCACGAGGGTCAGGTGCAGGTAACAGACGTTGTCGCGCCCGATGTCCCGGCGGAACTGGCGGATGGCCTCTAAGAACGGCACGATCTCGATGTCGCCGACGGTCCCGCCGACTTCGACTATGACGACGTCGATGTTCTCGCGCCCCAAGCGTCGGATCCGCTCTTTGATCTCATCGGTGATGTGCGGGATGACCTGCACGGTCTTTCCTAGGTAGTCGCCGCGACGCTCCTTGGCGATGACCGAGGAGTAGATCTGGCCCGTGGTGGCATTGGAGTCCTTGTGCAGGTTCTCGTCGATGAAGCGCTCGTAATGGCCGAGGTCGAGGTCGGTCTCGCCCCCGTCTTCTGTGACGAAGACCTCCCCGTGCTCGAACGGGTTCATCGTGCCCGGGTCGACGTTGATGTAGGGGTCGAGCTTGCACATGGTGACCCTGAGGCCACGCGACTTCAAGAGACGGCCGAGGGAGGAGGCGGTGAGCCCCTTTCCGAGGGAACTCATAACGCCACCTGTAACGAACACGAACTTCGTCACGCTCTCCTCCCGTCCCGGTTCATTCAAGGCTACCGGAGCGGCTCGAAGCCGTGACGGACCTGGCGCCCAGCGCGAGCAGCTCTTTTGCATGACGGCGGGCAGCTGCGCTGTCGGGGTGGCCCGAGAGCATGCGCGAGAGCTCGACGACCCTGTCGTTGCCACTGACAAGACGCGCGCTCGCCACGGTGCGACCTTTCGACTCGGCCTTTTGCACGAGCACATGCTGGTCCGCGAAGGCGGCGACCTGGGCGAGGTGGGTCACGACAAGCACCTGGTGGTCACGTCCCAGCGCGCAAAGCGCCCGGCCGACAGCAAGGGCGGCCTCCCCCCCGACTCCGGCGTCGACCTCGTCGAACACGAGCGTCGGCGGTGCCGCCGATAACACGAGGCGCGTAGCGAGCATCGCCCGGGCAAGCTCGCCCCCGGAGGCGACTTTGGCAAGCGGCAGGGCCGGCTCACCCGGGTTCGCCCCGAGCAGGAACTCGACCCCAGAGCCAGCCGCGTCGTCTCCGATGCGCACTTCGAGACGGGCACCGCCAAGGGCGAGCTCGCGAAGGTGCGCCTCGATGGCGGCTGCGAGATTTGGAGCGGCACGCCTTCGTGTCTCGCCGAGGCGCCGCTCGGCGTCCTTGAGGGCGACGACTGCCTCCTTGCGACTGGATTCGAGGCCCTCTCGTGTCTCATCGGCCGCCTCGAGCTCGCTCAACTGCTCCTGTTTGGCACGGGCGAACTCCAAGACGTCGCCGAGGCTCGGGCCGTACTTGCGCCGCAGCTCGGAGAAAAGCTGCAGCCGGCGGCGGACCGCCTCGAGCCGCTCGGGGTCCTCCTCGAGCCGCTCGTCTGAAAGGCGCAGCTCGCGAACTATGTCCTCGAGCCCGGACTGGACCGCCCGCAAGTCCTCGGCGAGATCGGCGAACACCTCGTGGGAAAACAAAGCCGCCACGGCGTGCCCGACCAGGTCGCTTGCTCCTAAGCCCGTGTTCGACTGGGAGGCCTCGGTTCCCGCCAGGGCATCGTGAGCTTCGGCCAAAGCCGAGCGCAAGGCCCCGATCTCTGAAAGCAGCGACTCCTCCCGGGCGAGCTCCTCGCCCTCGGCCGGGGACGAGATCGCCGCCGAGGAGATCTCCCCGAGCTGGAATCTGAGCAGGTCGAGCGTGCGAGCCAGCTCGCGCGAATCTCCACCGAGCTCGGCGAGGCGGGCGTCGATCAAGGCAAGCTCGCGCCGCGCCCGGGACACGGGCTCGAGATCGACCCCGGCGAAGCTATCGAGGGCGTCGCGTTGAGCCGCCTGGCGCAACAAGGACTGATGCACGTGCTGGCCGTGCAGGTCGACGAGCTCGTCACCGATCTCGGACAACGACGACACCGGCGCCATGCGACCGTCGACATAGGCGCGCGAACGCCCGGTCCTGGGCACGGCTCTCGAAAGCACCACCTCGCGCTCTCCAATGACAAAGCGCCCTTCGACGACAGCCTCGGGGGCGCCCGTGCGCACCATGGAGGCGTCGGCACGACCACCGAGGAGCAGTTCGAGCGCCTCGACGACGAGGGTCTTTCCGGCGCCGGTCTCGCCTGTGAGCGCCGTCATGCCGGGGCCGATCACAAGCTCAAGGTCCGCGATTACTCCAAGGTCGCGCACTCTGAGCTCGACAAGCATCAGCTTCTCAGCGGTCAGTCAGGCCAAAACGGTGCCGCAGCTTGGCGTGGAAGTCGCGCACTCCAAAGCTCACAAGGCGCGCCGGGTTCGCTGCCGGCCTGCACAAGACGCTGTCGCCGAGCTTGAGCATGACGGCACGAGCCCCGTCGATGACCGCGGCGGCGTCGCTGTCGTCGACGATGGTGAGGCGGACCTCCTCGGACGGTTCGAGCACGAGGGAGCGGTCAAAGAGCATGTGGGGCGATACCGGCGTCAGCACCATCGCCCGGAGAAGGGGCGAGATGACAGGGCCTCTCGCTGAGAGGTTGTGGGCGGTCGAGCCCGTAGGCGTCGAGACGAGTATCCCGTCGGCAAGGTAGGTGAGAAAGGGCCGGCCGGAGATGTCGACCGCCACGTGCACGGTGTGGCCGGGCTCGGTCCGCTCGACAATGGCGTCGTTGAGCGCCGTGAAGCGCCCCGGAGAGCTCCCCGTGAGCTCGACCTCGAGGGCCATGCGCTCTTCGACGAGGTAGTCGCCTGCGAACATCCTCTCAAAGGCCGGCTCGATCCCGGACGGCTCGACGGCGGTGAGATAGCCCATCCGGCCCAGGTTCACCCCAAGCACGGGCACTCCCGCGGCGAGCACGAGGTCGACCGTGCGAAGCATCGTCCCGTCACCGCCGAGGCTCACGGCGAACTCGAGGTCCTCACGGGCACGAAAGGACGCGGCTGCCTCGGCGTTGCGGACCTCGAGCACCTCTCGACCCTGGCGCTCCCACCACTTCTTGGCGGTGCTCGCCAGCTCCCAAGCCGCCGGACGCTCAGGATGGACCACGAGAAGGATGGACGCCATAGCGCCATCCTTGCGGGCCGGGTGCCGATTTGCCACCCGCAGGGGTGAGCTAGGGACCTCAGGTCGCGCTGGCCTGGGCTTTCTTGGTCGGCGCTGCCTTCTTCGGGGCGGCCTTCTTCGCCGGGGCGGCCTTCTTCGCCGGGGAGGCCTTCTTCGCAGCAGCCTTCTTGGTGGCGGCGGCCTTCTTCGGAGCGGCCTTTTTCGCCGGGGAGGCCTTCTTCGCCGGCGCCTTCTTGGTCGAAGCGGCCTTTGCAGCCTTCTTCGTCGCCTTCATCGTCCGGCTGGCGGCTTCGACGACTGGAGCGGCCGCCGCTTTGGTCGTGCGCTCCACGAACTGCTGCACGGTCTTGATCACGTCTTGGTTCGTCGCCAGGTTGAACTGCTTGATCTGGTGCCGAATCTCTTTTCGCACCAGCTCGCCGAGCTGCTCGGCCGTCCGCCTGCCCCGTTCGACCATCTCCTCCGCCCAGTCTTCGGCATGTTCGCGACCGGATTCGCCCTCCCGAGCGAGATCGCGGGCGATGCCCTCGAGACATCTGCGGCTCGCCTCGGTGAACTCCTTGCCGGCTTCCACATACCTGTCAAGCGGTTTCTTGTTGGCCATAGGAGGAATTATACCCCTCTGCTTGCAATAGCAAGCATTCGGGTGCTCGCGTCCGCGAGCGCGCTTGCTATCGCTAGCAGATGCCAGGAGAGCAGCTCAGACGCGCTCGGACTCGACCAGTGAGAGCAGGTCAGTTGCCTCGCAGTCGGGTTCTGGATCCAGCCGGCCGTGACCGGGCCGGGTCACGCCTGTGAGCACGAGAGCGAAACGAGTCCCGAGCCTGCGCGCGAGCAGGCCGTCGGTCGAGGGGCGGTCGCCAACGACCATGTCGATCTCGCCGATCCGCTCGCGCACGAGGCCGACGGTCGGTGGGTGCGGTTTGCCGGCGATGGTCGCGTCGAGCTGGCCGGCAACTGCCACCGCCGCCAGCAGCGCACCCGCGCCGGGCAGGACGCCGGTCGGTGTCGGGAACGTGGCGTCCTCGTTCGTGCCGATGAGGCGCGCGCCGGCGTGCAGAGCCGTTGCCGCCGTCGCCAGCGAGGAGTAGTCGAAGGAGGGATCCATTCCGACCACAACTGCGTCCACCTGGGTGCTCTTTAGGCCCTCGTTCGGCCTCACGGTGCTCACTCCGCGCGCCGTCAGCTCCTCGATCACGCCCGGCCCTCCGAGAACGAGCGCCCGCTCTCCCGGCTCGAGCAGCAACGCGGCCGCCATCGCGGAGCTCAAGAGGTCCTCTGGATCGCTCGCCATCCCCATGCGCTCGAGCTTGGCGAGGTGGTCGGACCGCCTCGGGAACGAGTTGTTGGTCAAAAGCACGACACGCTCTCCCCCGTCGCGCAAGGCCTTCACAGCCTTCGCGGCACCAGGTATCGCCTCGTCCGCCAACCAGACGACGCCGTCACAGTCGAGAAGCCATGTCATGAAGAGATCCTCGCAGAAGGCGCTAGCCGCCGTGTGCTACGCAAGTGCGATGGCTCGCCTGGACCCCTTTGCCGCAATCCGTTACGAGACCGCCCGCGTCGATCCCAACGCCGTCATCGCCCCTCCTTATGACGTCGTGAGCCCGGCCGAGCGCGCCGTGCTTGCCAAGCGCAGCCCCTACAACGCCATCCACATCGACCTTCCCGTGCCCGACGAGTCGAGGGGCCTAGATGCCTACGAGAACGCGACCCGGACCTTTTCGGCCTGGATCGACAGCGGTGTTGTGCGCCGCGACCCAAACAGGGCCTTTTACGTCTACCGGCTGAGCTTCCATGACGAGCGCGGGCGGCGCCAGGAGATGACCGGCCTGCTCTGCGCGCTCGGCCTGGATCTCGAGGCAAGAGGGGAGGTTCTCCCCCACGAGCAGACGATGCCGAAAGACCGTCAGGATCGCCTCTCTCTGCTTCACAGCACGCGGTTGAACACCTCTCCGATCTGGGGCCTATCTCTCGCTCAAGGACTGACCGTGGCCTGCCGGGCGGCCTTGAGCCAAGCCGGGCCGCCGGACTGGCGCGCCGTAGACGACGCCGGCGTCGCTCATGAGCTCTGGGTGATCACCGAGGAGTCCGAGATCGCCGAGATCGCCGAGATCGGGGCCAGCGCCCAGATCCTCATCGCAGACGGACATCACCGCTACCAGACCGCGTGCAGCTATGCCACCGAGTGCCGCGAAAGAAACGGGAACCGGCCGGGGCCTTATGACTTCGTGCTCGCCTTTGTCGTCGAGCTCTCAGAAGACGAGCTCTCGATCCGGGCGTTTCATCGCCTCGTAAAAGGCGTCCCGGCCGATCGCATCGCCCAGGTCCTCCAGCGGTGGTTCCGGATCGAGGCCGCGCCTGAGGACCTTGTTGCCTTGCCGGCAACTTCGAGCCCCGGTGTGATCGGCCTGCTCACGAGCGAGGGCTACAAGCTCCTCTACCCTCTCACGGCCCTCGAGCAGGCCTCCGGGGACGATCTCGACTCGAGCCGGCTCATGGTTGTGCTCAATGATCTCGGAGCTCATGAGCTCAGCTATGAGCCCGGATGGTACGAAGCCACAGTTGCAGTCCGCTCAGGGCGCGCCGACGCCGCCTTCCTGCTTCGCCCGGTTCCTGTCGCCAGGATCGAAGCCGTGGCCGAAACGGGACGCCTTATGGCTCCCAAGAGCACGTATTTCCACCCCAAGCCACGCACCGGCATGGCCTTCCGCTCCCTTGAGTGAGCGCTCGGATCCTCAGTCGTAGCTCCAGGTCGCTCCCGAGCGCAGCAACGCCGCAAGATCTCCCGGGCCGTTCCGCTCGCTCGCCTGCAGCAGCTGTCCGTCGACAAGGCTCCCGTAGTCGGGGCGCTCGACCGCGCGAAAGACGCCGATCGGAGTGGGCTCGTGCGGCCCGATCGCAAGTCGCGAGAGGGCAAAGGCAAGTCCGGGGTCTTCCCGCTTCTCGTCGTGGACCAAAAGGGCGTCCTCGCCCACCTCGGCCACCTCCACGATGCGCAGGCGGCCCTGGCCGTCTGAGGCGACGCCGTGCTCGCCGTTGGCCCCAAAGCGGATGGGTTGGCCGTGCTCAAGCGGGATCAGCATGTCGGCGCGGTTCTCCTTGGCGTTGATCGCCTCGAACGCGCCGTCGTTAAAGACATTGCAGTTCTGGTAGACCTCGACAAAGGAAGCACCTGGGTGGTCGTGCGCCCGGCGGAAGGTCTCGATCATGTGCTTTCGATCGAGGTCGTGGGTTCTCGCGACGAAGCTCGCCTCGGCCCCGAGCGCGAGGCTCACGGGATTAAAGGGAGTGTCGAGGGAACCGAACGGCGTCGACTTGGTGATCTTGCCGACTTCGGAGGTCGGCGAGTACTGGCCCTTGGTCAAGCCGTAGATCTGGTTGTTGAACATCAAGATCGTCAGCTTGACGTTGCGCCGAAGGGCATGCACGAGGTGGTTGCCACCGATTGAGGGCGAGTCCCCGTCCCCGGTTACGACCCACACGTCGAGGTCCGGGCGCGATACGGCGAGGCCGGTCGCGATCGCGGGAGCACGCCCGTGGATCGAGTGCATGCCGTAGGTGTTCATGTAATACGGGAAGCGGGCCGCACAGCCGATGCCGGAGATGAACACCGTGTTCTCGCGCCGCACCCCGAGCTCGGGCAAGAGCAGCTGCACCGCCGAGAGGATCGTGTAGTCACCGCAGCCCGGGCACCAGCGGACCTCCTGGTCGCTCGCCCAGTCCTTGCGGGTCGTGATCGGAACCGCGACGTCGGTCATAGCTCGGCCTCCTTGGCGTTGTGCCCCGCAGTTGCCTTGTTCGCGCCGACGGATACCTTCCCACCGGCCCCGGACTGCTCTACGCGCTCGGCGAGGCTGTCTATGGCGTCATGGATGGCTTGTTCGATCTCCCCCACTCTGAACGGGGTCCCCTGCACCTTCGACATCACTTGGGCGTCGACGAGGAAGTCGGAACGCACGAGGCGCGTGAGATGCCCAAGGTTGTTCTCGGGCACGATCACGATCTCATAGGCGCGAAGCACCTCGGCGAGATTGGGTGGGAACGGGTTCAGGTGGACGAGGTGGAGCTGGGCGACGGGCCGTCCCGCCTTTCGCACCCGCTTAACTCCGGCGGTGATCGCGGCGAAGGTCGAGCCCCAGCCCAACATGAGCACTCTCGCGTCGCCCGTCGGGTCGTCGGCCTCCGCCGGCGCCAGGTCGTTGGCGATGCCGGCGATCTTGGCCGCTCGGGCGTGCACCATCGCCTCATGGTTGGCCGGCTCGTAGGCGACAGCTCCGGTGTCCTCATGTTTTTCGAGCCCGCCGATGCGGTGCTCTAGCCCGGGCGTGCCGGGGACGGCCCAGGGCCGGGCAAGGGTCTCGGGGTCGCGCACATAGGGCCAGAACGTCGGAGCGCCCTCTGCGTCGGTCGCGTTGGGCTCGGTGGCGAACTTGACAGAGATGTCCGGCAGCGTCGTCACATCAGGCAAGCGCCAAGGCTCAGATCCATTGGCGAGGTAACCGTCCGAGAGGAGATAGACAGGCGTGCGGTAGCGAAGGGCGATGCGGGCCGCCTCGATCGCCGCCTCGAAGCAGTGCGACGGCGTCTTCGCAGCCACGATCGGCACCGGAGCCTCGCCGTGGCGACCGAACATCGCGTGCAAGAGGTCCGACTGCTCCGTCTTTGTGGGCAGTCCCGTCGAAGGGCCACCCCGTTGGATGTCGACGATGAGCAAGGGAAGCTCGAGGCTCACGGCAAGACCCACTGTCTCAGCCTTCAAGTCGAGCCCGGGACCACTCGTGGTCGTCACGCCGAGGGCGCCACCGAAAGCGGCACCAAGAGCGGCGCCAATCCCGGCGATCTCGTCTTCAGCCTGCAAGGTGCGCACTCCGAAGTTCTTGTGCTTGGACAGCTCGTGCAAGATGTCCGACGCCGGGGTGATCGGGTACGACCCGAGGAACAACGGCAACTTTGCGAGATGGGCCGCCGCGAGCAGCCCCCAGGCAAGCGCGACATTGCCCGTCACGTTTGTGTAGGTGCCCGGAGTGTGCTCAGCCGGGGCTATCTCGTAGGAGGACTCAAAGATCTCGGCTGTCTCGCCGAGGTTGTAGCCGGCCCGGAATGCGAGCGTGTTCGCCTGGACCACGATCGGGGAGCGTCCGTAGCGACGGGCGATCCAGCCCTCGGTTTCCATGATCGGACGGTGGTAGAGCCACGACAACAACCCGAGAGCGAAGAAGTTCTTGCTCCGCTCGGCGTCACGGGGCTTAGCCCCGGTCGGTTTGCAGGCCTCGATGGTGAGCGAGGTCATCCGGATCTCGTAGACCCGATAGGCAGACAAGCTGCCGTCCTCGAGCGGGTTGGTCTCATAGCCCGCCTTGGCCAGGTCGCGCTCGTCGAAAGCGTCCGAGTTGATAACGAGGATCCCACCCGTCGGCAGGTCCCCAACATTGGCCTTCAAAGCGGCGGGGTTCATCGCCACCAGCACGTTCGGGGCGTCACCGGGCGTGAGGATCTCGTGGTCGGAGATGTGGATCTGGAATGCCGAGACTCCCGCCAGTGTGCCTGCAGGTGCCCGGATCTCGGCCGGATAGTTGGGGAAGGTCGACAGGTCATTGCCGATCAGAGCGCTCTCGTCGGTAAAGCGGTCCCCGGCGATCTGCATGCCGTCGCCGGAGTCTCCGGCGAAACGGATCACCACCTGGTCGATCGTCTCGACCCTGCCCGGCTCGCTCTCGGTCTTGGACTTTGTCGTCACGGCTCCTCCACTCGGCTCGCCGGCCCGCACTCCGCCACCTTGGCGATCAAAACCTCACCTGCTTGCCAGTGGTTAAAGGCATTGTACCGGCGGGACCTTTGCCCGACAGCGATGTACGCGGCCGCATCCGCGCCTCAGTGAGCGAGCGAGCGGATGCGGTTTTGCACCACGCAGCGCTCGGCGGGGCAGCTCTGAACGGACTAAGCGACGGTGATCGATTCGTCTAGATAGACGTCCTGAATCGCTTTGATGATGCCTACCCCGTCTTCGAGCGGGCGCTGGAAAGCCTTGCGACCGGCGATCAGGCCCATGCCTCCAGCGCGCTTGTTGATGACGGCAGTCCGGACTGCTTGGGCGAAGTCGCCGGCGCCGGAGGACTCGCCGCCGGAGTTGATGAGACCGATGCGTCCCGCGTAGCAGTTCACCACTTGCCAGCGCGTGAGATCGACCGGGTGATCGGTCGTGAGCTCGCTGTAGACGAGTGGGTCGGTGCGGCCGAACTTCAAAGCCGTGTAGCCACCGTTGTTCTCGGGCAGCTTCTGCTTGATGATGTCGGCTTCGATCGTGACCCCGAGGTGGTTTCCCTGGCCGGTGAGATCGGCCGCGAGGGCATAGTCGGCTTCTGGGGTCTTAAAGGCCGGGTTGCGCAGGTAGCACCAAAGGATCGTGAACAGCCCGTGGCGGTGAGCCTCGGCGAAGAGCGCGCTCACCTCGCGGATCTGGCGCGTGCTCTCCTCCGAGCCGAAATAGATGGTCGCTCCGACGCCGATCGCGCCCAGGTCGACGGCCTGGTGGACCGAGGCGAAGGGCACCTGATCACCGCGGTTGGGGTAGGTCAGAAGCTCGTTGTGGTTGAGCTTTACGACAAGCGGGATCTTGTGGGCGTAGCGCCGGGACACTATTCCAAGCCCGCCGAGCGTGGAAGCAAAAGCGCTGCACTCCGCCGCGAGCGCGAGCTCGGCGAGGCGCAACGGGTCGAAGTAGGCCGGGTTCTTCGAGAAGCTCGCCGCCGCTGAATGCTCGATCCCCTGGTCAACAGGCAGGATCGACAGGTAGCCCGATCCACCGAGGCGACCGTGGTTAAACATCTGCTGCAAGTTGCGAAGGACCGGCACGGGCCTGTCGCTGTTGATCAGAACGCGGTCTATGAAGTCAGGCCCGGGCAGCGTGAGGCTGGCGCGTTCGATCGTCTTGCACTCGTGGTTGAGCAGGTAGTCAGCCTCGTCCCCGAGCACCTCGCGGATGTTGGTCCCCACGCTGTATCTCCTTCTCGTCGGCGAAATCGGCCGGCCGCCTCGAAAAGCGAGCGGCACGGAGGCGAACGCTCCACGGTTCGGGCTCGTCGAGGTTCGTGCGCGCCCTTGTGGGCTCTCCTTGGTTGATCCTATTGCCTGATACCGACGACCAAACAAACGGGCACGAACACCTAAAGCGCTCGGCACCGCCAGATCTGCTCATCAGGCGTGCCCAGGCCACCAGATAGTGAATATCTCCGAGCCCGACGACCTGAGCTCGCCCAAGTGATCTCCCTCGGGGCCAAGCTCTCGAAGTGCCGACGCCAACTCGTCAGACCGGCTCTTTTCCAGACACAGGCGGCGCCTCGTTACCTCGACGAAGTCCTCGAAGCTCTCGTACTCGGGCTCAGCTTCGGGCGTCCACGCCTCATGGGACGGCTCGAGCCCGGACGCCTCGAGCAAAGCCAGCATGTCCACAGCCCTAGGGACTCTCGGCCGGATGATGCCCCAAAAGCGCTCCCAGAGAGGATTCAAGAAGGTGAGCGGGTGGACGGCGGTCATCTCGACCACGACTCGCCTGCGCGCATGATTTGTGAGCTCGATCAGGAAAGGTCCGATGTCAGCGACGTTGTAGAGGACGTGATGGCAGGTCACGATCTCGGCCGGTTCGACCTCCTGTGCTACCTCGGGCCAACGACCGTGGATCGCTCGGACGTCGGCTCCGAGCCGCCGTGCGGACGCCCCAAGAACATCCAGCAGCTGCTGATCGCTATCGACAGCCGTGATCGAAGTTGCCCTTGGCGCGAGAGGAAGACAGGCGGCCCCGGCGCCCGTGCCGACGTCGAGCACAGAGCCCGGCGGCTCGAGCGCCTCCCAAGCTCTCGCGAACGACGGGCTCGAGGGCGCCTCGAGGCGCAGTTCGGCGCGGCGCGTGAAGAGCTGTCGAGGCAGCACCCAGGGCGACTCGGGCGAGCTGGCGAGGATCTCGGGCGGTATCGCCCATGACTCGAGATCTAGCCGCCATCGCTTTGAAAGCTCCTCGGCGCGCAGAGCCGACGCGCCGGTGCCCCCGCCAGCGCCCACGACCCCGCTCAGACGTTAAAGCGGATCTCGAGCACGTCGCCGTCTTGGACGAGGTACTCCTTGCCCTCGAGGCGGACTTTGCCCTTGGCGCGGGCAGCAGCGAGCGAGCCGAACTCGAGGAGCTCGTCCCAGCGGATCACATCTGCCTTGATGAAGCCACGCTGCAAGTCGGAGTGGATGACGCCGGCACATTCTGGTGCCTTAGCGCCCTTGTGAAAAATCCAGGCTCGCGACTCGTCCTCCCCGGTGGTGAGGAAAACCCACTTGCCGAGGATGTCGAAGGCGGCCTGAGCGACACGTACGAGCGCTCCCTCGCCAAGGCCGAGGCCTTCGAGCAGCTCAGCTCGCTCGGCCGGATCCAGCCTCGCCGCCTCCGCCTCAAGCTGGACTGATACTGCGAGCACATCTACGGCATCGCCCAGCTCTTTGGCGACCGACGACACGAGCCCATCAGAGCCGCCGAGCTCGTCCTCTCCGATATTGATCACGGCCATGGTCGGCTTGTCGGTCAGTAGGAAAAAGGGCCTCAAGGCCTCTCGCTCATCGGCGTGGAGGCTCGAGCGATACAAGGGAGTGCCTTGCTCGAGAACCTTGAGGGCGGCAGGGGCGGCCTTAAGGCCTGTCGCGATCGCTGGGTCGAGCGGCGCGACACGGCTGCGCTTTTTCGTCAGCTGCTGTTCGAGTGTCGCGACGTCAGCCAAAGTGAGCTCGAGCTCGAGAACCGAGAGCGCCGCCATCGCGTCTGTGTCACCCGGCACGTTCTCGTCCTCGAAAGTGCGCAATAGCAGACAGATGGCATCCACCTCGCGGACACCGGCCAGAAATCGGCCCCCGAGCGAGTCGCCCTTCTCGACACCTTTGCCGATCGCTGCAATGTCGACGACCTCGAAGCCGGCGTAGACGATCTTGCGGCTCTGGCTCACCTTCGCGAGCGCGTCAACCCGGGGATCGGGAACGTGCGCAACCCCTGTCTCAGTCTCGACTGTCGAAAACGGATGTGGGGCAACGACGGCATTGCCACCCGTCAGGGCATTGAAGAGGGCTGACTTACCTGAGTTTGGTAGGCCTACGAGCCCGACACGATCCACACCACTGACCGTACTGCCTCGGCGCTAGCGGAGCGGGCCGTCGGGACGAAAGCGAGTCAGCCCAAAAGTGCTTGCAGCGAGTCAGCGCAATCCGGCCAGACGGTTCTCGACGTCGAAGAGCTCAGGCGAGAAGGACGCCACGCGGTCAAAGAGCTCCCGGGCCCGAGGGAGATCGCCTGCCCTTTCGTATAGATCACCGAGCGCGTACCACTGGCGGAGGTGACAGGTATCGGGATGACGCAGGGCCTTCCCGCCTGGACCTAAGAGTGCGATCGCGCCATCGAGGTCCCCGCGGTCCGCGAGCATTCCGGCCACAACCAGGCGCCCCTCCACGAGCACCTCCCGATCCACGCCTGCCTGCCTGAGCGCGTCCCAAGCAGCGAGGACAGCCTTTTCGTGGCCGAGGGCGCGCTCACAATCCGCGATCACCGGGTGTTGGTCAAAAGACCCGGTGAGATCGTGAAACACACGTAGCTCCCGGACCGCCTCGCGCCAACGGCCAAGCCGGTAGAGGGTGAGTCCGTACAGCTCGCGAACCGCCGCCACCTCGGGCGCCAGCCTCACGAGCACCCTCAGCTCTGTGAGCGCCTCGCGGTAGCGATCACGCTCATAAGCCTTCGTGGCAATTGCCAGCCGTCTCTCAAGACCGGTGGAACGATCCGGTCCGATTGCCTTGCGCAGCTCGTCGCGGACCTCGAGCGGCAGTTCGTTGTCCTCAACCTTCTTGCGGGCGCGACGCTCGCGTTCTGACTCTCGCGCCGGAATGGCCTGTGAGCCGCGCCGAGAACGCGGGACTAACGGCTTTGCCCGTTCACTTCGTGCAGGCGAAGCTTGGGCGCGACGTTGTCCCGGGACACTTCGCGGATTGGCCACGAGCAGCCACGTTACTGCCCACTCGTCCCCGCGCGCGACAACGCCCACCTGCTGTGCAGGTGGGCGTGTGTCTGAGATGAATTCCGGCGACGACCTACTCTCCCAGGGAGTCTCCCCCCAAGTACCATCGGCGCTGGCAGGCTTAACTTCCGTGTTCGGGATGGGAACGGGTGTGACCCTGCCGCTATGG
>JBEKVJ010000035.1:0-31575 GCA_049514105.1 Acidimicrobiales bacterium
ACCGCTCACACGCTCGTCACCGAGCACGTCGACAACCGTTGAGTCCCAACGGAACCTGATCCTGTCGTTCGTAAAGGCCCTATCCTGCATGATCTTTGATGCGCGCAGTTCCTTGCGACGGTGCACAACAGTTACCGTGTCACCGAATTTCGTCAGGAAGAGTGCCTCTTCAAGCGCGGAGTCACCCCCTCCGACGACGACGATCTGCTTGCCGCGGAAGAAGAAACCGTCGCAGGTCGCGCAGGTCGAAACGCCGTAGCCGAGCAGGCGGGCCTCGTTCTTTAGGCCGAGCATCAGCGAACGGGCACCTGTAGCGACGATGAGCGTCCGTGCCGTCAAAGTTGGCTCGGCCGCGTCGGGATCACCGATCCAGACACCTATCGAGGGCGTGCCCAGCTGGACGCGTGAGGCCCGTTCGGTCAGGATCTCGGCACCGAAGCGCTCAGCCTGGGAACGCATCGATACCATGAGCTCGGGGCCAAGTACTCCATGGGTGAAGCCCGGGAAGTTCTCGACTTCGGTTGTCAACATGAGTTGCCCTCCCGGCTGGTCGCTGGAGGACGAGGGCTCACCTTCGAGGACTAGTGGTCGCAGCTCGCCCCGGGCGGCGTAGATGGCAGCAGTCAGACCAGCAGGGCCGGAGCCGAGGATCACCACATCGCGCGTCGCGCCGGATGCCATTGGAGTCGCTTTCTCTTCGTGACTGCCGGTCAGCTCCGGCTGTGTCGCATCCTGGAGATAAACGCTCCGCAGACCACGAAGATTCCACCGATCAAGAGATAGCTCGCCCAAACTCGTTGATTGAAGACCTCGTTGTTCAAGAGTCGGATGGCGCCGATGACGAAGGCCACGAGGACGAAGACCACAACGAAAAAAGCCAAGACGCCGAAGATGGCGGCGCGGACGAACTTCTGCACGGGCCGGACGGTACGGTCACGGATGAGCTCGACGACCTGCCCAACCTTCTCGGTCAGCTGTGTCGCCCAGTCGTCCCGGTGGGGTTGCTCTGAAGACATGATCCTTAGGTTAGCGGTCTGGGGTTTCGGCCAGCTGATAGCAGATGCCGATGCACCGTGGCCCGGCATGAGTCCCGATGACCGGGCCGATGTAGTTGATCAGGATCTGTTCACGCGGGTAAATGCCCTCGAGCATCTCGAGAAACGCCTCGAGGTCGGGTGCTGCAGCATGAGCGATCGCAAGTCCATCGAGCGGGCCGGCGTCCTTCAACTTGTTGACCAGGTACTCGAGCGAGCCAGCACGGGTCCGTTGCCTGGACTCGGCGAGCGCTTCGCCCCGTATCTCGATGATCGGCTTGATCGACAAGAGCGAGCCCACAAGGGCCCTGGCGGCGCCGATCCGGCCGCCCTTGCGGACGTTGTCCATCGTGTCCAGCGCGCCGAAGACACGAATTCTTGGGATGACCTCTCGGGCAGCGGCCTCACAAGCGTCGAGATCGCCTGCCGTGGCGACCTTAGCTGTCGCGAGCACGACCATCGCCTGGCCTAAGGTCACCGTGCGCGTGTCCACTACGCGCACCTCGATGCGTTCGCGCACCTCTTCGGCTCCGGCGCAGGCTGACTGATAGGTCGAGGAGAGCTCAGATGACAGCGTGAGGCATACGACCCCTTCACATCCGTCGTCGGCGGCCTGCGAGTAGCTTGCCGCAAAGGCGCCCGGGGAGGGCGCCGACGTCTCGGGCAGCGCGCTAGTCATGGCGCAACGGCGCCAAAACTCTGCAGGGTCAATCGTCCTCATCTCCTCCGGACCCCACTGTCCCAACCGGACGTCTAAGGGAACTATCCGGATGTCGTGCTCGCCGGCGAGACTCGTCGGAAGATCAGCCGCGCTATCGGTTACGACTCTTATTCCGGCCATGAGCACCCTCCCTGGCGTTCACTCGCCGTTGCTTCGAAGTCTGCCAGCCGACAACGCTCCCGGCGAGTCCAGCGGCCACAGCGTAGGCGACAAGGCCGGCCACCACAGCGGCGATAACACGTTCCAGCAGTCCCACTCCCTGGTTGGATCCGACACCGGCGAGGACCAGGGCGACCACGAAGGCCATGATGAGTGAGCAGATGATCGTGCGGAGCACGTAGCGACCCACGAGAAGGCCGCCTAGGCCGCCGACTCGTGCTCTCAGCACGAGCAGGGCCGCGACGGCTGAGACCGTATATGCGATCGCCAGAGAAAGGGCAAGCCCCTTGCCCCCGAGCAGGCTGCGAAGAGCGAAAGCGAGGATGATGTTCAGCCCGTTCTCCAACAGGTACAGAAAGAACGGTGTGCGTGTGTCTCGCATCGACTGGAAAGCGAGTATCGCGAACAGGTAGACGCAGAACCCCGGCAAGCCCAGGGCGAGGAGCTCGAGCATCGTCGCGGTTAGATGCGCACCACCGCTGCTGTGACCGGCTCCGAGCGAGATGAGCGAGATAGCGGGCCGGGCCAACAGCAGGTACCCGACGACGGCCGGGATAACGCCCGCAAGCATGCGACGAAGACCGAGGCCGAATTGCTCGGCGAACCCCGCCGTGTCCCCACGGGTAAAGCGCGAGGCGAGCACGGGCGCGATGGTGGTCATCACCGAGACAGCGACTATGCCAAAAGGAAGCTGGAAGAACGTCGAGGCGTACGTGTAGGCCGTCAGCGTCGCCCGTCCGACGCTAATGGCGATCGCCGACACAACGAATACGGCCAGTTGATTTGCGATTACGAAGCCGAAGGTCCAACCGGAGAGGTTGACGATCTCGCGCACTGCAGGATCTCCGGGCCGCCATCGTGGGCGTATCTGTAGCCCGCACGACAACAGGCTCGGGACAAGAGCCACGGCTTGGAGGACGACGCCGAGAGTCGTCCCGACGCCGAGCAGCAACAAGAGGCGATGGTCATGGCCGACCTGGCTGACGCTGTGGGTGTGGCCCACTGTCACGAACGCGAACAGGATGCCAATGGCGACGATGTTGTTGAGGATCGGTGTAAAGGCCGGTGCGGAGAAGCGGCGCGCGGTGTTCAGAACCGCTGTCATGAGGCTGATCGCACCGTAGGCGAGCAGTTGCGGTGAGAACAGGCGCAACAGGCTCGTCGCGACCTGTCGCTCATTGGCGATGGCCGGGCCGTGGCTGCCGACGGTGTACAGGTCGATGATGAACGGCGCGGCCAAGAAGAACACGACTGTCGCACCGACGAGAACGCAAGCTGCCAGCGTCAATACGGCCGAGATCGACTCGACGGCCTCCTTCTCGGATCTTGTCGCGAGCCGGGAGACGAACACCGGCACGAAAGTGGCCGTGAGGATCCCACCGAGCACCAGGTCGTGAACGATGTTCGGCGTGTTGTTGGCCAGGTTGAACGAGTCGGACAGACCGGAGTAACCGAGCGCGTATATCGCGACGAGGATTCGCAACAGGCCTGTGACACGAGAAAGGAGCGTGCCGGCCGCCACATAAGCCGTCGCTGTGCCGAGCCCGCGCCGCGCCCGAGGACGAGTCGTAGCTCCGGACTGCAAAGGGCCGGTCCCACCAGGAGTCCGACCAGTGAGCCCGACCGGAGCGGGGATCCCCGGCAGGGTGCGGGGTAGGCGCCCTTTGTAGATGGTCCGATTGTCACCAAACCCGTGGGAGCGGTGCCGCCGGCGCCTCACGAGGCTGGTTCCTGAACCGTTTCTGAGGTCTGTTGCTGCGCTTGCCCCGGCCTATGTCTGGCGCGTCGACGGTGGCGGCGGGAAATGGACCGGAACCACCAAAACAAGAGAAAGGCCGCGGCGCCGGCCGTAAGTGCGATCGCGACACCCGAGATCGCGGTGGACCTGATCGTCAGCTCGGCCCGGGCCAGCTGCACGTGGCCGCTTGGCGAGAAGAGCTGCAGCTGCAAGTTGGAGTCACCCGAGGTGCGCGTGTGCACGCGGACGATGAAGCTCGTCGTCCCGCGCTTGAGGACAACGCGCATATTGGTCGCCGAGGAGAGGTCCTGGCCTGAGATCACGAGGACGGCGTGAACAGCGGTACGCGAGCTCGAGGTGATGGCGATTGGAAACCTGGCCGAGGACGACGTGACCGTGACGGTGCGCCCTGTTGGTAGACCAAGCTGTGCGCCGAGGCGGAGCATCATCGCAAGAGGGGCGGACAGGTACTCCTGGCGAGCTGTTTGGCTAAGTCCGGTCGTTTCCGCCAACAAGATTCCGTCGCTGAGGCCGGCGATGGTCGTCGGCGCGGTCGGGATGACCGAGGACAACTCCCCGAGATGCGTACGTGCGCTTTGGAGCTGGGATGACGTCACTGTCCCATCGCCGCTGAGCTGTGGGCTGATAAGAGAGCGGACCTCCGGTGAACAGCCTGAACTCTGAGCCGATGGGAGTTGGCACGTCCCGACAGGAACGATGGAGAAGATCTCGCTGACGGGCACGGTCGTGATGATGGGGCTGGAGCTGAGGCCACGCAGCAACGCGTCCAGGAACTTGGCCTGGGGCGCCCAGGGCTCAGGGGCGACGAGTGCGACTCCCCTCGGGTCAGGAAAGTAGGGCGAGTCGTAGAAGATCTCCGCCAGGTCGGCCAGCAGCTGCTGGGCGCGCAGGGCCGGACTCTCAGTTCCACTGAGATGTGCTCCGAGATCCGGGTCGGACTGCAATCCCTCCACCGACGAGCCAGCGATGTGGAACGGTGCCGAGAGCGTGTAAGGCCATTGCGCCGATGCCGGTTGGCCGCCGCTGATCGATTCAAGGTTGTCCTTGGGCACGACCACGTACTTGATGCCGTCGGCGGCCAGAGCGGCCAGAGCCCGTGTTCCCAGCAGTGAGGTGGCGATGTACAGCTCCGGAGGCCGAGACCTGTGAAGAACGTTGGAGAACACCGCGGCGCCGCGCTCGATCTGGCTCGTCAGATCACCCTCGAGTCCGGAGCGGACCAGTCGTGTTGGATCGACTGAGCTGAAAGGGGCCGTGACGAGGGTGTCGAGGCCGGCGTAGGCGACCGTATCCAAGAGCTTGGTGTGCTTTGGGGCCCGGGCCAGGGCCAACAGCTGCTGGCCGTAGAGGTCGATACTCAAGGGCACCTTTGCCCGGCTTGCCTCCGCGCCTGCGATCGTATCGATCTCCGAAAGGGTCGCCTTGTCCAGAACCGGCATCCCGGAGGTTGTAAGTGCCACCGACGCCCCGATCGGCACGACAAAGGAGAACCGGAGTCGCTTTTGGGCCGTCACCGGCGACGGGACGACTGTCAGATATGTCGTAAAGGAGTCGATTGGTTGGCCGGTCTGGACGTCGTCCAGAGAGACCTCGAGCGGGTAGACACCGCCGCAGCCGCCGTAGAGCGCAGGGCAGGGAAGCTCGAAGACTGCTTGAGTCGCGGAGTCGATCTTCGGCACCCGCCCAGGAAGCTCGGACCCTCCCACGTAGATCTTGATCAGACCGTGGTTTCCCATGACCGAGTTGAGGGAGAATTTGGCGAGCTTAAGCTGGTCCAGTCCGACCAGCTGGCCCTCGAGCGTCGCATCGAACTCGTCACGACTCGCGAGTGCCGACTGATCAGGCTCGGTGTAGAGGGCGACGCTCACGAGAAGATCTTCCGGCGCGACAGCCGAGCGCACCTTGAGGCCAAGGCGCACGGGATCGTTCGAGTTCTGCACCCACGGGTCCTGGGACGTCAAGGAGATCATGCCCCGCGGTGGTGATTGGGCCCCGACGGGGGCGGACAGCAACATAGGCCCGATCGCGAGCAAGCCCGCGGCGAGGACACCAGCGGCACGCGTCGAGAAGCGTGCGAGCGGCGTCGACTCCGATCGGGCATCGCTGACCCATGAGGCGGACGGCAACGGCGGTCTTGTCCTCCGATCGGACAGGTGAGACGGAGCGAGCCTATCGGTGCGCGGCGTGCTCTTTCAGCTCGAAGCGCGCCGCACTCAACCACGCGATGGCGACATGACCACTGGCGCGCATGCAGCGTTGGGGCGGTACGGTCGTGGAATGGCAGTGCTGCTCGGACGACACGAGGAATTTGCAGCGCACGCCACCGGAACCTGGCACCCAGAGCGCGCCGAGCGGCTCGCGGCGGTTATCGCAGGCGTCGAGGAGTCGCCGGCGGCAGAGGTGACGATCCCGTTCGAACCCCGTCGCGCGACACGCCAGGAGCTCGAGATCGTGCACGACCCGTCTTATATCGAGCGGATCGAAGACCACTGTCTAAGCGGCGGCGGCCACCTCGATGACGACACGGTTGCCGCTCCGGCATCTTTCGATGCCGCCCTACGTGCAGCGGGTGCAGGTCTCGACGCCGTCGAGCGCCTTCGAAATGGTGAAGGCGACAGTGCCTTCTTGGCTGTGCGACCTCCCGGTCACCACGCTCTCGGGAGTAGGGCGATGGGGTTTTGCCTTTTCAATAACGTCGCTGTCACTGCCGGCATGCTCGCCCTGCAGGGCGAGCGCGTCATGGTCATCGACTGGGACGCGCACCACGGCAACGGGACCCAGGACATCTTCTACGACAGCTCAGAGGTTCTCTATGTTTCTTTGCACCAGTTCCCCTTTTATCCAGGAACCGGTTCGTTGACAGAGACCGGTATCGGCCCGGGCAGTGGGGCGACGGTCAACCTGCCCTTTGCTGCCGGGACGCCGGGCGACGCTTACCGCCTTGCATTCGACGAGTTGGTTGTGCCCCTGGCGGAGGAGTTCGCCCCCGACTGGCTGCTCATCTCTGCTGGCTTCGACGCGCACCGGGCCGATCCGCTGACAGACCTCGGGCTTAGCGCCGGCGATTTCGCGGACCTGAGCTCGAAGGCGGTGAGACTTGTGCCGCCGGGACGCCTCGTGGCCTTCCTCGAAGGCGGCTACGACCTTCATTCGCTCGCCGCCTGCGTCGGTGCCTGCGTGGCAGCCCTGGGCGGTGTCGAGTACCGGCCTGAGCCCGCTTCTGAGGGCGAGATAACCGGCAACGCCCGCGAGGTTGTTGCCACTGCCGGCCGCTATCACCGGGCCGCGCTCGCAAGATGAGCACCGAGCCAGCCCCTCCCGGCGCTTACCCCGAGCGACTGCGCCCGGTGCTTGAGGCGACCTTGCCGATAGCCGCGCGCTTCCAAGCCGCCGACAAACGGGTCTACCTCGTCGGAGGCCCAGTGCGCGACCTGATTGCCGGACGACCCGGAGGCGGCAAACCGGGCCCCGAGGTCGACATCGATCTCACCACGGACGCGACTCCTGACGAGATAGAAGTGCTCGTCGCGGATCTTGCCGAGGCTTTTTGGACACAGGGCAAGAGGTTCGGGACGATCGGGCTGCTGCACGCCGGGCGCCGTTTCGAGATCACTACACACAGGGCCGAGGCCTACGCGCCTGAGTCGCGCAAGCCCGAGGTGCGTTTCGGCGACGACATCGAGACGGATCTCTCCCGGCGTGACTTCACCGTGAACGCCATGGCTCTCAGTCTTCCCGAGCTGGTGCTGGTCGACCCGTTCGACGGAATAGCGGATCTGCGCGACCGACGCCTGCGCACGCCGCTCGATCCCGAGGTCTCGTTCTCGGACGACCCCTTGCGGATGCTTCGCGCGGCCAGGTTCATCGCCGGCTACGACCTCGAGCCCGACCGCGAGCTCGTGACCGCGGTCAAGTCGATGCGGTCCCGTCTCGAGATCGTCTCCAAAGAGCGGATCCGCGACGAATTGGACAAGTTGTTGGTCCTGCCTGTGCCGACCCAGGGATTGTGGTTCCTGGTCGACACCGGATTGGCGGGCGAGTTCCTTCCCGAGCTTCCCGCGCTTGCCTTGGAACAAGACCCCATCCAACGCCACAAGGACGTCCTCGCCCATACCATCGCGGTGATCGAGAAGGCCAGCCCGGACAGGACCTTACGGCTGGCGGCGCTGTTCCACGACGTCGGCAAGCCCCTTACGCGCTCAATCGGCCCCGGTGGGGTCCACTTCCACCACCACGACGTTGTCGGGGCAAAGATGGCGCGAACGCGCATGACCGAGCTGCGTTATCCCACCGAGCTGATCGACGACGTCTCCCAGCTCGTGGCGCTCCATCTCCGGTTCCACACCTACAAGATGGGTTGGACCGACTCGGCGGTGCGCCGCTACGCCCACGACGCGGGGCGGCTACTCAGCCGGCTGAACGAGCTGACGCGCTGCGACTGCACGACGCGCAACCAGACAAAGGCTCGCGAGCTCTCGCTGCGGATGGATGATCTCGAACGCCGCCTTGAAGAGTTGCGCGAGCGGGAGGAGCTGAGCGCGATCCGCCCACAGCTCGACGGTCATGCCGTCATGAAGCACCTTGGCATCTCCGCTGGACGCGACGTGGGTGCCGCGCTCGAGTACCTGTTGCAGATTCGGCTTGACGAGGGCCTGCTTGACGAGGCCGAGGTCTTGAAGCGCCTCGACTCGTGGTGGGCTGAGTGGTCGCGCTCTAGCTGATCGGCCGAGATCGGCGCCCGCCTGGCGCCTCAGCTGCGCCTGCGAAGTCCTCGACCATCCAGTAGGCCTCGTCATCGTGGAATTGCACAGGCGGCGACTTCATGAAGTAGGCGGACGGGCCGATCAGTGGCCCTCCGATGCCCCGGTCGAGGCCGATCTTGGCGCAGCGCAGCGCATCGATGATGACGCCAGCCGAGTTTGGGGAGTCCCATACCTCGAGCTTGAGCTCGATATTGAGCGGCACGTCTCCAAAGTTTCGGCCCTCCATGCGGATGTAAGCCCATTTGCGATCCGCGAGCCACGGCACGTAGTCAGACGGCCCAATGTGGACGGAGTCCTCCGGTAGGGCACGGTCGATCTGGCTGGTGACGGCCTGGGTTTTCGAGATCTTCTTCGACTCGAGCCGCTCGCGCTCGAGCATGTTCTGAAAGTCCATGTTGCCACCGACGTTCAGCTGGTATGTCCGGTCAAGAACCATGCCCCTGTCCTCCATCAAGCGGGTGAGGATCCGATGGACGATCGTTGCGCCGACCTGGCTCTTGATGTCGTCGCCGATGACCGGCAGGCCGGCGGCCGTGAACCGGTTGGCCCACTCGGGGTCGCTCGCTATGAACACGGGTATGGCATTTACGAAAGCGACCCCGGCCTCGAGGGCCGCAGTCGCGTACTGCTTTTGTGCGAGTTCAGAGCCGACGGGCAGGTAGGCGACCAGCACCTCCGCCCCAGTTCGGCGCAGCACTTCGACTACGTCGACGGGAGGCGCGAGCGACTCGTCGATGGCCTTGCGGTAGTACTTTCCCAGCCCGTCGAGGGTTGGGCCCCGTTCAACCGTGACTCCGAGCGCCGGGATCTCCGCGAAGCGGATCGTGTTGTTGTTGGACGCGAACACCGCCTTGGACAGATCGAGGCCTACTTTGGCCGCGTCCACGTCAAAGGCCGCTACGAACTCGACGTCGCCGACGTGGTAGCCGCCGAGCGATACGTGCATCAAACCGGGAACTCGGTCCCCCGGATCGGCGTCGCGGTAGTACTCGATCCCTTGCACGAGGGCGCTGGCACAGTTGCCCACTCCCGCGATGGCTACCTTGATCTTGCGGGCCGCAGCGTTCATGGCTCGCTCCTTTCAGTCAATGTGTCGACGAGGGTCGGGCTCGCGTGCACGGCGGCTGCGTTCACGACCTCCGAGTTGGTTACTAAGGCTTGGGTCGGGCGCGCGGGAAGATCCTCGGGCGCAGGCGGGGGCAGCTGGGACGCCTCCTCGGCGGCGATGAGGCGGTCGATCCAGCTCAGATCGTGCTCGGTCGCTTCCTTGGCATGATCGACGAGGGACCGCTGGTACCTGTCGAGCGGTCGCCAGGGGGACTCGACCGCGCGCCGTGAGCCTTCCCGGGCGTCGAGCAGCTGGGCGCGGCGGCGTTGCAGGAGCGACAGGCGCGCCTCGGGGCTCAGGTAGCGCGCGAAGGCCCAACGCAGGGCGAAGCCACGCCCACCTTCGGGCTTTGGCTCCTCGTTCTCGAGCAGCTGTTGGAAGAGCTCTTCTCCGCGTGCAGTGAGCTCGTAGACGCGCCGGCCTCGCGTGCCCGCACTCGAGCGGGTCGCGGCCGCGCGACGAGACGCCAGGCGCGCCCTGAAAGCGGCTCTCTCGCCGGCGATCGAACCCGCGGACGTGAACGCACCCGGTGAGGGAGCTTCGCGGGTGCCACCGAGGGCGGAGACCTCGTGGACGGCCCCCGTGGCTTCGAGGCGTGCCAGAGCCGGATAGAGGGACCCGAACGAGAGGCTCGAGAGCAGGCCGAAGTCCCCGCGCAGCCGTTTGCGCAGGTCGTAGCCGTGCATTGGGTGCTCTTTCAAGAGCCCAAGGATCGCCAGTTCGAGCATCGTGTCCGCGAGTATATCAACGCAACATATCGAAGCGATATGTCGCGCGTTACTTTCATCCTACTTTCCGGGTTGCGGGGCCGTCCCGCTACGCTCCGCGAGCGTGGTCGATGCCCCAGGGCCGGGTGAGACGGGCACGCCAGGCGTCCAAGGCATGCCGACGCCAGCGTGGTACCGCGACCCCTGGGCTATTGCGGAGCTGCGCTGGTGGGACGGTCAGAACTGGACTCCGTTCACTGCCGGGCCGCCGCATGGGCCACTCTCGCCAAGGCCGCTAGCCCGGCCGGCGAGCCCTGTAGAGCCGGCCAGACGGCGGCGGCTAACTGTCGAGCTGATCATTGTGCTGGGATCTTCCCGTTCCCCTACGTTGTCAACGCTTTCGCGGCACTCGCCCAGGCGGAGGTTCACGAGGGTGCGACCGGCCGGTTCCCGCTTCCGATCAGCTCGCATGTCGGCCTTTCGTTCCTGTTCGACCTACTGCTTGCGCTCGAGCCCCTGGCCGCTGCCGCGCTCGCGTGGTACCTGCTTTCGGGCACGCAAGAGGGAGGAACCCGGTCTATCGGCCTAGACCGCTCCGATCCGAGGCAGGATCTCGCGCTTGTGCTCCCGGTCTTTCTGTTCTGTTTCCTCGTTCCCGAGTTCGGCACATCGATCCTGCTCCATGCCGCGCACGTCCATTCCATCGTCCCGGCGAGCCAGCACCTGCCTGGTTACTTCTCGATCGTTGGGATTGCCAACGCCCTCACGGCCGGGGTTGCGGAGGAGATCGTGGTTCTCGGCTTCCTCGTGCGCCGGCTCGAGCAGCATGGCCTCAGGCCTGCCGTCGTAGTCGCCCTAGCCGTGCTCGTGCGCGTCTCGTACCACCTCTACTACGGCTGGGGAGTCCTGCCCATCGCCGCCTGGGCACTGGCGAGCGTACTCATGTACCGGCGCTACCGGCGCCTGGCTCCGTTCATTGCCGTGCACGTACTGGGACACTGCCCTCCTCCTCGTTCCCTTCTTCGGATCCGGACCGCTCGCTGTCGAAGTCGTGCTGTTGGCCCCTACGACATTGGTGTTCTGGCTGATGTGGCGGAACCGCTTGGCGACCCTGCCCACCCCTCGGTCGGGGCCGGGGTGGCGGGCACGGTAGCCTGGCTTTGATGTCGAGCGCCCGAAGCGGTCCGCAGTCGAGATGGGGTGTCGGTGGGCATCCGCGTCCGGGCCGGATCGAGTACCGACTCATGCGCGAGTCGATAGTTAAGGAGTACCGCCGCGGCCGCCTCGGCAGGCTCGAGGTCTGCGATGCTCAGCCGGAGTTGTTGCGGGTGGCGAAGAACCTCGGCAAGGAGACCGATACCGAGTGCCCCATCTGCGAGCACGAGCAACTAGTGCATGTCATGTTCGCGTTCGGCCCCGGCCTTCCCCCCGGTGGTTTGCCGCTGACCGATCTCGGCGGACTGTCCAAGGCCGCACGCAAAAGTGCCGATTTGGCTTGCTACCTGGTAGAAGTTTGCACAGGATGTTCTTGGAACCATCTCCTGAGCGTTTTTGCTCCGGGAGGCCATGACCGCTGATTGACCGCCGGCAGCCGAGTGCGCCGGACGGGAGGAGGTCCGAAGATGACAGGCTCGGTGACTGTGCCGGAGGTCCGCGCACTAAAACGCAGCCGGGGCTGCGACCCGATCGTCATGATCACCGCCTACGACGCTCCTTTTGCCCGCGTCGTGGATGCTGCTGGAGTTGATGTAATCCTCGTCGGGGACACCCTCGCCGAGGTCGTCCTCGGCCAAGAGGACACCTTGCATGTCAGCATCGATGACCTTGCCCACCATGTCGCTGCCGTAGCTCGGGCGCGACCGCGGGCGCTGTTGGTGGGCGACATGCCATGGCTCAGCTACCACCTGGAGCCCTGTGACACGGTGCGCAATGCCGCCGCGTTGGTTCGCGCCGGTGCCCAGGCCGTCAAGCTCGAGGGTGGTCGTCGGCGGGTGGCCGCGATAAAGGCGATCATCGAGGCGGAGGTGCCCGTGATGGGCCACCTCGGGCTGACTCCGCAATCGGTGCACGCCATGGGTGGCTACAAGGTGCAAGGCCGCGAGGTGGCTGCGGCTGATGAGCTTCGCAAGGACGCCGATGCGCTGGCCATCTCGGGCTGCTTCGCAGTCGTGCTCGAGGGCGTGCCCGACACCCTGGCGGAGCGCATCACCATGGACCTGGACATTCCAACCATCGGAATCGGGGCCGGTCCCGCCTGTGACGGGCAAGTGATCGTGCTGCACGACCTTCTAGGCTTGAGCGAGGGCGAGCCCGCACGCTTCGTGCGCCGCTATGCAGATCTGGCCGAGGTCGCGACGAGGGCAGTGGGCGACTGGGCCTCGGACGTGAGGTCCGGGCAGTACCCCGCCGCCGAGGAGTCCTACCATGCCTCGGCGACTCTTCGCGAGGAGCTTGGACTCCCGGCGGACTGACACAACCGTCCGGCAGACTCCTCGCGTGCGGAGTGCCCGCGCCAGGAAGGACTGGCCTCGGCTACCATGACAGTGTCCCTTGTACCCCTGCCCCGTCAAAGTCGGGGCCCCGGACGCCTAGGGCGCCGGGTCCGGAGGAGGTGAGGCCGCAGTGCGGCCCTACGAAGTCATGGTTATTTTCGATGTCGGCGTCGAAGACAGCGACATCAACGCGAGCATTGATCGCATCACATCGTTGGTTCGCGACCGTGGAGGCAATCCTGGTCGCGCCGAGCGGTGGGGCCGCAGAAGTTTCGCGTACGAGCTCAAGCACCGCAGCGAGGGCTACTACGTCCTTATCGAGTTCACGGCCGAGCCGACCCTTGTGGGCGACCTCGACCGGATGCTGACTCTTGATGACATCGTGCTTCGCCACAAGGTGATCCGACAGCCGGACAAGCAGAGTGGACGGGCTCTTCGCGCCGAAGCGAAGCGGCGCCAGACGGCTGCTCGCAAGGCCGCCAGGGCCAAAGCGGCGAGCTGAGCGAACTGGAGAGAATGAATGTCTAACGGGAACTCCGTCACCCTCGTGGGCAACGTCACGCGTGACCCCGAGTTGCGCTTTACCCCGAACGGGCAGGCCACGGCGAGCTTCGGGCTGGCCGTAAACCGTCGCTGGCAGAACCGCCAGACCCAGGAATGGGAGGAAGCAACTTCCTTCTTCGATGTCGTTTGCTGGCGCGAGATGGCTGAAAACGTGAGCGAGACCTTGACTCGCGGGGCGCGCGTGATCGTTACGGGCCGTCTCGAACAGCGCAGCTGGGAGACGGCCGAAGGCGACAAGCGGTCCAAGGTCGAAGTGGTGGCTGACGAGCTCGGACCTAGTCTCCGCTGGGCGACCGCGCAGGTTGTGAAGAACGAGCGACGCGGACCTGATGCCGGATCCGGTGGCGGCCCCGGCCGCGGGGCTGCACCGCACTCGAGTGCTCCGCCTGCTGCGGCACAAGCAAGCGGCGAAGCGTTCGGGACCTACGACGAGGAGCCTTTCTAGATGGCACGCAACAACGATCGGGACCGCGGCACTCGCCGTGCCCCGAAAGAGACCGGTCGGCGGACGAAGAAGAAGATCTGCATCTTCTGCAAGGAGCACGCCACCTGGGTCGACTACAAAGACGTGAACCTGTTGCGCAAGTTCATGTCCGATCGCGGCAAGATCCGGGCTCGGCGCGTCTCGGGCAACTGTGCTCAGCACCAGCGCGAGGTCGCTCTTGCAATCAAGACCGCCCGCGAGCTCGCCCTTTTGCCCTTCACGCAGCGGACTACGAGTGAGCGGCCGAGCGGACGGGGACCGGGGCGCGGCGCCGGGCCAGGGCGCGGACCTTCGCGCTCCGACGCGGCGGAAGAGCCCGAGTTGGAGGTCTTGTTGGCTGACACTGTGCTCGAGGACTTGGTCGATGAGTCCGATCTCGATGAGGTCGAGACCGAGGCGCTGGTTCCTGCCGGTGCTGATGACGAGGCGGACGAGAAGTGAAGGTCGTGTTGCGCACCGACGTGCCCGGTGTGGGAAAGCGGGGCGACATCACCGAGGTTTCCGACGGATTCGCCAGGAACTACCTCGTGCCGCAGGGCCGTGCGATCCTCGCCAATGTGGGGATCGAGGACCAGGCCGCCGCCATGCGCCGTTCTCGCGACCTTAAAGATGCGCGTAACCGTGAAGGTGCCGAGACGATTGCCCGCAAGCTCGTCCCGATCGTGTTCCGCATCGAGTCGCGCTCGGGTACCGAGGGCAGGCTGTTCGGTTCCGTCACTGCCTCTGACATCGTCGAGGCCGTGAACCGTCAGGCCGGCGTCGAGCTCGACCGCCGCCGCCTCGTCATCGAAGAGCCCATCAAGACTCTTGGTTCTCATGAGGTAGGGGTGCGCCTACACCCAGAGGTCGAGTTCCGGCTCACCTTGGAGGTCGTGAGCTCCAGCTGACGGCTCGTTCCGCCGGTGATACATCCGGGTGCCAGCCTGAAGTTGTGATCGTCCACCAAGCCTTTGCTTTCGGCTGCGGCGCCTTAGAGACCTGTGCGCTAGCCCGAAGCCGGCCACGCAAGCTTGTCCACGCTCCGTGCACAGGATTTTCCAGATTTTGTGCGGGTAATCCACAAGATCCGGCTCTAGCGCCCCCCAGGGCGATGGGGTCATCCTTGTGGAGATGACCGTGTTGCAGCCCGTTCCCGACGCGTCCCGGCGCCGGCGCGGCCCAGGCCCGTCCTCGGTGGCAAGTGGTGCGGGCGTTACGCGGGTGCCACCGCACAACTTCGACGCCGAGGAGTCCGTGCTCGGGGCAATGCTTCTCTCGCGTGACGCGATAGCAGTCGTCGTCGAGGAAGTCGGGGCAGAGGACTTCTACAAGCCGTCCCACGCCCACATCTTCTCCGCGATCACTTCCCTTTATGCCAGGGGCGAGCCCGCGGACTTCGTGACGGTTCCCGAGGAGCTGCGCCGCGTCGGCGTCCTCGACGCGTCCGGCGGCGCAGCGGCGCTCATTGCTCTGCAGGCGAACACACCGGCGATCTCGAGCGCGGGCAGGTATGCCCGTATCGTCAAAGAGCACGCGCTCCTCCGGCGCCTGATCGGGGTTGCGCACGAGATCGCGGAGATCGGCTACGAGGTCCCGAGCGACATCGCGGGAGCCCTCGACCAGGCCGAGGCCCTTGTCTTCGATGTCGCCCAGCGACGCACGTCCGACTCTGTACGGTCGCTGAAGGACCTTTTGACCGAAAGCCTTGAGCGTCTCGACCATCTCTACGGTAGGGGCGAGACGATCACCGGCGTGCCCACCGGTTATGGGGAGCTCGATCATCTCTTGTCGGGCCTACAGCCTTCCAACCTCGTTGTAGTCGGCGCCCGGCCTTCGATGGGAAAGACGGCCTTCGCTCTCGGTCTGGCGGCGCATGCCGCCTCGAACCACGGAGTGCCAGTGTTGTTCTTCTCCCTTGAGATGAGCCACCTCGAGATCGCCCAGCGCGTGCTTGCGGCAGAGGCGCGTCTTGATGTCACAAAGCTTCGCAACGGCCGTCTGCTCGACAGCGACTGGCCGCGTATCTCTAGCGCCATCGGCCGCATCGACACAGCCCCTCTTTTCATCGACGACAATCCGAACGTGACCATCATGGACATACGGGCAAAAGCACGCCGTATGCGGTCCTCCGACGGCATCGGCCTTGTCGTGATCGACTACTTGCAACTGATGACAGGCCGCTCTTCTGCCGAGAACCGCCAAGTAGAGATCTCCGAGATCTCCCGCGGCTTGAAGATCCTCGCCCGCGAGCTGCAGCTCCCGGTCGTGGCTCTTAGCCAGCTGTCGCGCAACCTGGAGGCACGTGCGGACAAACGGCCGATGCTCGCCGACCTCAGAGAGAGCGGTGCCATCGAACAGGATGCCGACGTCGTAATGTTCATCTACCGGGACGAGGTCTACAACCCCGAATCGGCCGACAGGGGCACAGCTGAGATCATCATCGCCAAGCACCGCAACGGACCGACTGGTTCCGCGCACCTTGCCTTCATCGCCAACTACGCAAAGTTTGGGGAGCTGGCAAGAGTTTGAGCCTCAAAGATCACAGGGATAGCCCGACTGCGAAACCGGCGAGGCTTTTCAAGAGACCGTTGAGAACCATGACGTCGGCGACGCCGGCGAGTACGCGTTCGAGACGGTGGCTCAAAGCGGAAACGACGACGGTCAGGCTGTTACAAGCATGACCCGGCTACATGCCGAGCTCGCTCAGGCCGCAAGGTGAGGGTTGAGAACTTCGCGCAAGGGCCAGGAGAACTCTTCTGGCGTGAGGCCGGCCTTGCCGTTCTCACGGCACCACGCGTCGTACTCGAGGGCCCAGCTCCGGTGCCAGCCTGCCTGAGAACGCGTCAGGTCGGTGATCTCGCAAGCTGCGATCTCGGGATACCGGCCTGCGATGGCACGGGCGATCGCCACCGTGGCGTCAGCATCGCTGCCGGCGTCGTGGGGGGAAGACAGCTCGACACCATAGAGGCGGCACAGGATGTCCAGGCGGCGCTTGCCCGACCGGTAGGGGTCTACCTGGCGGTCGATGACGAGCGGGTCTACGAGCGCTTCCCAGAGGATTGGCCGCAACCTAAAGCTCCTAAACAGCGCTGCCGCGATCGTTATGTCGAAGCTCGCGTTCATCACTACGACAGGCAAATGGTCGGCCTGAGCCCTCGCGAGCGCCGCGTGCACGATCGCCGCCGCCTCTGCGAGCGGGCACCCCTCCTGGCGCGCCCGCCGGGTTGAGATCCCATGGATCGCCTGCGCCGCGGGAGGGATATCACGTTCCGGATCCACGATGAACACCTCACGGTAGCTCCTGCGTAGCGTCTCCCAACGCACGAGCGCGACCTGGACCGGCACGTCGCTGCTGGGGTCGACGCCGGTCGTCTCGAGATCGAACCCGAGCAACGGACCTTTGTCCCAGGTCATGTCGTGGAGGGTAGGCGCAGGTTGTGTCACTCCAGGTGTGACCTGTCATTGAAGCCTCGGAGGAACCAGTGAGGCCCTGCAACGACAATCGAGGAGATCGCCCCGTTATCGGACCCGGTGAAGGCAAACGGCCGCGATCCGGTCGCCATCGCCAGCACCGCCCCGATCGTCCCGCCGTGAGCGAAGCACACGACGCGCCCGCCTCGATGGGAGGAAGCGATGCGTTCTATCGCCGGTCCGCAGCGGGCCGCGATGGACTCGTTGGACTCGGCGCCGGGTATGACGTCCCAGCGTTCCTGTTCGGCCATCTGAGCGACGAGGGGGTCGCTCTGAGCGACCTTCTGGCGATATATGCCTCCGTCCCACTCCCCGAGGTTGACCTCCGCCAGCTCAGGCTCGACCTGAGGTACAAGGCCTAGACGTGCGGCAAGCGGCGCCGCTGTCTCCGCGGTCCTGCGCAGGCTTGTGACATAGATGGCGTCAACGCGCGTCACTGCCAAGCGCTGGGCTATGAGCACGGCTTGTTGCCGGCCGAGCACCGAAAGTGGCGGATTGCCCCTCCCGTCGACGAGGGGAAAAGGGTGGGCCGGGTCGGCGGCCGCGGATTCGCCATGTCTTACGAGAAGGACTTCGGTCGATTCGACCGGCGGCTCGAAGCGGACCTGACGATAGAGCTCGTCGCTCCCGCGAACATCCTGGTCAGAGCCCATCGCGGGCCAAGCCTACGGGTACACGACCGCCCGCGGGGGGATGTTCATTTGGCAAACGGGGCAACTTGCGCGCAATACTGTGCGGCAACTAATCCCGGCGTCGGGCTGACACGATCGGGGACCTTCGTGCGCCATCAGACAAGAACGTGGAAGTTGGAATGGCTTGCAACCGGGGTTCTGCTCGTCAGCGCGTTCGCGGCGCCGTTCGGATCGAGTTCCCTAAGGAGTTTCGCAAAGCTGGCTTCTGCCCGAAGTGTCATCGACGCTGTCGATGCCGCGACACGCACACAAGTTGCTGGCACCAGCCTGAACAAAACAGTTCGTTTCTCACTTGTGTCACAACGTGTTCTCGTTCCTGTGAGCTCCAGTACGGACCCGCCGCCAGTGCGGTATCCACCCTGGTGGAGCGGACCTTGCGATGACGGCCACTATCCGGGATCCTTTGAGCTGTCGAGCTGGGACGGCCTCGCCGCCTGCGGGCCGGGTCCGAACCGAGGTGGCTACGACGCTTCTGTCGAGTTCTTCCCCGGCGCCTGGGGCGAGCTCGAGTGGGAGTGCGTGGAGCTGTCAATGCGGTGGCTCTATCTCGAGTACGGCGTGAGGCCTTATCCTGCCGACGGCTCCGGCGTCGTGTGGAACTACTCGCGTGCCGATGGCGGTGATCTCTACAAGGTCGCGAACGATGGTACGAGTGTGCCGCGGCCCGGGGACGTGCTCAGTATGGGTTCTGAGTGGGCCGACGGTCACACCGCGGTCGTCACTGGTGTGAACCTGTCCCACGGGTACGGGACCATCACGATCCTTGAGCAGAACATGAACGGTGGCAACGGCACGAACACCCTCGCGGTTTTCAAGAACTACGTCGAGCCCGACTACGGCATGGCCATCACTGGTTGGCTGCAGGCTGCGACACCGGCTGTCATGACCGCAGATGATGCCGCTTCTCGCCTCCCGGCCGCGGACCTCGTCCTGGACGGCGGATTCAACCACCGCGGCCTTGGTGCTTGGCACAAGACAAGTCATTCGCATGTCGGCATCGAGATGGCCCGTGCGATCACAACCAAGCAGGCCACTGCGCCCTATGAGGGCTACGGCTTCGCCGTTACCCGTAGCTCTGCGCCCGGAGCCGGTATCTATCAAGACATCCCGTTTCCTGTCAGTTCAGGTGACAGTTTCTGCGCGGACGCTGAAGTTGTCACCGCAGGTGAGGATTCGGGAGCGGTCGGCACTATGAGCCTCTGGTTGCTGGGCGGATCTCAGAGCCAATCCTCAAAGGCACACTTCGGGCCGCTGCGGGGCAGGAACCAATGGACCCCGGTCTCGTCGTGTTTGACCGCCACGAGTGCCCATTCGGACATCCGGATCCAGTTCTACGACGCCCCGCACACGCCCCAGCTCGGCATCGACGCTGTCGACGTGCATCAATCCTTCGTGCTCAACGGCGGTTTCGACCACCACGTCGGGACAGGCTGGCAGATTGCGAAGCACTCCTGGCTCGGAATCGAGTCCGCCGGCAGCCTCGGTACGATGCCCTACGGCGGGAACGGCTTTGCTGTCACGAACACGACTGCTTCCTCCGGCGGTATCTACCAGGACGTGCCGCTTTCGATCCGCGCCGGTGACACCCTCTGCGCGGACGCCGAGGTCGTCACCGCAGGCGCCCACTCCGGCGCCCGCGGCAACATGGCGCTCTCTCTGGTTGGCCGATCAAGGCCACAGCTCTCCTCTGTGAATTTCGCGAAGCTGCCGGGCAGGAGCCGCTGGACAGCCATCTCGACCTGTGTGACAGCGACGGGTCCGCACACGGGCTTTCGGATCCAGTTCGACAGCGCCCGAAGGGCGCCTACCCTTGGCATCGACGGCGTCGATGTTCATCAGTCCTTTGTCGAGAACGGCGGCTTCAACAACCATGGCAGCGCCGGATGGCACAAGGCGGGCAACACCTGGTTCGAGTCTGAGGCTGCCGGCAAGCTATCCACGAGCGCGTACGAGGGCAACGAGTTCGGGGCGACGAGCACCTCGGTGCGCGGTGGCGGGATCTACCAGGTCGTCTCCCTGCCGATCAGCGCCGGCGAGAGCCTTTGCGCCGATGCTCAGGTCGTCACGGCGGGTGTCCGTGCCGGGGCGGAAGGCGAGATGGCCCTTAGCCTGCTCGGCAAATCCCCGAGTCAGGCCTCCTCGGTGCCCTTCGGGCCACTTCCGGCCCAGGGCCGCTGGACTCCGGTCTCCACATGCGTCACTTCGGCAGGTCCGCATTCTGGGTTCAGGATCGAGTTCTTCGACATCCCGCACACGCCCGCGCTCGGCATCGACGCCGTGGATGTTCGCTGAGGCGAGGCAGGTACCCTAGGCGTCGACCCCTTCGAGGCCTCGCTCCAGTCGAACCGAGGCCGACGCCTCGGACCTGGACATGTCAGCGGAGCGGTCCCATCGCGTCTCGATATGGCCATAGCGCCAGATCGCAAGCGCGACCAGCCAGGTGACAACGAACATCCCCACGATGATGAACCCGGCCCGGTTGATGTTGAAGTTCGCCATGGTGTCCCAAAACGCACCGTGCAGATCGAACTCGGTCGAGAGAAGGCCGACCAGCTCGATTGTCCCGATGACGAAGGCCACCGCGACCGAGAGCCCGGTGATGATGATGTTGTAGTACACCTTGCGGATCGGCTTTGAGAACGCCCAGCCGTAGGCGAAGTTCATGAAGCAGCCGTCCAATGTGTCGAACAGGCACATGCCTGCGGCGAACAGCACCGGGAGCGACAAGATCGCGTAGAAGGGCAGCCCGCTCGCGACTGCCGTGCCCGACAGCACCAGCAATGCGACCTCGGTCGCCGTGTCGAAGCCGAGCCCGAACAAGAGCCCCACCGGATACATCTTCCAGGGCGTGTCGATCCGGCGTGCGAACCCGCCGAGCAGGCGGTTCATTAGGCCCCGCTTGTTCAGCTGCTCGTCGAGCTCGTCGTTGTCGAACTTGCCCCTGCGCAGATCGCGAAAGACCCGGAGGATCGAGACCAAGATGACGAGGTTCAAGCCGGCGATGAGATAGAGGAAAAAGCCGGACACCGAGGTCCCGACCACGTTGGTCCACTCGTGGAGGCCCGACGCGCCCGCCTTTACCTGGTCGTCGAGGGCGCGGATGCCGAAGTTCAGCATCACGGCGAGGAAGAACACGATTGACGAGTGGCCGAGTGAGAAGAAGAACCCGACGCTGAGCGGGCGCTTTTTCTCTGCCATGAGCTTGCGGGTCGTGTTGTCGATAGCCGAGATGTGGTCCGCGTCGAAGGCGTGCCGCATCCCGAGTGTGTAAGCGAGCACTCCGGTCCCGAGGCCAAAGACATCGGTCCTGCTCAGGTGGTAATGGTGGCCCGTGGCTGCGAGCAGCATGGCCCAACCAAGGATGTTGAGGCCGATCACAAAGCCTGTCATCGCGCCGACCTTGCCCCACTCCCTGGGTGTGAGGGCGTCTCGGATCGTCTTCAGTCTGCCGGCGGCGCTGCCTGTTGACGTAGTCGTCACTACCCCCTCCTCGACATAAGTGCATTCGGAGCCGGCCCCGCGTCCGGACTCAGTTTGCTTTAGATGCAACCTGATTGCAACAGCGAGCTGGACTGAACTCGGACAGGTCATCAACAGGTACAAAGAGCCCGTATGCTGGGCACGTGGTCGTCGAGCAGGCTGGGACTGGGGACGGTAGTGACCCCGTCGAACTGGTGCTCGCCGAGCTGCGCCGCCGGGGTGGGCGCGTCACCACGACTCGCCGGCTGCTGTTACGGGCGTTGTTCGAGCGCTCGGGCCATCGCACCGCGCCCGAGCTCGCCGAGGACCTCGCGCGAGACGTCAAGGCATATGGCGTCGAGGTCCACATGTCGACGATCTACCGTTTCCTCGACGAGCTCGAGGAGCTCGGTGTCGTCAGCCATTCGCACCTCGGCCACGGCCCTGCGGTCTACGACGTGTCCCCGGTCGGTCACTTCCACCTTGTCTGCGAGCTCTGCGGGGGTGTGACCGAGTCACCGGACGCGCTTCTTGCCGCCCTCGCGCGCTCGCTAAAGGCCCGCTACGGCTTTTCTATCGACGCCCACCATTTCGCCATCGCCGGACGCTGTCGGGACTGCTTGGAGTGAGCCGTGGAGGCTCCAGAGCCTCGAGAGCCACTTGTCTCAGCTCGGTTGACGAACTAGGAGGCCATGTCGCGCCGCGTCGCGTACTCCTGTATGGCGCCTGAGCAGTAGCTGGCAATCCGTTCGGCTGCGGCCCTCGGAAGCGCCAGGATGACCTCGATCTCAGCGAGCGGGTCGCCGCTCTGGCGGAGCATCGCGACGAGGCGGGCATTTTCGAGCTGGCTGGTCTGCCAGAGGCGATAGTCGGACACCGAGTCGGCCGGCGGTAGAAGTCCGAGCTCGTCGAAGAAACCTAAGCCGCTCCTCAGCCGTGCCCGGTCTGATCACAGCAGCGTGCCCTGGTGGAAAATGATCTGCCACGAGCTACCCGATTCACGCCACAGGGAGCTTCGGCGCGCCCGGCGGCCGGCACGACTAGACACGTAGCTCACCAAGACGAGACCTTCACCGACAGGGCTCGCCTCGATCTCGCTCACCTCGATGGAGTAATCGTCGGGTTCCTCTGCCGTGAGGGCTCCCAGCATTTCCGAGCGGGTCCAGAGCTTTCCGGACGCGCCTACTTCAAAAAAGTCCGGCTCCAGGAGACTTTCGAGCATCTCTCGGGATCGCCTCACCTGCGGGGAGAGCAGCGCGAGCTCGAGCTCGATAACTGCACGCAGGTCATCGCCGCCAAGGCCTGGATCCACTCGGCGTTGGCGACAGTTGTCGCTAGGTCGCCTGTTGGGCGGCCGTGCGGATCCCGTCACAGACCACACCGACCATGTGCTGGCAGGCGACGTCGCCGAGGCCTCCTTGCGCGGCCGCCTGACAGGTCCCCATGACAAGACCGATGAGCTCATCGACCGACATGTCGTGGCGCACCGCACCGGCCTGTTGGGCTCGTGAAAGGAGCAGGCCGACACACTCCTTCAGCTCGTTGAGCTTGTCTGCACATCGGGTTTTGAAGTCCATGCCGGCCGCACCCATGGCGTCGAACAGGTCGTGCTTAGTCGACGCCTGACGGGCGAACTGCTGAAGATAGGAGAAGAGCGCTGGCCCCGGGACCGGTGCCGAGGCCTCCATCCGGCCGATCTCGAGCAGATCCTCCAAGCGTGTCACGACGATGGCCTCGAAAAGGTCTTCCTTGGTCGGGAAATGGCGATAGACAGTCCCGACGCCGACACCCGCCCGTTCGGCCACTCTGTCGATCGGCACCGACACGCCCTCGGTGGAGAACACAGCTTCGGCCGCGTCGAGGATGCGCTGGCGGTTGGCAACCGCGTCGGAGCGCATCGGCCTTAGCTCTGCGGGTTCTGCGATGAATTCTGTGGTTTCGTCCGTCATATCAGTGGCACCACGGCATATCAGTGGCACCACGGCCGCCGGGAACGCTCCGCCGAGCACTTGACAAGCGGAGCGATCGTTCCGTATAGTGATCCTTGAAACGGAGTCATCGCTCCGAATATATCGGAGAGAGGCGGCGCAAGCCACCCAAGAGGGGGTACTTCATGAGCAACGACCCGAGCGCAGTCGTGACCACACCTACGCTAACGACGCTCGAGCCCGATCCACGCCGTTGGTGGTCACTGGCCGTCATCGCCATTTCCCAGCTGATGATCGTGCTGGACGCCTCGGTGGTCATTGTCGCCCTCCCACATGCGCAAAAGGCCCTGAACATCTCGGTCGCCAACCGTCAGTGGGTCGTGAGCGCATACACGCTCGCCTTCGGCAGCCTTCTACTTTTGGGCGGGCGGATTGCGGACTACCTCGGCCGCCGGCGGATGTTCATCATCGGCCTAATAGGTTTCGGCCTGGCATCGGCGCTTGGTGGCCTGGCCCAGGACGCGGCCATGCTGTTCGGAGCTCGGGCCTTGCAGGGCGCCTTCGCGGCGGTCATGGCGCCAGCCGCACTCTCGCTTTTGACCACGACCTTCACCGAGGTCCAAGAGCGCGCCCGGGCCTTTGGCGTGTACGGCGCCATTGCCGGCGGTGGCGCCGCGATCGGTCTCGTTCTCGGCGGAACCCTGACCCAGTTGGCGTCGTGGCGGTGGACTCTTCTCATCAACGCGCCAATAGCCCTTCTGGCCGTCGTCGGAGCGCTGCGCTTTGTTCGCGAGAGCAAGGTGGCCGTCCGTTCCGGCTACGACATCCCCGGTGCCGCAGCGGTCACCGCCGGGCTTTTCTTCCTCGTCTATGGGTTCACCATGGCTGGCACTGACGGTTGGGGGGCCTCGCTCACGGTCGGATTGCTGGCAGCAGCCGCAGCCTCCCTCACTGCCTTCGTGTTCATCGAGATGCGCTCGCCGCACCCGCTGTTGCCGATTCGCGTGATACTCGACCGAAACCGAGGCGGCTCCTTCCTGGCCTCACTCCTGGTCGGCAGCGCTCTGCTCGGTACCTTCTTGTTCCTCACTTACTTCCTCCAAGAGACGCTTGGCTACTCGGCCCTCAAGACCGGTTTCGCCTTCCTGCCGTTCTCCGGGGGGATAATCCTCGGAGCCGGATTAGCGAGCCGCCTACTTCCTCGTACGGGCCCACGCGCACTCATGGTCGTGGGGCTGCTGCTCGCGACTGGGGGCCTGTTCTGGTTCACGGGTCTGGGCGTCGGGAGCAGCTATCTCGCCCATGTCCTACCCCCGGAGGTCCTCGTCAGCCTAGGGATGGGTCTCGCCTTCGTCCCGATGTCCTCCACGGCGCTCATCGGCGTCGACCCCGGCCACGCCGGCGTCGCCAGTGCACTTGTCAATGCCACTCAGCAGGTAGGGGGCTCGCTCGGCACGGCGCTTTTGAACACGGTCGCCGCATCTGCTGCGGCCACCTACCTGACCGCTCATGTGCACGCGAAGCTGGCAATGCAGAAAGCCGCGGTCCACGGCTACACGACGGCCTTCACCGTCAGCGCGGCCCTGTTGGCCACGGCGGCCATCGTGGCTTGGGCGCTGATCCGGGCTTCTCGCGACGAGGTTCAACCCGAGGCGGCGCTCGGCGACCCGGCGCTTGTCCGCTCTGAGCTTGCCGCTGCCGTGGAGCCCGTTACAGCTGGTTGATCGCGCACCTGACGCCGCTGTCGGCGGTGGCGCGTGAAACGGCGAGCGAGCTAAGTCTGCTTGGCGATGGCATAGGAGCAGTCGAGCGCAAACGTCCGTATCCCGATAGTTTGCTGCCATGGCACGGCCCCAAAGGGGGCTCGCCGACCATACCTTGGTTGGTGACCCACAGAGGTACCCGCCGAGGCGTGCGGAGCGGCGCAGTTGAGCGTCTCGATTCTTCGGACACCTCCACTGACGGACCTTCGAGGTGCGAATCCAGGAGCACGACAGCGCCTTTTGGTCGTGGCGCATCGACCACGACGGTGCCGTCTTTCCCGCGGGTCGTCGGATCGAAAGCCGATTTGGTCGTTGTCAACGTGTCCGATGGCGTCGTCTGGCCTTACCTGGAACGATCGGGCCTTAACTGAAGCAGAACCGTGAACACTGACCCTTTGCCGGTCAGTACCCCAGCAGCCCAAGGGGTCGCGGCTCGCGGCATCCTGGCCTTCCTCGACGAGTTGGAGACGGTCCGGGCGGACCCGCACAGTCTGATGATCCTCCGGCACGGCTACGTCGTCGCCTCGGGCTGGTGGCGTCCTTACACTCCCGATCGGTTGCACCTGCTCTATTCGCTCAGCAAGAGCTTCACATCCACGGCCGTGTCGCTTGCAGTCGCCGATGGTCTCTTGCGGCTCGACGATCCTGTCATCTCGTATTTTCCCGAGCTCGACGCCGAGATCACCGACCCACGGGCTCGCTCGATCCTCGTGCGCCACATCGCCGCCATGGCGAGTGGGCACCTGGAGGAGACCTGGCCGCAGGCGATGACAGCGGACCGGGACGAACCTGTTCGGGGATTTCTCCTCCTCCCACCCGATCGTGACCCGGGCACGGTCTTCGCTTACAACCAATCGGCTACCTACACCATGGCGGCGATCGTGCAGAGACTGACGGGCCAGACGCTGACCCAGTTTCTGCGCGAACGCCTTCTCGATCCGCTCGGCCTGGGCGAAGTGAGCTGGGACGAATGGCCGGCGGGGCGAAACATCGGGTTCTCGGGGATGTTCGCGACGACCGACACGATCGCCCGATTGGGCCAGCTCTACCTGCAGCACGGAGCCTGGGAGCGATACCAGTACTTGAGGCCCGAATGGGTCGCAGAGGCTACTCGCCCGCAGATCTCGACAGCCTGGGCGACGCGCGACCCCGAGGTAGCTCCGACGCCGGATTGGGAGCAGGGCTACGGGTTCCAGTTCTGGATGTCTCGCCACGGCTATCGGGGCGACGGTGCCTACGGGCAATTCTGCATCGTCCTGCCCGAGCAGGACGCTGTCGTGGCGATGACCGCGCAGACCGATGACATGCAGTCCGTGCTCGACGCAGTGTGGGACAAGCTCCTGCCTGCATTCGGCGAGGCTGCGCCGAGCCCTCGCACGCAAGCCGACGGTGCCCTAGCGGAGCGTCTTGGGCGCTTGGAGGTCACCGTTTTCGGAGCGTCGGCCGTTTCGCTCGCGGACGACCATCGGGCTGAGACGGTCTTCCTGCCCGCCGGAGGCACCTGCGAGCACCAGCCTTCGTTACAACGCGTCCATATCGCAAGCAATGAGAGCGGTTGGCAGCTCACCTTGAGCGAAGTCGGATGGGACCTGAGCTCAAGCTTCCGCAGCGACGAGTGGGTAGTAACAGAACCCGCGACAGCGCGCGACAAAGTGTTGCCGACTGCCTGCCGGGGCGGTTGGCTCGACGAGGGCACACTACGCGTGGACGTCATCTTCCTCGAGACGCCGCACAGGCTCGTCGTCACATGCAGACTGCCTGAGCGGACCTTTGTCGCGAGATGGATGACGACTCCGCCGTTGTTCAGCGACCGACTGCGCGACTTGTGCTCGCCAAACCGGCGAGAAGGCTTCCCACCCGGGCGTCTGTGAGCTTGTACGAGTCACGACAGGGGCGACAGCATGGCTTTAACGGATGGGGTCAGCGCTATCCGGCTCTTTAGTACCCGCGAAGCAACAGGTTTCCGGAGACAAGCAGGTGCGCTAACGGACCGGTTGCCAAACTGACAGAACCGTGGGGGCCTCGAACTCTCCTAAGTAATCGGCGTCGTCCACGAAGGCGAGCTCGTGTACGACCCCTGTCCCGACCCTGAGGAGGTCAACGGTTGCCTTCCCGGCCGAAGTCGTATGGACGAAGGTAACCACGGACCCGTTGGGGCTCGGGACGGGGTCGGAAACCCCGGTCCCGGCAGAGGCGAGTCTCCGCTCGTGCTTGCCCGCCGTGTTCCCGATCCAAACGGTCCCGCCGGCGGCGACGCCATTCATCTGCAGCGATTGCGGGACGCGCACTTCGAACAGCTCGGCTGCAGCGCGCGCAAGAGCGGGGTCGAGAGTGGTCGTAGCGACCGGAAGCGCGAACCTCTGGCACTTGCCTGTAGCCGCGTCACAGGAGCGGAGGGTCTTGTGGTCCGCCGCGACGCGATCGACGCCTCCGTTCACGAGCACCCGCGTCCCGGAGACCGGCACCACCCAGGTCGGATAGGTGAGCGTCCAACCGAGCGCCACGAGCGGACCACCCTGAGCCGGCACGGACTCCAGCAATGCCCCGTCGGCGGCGATGGACGCCGAACAGCCCTGGTTCTGCCAGCTGAGTATGTGGGACGCGTCGATAGTCCAGCTGACAGGTATCTGGCAGACATTTGCATGGAACGGGATGACCGTGCGGACTGGGCCGCCGGTCACCCGAAGGACAACCAAGCTGCCTCCTTGGACCGGGAGGCGAGAGCTCGATGAGCCGACGGCGAGCTCGTTGCCCGAGGGCGAGAAGACAGGCTGAGACCACGGACGGGCAATTGTCCACCGGTGCAGCATCAGCCCGGACGGGCTCAGCAGCTCGACTCCACCAGGAAGAGAAGCCGCCAGCTCGTCACTTCGCGGCGACCAGGAATAGTTGAGGACGCCGGGAATCGTTATCCCAGCACCCCCAGAGCTGTGGGTAACGTGCAGCGAAGGGGGAGCTGTGCCCACCTGTTCGAGGTATGCGACCCAGTCACCGTCGGCAGAGAACGCGGGGGTGTTGATGTCGGAACCGACCTGATTGCTGGCGCCTCTGGCGAGGAGGAGACGCTTGCCAGTGGATTCGCTCACCACCAAGAGCGAGCCGGCATCTACAACCGCTATCTCAGCCGTCGCAGCTTGTGTAGTGGCCGTCTGCGCCACCGATCCGGTCGTTCCACGCACGAAGGGGTGCACCTCGAGATCGGAGCACGCATTGAAGGCGTGCTCGATGTGGACCGCCTGGGCGAGGCCAGGAAGCGATACGAGAACAGTCGGATAGGTAGGACAGGGCGCGCCATTGCCCATCGAGTTCAATCCCTCGACCAGTGCCGACGCGGTCTGACCGGGCAAGAGATTGACACGAGGTGGATTAACAGTTCCCTCCGACAGTCCCCCGAGGTAACCCGAAAGAGTGTCTTTGGCAGTAGCGACCCGACGTCCGCTTTTGTCCAGGAGACCAACAGATGCATAAGAGCTCATCCCGCACGGGATCGGAGTCATGTTTCGGAACAGGATTGGCAGACCGACGTGACCGAGCCCGGTGTCGCCTTCACCGGCGCTCACGGAAAGCTCTGACATCGTGCACCACGGACTGATAGGGGCCAAGGCGTATGAGTCGAGACTGCTGGCGGGGAAGAACGACGAAACGTTGGCCCATGCGGGGCTCCTGCAGACATTTGCCGGATACCACAGGAAGACTCGTTTCCCTCGCCCCGAATCCCGCAGTCGGATGACGATAGAAGTGACCTGTGGACACTTGCCACTTCCATTGGAGGCAAAATCCGCCGACGTGAACAAAAAGCCGGCACCCCTGCTGACGGACCCGGAAGAGCTGGACGGTGTCAGGAGCATTGCGCGGGGATGAGAAGCGAAGGCGATCCCAGGGCCTGTATGGGAAACATTGACCGCGAATGACCGCGGCGCGCTCAGGGTGCCGGCGAAGAACTGCACGGTGGGATATCCGCCCAGCACGCAAGCAACTTTCGACGAATTGCTCAACTTGAAGCTCGTGATCGCCGTTCCCGCCGCGCCACTTCCGCCGTAGTAGGTGATCTCCAACTGACCGATCTTGCAAACCGGAGTCTTTGGAGCACCGGTCGAGATGGCACTCGGGTGATGACCAAGACGGTCGAACACGCTCAAATGCGGGAACGGGACGAAGAAAACAACGAGGATGGCAGCAGCGACGAGCACGACGCCGACACGTCTTCGAGCTCGCTTTACTCGTGGCCGTCTCGACGATCCGACGATGTCCTCCGGCTTTAGCACCCAGTCGAATGCCAATGCCGAGGTGTAGAGGTCGTGCACGAGCTCGTCGACTCGGCTCTCGAAGGAGCCAACTCGCCTATCTTCAGTCATCGCGCGCACCACTTCCGGAAGTTGGCACGGCGCCGAGGTCCAGCCGTCGCTCCATGGTCTCTCGTGCGCGCGATAGCCAGACCCGAACTGTGCCCTCGTTCGCCCCCATCTCTTGTGCAGCTTGCGCTGTCGTCATGTCGGCGATCGCGACGAGCACGAGAGCCTGACGCTGTTTCATAGGTAAGGACTGAAGGGCGTTCATGACATCGAGGTGCTCGACGCCCGGAGCCGGAGAGTTGAGATCTGTGGCTAAGAGCCGATCGTGGGAGCGTCTGGCGGTGAGATTTCGCCAGCGGTTCACAGAGAGGTTGTAGAGCACCCGGCGGAGCCAAGCCTGCTGATTGTCGAGGGTCGAGACGTGTGCCCATTCGCGCCAAGCCCTTAGAAAGGCCTCCTGTACCAGATCTTGTGACTCCTGGCGGTCGCCCGTGAGCACGTAGGCCTGTGCAAAAAGGCTGCGCCCGGTTCGCTCGAACAAGCGACGAAAATCTGCCTCCGGGTCTAAGTCCGCCACGACCCTCTCCTCTGTTGGCGCACCTCACGTGAGTTAACACGTTTTGCCCGCTCAAATTGCAACAGCGGCGACACAGTGTGCACGGAGGAACTGCTTCCGTTGGACGACATGTGAAACCCCGGATCCTGGACCCCGACGAGGGCGTCTCCTTGAGCACTCGACTGCGACGCGAGAACTCGTCTGCCTAGGTTCGCCATCTTCTTGCGGCGCGCACGCCAAGCCCGAGCAAGATGCCGGCCAAGACGAGGAAGATGCCGTTCTCGGCTTCTTGGAGTACCCAAAAGTGGCTTGCCGGTTGAAACAGCACCACGTGCGCAGGGGGTGAAGCTTTCTGGCGGTAGGCGTTGTCAGCGCCGACGAACTCGAGTATCGGGACACAGGCGACTAAGGACCGGCCGGCCCTCGGATGAGCGTGCCGAGCGCGACGCCAAACATGAAGGCCAAGAGTGCGTAGGCGACCTCGACGACCCCGGAGATGTCAAAGCTCGCCGCTGGATATGACTGCGCTGTGCCGCGTCCGTCCACCACCAGACCAGCGGCGGCCCCGAGGTTCTAGACCAAACCTAGACCAAGGGTCATTCAAACGAGGTTCGTCAGCGTCGATGCGCCACGGGCCGTTTTCAGGCAACGAAACAGGAGTGTAAGTGACTCTTAAACGGGAGTGTCGATATCGAACGACGTGGCAGCGACGGTTTCAAGGCATGGTCCTTTGCCTACAAAATGGTAGCGTAGAGTCATACGAAATGGTAGTGTATAAATACGATCACGAAGTGGCCGTATCACCGCAGAGTCGTCGATACCGAGCTGGACGAGCTTCTGGGAGACCTTTCAGCTATCACTCTCGAGGGCGCTAAGGCGGTCGGGAAGACGGCTACGGCGACGCGGCGAGCAGCGAGCATCTACGAGTTGGATCGCGCCGGCGTCCGCGAGCTCGTCTCCGCCGACCTCGACCGGGTGCTGAGATCACCACCTCCCGTTCTTCTCGACGAGTGGCAACGCCTGCCTGCGGTCTGGGACGCCGTGCGGCGTGCCGTAGACGAGGATCCAAGCTCCGGCCGGTTCCTGCTGACAGGATCGACGTCGCCGGCATCCCCGCAGACCCACAGTGGCGCCGGGCGCATCGTCAGGTTGAGGATGCGCCCCCTCAGCCTAGTCGAACGGGACGTCGCCACCCCGACTGTCAGCCTCGCCCGGTTGCTCGCTGGCGGCCGGCCCGTCGTAGATGGCAGCAGTGGTGTTCGCCTCGAGCGTTACGTCGAGGAGATCATTGCCTCCGGGTTCCCCGGTATCCGACCGCTCGGAGAGCGGGCCCGGCGGGCGCAGCTCAATGGATACTTGGCCCGGATCGTTGACCGCGACTTCACTGACATGGGCCGCAGCGTTCGCAACCCGACGGTGTTGCGCCGATGGATGGCTGCATATGCGGCCGCGACAGCAACCGTCGCTTCCTACGACAGCATTCGCGGTGCGGCCACAGGGGGCGAAGGCGACAAACCCGCCAAAACGACGACTCAGCCGTATCGGGACATCCTCGAACGGCTGTGGGTAGTGGACCCGGTCCCGGCGTGGACGGCAACGCGTAACTACCTCCATGGGCTCGGCTCTGCGCCTAAGCATCACCTC
>JBEKVJ010000036.1:0-30225 GCA_049514105.1 Acidimicrobiales bacterium
GCGGCTTTCGGGCGAGAAGAGCCGTTCGATTATCCTGCGGGAGATCGCTCCGAACATGAGCTCGTACCTCTTCCTCGTCTTCATACTGCTCTTCGGCGGCGCGATCCTCGTCGCGGCGAGCTTCGACTTTCTCGGACTCGGCCCGCCAAATGGGATGTCTCTCGGAATCATGATGGAGCAGGCAAGCGACTGGAGTGCGCTTCCGCTTCATCTGTGGTGGTGGTTCGTTCCGCCGGGGGCGGCTATCACATGCACTGTCGGAGGCCTCTATCTCGCCAACGTCGGTCTCGATGAGGTTTTCAACCCCAAGCTGAGGGCTTTGTAGGAATATGGCCCTCAAGGTAGACAATCTGCGGCTTTGTTACCGCACCTTGCGTGGAGATGTGGTCGCCGTCGACGACGTCACCTTCAGCATCGACGACGGGGAGATCATGGGCCTCGCAGGAGAGTCGGGCTGCGGTAAGTCGACACTTGGCAACGGGCTTGTGCGTATGGACGTTCGCATGCGCCAACTCGGTGGAAGCGTCGAGCTTGACGGCAAGCCGCTTCCGATCTCGAACGACAAGGCGATGCGCCCCTTCCGCTTCGCCGAGGTGTCGATAGTGCCCCAGTACGCCATGAGCGCGCTGAACCCGACCCGCAAGGTCGGCAAGATGGTGGCCGAGTTGTTGAAGTCGAGGGGCTTTGACTACAAATCGGCTTTGCCCGAGCTCGAGCGGCGCGTCAAGTTGGTAGGGCTCGACGCTGACGTCCTCAAGCGCTATCCGATCGAGCTCTCGGGTGGAATGAAGCAGCGCGTCGTCATGGTCATCTCCACGCTTCTCAACCCGTCGCTGCTCATCGCCGATGAGGTCACCTCGGCCCTTGACGTCTCAACCCAGCGTGCTGTCGGCGAGATGCTGCTCGAGTTCCGCGAGGAGCAGTTCGTAAAGAGCACGATGGTGATCACACACGACCTTTCGATTCTGGCCCAGGTCGCTGACACGATCCTTGTCATGTACGCGGGCAAGCTCGCCGAGAAGGCACCGGCCGAGGTCGTGATCGGCAGCCCTCTGCACCCTTACACCCAGGCGTTGATTTCTTCGCTGCCCGAGGTAGGGGTCCGTCACGACGAAAAGACGCTCGTGGGCATCCCGGGCAGACCTCCGACGCTTTTGAACCCGCCGACTGGCTGCAGGTTTCGCGACCGGTGCCCCGCCGCCTTCGACCGCTGCGCCGAGCAGCCGCCGTTCCTCGAGGTCAAGCCCGGTCACTCGGTGGCTTGCTGGCTCCACGCGGACGCCGCATTGCCCGCGGGAGGTGCTACGGCGTGCTGAGCCTCGACAACGTCACCAAGGTGTTCAAGACCGGTACCTTCGGCGGCACGTCGTTGCCCGCGGTGCGAAAGGCGAGTTTCGAGATCCTGCCAGGTGAGGTGACCGCCCTCATCGGGGAGAGTGGCAGCGGTAAGTCCACGCTTGGCAAGCTGATCCTGCGCCTGACGCCGGTCACCTCCGGCACGATCACTTTCGAAGGCACCGACATCGCCACTCTCAAGGGCAAGAGGCTCAGGGAGTACTACAGACACGTACAAGGCGTGTTCCAGGACCCGTTCAGCTCGTACAACCCGGTTTTCAGGGCCGATCGCGTGTTCGCGACGATCAAGCGCTCGTACTTCCCTGAGGTGTCGAACGCCGAGTGGCACAAGCGTGTGGAGACGGCTCTCGAGTCGGTCGGCCTCAACCCCGTCGACGTGCTCGACAAGTTCACCCATCAGCTCTCAGGTGGCCAGCTCCAGCGGATCCTGATCGCACGGGCGCTCTTGTTGGACATCAAGATCCTCGTCGCGGACGAGATCATCAGCATGCTCGATGCTTCGACCCGAGTCGACGTACTGAACTTGCTGTCGAACCTGAAGACGCGGGGGCTCGGCGTGCTGTTCATAACCCACGACCTCTCCCTCGGCAACTACATCGCCGAACGCACGATCATCCTGCGCCGCGGTGTGGTCGTCGAGATGGGCGCGACCGAGAAGGTGTTCGACAACCCCCAGCATGAGTACACGAAGATGCTGCTGACCTCTGTGCCTCAGCTCCATAAGAAATGGGAGGCCGCTTCACCAACCGAGCGAGAGGCAGTTGCAGGAGAGCCGGCCGAGGGCGTTCGTCCTGGTCGGTACTCCAAGAGCTCCCTTCACCCGCTCGCCGGCAAGCATTCGCGACGCGACCGGCGAGCCGAGCGCGGAGCGGCCGAGCACGCCGCCGCCGAGGGTCTGTTGCGAACCGACACCTACCTTCGGACCCACGAGGAGATACCTCCGCTCGTCGAGGTCGAAGATGACCACCTCGTAGCGATGTCTGTCGGCGCCCGATAGCGTTAGTTACCTCGGGCACCAGGCCCGACGGGGGTGGGGGGCACGGTGACTGCTCAGCAGACAGATCGTAGGCGTCGGGGAATAGTGGCAGTGGTCCTCGCAGCTTGCTTTGTGGCGTCTTTCGTATCGCTGCACACCTCCTCGGCCAGCGGAGCTACGAAGGTAGTGGGCGCCTCTCACCCGACGTCTGGGTGCACGAAACCTCAACTCCGTGCGACTGTCGTTGGCAATCCCCATCTTCACTCCGTGCCGTCGCTGGCAGGGGTGACGCTCACCCCCTACGAGGGGGGACTCTCCGTCTCCTTCCTGTTCAGGCATCGCCTCGTCGTCGCGCCGGCAGGAGTGCTCCTCTCCTGGAGGGTGTTTATCTACCGCGCCCGTAGCGACGTCGACCATCCCGCCAAGGAGCTGACCCTCAACGTCGAGGACAGGGGCGCCGGTTGGGAGCCATCTGGTTGGACGATAACGACTGCACTGGGCACGTCTCTTGGGCGGGTGGACGGAAACGTGGTTCTCAACAGGGCGCACGACGAGCTGTCGGCGCTTTTCCCAAAGGGGTTCGGGGACATGAGAACGCCGTTCTACTGGTACGCGAACGAGTTGGAGTTCCGCTCGTTCCTACCCACGAACAACCCGAACAAGCCGAACTACTCGGTCAACGGCTCCGAATCATTTGACTGCCCCGCCGGCACCGACTCGAGCGGGATACCGGACCCCAAACTGCTACTTCACGCGACGAGCTGAACTCGCCTAGGAGCGGACCGTCGAGCGAGTGACTCCGCCTCCGCCGGTGAGCTTGGTCGCGAGCGCAACAGGGATCAACGTCAGTACGAGCACCGCCGTCACGACGACATTTACCTCAGGCAACTGCTGACCGAGCCGGATGGCACCGAAGATCCAGATCGGCAGGGTCGTTTGGGCCCCGGCCGTGAATGTGGTGACGATCACCTCATCGAAGGACAGGGCGAAGGCCAGCAAAGCCCCCGATACGAGCGCTGTGGCCAGCGTCGGCAAGGTCACATAGCGGAAGGTCTGTAGGCCATGGGCACCGAGGTCCATGGAGGCCTCGCCGAGGGAGCCGGAAGTGCGCCTGAGACGAGCGATGACGTTGTTGTAGATGACCACGATGCAAAACGTCGTGTGGCCGATGATGATGGTCACGATCGACAGGTTGATCCCCCCGAAGGTGAAAAACGAACGTAGGGCGAGGCCGGTGATAATGCCTGGCAGAGCGATCGGTAGCACCAAGAAGAGCGAAACCGCCTCCCTACCGAAAAAGCGGAACCGGTGGACACCGAATGCTGCCGCGGAGCCGAGAGCGAGGGCGAGAACAGTTGCGGCCACGCCCGCCTTCAGCGAGAGCCAGAGAGCGGACCTGACCGCAGGGTCGTCCCAGGCGACTGTGAACCAGTGCGTGGTGAAGTCGCGGATAGGCCAGCTCTGCACGTTCGAGCGGTCGAAAGCGAAGATGACGATCGTCGCGATCGGCACGAAGAGGAAGAGGAGCACGCCAAGCACCCACAAGACGAGGACGACCCGGGTCCATCGGCCCTCCACTTACATCGCCTCGAATGCTCCCAGAGCCCGCGCTCCGAGAAGGTAGAAGATCATGATCACGATCGGAACGACGGCGAGCGCGGCTGCGAAGGGGAGGTTGTTCGCGAGGCCGATGTTGTCGTAGATGACGTTTCCGATGAGGTTCGTGCCCGAGCCAGAGCCGATGAGCAGTGGCGTTATGAAATCTCCGAGCGTTAGCGAGAACGTGAAGATTGACCCGGCCACGACCCCCGGCAGGACCAGGGGGAGCACAACGCTGCGCAGCGTCCTCGGGTTGCGGGCCCCGAGGTCAGCGGAGGCCTCGAAGTACGAGTCCGGAATCCGCTCGAAGGCGCCGTAGATCGGCAAGATCATAAAAGGTAGCCAGATGTAACAGAACACGATCCCCATGGCGAGGTTCGTGTAGGCGATGTTGGGCGAGCCAAGCCCGAGATGTTGCGTTGTCCAGTCGAGCGTGCCGTCCTGGGTGAGGATCACGATCCAGGCGTAGACGCGCGCCAGGTAGCTCGCCCACAGGGGGAGGAGAACCGCCACGAATAGAGCGTTGCGCACACGTGGCGTCGCGACCCTGGCCATGAAGTAGGCAAACGGTAGGGCGATGACAGCATCGGTGATGGTCACGAGCGCTGCGATCAGAACCGTCCTGGCGATGATGGCGGGTATCGGGGCGTCGAACAGGGCCGCGAAGTTCGTGAGTGAGAGCTGGTGCTGGAGGTTGTTGGTGAACGGGTTCACGGTCCAAAACGCCGTGACGAGCATGACGACGAGCGATGCCAAGTAGATGACGAGGAACCAGGCGAGCGGGGGCGAGAGGGTGAGGGCAGCCCGGAGCCACGCCCTGCGCCAAAGCGCGGCTGACAACCGGGCCACCCCCGTCATCTCTCTGCCCTCTCGGGCTCGTGCTGCTACCACGGAAGCGTCAGGTCACCCTGTTATCTGCGTCCAGGCCGTTTGCCATTGCTGGAACGGGACGCAGTCGTTCTTGCCGTTGTCGCACTGGGCAAGCGGGGTCTTCCAGAACTTGATGGTCTTGAAGTATGCGTCGGGCTCGTTGGCATGCAACGAGTCGCAAGAGCCCTTCTGCAGCTTGTTCATGAGGGGGCAGGCCAGAGAGTTGTCCGGCGTCTCGCCGTAGGAGACGGCTTGTTCGGCCTGCACCTGCGGGGTAGTGATGTAGGACATCCACTTGTAGGCGCAGTTGGGGTGCGGCGCCTTGGTCGCGAGCAGCCAGGAGTCGGCCCATCCGGTGGCACCTTCGCTCGGGATCGTGTCGCCGACCTTGGCACCTTCGGCCTTGAGTTGGCCCGTCTGGTACGGCCACGCCGCCCCGACGACGACCTCGCCGTTGGCGAAGAGGGAGATCTCGGCCGAGGCCAGGCTCCAGTAGTCCTTTATGAGCGGCCTCTCGGCCTTGAGCAGGTTCACAGCCGCTGTGAACTGGGGTTCGGTGAGCTCGTACGGGTCCTTAATACCGAGGCTGGGCTCGTGCACCGACAGGTACAAAGCCGCGTCCGCGATCTGGATCGGGTTGTTCGGGATCGTGATCTTGCCCGAGTACTTCTTGGAGTAGATCACTGACCACGACGTCGGGGCCTTCGGGAAGACCTTGGTCGAGTAGAGCAGGTCGTTCGGCCCGAATTGCAGCGAGACCCCGTAGTGCACGCCGTTGATCGTGTTGAAATCCGGGCTTTGCAGGAAGGGGCGCAACTGTGACCAAGACGGGATCAGCTTGATGTTGACGGGCTTTACGTCGCCTCCGTAGATCAAGCGAAGATCGGCGTCACCCGACGCCGACACGAGGTCGTACTGGCCGCCGCCGCCGTTGGCCATAAGCGAGACCATCTCGCTCGAGGTGCCGGCGTATTTGACGTTCACAGTGCAGCCGGTCTGATTTTCGAAGGGCTTGACCCATTCTGGCTGGGCGTAGCCCTCCCAGGCGATCAGGTTCAACTGACCCTCGCCCTTGCCGATGGATTTCTGCGGTGCCATGTTCTGCGTCGGAGGTGTAATGGCACTGCTGGTGCTCTTGGCAGTCGCGCCTGGGGACGCGGCCGCACCACCCACCCAACCGGCGATCACAAGCGGCAGCGCGAGTGCGACCATCATCGCCGCGCGCTGCCCCTTTTTCCGGGAAAACGTCTTGTATCTCATGTTCCCCTCCGTTTTGTTCGATGCTTCATCTTTCCGCCGACTACCGCTTCCCCCGGGCCCGGCGCGGCCCTAGGTCCCGATCCGGAATGCCTGGTCCGGATACCACGCCACACGAACTCGCCGGCCGCGCGCCCCGAGTGCTTCGGCGGCTGCGGTCTGCAGGTTCTGGCGCACGGCGACGAGCTGACCACCACCGTCGAGCTCGACGCGATAACGCGTGACGACACCGATGTAGACGACCTCGTCGACGATCCCGGACTCGACGTGGGCACCCGCTGGAGCCTGTTCGGCGTCGTCGAGCAGCAGGTGCACCTTCTCCGGTCGGACAGTGAGCCGGTGACCATCGCGGTCGATCAAGTTAGACACCCCGATGAAGCCGGCCACGAACTCGGTCGCCGGTCGCTCGTAGACCTCGATCGGGGTACCGATCTGCTCGATTTGTCCGCCGCTCATGACCGCGAGCCGGTCGCTCATTGTGAGCGCCTCCTCCTGATCGTGAGTGACGTAGATGAAGGTGATCCCGACCTCTTGTTGGATCCGCTTGAGCTCGCTCTGCATCTCCTGGCGCAGCTTCAAGTCGAGTGCTCCGAGCGGCTCGTCGAGAAGGAGTACCTCGGGCTCGTTGACGATCGCCCTTGCCAGGGCCACGCGTTGGCGCTGTCCTCCCGAGAGCTGAAGGGGCTTGCGTCCCCCGAGACCTGAGAGCCGGACCATGTCGAGCGTTCGCTCGGCGCGAGCGCGTCTCTCGGTCTTGGACACCTTGCGGATCTTCAGCCCATATTCGACGTTCTCGAGCACGCTCATGTGGGGGAACAGCGCATAGTCCTGAAAGACCGTGTTCACGTCGCGGGCATAGGGCGGTTGCCTGGTCACGTCCGCTCCGCCGAGCTCGACCGTTCCGCCGTCGGGCCGCTCGAAGCCGGCGATGACCCGCAGCAAGGTCGTCTTACCGGAGCCGGATGGTCCGAGCATGGTGAAGAACTCGCCTTCGGCGACCTCGAGGTCCACGCCGTCAGCGGCGAGGACACTCCCGTAGCTCTTGCGGATCCCTCTTAGGCGCACCGCCGGGTGTGTCCCGGCCGGGCGCGCCAAAGCGATCTCAGTTGCCGCCTGGCCCATCGGGTCCCCCTTGCATGAGCGCGTAGATTAGCTGCCTGCAACCTCGCGCAACAGCCAGTTGCCTGCGGCTTTAGAGAATTCGAGTCACGCGGGGCGACACGGTACGGCACAGTTGTGGATCATGGGCGGGAATCGAGGTGAAGTGGAGCGGCGTGGCAACGTTCTTGTCTGGGGATCCAGCCAGATAGAGGAGGCTACCGTCGAGCAGGCACAACGCACTGCCCGCCTGCCGTTTGTGCGCGAACATCTCGCTCTCATGCCCGACGCACACGTCGGGATTGGCGCGACCATCGGAAGCGTTGCCTTCATGGAGGGCGCCATCGTCCCAGCGGCGGTCGGAGTCGACATCGGTTGCGGGATGATCGCGGCCCGGACCAACTTGTCGGCGGGGCAGCTTCCCGACGACCTGACCACTCTCTTAGGCTTCATCGAGCAACGCGTCCCGGCCGGTGTCGGGCAGGGTCACTCCGCCGTCCAGACAGACCTGCCCGAGGTGGTCGGGTTCCCCGCAAGCGACCTTGGTCCGCGCGACGCTGTGAAGCTCGCTCAGCAGTTCGGCACGCTCGGATCCGGAAACCACTTCCTGGAGCTCTGCCTCGACGAGGCCGATCGCGTTTGGATGGTCCTGCACTCAGGCTCGCGCAGCATCGGCAACACCCTGGCCGAGCGGCACATCAGCTCCGCCAAGGCCGTGATGCGCCGCTACTTCATAAACCTCGAGGACTCGGACCTGGCCTATGTGGCCGAGGGCACGGCTGAGTTCGAGGCCTATATCTCCGACATGTTGTGGGCTCAGCACTATGCCGCGGCGAACCGGGACAAAATGATGACGGCCGCGATGCGGTCGCTGGTCGAGGTGACGACCGGTGATACCGCCGAAGTCGAGCGCATCAACTGCCATCACAACTTTGCGGCGTACGAGCACCACCACGGCCGTGAGGGGTGGGTTGTCCGCAAGGGCGCAATTCGCGCCAGGAAGACGGACCGGGGCGTGATCCCTGGGTCCATGGGAACCTCGAGTTACATCGTCACGGGGCTCGGCAACCCCGCGAGCTTCGAATCGTGCTCGCATGGCGCCGGGCGCCGGTTGTCGCGCACAGCCGCCCGACGCGAGCTGACGGTCGATTCGCTCTGTCTTGCCATGACGGGACGGACTTGGCAGTCAGGCCAGGCGAAGTCGCTTCTAGACGAGCATCCCCTCGCATACAAAGACGTCGAGGCGGTGATGGAGGCACAGCGCGATCTCGTGCGAATCGACCACCGGTTGCGTCAGATCCTCAACTACAAGGGGACGAAGTGATGCTGGTCGCGCCGGTCAAGCGCGACGTGCCTGCGGCGAGATCTCACACCACAGCGTCATGGCAGAAGACGTCGCTGGTCCAGCTGTCCGCGGCCAACAGCTGAGGACTAATTCGATTAGCTGGATCACTTCACCGCCCCGGCGAGCATGCCGCGTACGAAGTGCCGTTGGAACGCGAGAAACACGATCAGAGGCACGACGATTGAGACCATCGACCCAGTCGAAATGATCCAGAAGTTGGCCGCGAGGGTGCGTTCCTGGTCGTAGAGGAACAAAGTGAGGGGCACGTGCGGATCGCCCCCCAGAAAGACCAAAGCCACCAACAAGTCGTTCCAGACCCAGATGAACTGGAAGATCGCCAACGAGGCAGCGGCTGCTATACCCAAGGGGATCACCACGCGCCGGAAGAGGGTCCATTCGCCGGCACCGTCGATCCGGCCCGCTTCGATCAGAGCCGTCGGTATGCCGGTGAAGAAGTTGCGCATGAGGAAGATGCCGAAAGGCAGTCCGAACGCGACGTGGAACATGACAACGCCACTGATCGTCCCGAACGGGTTCCAGCCGAAAACAGATCCCATGTCCTTGTACAAGCTCGCCACTGGTATGAGCGCCACCTGCAACGGCACGACCATGAGTCCGACGATTGTGAGGAAGACGGCGTTGCGTCCGCGCCATCTCCCGAACACTATGGAGTAGGCGGCGAGGCTCGAGATGAGGGTGACCAGTATCGTGGCGGGCACGCTGATCTCAAGCGAGGTCCTGAGCGCATCGAGGACGCTCCCAGGAGCGAGCCCCGAGGGGACCCCTCCTCCGAGGACCGTAGACGACCCACCCGTGAAGAGCTCCTTGTAGTTCTGGAACGTCAGTTGGGAGGGCGTCGTGAACACCTTCCACCACCCCGACACCTCGAACAGCCCGGCCGGGCGGAACGAGATGATCATCATCGACAGCGTCGGCACGAGCCAGAACAGTGCGATCGCGCCGAGGACGACATTGACAACCACGCGCGAGGGGCGGAAGCGGCTGAGGAGGCTTCGACCTCGACGGGTGTTTGCGGCGCTCGCGGCAACGAGCGGAGCCGATGTATCCGCGGTCGTGATCGTCATCGGGCGCTGATCCGCTTCAGGTTGAAGAGCATCGCCGGGACGACGAGCACGAAGAGTATGACGGCGAGCGCGCTCGCCAGGCCCGTATGGACGCCACCTCCGAAGCCCAGGTAGTAGACGTCAGAAGCCAGTGTGCTGGATTGGCCCCCCGGCTGAGACGAGTCGATACCAAGGTTGACGACGATGTCGAAGATTTTCAACACATTTATGACCATGGTCACGAACACGACCGTAAGAACCGGGGCGAGCATCGGGATGGTCACGCGCCGGAATGTCTGCCATTCCGTGGCGCCGTCGACATGGGACGCCTCGAGGACCTCACGGTCGAGGGCGGCCAGACCGGCGGCAACCACGACCATGGTGAAACCGGCCCAGATCCACAAATAGGCGAGGATCATGGAGATGTCGATGAGCGGGACGCTGAGCAACGCCTGGGCTGTCTGGCTGAGATTGTTCGTTGGCGTCAAGGATTGAGGTCCGAGCCAGAACGTGCCCGAGAAGCCTGGCTGGAAGTTGGAGGCCTGAATCTGGACATGGAATCTGCCGGGACCGACATTGGGGAAACTGAAGCGCCCGAAGGCGTCGGTAATCGTGGTCCCGGCGGTGCTCCCATCGTCACGGAGCAAGGCGAGGTGCAGGTTGGGGAACCCGTCCTCATCGGGATAGACGGAGGTCACGTTCGAGGGGTTCGAGATCGAGAAGTCGCGCCACACCAACCCCGAGATCGCACCAGGTGAAGGCGTCGGCAGGCGGGCGGGACGAGCTCCGAGAACCGAGAGCGCGCTAGGACTGATGCCGGTGAGGCCCATTCGCACCGTGGCGCCCGCGCTCAACGAAGCACTGCTCGTGAGGCTCCCGTGTGGCCCGGCGGCGACTCCGCTCGTGGCGAGCGAGGCGGCCGTCTGGCCGGCCGACAGCGGATAGGCCCCGGGCGGGTTGAACCAGTCGTCCACGGTCTGCACGATTGCGTTGAACACGCCGACATGGGGGTCTAGCTGGAATATCTGCGTAAAGACCAGTGACGACGCTGTAACGCTGAAGACGATGGGCAGGAAGATGACGGTCTTGAAGGCCGTAGACCAGCGGATGCGCTCGGACAGAACAGCGAAAACGAGGCCAATGACGGTAACGATGAAAGGAAACACCAGCACCCATATGACGTTGTTCCGGAGCGCTATCAAGGTGTCGGCAGTCGAGAACAACGACTTGTAGTTGGCGAGTCCGACCGCCTTGGTGGCGGTCCCGTTGTAGAAGCTGTAACGGATCGTCGCGATTGCGGGCCATACCACGATTGCGAGCAACAAGATGCCGGCCGGGATCAAAAAAGCGAGGGACTGCAGGTGGTGCTGCCCGTGACGACCCGCGTTCTTGTTGGCGGGGGCACGTCGTTGGCCAACTGCGACTACAGCCATTTCACTTGTCTCCAGGTCCGGCGACTGGCCAGGGCACGCCCGAGACTTGTTGGGCGTGCCCTGGCGGACTTATTCGAACGGAGGCTGCGCTAGTGGCCGAGTGCTGCCTTGGCCTGTGCCTGCATCGTCTTCTCGATGGAGGCGATGTTCGACTTGCTCGGGTTCTTGACGAAGTTGAGCATGTCTTGCCACAAGCTCGGCTCCCAGCTGCCCTGCAGGTCATCGAGGCTGAAGACGAAGCTGGTCGCGTGCTGCAGTTCGGACGCGTCAGCCTGCGTGACTGGGTCGGGGTAGCTGCTCAAGGGCACCAGTTTGTTGGGTGAGGCGAAGCCTCCGAGGTGTGCCCAGATCTCGCCAGCCTCGGGGCTAGCCAAGTACTTGATGAGCGCCTTGGCCGCTTTGGTGGGCTTGAACAACATCGCCACGTCCCCGGAGCCTTGGATCGCCGAGTTGTTCATTTGGTCGGCCACAGGTGCGGGGAACGGGAAGAAGTCGTAGCACGGGGTGTCAGCCGGGTTAGCAGTGCATTTCTTTCCTTTGGCAGCAGTCGTTCCGGCGGAGTAGCCGGCTGAGTTGCCGACGATCTCAGAGACGACGAAGTCGGCCTCGATGACCATCGCCGCCTGAGGCATAGTGCCTGGCTTGGGGAACACCTTGTCCACGCACTCGGGGTAGCTGTTTGCCAGTGCCCCCTTTGTGCCGCCGAGAAGATACGAGGGCTGTCCGACCAGTTCCGCGAGCGTGTCGAAAGCAGTTGTCACCGTCGGGCCCGTCCAGGCGATGTTGTGCGCCGCCAGGGCGTCGTAGTTAGTGGCGCCTGCGGTCTTCAGGTACACGTTCTGCCAGAGGTCGGCTACCGGCCACCCAATGTCTGTGCAGAGGGAGAAGGGCGTCACGCCGGCCCTCTTAAGCGTGGCTGCGTCCGAGATCAGCTGCTGCCAGGTCTTCGGAGTGGAGTGCAGACCCGCCATGGCGAATTCGGCGGGGTTGTACCAGATCGTGTTCTTGTTGGCGCCCTTGAACCAGACACCGTAGAGCTTGCCCTTGTAGGTGACGAGATCGTTCCATGCCGCTCCGTAGTCGGACGCCTCGCTGCCGATGACTGGCGCGAGGGGCTGTATCGCGTTCTTCTTGGCCAAGGCGAGCAAGGTGCCGGGATCTGGCACGAGAGCTACTTGCGGAGGCGCCCCACCTGCTACAGCGGCATCGATGGCGGTGTCCATGTTGCTTCCCTTGCCGCTATATATGACATTTACTCCAGTTTCTGCCTCGAACGGCGACAGCACTGCCTCAAAGTCCTGCTGCTCGGTGCTGGTCCACTCGGCCCAGAGCGACACGGACCCCCCGATGTGGCTCAGGGCGGGGCTGGCTAGCGACCCCCGAGAATGGGCCAAGGCCGGGCTCGCCGTAGATGCACTCGCGGGCACCAGGCTGGCCGCCAGAGCCAGCAGTCCGACAATCCCAGCTATCGAATAGAACTTGTGCCTCTTTAAGACTGAAAGAACTGCCAGGGTTCCCGGAGTTCTTGCGCGATGCCTTTCAAGTCTGGGCCTCATGCTCGTGCTCTCCTCTCTTAACACTGTTCCGGCTGATTACCCGACGGTCGTGGTTTCGAATCTCAGGTGGTCCGGGCGAGCTGACTGCTGTCGCCTGGCTTTGCCAAGCGGGGCGTTTGCGAGTTACCGCGCCCTAACCCAGGGTCGACCTTGTCTCCTCGCAGGCAAGCGAGCGTGGGCGCGGCTCGCGCGTCTCCGTCGGCGGGCCGGTACCTCACCGGGGCCGGACCACGGCGCCTAAGACTGCAGAATCTCCCAGCTGCTCGCGGGGGACCGCGGCAGGCCCGTGCCGAATGAGCGCAACGTCTCTGGGCGATGCCGGCAGCGACCGCGAGCGCAACTGAGCGGCCGAAGCCGGCCGAGCTATTTTGGGGTGTGAATAACGGTCCTAGCCACAATCGACCCGTTACGCCTTTGATCGCCGTCGTGGCCAAAACGCCCCCCACCCCAGGCTGGCCGCCTGTGACTGCACAATCTCTCCCGGGCACAGCTAGGTCCGAGACTGGGCGCACCTTAGCGCCGCGTCATGCCTCAGACAAGGGGGCAAAGCGAACCCTCCAGCTGGACGATCCCTGCGAGCTCGTGGGCGGCGAGACCGTGCCCAGATCGCAGCCCTGGGCATCTCCGTTGTGTCTAGCCAGCCCCAGTACGAGGTGGATAGAAGGGCGCGCCATCCATCGGCTCAGGTCGACGCTTGTGAAGCTGGTCTCATAGATGCGCTCGAATCAGGTGCGTCGGGCCGTGGCGGGGCTTTTCCCCTCAACGGGTCTATCGATTGCGGAGCTCGCAGGTCTATGCGTAAGGGATTGCATCAGACAAGAGCGCGGTCGCGACACCCTGAGGTCTGAAACGGCTTTCACGAGGAGGCACACGACTGCCCACGCGCCTTGGCGTTGACTTCGACTTGTGGCACCGCGGTTGACTCCGAACTGGCAGGCAGGTTCACCGACGTGCCACGAAGACATACTCTGAGCTGTCCTCGGAGAACGGCTCGCGTGCGAAGCCGCCGTAGAGCGCGTCAAGGCGCAAACCAGCTACGTCGATGAGGCCGAGCCACTCGTTTTTGGTGGCCCACCACAGCGAGCTCCTGGCGCCGTTGTCGAGCGTGATGTCAATGCGGTTGTCGCCCACCGCGTAACAGATCGTGTGGGCCACGGGCTCGTCCTCGCGTTTGCCGTCCAGGAGTGCAGCGATCTTGTGATCGAAGGCGAAGGCGTTCCAGGCAAAGCACCCGTCGGGACCCAGTGAGGCCGCGACTCGCTCGAAGGTGCGGCGTCGGTCAGCCCAGGTCGCCAGATGCAAAAGTGCCCGGAACGGGCAGTAGATGAGAGCCGCCGGTTCCTCGAGCCAGAGATCACGCATGTCGGCTTGGCGCAGGTCCAGCGCGACGCCCGCCTCGGCAGCACGAGCTCGGGCCTGGTCCAGCATCGCTGGCGAGGAGTCGAGACCGATAATGGCGCGACCGGTTGCGCGGGCAACCGGGATCGCTACACGTCCGTTTCCGATCGCGAGTTCGACGAGCGGCCCATCAGCCTGTTTTGCAAGTTCGATGTAGAAAGCGACGTCGGCAGTCATGTGAGCCGACCACTCCTCGTACCGCTCTCCGAACGCCTCGTCCCAGCTCATTTGGTGATTTTACGGCTGTCCGGGGAAGGATCCGAACCGGCGTGGGCACGGCACTTGCTGGCGGCACACGAGACGTCGCAGTTCACTTCGACTCAAGTACCGACGGAGGTGCTGCCGATTGCTGTTTGGCCGACGCCCGCGAGCGGATAAGGGAGCTCTTTTTGTTCAAGGCTGCAGCCGATTTTCAAGGCGGCAAGCTGGACGCTTAAGGGAGCAGCCGCACTCGGCACTTGGTCCCGACTGTCTCACGCTGCACCGGTAACACCGGGGTGGTTCTGGGGGCGTGCCGATCGAGTTGGTTTGTCCCTCAACTGCTCGATCGATCTGCTCCCGTCAGTGGTTGGTCAGCGCGAACCCACAGGCTGCCGCTGCTTGCGTGAAGCGCGGCGACGACTCGTCGAAGCCGCGCGGGAAGGCCAGGATCACTCCGTCGCGATCGGACACGTACTCGTAGTTCGACATCTCGGACGGCATCGAGGTGATCGGGTCGGGGAAGTCGGAGATGCCGTGGTGCCGCACGCACTGCGAGATCGTCAGCATGTGCGCGAGAGCCGCCGCGGAGGGGTTGGTCGTCGAGCCTGGGCTCGGAAGGCCTGAGAGCTTCTGGCAGGTCGCCTGCGCCGACTTGAACGTGGGCGATTGTGGGTTGATGCCAGGGCCGAGCTCGAAGCCCCCGCTTGCGTTCGGGTCAGGGAAGTTCGGCACGCCGTGTGAGCCCATGCACTTGGCGTAAGCAAGTCCTGTGTTCGAGGCCGAGCCGGTAGACGCCACGGTGGTGGGCCTCGCGGGCTGAGCGAACGGGCCCGCGGCTCAGCCCACTGAGTAGGTGTTGAGAACAGCGCCGCGGAGGTTTCCTTGATGTCCGCTGTGCTGGTTAGTCGCCTGTTGCACTCGTGAAGCAGGCGCTGCTGTGCAAATCTCTTCGCAGATGTGGCGACGATGATGAAGGAAGGTGGTCGATCAATGCTGACGGGAAAGCCACCCGAGGGGAGCAGGCGAGCTGTTCTATGGTGGCACTCGGCCGGTCCCCTGATCGTGGTTCTTGTCGTCGTCGCCGTGTCGCTGGCCGCCTGCGGCGGGTCGCCATCGAACAGCGTCGCGGGCCTCGCCTCGACGACGACAGCGAGCACCGGCTCAGCGGCGCCTACTCCTCTCGCCGCCGCGCTCAGGTACGCCATGCGTTCGAATGGCGTAACCAATTATCCCGATCCGAGCAACAGCGGACGCCCGCAAGCACTCAAGCAGATCGATCCGAACTCGCCCGAATTCCTAAGGGCATACACGGCTTGCCGGAGGGACACACCGAAGGGCGGGATCGGTCCCCCCGCGCCGACGGTCGCCCAACTGCGTTTTGCGCTCGCGTTTGCCCAATGCATGCATAAGCACGGGTACCCGCAGTTTCCGGAACCGATCGCGACTGCACCTAACCCTGACCAGACGGAGTTCACACTAGGCCAGGGGATGTACTTTCCGACCCGTGGCTCGATCGGGGTCGGGTCGCCAGCGTTCACGCATGCAGCCAAGGTGTGCGGAGTGGAGCTTTGATGTCACCCATCGGCGAACAGCGCGTCCTTCGCCGCAAACATTCCCGCAACCCGATCGCGGGCGGCGTATTCAGGAGACCTACGTGGCGCAATGGGTGGGGCTTTACCAGTGTCCTCCACACGCCCATCGTGGCGTCCCCAGTCGTGAGCGATGATTTTCTGGGGGCCGGGTGAAGTGTCCGAGAATCGACACAGATTTTATTCCTTCGACAAGACATGGGAGCGCACCGTCGTAGATCGCGTCCTCTTCAGGTACCACCCCGTGCCGTAGGCGGCGATCGCACCGAACCAACCGATGCCCATGTCGCTCAAGGCACTGTTCTTCAATGTGGCGACGTACTGCTCGCCCATGGCCCATGCCAACAACACAAAGGCGAGACCGATCAGCGACACCACGATCGAAGAGCGATCCCCGCTGCGGATACTTCGGATGAGAAGGACGATCGCGGTAAGTACGACAATCGTGCCAAAGATGATGTGCAAAAGGATCGTCGAGTGCGTGAGCGCGAAGTTCCAGTTCTTCCCCGATGACCTGTTCTTCGGGATGGTGATGTCGTCCGCTGCCAACGCGATGACGATCACGAGTCCAATGACCAGACCTCGCGCCATCGCCTTGAAGCTCCGTTGATCCATCTGTCCGAGCTTTGTCATGGCGTGCCGTCGTAAGCGTATATCGTACGCGTACCCTACCAGCTGCGAACTACCATCTGCTCGCGATGCCGCGTCCTCGTTCTCTCGATCACGGCACGATTTCTGCCGCCGGTCTTGCGGTGGTGGATCGCGATGGCCTCGCGGCGCTCTCCATGCGTGCCGTTGCTGTTGAACTTGGCGTGGGAACGATGACGCTCTACCGATATGTGACAGGACGTGAGGAAATAGAGCGCCTGATTGCCGATCGCGTCTTTAGGGATACCAACATCCCGACCGCTAGACAGGCCGGCTGGCAACGCCAAGTCCGCGAACTATCTGAGGCCATGCGGAGCGCTATCTCGGCCCACATCGCGGTGATACCCCTCCTTCTCGTCCATTTTCCATCCTCGCCGGACGCATGGCGCTGGCTCGAGGAGTTGCTGCGCGCTTTAACAAAGGCGGGCTTCAGCGCAAGAGAACGTGTAATCGCCGTAAGAGCGATTCAGGCGTACCTGATCGGGTCGGTCCAGAGTGAGTATTTGAATTCGTTGACTGGGGACAGCACGATGGCGCTGGCATCGATGCCCGCCGAGGAATATCCGCTCATCGTGGAAACCGCCAGGATGGCACTCAGTGGGGAGCCCGACGATCAATTCGCAGAAGGATTGACTGTCGTTCTCAAAGGGCTCGACCTGCGGCGAGGAGCGCGAACCAAATGACGATTGAAAAGACGCGCTGCATTGTGATGGAGAGGCAGGCAAGCGACGGCGAGGTGCCTACAACTATGACGTCCGAAGGCTCGAACCAGTTTCCAGAAGAGTCTTGAGACTGGAAAGAACTGCAGGCCAGCCATCCGAGATGGCTTGAAGAACAGCGCTAGCGGGCTCGAATCCATCGTGGACGACCGTAAGCATCGCGACTCCGTGCCCGACATCCTCAATGCCGAATGCCACCTTAGATCGGGGTTCGGTGCGCCAGACCTCAGCGGTTGCTTCGTCCATTCCGACCGCGGTTGCCCATTCGGGCGTAATCGTGTGCCAGGTGTAGGCAAGTCGACTGAATGGATCGGACTCGAGGATGACCTGTTCGGGATCACTCACGACGAGGCCGACCTCTTCGTGCGCCATGTCGTAGATAGAGCCCTTCTTCCAATCCGAGCGAAAAATCTTCTCACCAGCTTTTTGGTGCCGCCAATAGCGTTTCATGAGTGCCGGGTCCGTGAGTCCCTGCCAGACCTGCTCGGGCGTGGCTTGGATGTAGATCGCGTACGTGAAGGTCGTCGCCGGGTTATGGGTGACAGACATCGCCTTGCCTCCAGTCGTCGGCAGAACGATCGCGATTGCTCCGCCCTTGGTGTTTACCCACGGCTAGTTATACCCAGAAGGAGATCGCCCTGCTCCGCTCCACCGCATGAGATCTCAAGTCTGTGGCAGCGCTTTTCGCCGGCAGAGCAATCAATCCTCGGCCAACTCGGGAATTCTTTGTTGGTGGATTACCGGCGTGTAGAAGGCCGCACCGTCGCTGGCTTGGTCGTTCGTTTGCAGGAAGGTGACAGCGACGGCGAGGCCGCCAGCGGCCTGCGGATCGATTGCGAGAGACGCTCCATGCGCTTCGGTGATCGCCTGGACGATCGAGAGCCCGAGCCCGAATCCTTCCCCGTGCCCCGTGCGGTCGGAACCTGATCGCTGGAACGGCTGGACGAGTCGCTTGACCTCTTCGAGCGGCACGATCGGCCCGGTGTTGACGACGGACAGGCACGTATAACCATCGTGGGTGTCGGTGATCACCGCGACTTCACCATGGTCGATGTTGTAGCGGAGCGCGTTGTCGACGAGATTGACGACGAGGCGCTCGACCAGGCGCGGGTCACCGGCCATGGGAGCAGGCGCGAGGGCGCAGTTGATCTCAACACCGCGTAGGAGCGCCTCGGGTCGACGGGCGAGGAGGACCTGTTCGGTCACGGTGGCAAGATCGAAGGGCGCTCGCCGGTCGAATCCTGTCTGTCCGCGGGCCAAGGTCAGCAACGCCTCTAGCAAGCGCTCTTGCCTTGCACCTGACGCGAGCACTCGCTCGTGCGCGGCACGGAGGGACTCCGCATCGGCGTCGGGGTCGGAGAGCGCCACTTGAATAAGGGTGCGCTGCAATGCGAGCGGGCTACGGAGCTCGTGCGAGGCGTTGGCGACGAACTGATGTTGGGCTTGGACAAAGGTCTCCAGTCTGGTGAGCAGATCGTCGAAGGTGTCGCCAAGCTCCTTCAGCTCGTCGTTCGGGCCGTCCAGGGCGATTCGCTGGTAAAGATTGGTGGCCGAGATTGTTCGCGCGGTCGTCGTAATGGTTCGCAGCGGGCGCAGCACACGCCCGGCGATGAGCCAGCCGAGTATGACTGACAGCGCCACCATGATCACCAGCGCGAGTCCCGAGTAGAAGAGCAATTGATGGAGGTCGTTGGCGTTCTCACTTCTCACGAGGTTCCCCAGCTGGCCTATCGAGGTATTTACCTGGCGTGGCGTGATGCCTTTCGAGGTCGCTGCTGGACCGATCCAAAAGTCTCCAAAGGAAATGGAACCGTGCGACCCGGTGATGTCGCAGACGATCGAGCCGTGCGTCCCAGTGCGGCAGGAGCCCCCTCCCGTCGCGTTTCGCACCAGCACGTAGGTGACGACGAGCAGCGCGGCACCGGAAACGAGGAAGAGCCCCCCGTAGATCGCGGTCAGTCGCAGACGAATGCTTCGTCGCGGCAAATGGCGACGATCGGCAAAGCGGGTGATTCGATCGCTGAGCTTCATCGTTCAGGTTCCAACTCGATAGCCGAATCGCGGCACCGTCTCTATGAGGGGAGGGTCGCCGAGTTTCGCCCGTAGGCGGCTGACGGTGACACCCACAGCCTTGGTGAACGGGTCGATGAATTCGTCCCAAACCCGCTCCAACAGCTCCTCGGCCGAGACGCTTCGGCCCTCGGCCGCGACCAGCACCTCGAGCACGCCGAACTCCTTCGGACCGAGGTCGAGTGCCTGGCCAGCCCGAAAGGCCCGTCGTTGGGCGGTGTCGACGACGAGGTCACCGACGCGAATCACCGGAGGGACGACGGGATGGGCCCGGCGCGCGAGCGCACCAACTCGGGCAACGAGAACGGGGAAGTCGAAGGGCTTGCCGAGGTAATCGTCGGCGCCGAGCCCGAGGCCATCTACTAAGTCCTCGGGCTCGGCTGCCGCGGTGAGCATGAGCACACGGCTTCGGCACTTGGCGGCCAAGAGCTCGGCACACACCTGGTCCCCATGCAGTCCAGGCAGATCGCGGTCGAGCACAATCACGTCGTAGTCGTTGACCAATGCCCGCTCGAGTCCACTTGGCCCATCGAGTGCAACGTCGACAGCCATCTGTGCCCGGCGGAGCCCAACCGCAACTGTCTCTGCCATCTCGACCTGGTCCTCGATCACGAGTACCCGCACGCTTTTCCCTCTCGTTCCTGGCGGCCACCTCACCGTCGTGCGTCGGTGACCGGGTCAATAGACCTCAAGCATGACCGAGAACATGTTTCAAAAAGATTGCATCCCGACCAGCGGCGTACTGCCGCGGCTAGCGAACGTCCCTTTTGGGTGAGTCGGGCGCTGGCGTTAAGTATCTGAAACCCTCGCTCGTCCAACATGAGCCTTCAGCCCACACTCGGTCAAAGGAGCACTACATGAGCGATCGCTACCGACGCGAGCTCGATCCATCAGCCTTGCGAATGCGACGCGTCCGCTGCTTGGTCATTGTGGCGCTCGGCAGCCTCTCACTCGTCGCCGCGGCGTGCTCCAGCAATCCGGTGAGCACCGGAGTAGCTAGTCTCGGATCAACGACATCGACGACCGTCGCCCCATCAACCGGTGGCGGCTCGTCGTCACCGTCCCCTCAGGCCGACGCGGCGACGCTGCTCAAGTTCGCCCAATGCATGCGCAACCACGGCCTCACCACCTTCCCCGACCCAACGAGCCAGGGAAATATCGACATCCAGAACATCGGCAAGGACAACCCCAACTCGCCGCAGTTCCAAACGGCGCAACATGCCTGTCAGTCGCTTATGCCCGGTGCCCTCATCACTCCGGCGGAAAAGGCTGCGGCCAACACGAAGGCGCTCGCGTTCGCACAGTGCATGCGCGCGCACGGGATCGTCAATTTCCCCGACCCCAACGGCGAGGGCGTGATCAAGATCACCTCGTCGTCGAACCTCTCGTTGAGCACTCCCCAGTACGACAAGGCTCAGAGCACCTGCCAGAACTTGAGCAACGGCTTCGACATGGAGACACAGGGTGGTGCCGGCGGGCCTGCTGGCAACTCGGGCGGCTGACCGGCTTCCAATTCCGGACTTCTCCCTCTAACCGACCCGGGAAGTCATGGCGACGACAACTCGTCAATCACCCAAGCTTGCCATCATCGCTCGATCGGGTCATGACTGCCACGTTGAGAAGTTCAGTATCAGCTCATCCGTGATGCGCGGCGGGAAAGCTCTGGTCGCGCCCGGCCGCCAGAACCCTTCACGGCGGCGAACACATCCTCATCCAAAGTTTGGCTGAATCGGCTGGCAACCCGACAAATCATGGGTGTTTTGCGCTCATGCGTGGACCGGCTCCGGATCGCGGGACAACACAAACAATCTGGGGGCGATCCTCAGCTCAGTCCTTTGCAGTCATTGAGGCAGCCATGCCCGGCAGCACCGATCTGAGCATAAGGCCAGATAAGGTCACGAACTTCGCGTGTGCCTGACCAGGACTCTCCGAGAAAAGGCATTCTGACCTGCACTTTTCTGGTGGAGGTGAGCGGACTCGAACCGCCGACTTCCACGTTGCGAACGTGGCGCTCTACCAGCTGAGCTACACCCCCGGAAACCGGCTTGGGTCCATTGGAGATGCTCCTCAGGAACGTTCCGGGTACCTCCGGTCGATGACTCAGGTTAGCGGAGCGACACAACATGCTCACATAGGGCTGGACGACCTTCGGAGATAAGGCTCATCGCATCAGGCGACCTGACCCGCTCAGCGGCCTCCGGCCATGATCTCGTCGTAGTCGTAATCGGCGTCTAAGAGCTCGTCCTCGCGCCAGTCCGCTTCGTCTGAGTATCTCGCACGAGAGGAGACGGGAGCCTTGGGCCAGGCGGAGTCTGTCCCTCTGTGGAGGTCACGGATGTCGATGACCTTGACGCGACGCTCCACGGCACGCCTGTGCACGTAAATCAGCAAAGCCACGTAGCCCGCCGTGGCGGCAAAGGCCAGCAATGACAAGCCCCAGAGAACTCTCAGGGCGGGGACCAAACCCAGCACGAAGAAGCCCAACGTCGCCACGACAAGTAGGCCAAGAACCCGGCGACGGCGAGCCGCCTGTGGCGAAACTCGCTGCGTGGGTGCTTCGATGTCGTGGTTACGATGCGCAGAAACTGAAGAAGACGAGCCATATGTCCGCGGATCCCGCCCTGACGCCTCAGTCATGTAAAGAGCAGTCCCCGGGTCAGCTGCACTGGCCGCGAGCCGCGGGTAAGCACGTCTCAATCCCCTGAGTTGGCGATGGAACGAGTCCACGGAGTTAGTGAACCTGCGCTCAGAAAGCTTGCGCAGCATCATCGGGGTGAGGCAGACCACCCAGATGACTGCCAGCACAGCTATTACCACGAGGCTCACGCTCCTAGGCCGTCCTCACATTGCAGAAAACCCTAGTCAATGGTTTCTGCGGATCGGTGGATGTCGCTTGCCGGCTCCTTCGCGCGGCGCCACACCCCCGAACGACCGCCGGTCTTTTCCCACAGACACAGTTCCTCCACGACCATGGATCGGTCGGCGGATTTGCACATGTCATAGATAGTGAGAGCCGCTACAGCGCACGCGGTCATGGCTTCCATCTCGACACCTGTACGGTCGACTGCCTCCACTTGGGTCTCGACTTCGACGAAGTCGTCTCCGAAGGTGAAGTTCACATAGACCGAGCCAACCAGCAACGGGTGACAGAGCGGAATGAGGTCTGGAGTGCGCTTGGCGGCTTGAATGCCGGCGATGCGGGCGGCACCGAGAACGTCACCCTTGTTGATGGCATTGCTTGCAATCTTGGCAGTCGTCTCGGGAAGCATGCGGACTTTGCAGCGTGCGAGAGCCCGTCGGTGAGTCGCCTCTTTCGGAGTGACATCTACCATTCGAGCCCGGCCGAGCGGGTCGACGTGGGTCAGTCCGCGGTTGGGCATCGGAGGAAGTCTATTCGCTGAAGGGTGATCGTGCCCGGAAACGGTTCAATCCGGGTCGCAGACGTTGTGGTCGCGAGGCCAGACGAATCTGCTCTCGTTGCTCCTATCTCACTCGAGCGGACCGGTTAGAAGGATCTGGACTGCTCCTCCAGTGCGTATGCCTTCGCCGTCGGGGATGAGCGCAAGAGCGTTGGCGGCTGCCAACCCAGCGAGCTGGTGCGACCCCTGGGCGCCGGCGGAGCGGACCACGATCCGTCCGTCTGGCCCCATGGCAGCGACTACGCGAACCAGGTGGAGCTTGCCATCTGGGTGTCGCTCGATGTCATCGACGGCGACGGCGGGGAGCCGATGGGGCAGCGGTGAGCGATAACCCGCCAGCCTGCGCAGTGCCGGAAGCGCCACGACCTGGTAACTGACCATCGACGAGACGGGGTTGCCTGGCAGGCCGAACACGGGCACGGTTCGTCCTCGTGATGTCACGGCCGCGAAGGACAACGGCTTTGCTGGTTTGATTGCCACTTTGAACTGGTGGATCTCACCGCCGGCCTCGGCCACGAATGCCCCTAGGGCCACCTTGACGAAATCGAACTCTCCCATGCTGACTCCGCCTGAGGTGAGCAACGCATCGCATTGCTCCACTCCATCGCGCAGCGCGGCCGCGATCGTCGCTTGGTCGTCGCGCTGCACTCCGAGATCGACTCCGATGAAACCGTCCCGCTCTAGGGCAGCCAGCAGGCCCTGGCGGTTTGAGTCGCGGATCTGGCCCGGCTCAAGGGGCGCTGTGGCGTCTGCCAGCTCGTCACCGGTCGAAAAGACGCCGACCTTGGGTCTCGGGTGCACGGACACAATTGTCGCGTCGACGCTTGCCAAAAGGGCGACGTGCGCAGGGCTGATGACTGCGCCGGCGGGCACGGCCAGGTCACCGCGGCGTAGGTCGGAGCCGGCGGGCCGGATGTAGGCCCCTCTCGGGACCTGGTCGAGGATACGGACCGTGCCGCTCGAGCGACCGGGCGCGGTCCGCTCGACTATGGCGATGCCGTCCGCACCCGGTGGGATAGGCGCCCCGGTCATGATCTGGATCGCCGTGCCCGACTCGACGGCTCTTGTGGGTGCCGTCCCGGCCGCGAGCAGGCCGATTACCGACAGTTCCACCGGCGCTGTTGAGGTGTCGTCCGATCGGACGGCATAACCGTCCATGGCTGTGTTAGCGAATGGCGGCAGGTCCCCTGGAGCGTGCACGTCGGCGGCCAGAACGTGGCCGAGCGCGGCACCGAGGAGGAGCTCCACTGGGGCGAGTGCGGCGCACAGGTTCAGTATTGTGCTCTGCACCTCCTCGAGCGGGACCAGCTTCTCAACGCCTTCTTGGCCCATGCAGGTCCTCCCCGTGGTCTAGTGCCGCAAGGCCACGATATACTTGGCACTCACAAGGCGAGAGTGCCAAGGTCCCGGACCGTCGGTGGGCGGCGAGGTGGTCGAGGCGAAGGGCAGAAGGGATTCATGCCGACCTACGAGTATTCGTGCAAGTCATGCGGAGAGCACCTCGAAGTCGTGCAGTCGTTCAAGGACGACGCTCTCACCGTGTGCCCCAGCTGTAGCGGCCGGTTGAGGAAGGTCTTCGGAAATATCGGAATCGCGTTCAAGGGGAGTGGCTTCTACCGAAACGACAGCCGCCAGGGCCATTCGAGTGTTAAGCCGGCTGCCGCAGCCTCGAGCACGGCGTCTGAGGCTTCGGCGGGCAGCTTGAGCACCGAGCCGAGCAAGCCGGCCACGAGTGGTACCGGACCCGACAAGGCCCCCGCCGCCCCAGCCGCGTCGTCTTCCTCGTCGTCGACAAAGAGCGCATCCAAGGCCGCGGCAGCCTCCTGAGAAGTCGGCGTCTCGCGCCGACAATTCATGAGCCGCTCATCGCGATGTCGGCGACGGCGAGTGTGACTCCCATCGCCGCACCTGGCAGCCATTCGACGTCGGACCCGACAGCGACGACGTGCTGCAACATTCGCTGGATCGTCGAAGCGATCGTCACCTCCCGCACGGGCTCGGCGAGCTCTCCTCCGCGGATCATGAGGCCCTCGGCCCCCACTGAGAAGTCGCCGCTCACCCGATTGACACCCGAGTGCACGCCTGTTATCGACTGAACGAGGAAACCGTCGCCGAGCTTGGCGATGATCTCGGACTGGTCGTAGTTGCCGGGCTCGAGTGCCAGAGCCTGCGCCCCGACGCCGGGAGTCGTGCGGAAGCCGCCCCGGACCGCGGAGCCGGTCGAGGAGGTTCCGGCGAGGTTTGCGGCGTAGGTGTCGTAGAGGAAGCCGGTCAGCTCGCCCCCTGAGATGAGGGCGTTGCGCCGGCACGCGAGTCCTTCGGCGTCGTACTCAGAGGCACCGTAGGCAAGCGGGTTCGTCGGGTCGTCGACCAGGGTCAGTTCATCGACGCCGACCTTCTCGCCGATGCGTCCCGCGAACAGCGAGCGTCCCTTTATGGCTTCCTCGCCCGACAGGGTGCTAGCAAGGATCCCGAGGAGCGTGGCCGTCACTCGGCGGTCCAAGACGGCAGTCAGCTTCGCGCTTTTTGCCTTCTTTGCTCCTAGAAGTCGGGTGGCCCTTTCGACCGCATCTGTCCCGGCAGCCTCTAGGTCGAGGTCGTCCGGGGCGCGGCCTACCGAGTAGCCCAAGCCGGTCTGGGTGTCGTCCCCGTCGCCCGCGACGGCGTGGACGAACAGGTAACAGCCTGTCTGGCGGCTCGTCACCTCGATTCCCCTCGAGGTGGCGATCGCCGTCTCGCCGAAGCCGTCAACGTAGTCCGACGAGACGACCTGGCGGATGCGCGGATCCCCGCCCCGGACACGCCGCTCGAGCTCGAGGGCGAGGGCGACCTTCTCATCGGTCGGGAACGCGACGAGCTCATCACGCCAAAGCTCGAGCACAGGCGCTTCGACTCCGTCAGGCGAGGCGAGACCCGCATGCTCGTCGACGGTTGCGAACCTGGCGTTGTCGCGGGCCTCCACGAGCGCTTCGGCCGCGGCTGACTCGTCGAGCGCACCCACGTAGGAGAACCCCTGTCTTCCGTCGGAGATGACCCGGACGCCGACGCCGGCTGACTCGGCGGCGGTGAGCTCCTCGATCTCACCCTCGAAGACCCTTATGGAGGTCTCCCTCCCGTGGGCCACGTAGACCTCCACCTGTTCATCGGCTCCCGCCTTAGCGAGCACACGCCGGGCGAGGCCGAGGAGGTCAGGCATCTGCTGTGCCTCCGATCGTGACGCCCGTCACCCGCATCGTTGGCTGGCCGCAGCCGACAGCGACGCTCTGGCCATCTTTGCCACAGGTCCCAGGTGCCATCTCGAAGTCGCTGCCGATGGCGTCGATCTTGGTGAGCACGTCGGGCCCGTTGCCGATCAGGTTGGCGTTCCTGAGCGGCTCAGTGACTCGACCGTTCTCGATCAGGTAGGCCTCGGTCATCCCGAAGACGAAGTCTCCGGTCGCCGTATTGACCTGGCCTCCACCGAGTTGGGCAACGTAGATCCCCTTCGGTGTCTGTGCCAGGATCTCGTCGGGGTCCTCTACGCCTGCGAGCAGGTAGGTGTTGGTCATACGCACCATCGGAAGATCCTCGTAGCTCTGGCGTCGGCCGTTGCCCGAAGAGACCCTGTGCTCCTTGCGGGCGCGGAGGTAGTCCCACATGTAGTCGGTCAGGACCCCGTTCTCGATCAGAACGTTACGTTGTGTCGGGCGGCCCTCGTCGTCGATGACGAGTGTCCCCCAGTTCGGGCCGAATGTACCGTCGTCGACAAGCGTCACTCCGGGGCTCGCCACCACCTGACCGACGCGGCCGGTGTAGACCGAGCTGTCCTTCAAAATGTGGTCGGCTTCGAGACCGTGCCCGCACGCCTCGTGGAATAGGAATCCTCCGCTCCCGCGCTTTATGACCACGGGGAGCACTCCAGAGGGCGCCGGGCGGGCATCGAGCTTGGTGATCGCGCGCTGGGCCGCTTTTATGGCGGCCTCCTCGACAGGGTGCTCGTCAAACATCTCGAAGCCGAGGGCGTAAGCGAGGCTCTCAGAGCCGGTTTGCATGCCGCCATCACCGGAGGCGACGCAGGTAACGAAGTACCGAGTGCGGACCCGGTCGTCGTCGGCGAGCAGGCCCTCGGAGTTCGCGACCAGGACGCGCCGCCGGCTGTCGCCGTATCCGACACTGACCTGGACGATTGCACCTCCCGTGGAGCGGGCGGCGTCATCGGAGCGCAGCAGCAGCTCTACCTTGGCCGACTTCGCCACGGTGGCTGGCAGGGTCGGCACAGCTAGCGGGCGATCCGGCGGCCGCCTCGCAAGTGCGATCTCACGTACGCCACCTCCGCCTTCGCGGGCGACTGAAGCAGCCGCCTCGGCTGCACTCAGCAGACCGGCTTCCGACAGGTCGGCGGTGTGAGCGAAGCCTGTCGTCTCGCCGAGGATGACCCTGATTCCGGCACCGCGGTCTCTTCCGCTGGAAAGCTCCTCGACCTTGCGGTCGTCGAGGAATATCGACGAGCTCGAGCGATCCTCGACGAAGACCTCCGCGAAGTCGCCTCCCCTGCGGAGCGCCTCGTGCAGCACCCGCTCGAGGACGGGAGCTGCGACGAGATCGATGGGCGAGTTGTCGAGGGGAGCCATGACTGGCTCTAGAACTTACGGCCGAGCATGCCTCCGAGCACACCGCCGCCCATTCCCGCGGCGACAGCGCTGCTGTCGTGCTTCTCGCCGAGATATGGCGAAAGTGCGTGAGCGAGGTTCGGCAGGGGCATGGACTGTAGCCAGACCGTGCCCGGACCCGTCAGCACGACGACGTGATGGCCGTCCTCGCCGAACATGTAGTTAGCGATGCCCTGCATGCGTGTCGTCTGGAAGCTGACGGTGGCGTGGAACGCCCCGACATGACCAGGGTGCACGCAAAGGCTCTGGCCTGCGGCGAGCTCATAGGTCGAGACCTCCCCCGACAGCTCGATCCAAGCTGTCCCTTCGCCCTCGAGGCGCTGGAGGATGAAGCCCTCGCCACCGAATATGGCTCCACCGAAGCTCTGCTGAAGCGCGACGGTGGGCGAGATTCCCGGTGTGCCACAAAGCCAGCCGTGGCGATGGACGATGTACTCGGACCCCGGGGCGATCTCGACCGAGAAGATCCTTCCCGGAAGCTTCGCAGCTAAGACCAGCATCCCCGGTGCACCTGTGGCCTCGTAACGGGTGAGGAAGATCCCGCCTCCGCCGGCGACTCGCTTCAGCCCGGCCATTAGGCCACCGCCTCCACCGGTGTTCGTCGTCTGGCTGAGCTGAATGTTCGTTGTCATCCAGGCGAGGTCGCCGTGAGTCGAGACGACAGCTTCGCCTGGCTCGAGGATCATCTCGAGCACCGGGAGTATGGACCCTTTCACGTCGGCCTTCATTGAAACCTCCTTGTCGTCCCCGCGCGAGTCGGGAGTTGTCCGGTTGCGGGCCTCAGTCTGCCTTGTGCGAAGGCCGGCGTCGAGCAACAGCGGTGATCATTCGTCGCCTCCCTTGTATTTGGCGGGTATCCCCGCTTTTCCAGTGCCCGCTCAGTAGCCTTCCGCGAGGGGAACTGGAGGGAAGATGGACGACAACGAGGCAGTTGCAGAAGAACAGGTAGCCACACCTATCTTCAACGTCTACAGGCGCGGTTACGACCCCGAACAGGTCGACAGGTACGTCGCGGACCAGCAGCGTCGCCTCGACGACGCCCTGCATCGCGCCTCGGAGTCGGAGCGTCGCTTGGCGGCGGCCGTAGGCCAGCTTCGTGAGCTTCATCGGCGCGTAGCGGTCTATGAAAGCGAGACACGCACTGCCCAGCCGCCTGCGCTCGACACGCTCGGCGAGCGCGTCCAGCGCATCCTCCAAGAGGCTTGGGAAGGCGCCTACACCTTGCGTCAGGAAGTCGAGCGCGAGGTGACCGAGTTGCGCGAGACCGCTTCTGCCGAGGTGAGTGATTTGCGAGGGGCGGCTTCCGCAGAGGTGACCGAGTTGCGCGACGTGGCTAGCCGTGAGGCCGCCGAGATCGTTGACCAGGCCACGCGGCGCGCTCTCGCGATCCGCGACGAGACCGAGCGCCGCCGCCACGCGTACTTGCAGCGCATCGAGCAGGACCGCGAGCGTGCGGTTTCTCAGATCACCTATCTCTACGATCAGCGCCAAGATGCGATCGCGGAGTTGGCGCGACTTCAGACCACCGTCCAGGCGGTCGTTGAGGAGATGGCACGCAGCCCTCTAGGTCGACCGGCCCCGGGCGTAGCGGTCGCGGCGGCCCCGCCTGGGTCGCGTGACACTGTGGGGTCACTTCTGCTCGAGGACGAAGCGACGGTGCGTCCGGGGCGGCACAGCATTTCCTTCGGGTCGGATTTCCCGGGTGAGAACGGCAGGGATGACGTGACCATTGTCGGTGCCCCGCTCTCGCCTCCAGACCAAGTACTAGCGACCGAAGACGATGCGGCGCCTAGGGCACATCGAGACGATCCTTTCCTCGGTATCGAGGATCAGGCGATCGCGCCCGAAGAGACGCCTCCTGCGAGTCGACGCCGCTCGATGCTGTTTGATGCCGAAGAAGAAGGTTGGGGCTGAGCGCGTTCGGAGGCGGCAGCCGTCCGGTTGACCTCGTGCTGTCGAGAGAGGCGAGCGAACTGCTTTTTGTGGCACGCGGCCGCCACGTCAGATAGGTCGGTCCCAGCCTCGGCCTCGCGTGGCCGACCGAAGGGTGAAGACGAACCAAGACGGCCTTCGCGGCCACCCGGGGGGACTCGGGTGGCCGCGATGATGTGAGGAGACTTTGGTGCCTTATAGGCCTATCGACTTGTCAGCTCCACGTTGATGCCGTCGTTCAGACATTGGTTGCCGAGATGGGTCAACCCGCTCCGGCGTGGCCGGAGATGTCGAAGCGGCTGAGCCCAATCGTGCTGTAGACCGACACCGGCGGGGGAGACCGTGAGTCTCGTCCGGTGAAGTGCCTCGTTGACGTTGTAGGAACTTAACGATGTTGACATGATCTTGTAATACTATCGCAGCGTTTATTAAGACAAGATTACGAAAACTTTGCCAAAGTGCGTGGAATCGACTAATCCTGACGTCGCGAAGTCGATCTTCCATCTTGCGAGGCGGCCCTGCTCCGACTGTGCCAAGCATGAGAGGATGGTCGCCGCGTTTTGGTTTGCAACCTGGCCGGACGCGAGGATTGCCCGGACGGGCCGCTAGCTCATCGGGTAGAGCAGGGGACTTTTAATCCCAAGGTGCCGGGTTCGAGCCCCGGGCGGCCCACCACTGAAACAGCAGTTCAGACGCCATATCTCGAATGGACAACACCCACCTGGTAACCTCCCACCCAACATTCCACCCAACAATTTCGGAGGAAGCGAGTGGCGGGAAGCCTGCGACTTGTGAAGGCGCCGGACGTTTACGAGCTGCGCGTCTACGTGGGTCGCGACCGCTCCGGACGCGTTAAGCACCGCTACGAGCGCTTCATCGGCAATAAGCGTTCCGCACAACGCGCCCTCGCCGCTCTCGTAACCGAAGTCGAGCAAGCCAAGGAAAATGAGGCCGAGCCCGAAAACATCTGGGCGTCGAGCACCACTTTGAACGCCGCGTTCGCGGCCTGGAAGCTGAACGAGTGGCAGGACCTCTCGCCGTCCACG
>JBEKVJ010000037.1:0-39447 GCA_049514105.1 Acidimicrobiales bacterium
CCTCAACCTGACTGCCGCCTTCGAGCTCAGCTACGAAGCCTCCAAGGTGATGATCGCAAAGCGTTCGGGCAAGATCATCAATATCGCATCGCTGTTCTCCTTCCTCGGGGGCCAGTGGTCGCCCGCATACGCGGCCACCAAGCATGGCCTGGCTGGTTTCACGAAGGCCTACTGCGACGAGCTGGCCCAGTACAACGTGCAGGTGAACGCGATCGCCCCCGGTTACTACGCCACCGCCATCACCGAGGCGACTCGTTCGAACCTCGAGACCAATCAGCGCGTCCTGGACCACATACCTGCAGGCCGGTGGGGCGACGCGGCCGATCTGATGGGTGCGACGGTGTTCCTGGCGAGCCGAGCCTCTGACTATGTCAACGGCCACGTGCTCGTGGTCGATGGCGGCTACCTCGTCCGGTGAGCTCACCAGAGACAATGCTCGACGGAGGAGAATAGGCACATGGTGCAATCACGTTCAGACCTGAGCCGTGAGGAGATAAGACGCGGCCTAATCGAGCTCGTCGGTGAGAGCCAAGTGTGCATCGACGAGCAAGTCCTAAAGACCTCGAGCGTCGACCGGTTCAAGAAGTACCAGGCTGTCAACGGGATCTTCGCCGGGCCGATCCCTGCCGCAGTCGTGTCGGCACGATCCAGCGAGGAGGTGGCGAAGATCCTCCGCTTCGCGAACGACCACCTTGTCAACATCGTTCCCCGAACGGGGATCACCTCAACAGAAGGCGGCCTCGAAACGATCGTGGAGGACTCGATTGTGCTCGACGGCTCGACGATGAACGAGATCGTCCGTATCGACGCGGTGAACATGATGGCGACGGCACAATGTGGAGTCTGCTTGCAGGTGCTCGAAGATGCGGTGCGCCTGCAGGGCCTCACGACGGGTCACTCGCCTCAGTCCAAGCCCATCGCCCAGATGGGGGGCCTCACCGCTACTCGTTCGACAGGACAGCTCTCGACGTTCTACGGCGGGATCGAGGACATGGTCGTCGGCCTCGAGGCTGTGTTCCCGGACGGCACCATATGCAGGATCAAGAACGTCCCCCGTCGTGCCGTCGGGCCTGACACGCGTCATGTCATCATCGGCAACGAGGGCGCGTTGTGCTTTATCACTGAGGTCACGGTCAAGCTGTACAAGTACATGCCCGAGAACAATCAAGCTCGCGGGTTCCTCGTCGATGACATGGACACCGGCCTCGCAGTCATCCGCGAAGTCGTGACCGACGGCTTTCGCCCCTCGGTGTGCCGGGTCTACTCCGAAGAGGACGCCCACCAGCATTTTGCAGACTTTCACAACGACAAGTGCGTCCTCATCTTCATCTGCGAGGGTCCAGCGGGGATCGTTGCGGCCACAGCCGCGGAGATCGACCGCGTCATCGCCGCCTACAAGCACGAGGCGGTCGCGCCGGCCAGGATCGAGCAGTGGTTCGCCAACTTGAACTGGGGGATGGACAAGATCATCGCCGAGCAGGAGTGGATGCTGGAAAAGCACAATCTTGGTTACACGACCGAGATATCGGCTAACTGGTCCGACATCGGCGAGGTGTACAAGACCGCGATCCACCGCATTCGCACCACGTACCCCTACGCGTCTGACCTGACGATGCTCGGCGCCCATTCCTCGCACAGCTACCAGACGGGGACGAACCTGTACTTCGTCTACGACTACAACATCAACTGCGAGCCAACCGAGGAGATAACGAAGTACCACATCCCAATCAATGCCATCATCGTGGAAGAGGCATTGAAGCATGAGGGCTCAATGGTCCATCACCACGGCATAGGTAAGTACCGGACAGATTGGACCGAGCAAGAGCACGGCAGCGCCTACTACATGTTGGCCAAACTAAAAGACGCCTTCGACCCCAAGGGCATAATGAACAGGGGCACGATCTTCAGGCTTTAGCTAGTCCTGCCCGCGGCCTTCGGAGGAGACATTGAAGCGCTACCTGATCGGGATAGACAACGGCTCTCAGAGCACCAAGGTTTCAGTGTTCGACGAGCACGGAACGGTGGTCTGTCAGGGCCACCAGGCCTTGCGGCCGAACGACACACCCCGGCCCGGCGTCGTTGAACATCCGGACGATGACCTGTGGTACTCGATCGGAGAGGCGAGTCGCCGGGCGATGCAGGCCTTCACTGGAGACGTTGCGGACATCGTGGGTATCGGGCTGTGCACGATCCGTTTCTGTCGGGCTCTTTTGAGAGCCGATGGGACGCTCGCAAGCCCGGTGATGAGCTGGATGGACGCGCGGGTTTCGCGTCCCTATGAGCACACGGACCCGAATGTGGCATATGTGACAACCTCGTCCGGCTACATCAGCCACCGGATGACGGGCCAGTTCAAGGACACTGCTGCTAACTACGCAGGCGTCTGGCCAATCAGTTCCGATCGCTGGGAGTGGCTGCGCGACGACGAGGGATTCGCTAGGTTCCAAGTGCCACGCGAGATGCTGTTCGGGCTCGTGATGCCAGGTGAGGTCATCGGGTCGGTGACGTCCGAGGCGGCCCGACACACCGGCATCCCGGCGGGACTGCCGGTCTTCGCGACCTCGAACGACAAGGCCGTTGAGGCTCTCGGTTGCGGTCTGCGCTCTCCGGACACCTTGCTGGTCTCCTTGGGCACCTATACCGCCAGCATGACCGTCGGGCAGCGCAACATCACAGACGCCGCGAGCTTTTGGTCCAACTTCGCCTCGATCCCGCGCGAGTACCTGTATGAAAGTCACGGTATCCGCCGTGGCATGTGGACCGTCAGCTGGTGGAGGGACCTGCTCGGCGAGCAGGCACGCGCAGCCGCTCAACGCCAGGGGATTCCGGTCGAGATGTACCTCGACCTCGAGGCTGAGAAGGTACCGCCCGGCTCGAACGGGCTCATGGTGACCCTCGACTGGCTAGCACCGACAGATGCTCCTTTCAAGAAGGGCTCGATCGTCGGCTTCGACGTCCGTCACGACCGCTTCCACATCTACAGGGCGATTCTCGAGGGGATCGCGCTCACCATCTACCGCTGCGGCACGGCGATGGGCAAGGAGACGGGCGAGAGCTACGAGCGTATCGTCGTCTCGGGGGGCGGCTCGAACTCGGATGTATTCATGCATATATTCGCAGACGTCTTCGGGATCCCAGCCGTGCGGTCCAAGATGAACAACGCGGCTGGGCTTGGCTCGGCGATCTGTGCCGCGGTCGGCCAGGGCCTATACGGCTCGTGGGACGAGGCCATAGACAACATGGTGTTGTGGGAGCCGGCTTTTGAGACTGACGCAAAGAACCATGACCTCTATCAGGCCATGTCAGCCGTCTACGACGAGATCCCGAGCCTGACCGACAAGATCTTCGAGAAATCCTACAAGATCTTCGACTAGTCCGCTGGCGAGGACTCGCCAGCTTGCAACCGCCTCAGTTCCGCTATGGGGATATGACAGCGCATCGAGTGGTTGAGCTCTACCTCGACGAGAGGAGGCTCTGTCGACTCACAAAGCCCGTTGTCAAGCTTGCGCGGGCAACGGGTGTGGAAGACGCATCCAGACGGTGAGTGTGCCGCGCTCGGGATCTCGCCCGTGAGGCGAATCCGCTCACGAAGTGTCCCGTCAAGGCTCGGGACCGCCGAGAGCAGCGACTCGGTATAGGGGTGGTGCGGTCCCGAGAAGACGCTTTCTGCCGGTCCGTACTGCATGACGCGCCCGAGGTAGAGCACCGCGATGCGGTCCGAGAGGTAGCGCACCACGCCGAGGTCGTGCGAGATGAAGACGTAGGTGACACGCTCGCGGCTTTGCAGGTCGGCGAGGAGGTTCAATATGGCCGCCTGCACTGAGACATCGAGAGCCGAGGTGGGTTCGTCGCAGACAAGTACCCGGGGTGCTCCCGCGAAGGCGCGGGCGATCGCGACTCGTTGCTTGAGGCCTCCAGACAACTGGTATGGGCGCAGAGTCAGGTGGCGCTCCTCCATCCGCACCGAGCGCACAACCTCGACAAGGCGTTGCTCGCAGCTGTCGCCTGATAGTCCTGCCAGCTTCTTGAGCGCCCTTGTGATTATGTGGCGCACGCTATGTCGCCGGTTCAGTGCCGAGTCAGGGTTCTGGAAGATGATCTGCATAGCCTGCAACTGCTTGCGGTCACGCTTGTCGCATTCGAAAGCGAGCGGCGAGCCCTCCAACTCGATAACGGAGCCCTCGTCGGGAACGGTGAGGCCGAGAAGCACCCGCGCGAGGGTCGTCTTGCCGCAACCCGACTCGCCGACAAGGCCGAGGGTCTCGCCTGCTTTCAAGTCGAGGTCGACGCCGACCACCGCACGCACGTGCTCGCCGCGGACGTGGAAGGTCTTCGAGACGCCGCGCAAGCGGATAACCGGCTCCTCGTTTGCTCCGGGGCTTTGCAGCTGGACGTTCTCGGGAGTTGCGCGGGGAAGCTCGGGCGCCCGCTCGTGGTAATGGCAGCGCGAACTACGAGTGCCGCTGACCTCGTAGCTCGGAGGAGTCTCTTCTAGGCAACGCTGGTCGGCGAGCGCGCAGCGTTGCGCGAAGACACATCCCACCTGGACTTCTCCAGGACCGGGTAGGAAGCCGGGGATGGTGTCGAGGCGCCCGTGGTCCTTGCGCTGGCCGCCGCGGGGTACACATCGCAACAGCCCGACGGTGTAGGGGTGCCGGGGGTTCTTGAAGACCTCGAGCGCCGGTCCCTGCTCGACGATTTCGCCGGCGTACATGACCCCGACGCGGTCGCACATCTTCGCGATCACCGCCAGGTTGTGGCTGATGAACAACACCGAGGTCTGGAACTGCTGGCGCAGCGCGGACACCAGGTCGAGGACCTCCGCCTCCACGGTGGCATCGAGCGCAGTCGTCGGCTCGTCGAGGATCAGCAGGGCGGGCTCGGACGCGAGTGCCATCGCGATCATGACGCGCTGCAGCATCCCGCCCGAGAGCTGGTGCGGGTAGGAGCGCAATACTCGACCCGGGTCCGCGATCTGGACCATCCGCAGCAGTTCCTCTGCACGAGCTAGCGCTTCAGGCCGCTTGGTTCCTGCCACCTCATAGACCTCGGCCACCTGGCGCCCTACCCGGAGCGACGGGTTGAGAGCCCGGCCGGGCTCCTGGTAAACCATCGAGACCGTGCGGGCCCGGAACCTGCGAAGGGCGTTCTTGTCCATGCGCGCCGGGTCCTTGCCATTGACGGTCACGGTCCCGGCGCTCAGCCGCCCGTTGCGCGGGAGGTAGCGGGTGATCGCGAGCGCCGTGGTCGACTTGCCGCACCCCGACTCGCCCACGAGGCCGAAAGACTCCTGTCGCCCGATCCGGAATGAGACGTCGCGTAGCGCCAGGCGGTCGTTGCCACGCACACGGTAGGCGACGTCGAGGTGACTGACATCGAGAGTCGCGGACGGCTCCTCGAGTGTGTCGGACAGACCGGAGGAACTGAGCAGGGTCATTGGACGAGCACCGCCTCGATGGAATCGCCGATGAGGTTGATCGCGATCACCAGCGACGCGATCGCCAACGCCGGGAAGAGCGTCTCCCACCAATAACCGGCCGCAAGGTACTGGTAGTTGTTGGAAACGTCGGCGCCCCAGTCTGGAGTGGGGAGTTGCACGCCGAAGCCCAGGAACGAAAGCGTGGCAATCGTGAAGATCGCGTAGCCGAGCCGGACCGTGAACTCGACGATGATCGGGCCGAGCACGTTGGGGAGGATCTCGACGAACATGACATGCATAACGCTCTCGTCTCGGAGCCGGGCGGCGGCCAGATAGTCAAGCTCGCTTTCTTGGAGGACCGCCGTCCGCACCGTTCTTGCGATGATCAGAGAGAAGATGAAACCGATCACGAAGACAAGAGTCAGCGTGCTTGGTCCGACGGCAACGACAAAGATGAAGGCCACGATCACCGTCGGCAGAGCCAGAGCGGCATCCACTATCCGCCCGACGATGAGGTCGACGAGGCCACCCAGGTAACCCTGGGTAAGGCCAATTGTTGTTCCAACTGCGGTGCCGAGAAGCGTCGCGAGCGGCGCAATCTCGAGGATGTCGCGGGCTCCGACGATTACGCGTGACAAGACGTCCTCGCCGACGTTGTTGGTTCCGAACCAGTGCGCCGCCGACGGGGCAAGGTTCCCGCTCAAAATGTTCGGCGTCGTCGCGTTGTAAGGGGCGAATATGCCCCCGAAGATGGCGCAGACGATCCACCAGATCAGGATCAGGGCTCCGACTACGAAGGCCTTCGAGTGCAGGAGCTGGTGCAACTGTTCGACGCGGATACGTTTTAGAGAGACGTCGAGGGCACCGCTGGCACCGACGGCGGTGCCTGGCAGTTGCGCCGTCTCCACGGCCAGGGGCGGTACCGGAGGATCTGGGGGGGTCATTCCGCCCGTCCCAGCCTGATCCGCGGGTTCAAGACCGTGTAGAGGACGTCAGCCAGCAGCGTCGCTGTCACATAGACGATGCCGATGAACAGGACTCCTGCTTCGAGCATCGGGAAGTCCTTGTCCTGGGCGGCTGTGAATATCATCCTCCCGATTCCGTCGTAGTTGAAGAGCACCTCGATCACGACTAGGCCCCCGATCAGGTAGCCGGTCTGGGTGGCGATGACGGTGATGGTGGGCAGAAGCGAGTTGCGCAGTACGTGCCGCCTGATCACGACCCAGCGAGCTAGGCCTTTGAGCGTCGCCGTGCGGACGTAGTCGGATTCGAGAGCCTCGACGGTGCCTGCCCGTGCCATTCGGGCGATGTACCCGAAGAGGATGAACACGAGTGGGATCGCGGGGAGGATCAGGTACTTCACCTGGGTCGGGAACGATGAGCCTGGTGGTGCAGCCGCGGTGACCGGCAGGATCTTGAACACGATCGCAAAGACGACGATGAGCACGATGCCCGAGACGAACTCCGGCACGGTCGAAAGTGAGAGGCTTGTCGTGGAGATGACGCGGTCCACGAGCCGCCCGCGGTTCAAGGCGGCGATGATCCCACCCAAAATGCTCAGGGGCACGACGATCACGAAGGCGAGGGCTGCCAGCTTGAGCGAGCGGAGAAGGTCCGGGAAGAGGAAGGAACTTACAGGCGCCTGGAACTGGTAAGAGGTCCCGAGCCTGCCCCGTACGACTCCACTGACCCAGCTCCAGTACTGGACGACGAGGGGGCGGTCGACGCCGAGCTTGTGGTTCAGCGCAGCCACGGCCTGCTGGGAGGCAAGGTTCCCCAGTATCGCCCTTCCCGGGTTGCCAGGCAGCACCTGGCCGGCGAAGAAGATGATCATGCTCAGCAGCAGAAGGGTCACCAACGCCAAGCCGATGCGCTTTAAGACGTACAGCAACAACTCACGCCCCTCCTCCCTTTAGTGCGTCCCAACGACGACAAGACTGGCGAAGTCGAGACTGGAGGTTAACCAGTTTCTGAAGCTAGCAGGGTGGCTGACGAGATTGCCTATCGAGTGCGCCGTACGGTTCATTAGCTGGACTATGTAGCCGTGGAACGTCTCGCTCTGTCACCTCTCATAGGCTCGACCACGGTGACGGACAACTCCGTGTGCGACCCGGTCGGGCATTCTGGGTCATGGGAGCAATGACGATTATAGTGACAATTGCTATGTATTTGGCCCGACATCGAGACGATGGCGGGATCAATGACCGGGCTGCGGCGCGCGTCAGCATGACCAACGGCGAGATCGGCGGGCAATCGTGAGATGTCGGCAGTAGAGCTTTCCATCCTCGGTCGTGTGGTCACCGGCCCGGACGAGCCACGTCGAGGCGAGATCCGCGTCGCCGCCGGGCGTATCGTCGAGGTGAGAGAAGATGTTTCGTCCTCGTCGGCCACGAGGCGGATCGACCTCGGGGATGCCTACCTGCTCCCGGGCGCCGTCGACTGCCACGTCCACTCCGGCAGCCATGCAGGCGAAGGGATCCGCGCCCTAACGGCCTCGGCGGCAGCCGGGGGTGTCACGACTGTGATCGACATGCCCTACGACGTCGCCGCTCCGGTCGTGAGTGCGCAGGTCTTGGTGGCAAAACGCGACAAGGTTCACGCCGAGGCCCTCGTCGATGTAGCCCTCTTGGGCACCGTCCGCCCGGGAACTGGTGACAGTGACGTCGCGCCGCTCGTCGAAGCTGGAGCGGTCGGCTTCAAGCTCTCGCTGTTCGGCACGGACCCGCACCGTTTCCCGCGCATTCCCGACGACCAGTTCCTCGAGGTCTTAGCCGCGGTCCGCGACGCCGGCAGCGTCGCTTGCGTGCATGCTGAGAACGAGGAGATCATAAAGCCGCTGCTGGCCCGGGCTATCGAGTCGGGCGACTCCTCGCCGAGTGCGCATTGCCGTACACGTCCGCCTGTGAGCGAGACCCAGGCAGTGCTCACGGCGCTCGAATTCGCAAGAGAGACGCGCTCGAATCTGCACCTGTGCCACCTGAGCCTCGGTCGATCGGTCGACCTCGCTCGTTCCTACGCTGCTGAGGGCCTCCAGGTGACCACCGAGACGTGCCCTCATTACCTTTGCTTCTCAGAACAGGACATGGAGCGCGTGGGGAGCAGGCTGAAGATCAACCCACCCCTTCGCGCCGCGATCGAGGTGGCCGGACTCTGGGAGCGGCTCATTGACGGCGCCGTCGACGTCGTGTCCTCTGACCATGCGCCTTGGCCGCTTTCGCAAAAGACGCGACCGGCGATATTCGACAACCACTCGGGTGCTCCCGGGACCGAGACCCTGGTGAGCGTGTTGGCGCGCGGCCTGTTAGCCCGTGGGTCAAGCCTGTGGGCTCTCTCGGAGCTCGTCTCGGCCGGTCCGGCCCGTATCTTCGGGATCTCGCATTCAAAGGGTGCTCTGGCGCCGGGTATGGACGCCGACGTCATGGCCTTCGACCCAGGCAAGCCCTTCACCTTGGACGAGGCAGATTTGCATTCGAACGCCGGCTGGAGCCCTTACCACGGGCTGGACTTTCCCGGGCGGGTCGTTCTCACCGTTTCACGCGGTGAGATCGTCTGGGACGGCAATAACCTGCTGGGTGCTCCCGGAAGGGGCCGCGTCGTCGGGCGCGCACCGGAGTCGTCCCACAATGGCTGAGCACGCGCAACGCCCGGTTGTCACCGCGCAACGTGGCGGCGACATGCGCTGTCGCGGCTGGCGCCAAGAGGGACTCTTGCGGATGCTCGAGAACGTGCTCGAGATCGGTGAGCGTCCCGAGGATCTTGTCGTTTACGCGGCACGCGGAAAGGCGGCGCGCGATTGGCAGTCCTACGACAAGATCGTCGCCTCTTTGCAAACGCTTGGAGACGACGAGACCCTCCTCGTGCAGTCCGGGAAGCCCGTCGGGGTCTTCCCGAGCCCACCCGGGGGGCCTTTGGTTCTCATGGCCTGCGGCAACATCGTCGGCCAGTACGCGACCGCCGAGTACTTCGAGGAGCTTTCTGAACGCGGCTTGATCATGTGGGGTGGCCTCACTGCAGGCGACTGGCAGTACATCGGCTTCCAGGGCGTGCTGCAGGGCGTGTACGAGCTTTTGCGTGCTGTCGCAGCCGAGCACTTCGCCGGCTCGCTCGCCGGCAGGTTCGTGCTCACCTCGGGCCTCGGGGGCATGGGCTCGGCCCAGCCGCTCGCGATAGCGCTCGCGGGGGGCTGCGGCATCGTCGTAGAGATCGACCCGGATAAGTGCAATCGGTCCCTGGAACGTGGGCATCTCGGAGCGGTCACCGACGACTTGGATGCTGCGCTCTCGCTGTTGGCAAGCGGTCGCGAGGGGAACGTCATCGGTGTCATCGGCAATGCCGCAGCGGTTTACCGCGAGCTCGTGGCCAAGGGCGCGGTGCCCGACGTCGTCACAGATCTCACAGCCGCGCACGATGCCGTATTCGGGTACTGCCCGCTCGAGTGCTCGCTCGAGAAGTGGCGCTCCTTGCGACTGGTGGACCCATCGGGGCTCGCCGAGAAGGCACGGCGATCGATGGCCGTCGAGCTAGAGGCGATGTTGAGCCTGAAAGCAGCAGGTGCGGTGGTCTTCGAGGCCGGCAACAACCTGCGCGTGCAGGCCGCCGCGGCCGGCGCTAAGGACGCCTTCAGTATCGACGGCTTTGCCGTGCGTTACCTGAGGCCCCTTTTCTGCCGGGGGATAGGGCCGTTCCGATGGGTGGCGCTGAGCGGTGAGGAGTCGGACCTGGCCGAGCTCGACAGCCTCGTGCTCGAGTTGTCATTCCGCCCGGAGGTCGACGCCTGGATCTCGCTCGCGCGCCAGCACGTCGAGGTCCAGGGCCTACCGGCGCGCAGCTGCTGGCTCGGCCATGGCGAGCGTTCACGTTTCGCGCTCGAGGTCAACAGGCTCGTCCGCGACGGCCGGCTCTGCGGGCCGGTCGCTTTTACGAGGGACCACTTCGACTCGGGCGCGATGACGCACCCTCACATCGGGACAGAAGCAATGGCGGACGGGTCGAGCGCGATATCGGACTGGCCGATACTCGACGCCTTGTTGCTGTCTGTTTCGGGTGCCGACCTCGTGGCCGTGCACGCCGGGGGTGCGGGCTACGCCGGCTACATGCAATCCGCTGGCGTCACGATCGTCGCAGACGGCAGCGATGCCGCGGCCGAGCGACTGCAGCGCGTGCTAGACGCTGACAGCGGGATCGGTGTGCTGCGTTATGCGGACGCGGGCTACCAAGATGCGATCTCCGAGGCCGCCAGTTTTGGCCTCGGTCTGCGGCTCATGCAGGAGGAGGAGGAGAGCTAATGACAAGAGAGCTCACCGGCGACGACGCACTTAACGCCGTGTGGGGCGGGTCCGTGCTCGCCAGCGGCGGGGGCGGCTGGGTCGACCACGGCATGATGATGGGTGAGCTCGCAACACGCATCGGGCGTCCAGTGCTCTGCGCTGCCGAGGAGCTCGACGACGACGACCTTGTGGTGACCGTCACGGCCATCGGCGCCCCAGCGGCGCCACAGCGAGAGATCCGCCCCCTCGACTACGTACGGGCCCTCCAGCTCGTCGCAGGCGAGCTGGACAGGCCTGTGAGTGCGGTGATGACCGCCCAGAACGGCTCGTCCACCACCTTGAACGGCTGGATCCAGTCGGCCGTTCTCGGCGTGCGGGTGCTCGACGCGACCGGTGACGTAAGGGCCCATCCGACCGGCAAGCTCGGAGCGATGGGGCTCACGACCCGACCCGGCTACGAGACCGTGCAGGCGGTCGCAGGCGGCAACCGCGAGCTGTGCGGAGGGCTCGAGGTGATCGTGCGCGGCCGGGTTATCGCAACCTCTGACGTCTTGCGCGATGTCTGCCAGCGGGCAGGCGGGTTCATCGCCGCCGCTAGACATCCCGTAGAAGCGTCGTATGTGAAACAGCACGCCGCCATCGGTGCGGTGAGCTACGCCCTCTCGCTCGGCTCTGCCATGCGTGCGGTTCTCGGGCCGGAGCGCGTCATCGAGGCGGCGGTCGAGGCAACAGGTGGCAGAGTCCTTGCACGCGGCCCAATACGAGCGGTGGACCCCCTCCGGACCGCCGGAGGTTTCGACCATGGGTCCTTTTCCATCGGCGCACATCTGGTGCGGTACCTGAACGAGTACATGACCGTCGATATCGACGGAGCGCGCGTCTCCACCTACCCGGACGTCATCGCGACCTTGTCGCTTCAAGACGGCCGCCCCGTTTCCATTGCAGAGATGGAAGAAGGGCGCGAGGTGGCGCTGTTTGTCGTGGACCAGTCCCGCATCCCGCTTTCGTCGAGCACACGGGACCGTCTCGCTCTCGAGGAGGTCGAAACGATCATGGGGGTCAGCCTCATCCGCAACGACACCGCGTTGGGCGTTTCATCGCTATGAACACGCTCGGCCCTCCCGACCTCGCCTGTGTGGCCGGCGATATCGAGGACCTCTCGAACTACCGCGACCCCGAGGCCCCGGGCTGGACACGCCGTGTCTTTACGAGCTTTGACCGAGCGGGGCGCGACTGGGTTGCCGGCAAGATGCAAGAGGCCGGTCTCGTAGTCGAGACGGATGCTGCGGCCAACATCATCGGGCGACTGCCCGGCACCGGAGCCAAACCTGGCGCGATCGTCACCGGCTCGCACACCGACACCGTCAGGGGTGGGGGACGATTCGACGGCATCATCGGAGTGCTCGGCGCGATCGAGGCGGTCCGCTGCTTGGGCCGGGCACACGCGGAGCTTGTCCACGACCTCGTCGTGGTCGACTTCCTCGGCGAGGAACCGAACGACTTCGGCTTGAGCTGTGTGGGCAGCCGCGCAATCGCCGGCGCCCTCGACCAGACCCATCTCGGCCTCGTCGGCCCGGACGGCTCTACCCTCGCCGAGGCGCTCGCCGCTTGCGGTGGCGAGCCTACGGCGATCGCATCGGCACGCTGGCCGGGGCCGCTTCATTGCTACCTCGAGCTGCACATCGAGCAGGGCCCGGTGCTCGAGCAGGCTGGGGTCCCTATCGGGGTCGTGACGGGAATCGCCGGCATCCACCGGTTGCTCGCCCGCATCACCGGACAGCCTGACCACGCCGGGACAACGCCCATGAGCCTGCGTCGCGACGCCCTCCTCGGAGCCGCCGAGACCGTACTTGCCATCGAGCGGCTTGCTGACGGGGGTGTGGCGACGAGCGGACGGCTCGAGATCCGGCCTGGATCCCAAAACGTCGTGCCGGCCGAGGCGGACATTTGGGCCGAGGCGCGAAGCTCAGATCGGCGGTGGCTGGACGAGTTTGGGCGCCGCATTACCGACGAGCTCAACTCTGTCGGGGCTCGACGTCATCTGGCCACTTCGCTCGAGTGGATCTCTCGTGCGCCGCCGGTCCCTGTGACGGGCTGGGTGGCTGATGCCGTTAGCCAAGCTGCGCGAGCCACGGGCACAGAGCCGCTCCTGCTCGCGAGCGGGGCCGGGCACGATGCTTCCCACATGGCGCGTTTGGGCCCGATGGGCATGGTTTTCGTGCCATCCCGGGCGGGGCGGAGCCACTGCCCCGAGGAATGGACCGACATCGACCAGATTGGGCGGGGAATCCAGGTTCTGGCTGAGACAGTGATAATTTGTGATGACCGAGAGGAGGCTGCGTCGGGGGAGGCGGCGCAAAAAGCCACATGAATGAGCAAGTCGTCGAGCTGACCGGCAAGAACCTGAGCGTCGAGGACGTCGTCGCAGTCGCCCGGGACTGGGCGCGGGTGTCTCTTTCGAGCGAGGCGCTCTGGCGCATGCGCCAGGCCCGCGACGTCGTGGACGCGATCCTCGCCACAGATGAGGCCGTCTACGGACTCAACACGGGACTCGGCAGCTTCGCCCGTTACCGGATTCCGTCCGAACAGCTCGGTCGCTTCTCCTTTGACACCGTGGCGGATCTGACCACCTCTGTCGGCCGCCCCCTTCCCCGCGACGTCGTGAGGGCGATGATGGTGGCCCGGGCGAACGGCATGGCAACTGCCGGTGTCGGGGTGCGCTGCGAGCTCGCCCAGCTCCTTGTCGACGTGCTCAACCGTGACGTTCATCCCATCGTGAGAGAGGTTGGCTCTGTCGGCCAAGGAGACCTCTCCGAGATGTCCGACATCGGCAAGGTGCTCATCGGTATTGGCCGGGCCGAGGTTGCCGGCGAGGTGATGAGTGGCAAGGCGGCCCTCGAACGAGTCGGCCTCGAGCCCATCGAGCTCGCTCCGAAAGAGGCGCTCGCGCTCATCAGTGCGAACGGCGTGACCCTGGGAAGGGGCGCGCTCGTCCTGCACGACGCTGCGGACCTTGTCGACCTGTTGCAGGTCGCAGCAGCCCTCTCCCTCGAGGCCTTCGCCGGGAACCTCTCGATCATCCATCCGGGCACGAGCCACCTCCAGCCCCAGGCGGGGCTCATCACAGCTGCAGAACGACTGCGCGAGCTTCTCGCGGGCTCATACCTGTGGGAGCCGCATGCCGCCCGCAACCTGCAGGACCCGCTTTCGTTCCGCTGCGTGCCCCGCAGCCACGGCGCTCTCTACGACGCTCTCGGCTACAGCCGCTTCAACCTCGAGGCCGAGTTGAATGCCGCCAATGACAACCCCCTCGTGCTTGTGGGCGAGGGTGTCATCATCTCGGTTGGCAACTTCGACGTGGTCGGTCTCGCGATGGCCTTTGACCTGTTGCGCCTCGCAATCGCCAACGCCATCAAGGTTGCCAACGAGCGGGTGCAAAAGCTGCTGTGGAACCACTTCAGCGGACTTCCGAGCGAGCTCGCGATTGAGCAGGGCACGAGCAATGGGCTAAAGCCCATGGGTCGTTGGTGCGCTGCGCTTGCCGCGGAGACCCGCTCGCTTGCTAGGCCTGTGACCCTGGATTACACGGGCCAGGTGGCCGAGGGCGTCGAGGATGACGCCAGCATGGCGCCTCTCTCGGTGCGAAGGACCCACGAGCTCGTCTCGCTCGTGCACCGTACGGTGGCCTACGAGCTGATAACCGCCGCGCAAGCGATCGACATGCGCGGGCGTTGGCCCCTCGGGCGCGGCACCGCTGTTGCTTACGAGGCGGTTCGTGAGCACGTCCCGATGCTGCGCGACGTGCGCAGCTGGGATCCTGACATCGAGGGGCTCGTCGAGTCCATCTCGCGTGGCGAGCTCGGCAAACGCCTTTCTGCTGAGACGGGCAAGAGCCGTGCGAAGGAGCCCCGCGTCGCAATTGCAGCTGTGACCGAGGACGTCTCAGGGCATTAGGAGTCGACGGGTGGTCGTCGAGGCGCCGCCGTCTTTGCGGATCAGACCTGGCTGATCGTCACGTCGCGTGCTGGCGAGTGGACGTGAAATCCGAGCCAGCCGATTACGAGTCCTGCGCCGAGCACGACCTGGGCGACAGCGAAAGTGCCCCTGGCACCGAAAGGCCCGACGAGGGCACCTGCGATGAGAGGGCTCACCACAGTAGAAAGTGCCCAGACGAGGTTAAGCAGGCCCATGACGACACCGAGGCCAATCCCGGCATTCCTGGCACCGGAGGCGCCGAGCGGATACCCGACCGCCCACAAGACAGAGCGCACAGCAGAGGTGGCACAGAGCATGACGACGACGAACAATGGCGCCACGCTGAGGGTGGCTGGCGACATCACGAGCGCGAGCACGAGGGCGGCGCCGAGAACGGTCTTCAGGCGGACAGCCCGCAATCCTGCATGTCTCGTCACTGCGCTGCCAAGGATGAACAGCACGGCGGCGACGGAGAAGGCGAGGCCGATCGAACCCTCCGAGGCGCCCGAGTCATGCAGTTCTAGCGGGGCGAGCAAAGTCACGAGGGCCGCCGACGCGCCGGCCAGGGCGACGGCGCTAGTGGCTCCGAGGATCTTGAAGTCGCACGCCGCCGCGCGAACGCTCGCGATGACACCGGTGCGTTTCACGGCGCTCACGCCTTCGAGGTCGATCGCGGTCATCATCAAGGTCACGACGGTCATAAGGACTGCCGCGACGACAAATGGTGCCGCGAGGCCGAAGTACTGGGCGATGAAGCCGGAGAAGGCTGGTCCGATGATGCAGCCGAACCCCGAGGCGGTGATCGTTCCAGCCAATGTCGTCTCGTCGCCGGTTGCCCTCGCCAGCCATGTGAGGGCGGCTGTCCACACGATGCCGTAGCCGAGGCCGAATATCAGGCGAGTGGCGAGCAGGATGGCGAAGCTGGGGGCGAAGGCCTGGCCGATCGTCGCGACGACGATGAGCCAACCTGACCACAAGGTCAGCACTCGGGCCCCGAAACGGTCCGACAACGCACCGGCTGGTAGCGAGACAACAAGAGCTGCGATGCCGGTTCCGGCGAGCAGGGCGGCGATCTGGACCCCGCCGAGCTGGAACCGGTGCGCGTATGAGGGCAGCAGCGGGGCAATGGCCGACTGGAGGAGCGAGCTGAGCAGGGCGAGCGCATAGATGAGAAGACGAAGCCGGGGGATGCGGGGGTCATCTCCGCTTTCGGTAATGGCTGCGCTTTGGCCCGTGTCGGAGCTCTTGGCGCTCCGTCGTCTTCTCGTAATCTCAGATAGAGCCACTGTTTACCTAACGGATGCTGGATTCTTCTTCGTTCCTCTATTTTACGACAAGTTTTCTCGCTACTAAACTGAATAGTTGATGCCAGAACGATCAGTCTGGTCGATCGATAAAGGGGTCGGCCTCCGTGAGCTGCGGGCATTGCTCGCTGTCGCGGACCTCGGGTCCTTCCGTCGTGCCGCAACCGAGCTCGGTTACACGCAGTCCTCCATCTCCCACCAGGTCGCCTCGCTAGAACGCGCCCTCGGCACCGAGCTGTTCACGAGGCCCGGTGGCCGCGGGGCGGTGAAGCTCACGAGCAGCGGTGCGGCTGCCTACCGCAGGGCGCGCCGGGCCCTTGGCGAGGTGGAGGCCATTGGTGCCGACGTCGACACGGCACGGCGCGGCGAAAGGGCTCGGATCCGTGTCGGCGTGTCACAGACCGCTGCGGCCGAGCTGATGCCGGCCGCGCTGCGAGCGTTTCGAGAAATCCATCCCGATGTCGAGGTCATCTTGAGCGAGGTCGAGGAGATCCAGGCAATAACAAGCGGGCTCGGCCGTGGGCGCCTTGACCTCGCCTTCGCCCTCAACCCCGAGCCCGACGAACGTGTGGAGGCGATCCCGCTCCTCGAGGACCCCTGGGTCGTGCTCACCCGACGAGACAGTGCCATAGCTGATCTTGAGCACCTGAGCTTCGACATTCTCGACGGGATGGAGGTCGTGGCCTGGACCCGGCGCTGGAGCAGCCAGGTCGAGCTCGAAGAGGCCTGGCGACGCCGCGGAATCGCGCCCCACATCGTCTACCGGACTGACGACAACCTCGCGTTGCAGCGCTTGGTCGCCGCCGGGCTCGGCCATGCCTGTATCGGCCGCATCGCCGCCCGTCGGGCCATCGACTCCTCACTGACGTGGCTTGCTCCTCGCGAACGCCTGACGCCGCGCCAGATGTCCCTGTGCTATCCGCGCCGGCGCGAGCTCACCCGCCCTGTGACGTCCTTGATCGCCGCGATACGGGCCCACGCGACGCAGTAGGACGGCGATTCACGCCCGTAGTCTCCTCCCGCCTGTTTATTTGCTAGTTTTTACAGTACTTCCATAGTTAATGGCAATGAGGGTTGTGGACCGGTTCCACAACTCTCGCCACCGGCTCTGTGGATTGGCTGTAAGAGCGTCCGGATTCAGCCCCTGGCCGCCGTCAGCCGTTGTCTGGGGAGGGATCGAAGATGGTTATTGGCTTGGAACTAGAACGGGACGCTCTTGCATCCGAGGGTCTTGTCGGGGTTGTTGACGCCGGACACCGTCGCAAGATCGCCGACTTCGTCCGCCCCTACCTGCCAACTCGAGGTCGGATGTCGCCCCGCCAGCTCGGCGCCCTGACCGCTGCAGCGGCGGCAAACCGGCTTCTTTGGCAAGGCCTCGTCGTCGAGGACGCAGAGTGCCGCTGGTACCTGCGTGTTCACCGGTCGCAGACCTGTGACCTCTGGTTGCTCGGTTGGATGCCGGGCCAGGACACTGACTGGCACGATCACGGTGGGTCCTCCGGCTCGTTGTGCGTAGCCGAGGGTGTCCTCACCGAGAACTTCCGCACGAGCGGCGGCCACCGAGTGCGCTCTCGCCAGCTGCGTGCCACTGAGCGGGCGATCTTCGGTCCGGCCCATGTGCATAACGTCACCCAATGCGGCGAGGCCCCCGCGGTGAGCGTGCATGCCTACTCGCCTCCTCTCGCGGCGATGACCTACTACGAGCTGGGACCGACGGGCCTAGTCGCGAGTGAGACCGTTGAAGTCTTCTCGCCCGAAGGCCCGAGACGGGAACTGGCCCGACACCGCGCCCCCCAATCGGTCGACGACTTGGTCGCGGACGCGCGACTGGAGATCGAACCCTTGAGCCCAGCGGAGGCCGAACGGGCTCTTGCCTGCGGGGCGACGCTGGTCGACATCCGGCCCGTAGAGCAACGCCGCGAAGAGGGGGAGATCCCCGGTGCCATGGTCATCGGCCGCAATGTGCTCGAGTGGCGTCTCGATCCTCGCAGCGAAGCCCGCATCATCGATCTGGCCCGCTACGACGCCCACATCATCGTGTTCTGCTCGGAGGGCTACGCCTCGAGCCTCGCCGCCGCGAGCCTCCGCCATCTCGGTCTCAGTCGCGCCACCGACATGGCTGGTGGCTTTCGTGCCTGGAAGGATTCCGGCCTGCCGGTGACCGACGGCGAGTCGATCGCGCCGGACTATCTCGACGCAGGCTGAAGCGGGAACGCTGTGTTCAGTCGCCGAGCTCGGCGCGCCTGCGCGTGACGTACTCCTCTAGTTCCTGGCGGACGGCGTCGTCGAGCGGGGGCTGTTCATAGTCATCCAGCGCCTTCTCATAGATCTGCTTCGCACGCCCGCTCGCGTCGAGGGCACCTTGGCGCGTCCATCGCTCGAAGTTCATTGAAGACGAGAGCAGCGGGCGGTAGAAGCACTCCCGGAAGCGGTCCATCGTGTGCGCGGCGCCGAGGAAGTGCCCGCCGTGGCCAACCTCAAGGTGGGCGTCGAAGGCGAGCGCGGCCTCATCGATCTCGAGCGGGGTGAATTCCACCCGCATCATCCGCAACAGCTCGATGTCGATGATGAACTTCTCGTAGCTGCTCACGAGACCGCCCTCCAGCCAACCCGCCGAGTGCATGACCCAGTTCGTGCCGGCGAGGAAGGTCGGCAGCAGCGTCATCAGAGCCTCGTAGCCTGCCTGGGCATCCGGGCTCTGGCTCGAGGTCAGGCCTCCCCCGGTACGAAACGGCAGGCCGTAGTACCTGGCCAGCTGCCCGGTGCAAAGTAGGCCGATGGCCGATTCGGGTGTGCCAAAGCACGGCGAGCCCGACTGCATGTCGATATTGGAAAGGAACGACCCGAAGATGACCGGGCATCCGGGCCTTATGAGCTGAGCAAGGGCGATCCCCGAGAGCGCCTCTGCGAGCTGCTGAGCGAGCGCGGCGGGGATCGTGACGGGGGACATCGCTCCCATAAGCAAGAAAGGCGTGAGCACTACCGGCTGGTTCGCGAGGTTGTACTCGAACTGCGCGTCGAGCATCCGGTCGTCCCAACGCAGAGGTGAGTTGCAGTTGATGAGCGAGATCGTCGCCGGGGTCTCCTCGATCGTCTTGCGCCCGCCGAAGAGGATCTCTGTCATCTTGATCGTGTCGAGAGCGTTCGGGCCCGAGACGACATTGCCCATGTAGATCTTGTCGGTGAGGGTCTGCAGGGCGTAGATCATGTCGAGATGGCGTGAGTCCAAAGGGGCGTCGTTCGGCTCGCAGATCACGCCGCCGGCCGAGTCGAGCTCAGAAAAGCTCTGAGCGAGCATGGAGAACTTGCGGAAGTCGCTCATCGTGGCGTCACGGCGGACGTCGCCTTGTCTTACGAACGGCGGCCCGTACACACCGCCGAAGACCATGTGGTCGCCGCCGATATGGACCGTGTTCTCGGGGTTGCGTGCCTGGACGTCGAACTCGCGCGGCGCTTTGGAGACCTGGCAGAGCACGAAGTCGGGATCTAGCCAGACGGTCTGATCCTCGACCTTCTGACCGGCCTGGCGGAACAGCTCGACCGCCTCGGGCTTGACGAACTGGACCCCGATCTCCGAGACGATGCGCCTCCAACCGCGGTCGAGCACCTCGATCGCGTCCGGGGAAAGCAGCTCGTAACGGGCCATCTTGTTGACGAACATCGTCACCTCACTCCGCGCGGGTCACCGCTGACTTGACCTCTCTTGCAAGTGCATTAGACTCACATAGTAGAACTATGTCTCGTAACATGGAACAAGTGCAAGTAGGTGCGGGCAATCGACCAACCGGGTCGCAGGCCATCGATCGCGCGTCGTTGCTTCTCCGTCAGGTCGTGGACGCGAACGATCCCGTGACCTTCACCGAGCTCGCCCTAGCCAGTGGCCTCGCCAAGAGCACCACCTCGCGCATGTTGTTGGCCCTCGAGCGGAACGAACTCATCCGGCGCGAGCCGAGTGGAGCGTTCAGGCCAGGTGACGCCTTCGTGCGCTACGCCCTTCGCTCCAACTCCGACCACGACCTCGTCGGTGTCGCCCGACCTTTTCTCGAGCGGCTTGGCGAGCATACGCGCGAGACGGTCAATCTCGGCGTGGTCCACCAGTCGATGGTGGAGCAGATAGCACAGGTAGACAGCCATTACGTGCTGGGCGGAACGAACTGGCTCGGGCGCTCGGAGCCGCTTCACTGCACTGCTTTGGGCAAGGTGCTCCTCGCAGCCGGCGCTGCCGAGCTTCCTCCCGGGCGCCTTGTGCGCCTTGCCCCGAAGACGATCACACGCCGATCTGTGCTCGAAACCGAGCTTGCCGATGTGCGCCGGCGCGGCTGGGCGTTCACCGACGAGGAGCTCGAGCCCGGGCTTGTCGCCGTGGCCGCCCCTGTATATCGAGCCGGGCGCGCAGCAATAGCGGCGATCTCAGTGTCGGGACCGTCGACTCGTCTGTATCCCGCGCGGATGACAGAAGTTGCCGCGCAGTGCATGGCCGAGGCCAAGGCCCTTTCTAACGTGCTCGGCTACAGACCACAGAGAGAAGGTGCTGCGTGAACAAACAAGAGCTTCTCAAGCAGATGTACGACTTCACACTCGTGGGAAACGCCCCAGCCGTACTCGAACTGACCAATACCGGTCTCACGATGGGCCTTGACCCAGAGACGATGCTCTTTGAGGCTCTCATCCCCTCGCTCGAGGAAGTCGGTGCCCGCTTCGAGCGGGGCGACTTTTTCGTCCCCGAGATGCTCATCGCCGGCAAGGCCATGGCGGGCGCCTTGGAGGTGCTGAGGCCGCTTCTTGCCGAGACCGGCGTCGAGCCGGTCGGCACCTTCGTGATGGGCACCGTGAAAGGTGACGTCCACGACATCGGCAAGAACCTCGTGAACATCATGCTCGAGGGAGCCGGGTTCCACGTCATCGACCTCGGGGTGCAGGTGGCACCCGAGAAGTTCATCGACGCGATCCGCGAGCACAAGCCCGACATCGTGGGCTTTTCGGCATTCCTCACCACGACGATGCCGATGTTCAAGGCGAACATGAACGCCCTTGAGAAGGCGGGCTTGCGTGATCAGGTGATCGTCATGGTCGGCGGAGCGCCTGTCACCCAGGAGTACGCTGACGCAGTCGGGGCCGACGGCTACGCGTCCGACGCCTCCGCCGCAGTGAGCCGGGCGAAGGCTCTCATGGCCCGCAAGGGCGCGGTCACTTCGGCCTAAGGGCGAGCTCGGAGGTAGTCGATGCACACCGTCTTACGCTCGGCGTCGAAACAGGTCGTGATCGGCGATGATCAACCTTTTTGCATCATCGGGGAGAGGATCAACCCGACGGGGCGAAACATCTTCCAAGACCAGCTCCGTGCCGGTGACCTCTCGCGCGTGGAGATCGACGTCGCCCAGCAAGTAGCCGGCGGTGCCATGGTGCTCGATGTGAACATGGGCGCACCTCTCGCAGACGAGGTGCAGCTCATGGTCCAGTCCGTGAAGCTCATCCAGGGCCTTTGCGATCTGCCTTTGTGCATCGACTCGTCAGTGATCGAGGCGCTCGAGGCGGGGTTAGCGACTTATGAGGGCAAAGCCCTCGTCAACTCGGTGACAGCAGAAGACGAGCGCCTTGAGGCAATCCTGCCTCTCGTCAAGCGCCATGGGGCCGCTGTCATTGCGCTTCCGAACGATGAATTCGAGATCCCCGAGCAGCCCGAACGACGCCTTGAGCTTGCCCGCAAGATCGTCGAGGTGGCCACGGGCACCTACGGCATCGCGAAAGAGGACATAGTCCTCGACCCTTTGGCGATGCCGATCGGCGCTGATACGACCCTCGTCGTGAGAACGCTCGACACGATCTCGCTAATACACCACGAGCTCGGGTTGAACATGGTCCTCGGAGCCTCCAACGTCTCGTTCGGCATGCCCGGGCGCGAGACGATCGGGGCGGGCTTTTTGTCCATGGCGATGCGCTGCGGGCTTACGAGCGCCATCATGGATGCCCGATCGGCACCTCTCGTTCGTGCCATAAAGGCCGCAGATCTTCTTTTGGACCGTGACGCTTGGGGGGCGAACTGGATCGCCGCCCACCGCTCCCAACAGGCTTCTCAAAGTCAATGACGAGCCTGCCCGCGATACCGGCTCGCACCGATGCGGAAGGTGCCCAGGTCGTCTCCGACGACGGCGAGTCACCGCAAGGGCATATCGGCCGGTTCGACCTGTTCTTCGAACCGGCCGGCCGCAAGGTCCGGGTTCCTCCGGGCGTGATGCTGTTCGACGCCGCGAGCTGGAACGGCATCGCCATTGACTCCACATGCGGCGGGCACGGCACGTGCCGAAAGTGCAAGATCAAGCTTCTCGATCCGGGCACGACTGTCTCGTCTTTGGACACGCGGGCATTCTCTGTCGAAGAAATCCGAGAAGGATGGCGCCTCGCCTGCCGGGTGCAGGTCTTAAGCGACCTACGTGTCGAGGTGCCGCCGCTCATGACACGCCCGAAGGCGGCGACTGTCGGTGTAGGGCGCAGTGTGATCTTGCGCCCGGCGGTACAAAAGCGGTACCTCGAGTTGTCCGAGCCGACCTTGTCGGATCAGGCGACCGATCTCGAACGTCTCCTTGCCCAGCTCGACGACTTGGAGCTGAGGTTCGACCTCCAAGTCGTGCGCTCGGTGGGCCGAGTACTGCGTGCGAGCAACTACAAAGTCACTGCCGTCATCGTCGATGACGTCCTGATCGACCTCGAGGTAGGGGACACGACCGGGCGTGCCTTCGCCATCGCCTTCGACCTCGGGACGACGACAGTCGTTGCGACGCTGCTGGACCTGTCGACCGGGACGCCGGTGGCAGTGCAGTCGATGCTCAACAAACAGCAGAGCTTCGGGGCCGACGTGATCTCACGTATTAGCGCCATCATGACAGACGAGCGTGCCCTCGAGCGGCTGAGCGTGTTGGCGCACGAGTCGCTGGACGAGCTCGCCCAGGCGGTCTGCGAGGCCGGCGGCGTCAACCCGTGTGAGGTCTACGAGATCGCCCTTGCCGGGAACGCGACGATGACTCACATCGTGTTGGGAATCGACCCTAGCCCTTTAGGCGTGGCGCCTTTCATCATGTCCACGAGGCTTTTCCCCGAGATACTCGCGACCGACCTCGGCGTGAAGGTGCACGAACGCGCCCGGGCGGTAGTCTTCCCTTCCTTTGGCGCTTACGTCGGTGGCGACATCGTCGCTGGGCTGCTTGCCTCGGGGATGGACCGGGACTCACGTATACGGCTCTTTTTGGATATCGGCACCAACTGTGAGCTCGTTCTCGGTAACAGCGAGCGACTCCTCGCCACAGCCGCACCGGCGGGTCCTGCCTTCGAGGGCGCCGCGATCCGCTGTGGCATGCGTGCGGCCCCTGGCGCGATCGAGGTTGTGAGACTGACTCCGCACGACATAGAGCTCGGTGTTATCGGCGATATCGAGCCGGAGGGCCTGTGTGGCTCCGGTCTTGTCGACGCGGTTGCCGAGCTGGTCGATCTCGGCCTGGTCGACAGCACGGGTAGGTTCGTCCCCGACGAGGAGGCCGTCCAGATCGCACCGGGCATAGGCACAAGGCTCACCAAGCTCGGCGAGGAACGCATCTTCGTGCTGTATTGGCGCGGCGAGCCTGGTGATCTCGCCAAGTCCGTGTACCTCTCCCAGCGCGATGTCCGCGAGCTGCAATTCGCGAAGGCTGCCATCGCGACGGGTTGGCACATCCTTTTGGAACAAGCCGGGCTCAAAGCTGGCGACCTGCAGCAGGTGCTGCTTGCGGGGTCTTTCGGCAGCTACCTCTCGCCCGCGAGCGCGATCCGCTTGGGACTCGTTCCGGAATTACCTGTGATGCGGGTAGTGAGCGCAGGCAACGTGGCGGGTGAAGGGGCGAAGATGGCGCTGTTGAGCCTGCGAGAGCGCGCAGGCGCCATGGCGCTGCTCGAGGAGGTGGAGTATGTCGAGCTTTCCGATCGTGATGACTTCAACGACCGCTTCGTCGACCAGCTGCCCTTCCCCAGCTGAGCCCGCTTCGGCAGCTGCGCCCGCCTTGATCGATGCCGGGACGGCGTCTTGTCTGCCTGCCCCGACGGCCGTGATCGCCTGTGGGGCGCTCGGGTCAGCGATCCGGGAGATCGCCGCCCGTCGTGGCTGGCACCTCGAGGTGCACGCCCTCCCCCCGCTTTTGCACAACCGCCCCCGCGCGATCGCCCCGAGCGCCGAAAAGCTCGCGAGCCAGTTGCTGTCCGAAGGCCGCACGGTCGTTCTCGCCTATGCGGACTGCGGTAGCTATGGGGCCCTCGATGACATGTGCGCGCGCCTTTCGTTAAGGCGTCTTCGTGGGCTGCACTGCTATGACGTCTACGCCGGAGCCGAGAGGATAAGAGCGCTCTTTGAGGAAGACGCCGGTACCTACGTACTCACCGACTTTCTCGTGCGCAGCTTTCGCAGGACGGTGCTGAGCGAGCTCGGCCTTGACCACCGGCCCGAGCTTTGGGGTGATTTCTTTGGCAATTACAAGCGCGTCGTCTGGCTAGCCCAACGCCGCAACGCCGCGCTCGAGTCAGAGGCGAAGAAGGTGGCCGGAATGTTCCGCCTCCCGCTCACGATCCTCGATGTCGGTGTCGGGGGTCTCGAGAGCGAGCTCGAGCAGCTGCTCGTTGAAGCGTCGTCGCCATCAAACCTCGCCGTCGCGACCGAAAGCAAGGTGAGACCGGCCGGGCCCGGCGCGGGCGGTGACGGGGGGCGCAGTTGCGCAGCGGACTAAGGGCTGCACGACAGCTGTTGACCCATGCCCGCTTCGAGGTAATCCCGGCCGGGTCTGTCGAGGACCTCGTCGTCGAGTCGGTGCCCCCCGATGTCACCGTTACAGTGACGGCCTCGCCGCGAAAGGGCCTCGAGGCGACCCTCGCGCTCACCGAGGCCCTGGCTGGTCATGGGTACCGCGTCGTGCCGCACATCTCGGCCCGGCTCGTGATCGACGAGTCGCATCTCGGCGAGATCGTCGCTCGGCTCAAAGCTTGTGGAATAGATGACATCTTCGTCCCTGCGGGGGACTCAGATCCCCCACTCGGGCGTTTCGACAGCGCCTTTTCGCTGCTCACCCAGATCGACTCGTTTGGGCGTCCGTTCGCGCACGTGGGCATCACCGGCTACCCGGAGAGCCATCCGGCGATCTCCGACGAGTGCAGGCAATGTGGGACAAGCGACGCTTCGCGACTTACATAGCGAGCAACCTTTGCTTTGACGCCTCGACACTTCGCCGCTGGATCAAGCGCGTGAGGGATCGCGGCGTCACTCTGCCCATCTACATCGGCCTCGCGGGCCCGCTCGACCGTACACGGCTCGTGAAAGTTGCCACGAAGATCGGGGTTTGGGAGTCCGCGCGTTTCCTCTCCGGGCACCTCGGTTGGTTCCTGCGCACCTCCGCCCCCGGCGGGTACGACCCGAGCCGTCTTCTCGAGCGCAGCGCGAGCGCGTTGGCTGATCCGGCCTCGATCATCGAGGGGGTGCACCTGTTCACTTTCAACCAGATCCGCCAGAGCGAGCAATGGCGCCAGTCCATGCTCGCCTCGAGGTCATGGGAGGGCTCATCGCGCTCGCGCGCGTGGCCGTGAAAGGCTGAAGAAAAACCGGGCGGCGCACCGATGGCCTGTTTGCTCAGTTCTGCAGGACGATGTCGGCGAACCGCTCTGCGAAGCCCTGCCAGCAGGCGAGAAAGCGCGCCTCGGCCGCGGCGACCTCGGCGATCACGAGCTGCAGGCGAGCTTGACGTCCAGGTCGTTGCGAGCCGTCCGCCGCTGCCCAGGCCTCGAGGGCCGCAGTTGTGACCTCTGGGTGGAACTGCACACCCCAGGCACGGTCTCCGATGCGGAAGGCCTGAACCTTACAAGCCGGGCTCGAGCCGAGAAGCACTGCCCCCTCGGGCAGTTGAACGACCTCGTCGTTGTGCCACACGACGGCCTCGGCCGGCGACGCGATCGCGCCGAAGAGCCGGTCGCGTCTGGCTTCTGCCGTGAGCTCGATCCTGGCGAGCCCGAGTTCGCCGCCGTGTTGGCTTTCCTCGACGCGCCCCCCGCAGGCGACTGCGAGCATCTGGGCACCCAGGCATATGCCGAGCACCGCCTGGCCCTTCGCGGTTGCCTCTGCGAGCAGTGTCCTCACCTGTCCAAGCCACGGTGACCCGTGATCGTCCCAGGCGCTCATCTCGCCGCCGAGGACCATCACAGCGCCGGTGGTCGCCTCGGGCATGGTTTCGCCCCTGTAGGGCCGCCAGAGGTCGACCTTGACGCCGGCGCCCGAGAGCCACTGCCCGAACATCTCCGGTCCGGCGCCGTCCTCGTTCTCAACGACGAGCACGCGTTCTCGAGGAGTCATCTCAAGACCAGAGCCTAAGAGGTCTTCGCGAGGCTGGCAGCTCGCGAGCTCGGCGCCGACTCCAGCAGGCAACATGAACCAGCGGTAGCTTGTCGGTCGGATCAAGGAGGGGGGCTCACTCATGGGCGACAGCAACCTAGACATCATCGGGACATCAGACGATCCCCTCGTCGAGGCCCGCCGTTTGATCGAGGGCGCCTCTGGCGCCGGCCTCCCGCTTCGGCTCCTCGGTGGTCTCGCGGTACGGGTGCTGTGTCCCGATTTCCCACCGAGGCTGCGGCGTGACCAGGACATCGATTTTGGTTGCCTTTCCAAAGGCCGCCAGAACGTCATGGCCTATCTAGAGGAGGCGGGCTGCGAGCCCGACAAGCGGTTCAACTCGCTCAATGGCGATCGCCAGATGTACTTCAACGCCCCTTCCGGGCGCCCGATCGACGTCATGGTCGATCGTCTGGCGATGTGCCACGAGCTCGACTTCAGGCCGAATTTCAACGCGCTTGCCCTCACCTTGGACGTCGTGGACCTTCTCTTGACAAAGCTGCAGATCGTCGAGGTCAACGAAAAGGACGTACGGGACATCTTGCAACTGCTCTCCGCGTTCCCGGTCTCCGGCGACAGCCCGGGGGAGGGCGGGCCGCAGATCGACCGGGCGCGCTTTTGCAAGGTCATCGGCAGCGACTGGGGTTGGTGGCGTACCGTCACGAGCAACCTGAACAAGCTGCCTCTGCTCGTCGGCGAGCATCCCGATCTCCTGCCTGGGGCTCCGCCGCACGACGCGTTGCGCAACGCGGAGCGTCTTCTCGACATCGCCGACGCGACTCCGAAGACGATGCAGTGGAAGATCAGAGCCAGGCTCGGCGATCGGGTCCGTTGGTACGAGCTGCCCGAAGAGGTCGCTCACTGATCACAAGCCTTGACGCTGTTCGTTCCTAGTGCTACTTATTGCGCAGCGTGCACCGTCGTTGACTAGGGGGAACCGGACTGCAAGGTCCAGTTGGCGGTGCCATCGGTACTCGTGAAGGGGGTGGACTGAACCATGAAGATCTTCTTCGCGACCGACATTCACGGCTCGGAAGTGTGCTGGAAGAAATTCCTCAACTCCGCCGCTTTTTACAAGGCCGACCTTGTCATCTTGGGGGGCGACGTCACAGGCAAGATCATGGTGCCGATAATCGTCCGCCCGGGCTCATTCGAAGTAACGCTTTCAGGCGAGACCCACCTGGTTGAGACCGAGGAGGAAGTCCGCAACATCGAGACCCAGATCCGCAACCGCGGCTATTACCCAACGAGGATCACACCTGAGGAGCTCGGTGAGCTGAACGAACAGGACGGTTCGATTGACCGGCGGTTCACGACAGAGATGGTGAGCACGCTCGACAGGTGGCTCGACATGGCGGACTCGAGACTGCGCGGGGGCGAGATCCCCTGCATAGTTAATGGCGGCAATGATGACACTTTCGAGATCGACGGCATCATAGAGGCGTCACCGTGTGTGACCTTTGCCGAGGGCAAGGTCGTGGACATCGACGGCTTCTCTTTGGCGTCTATGGGCTACACGAACCCGACTCCGTGGGACACCTTCCGCGAGGCGCCCGAGGCCGATCTCGCGCAGAGGATCGAGGACGTCGTGAGCCAGATCCCAGACATGGAGCGGGCGATCTTCAACTTTCACGCCCCGCCGTTCGACTCCGGCCTGGACTCGGCGCCGGCCCTCGATGAGAACCTCCGCCCGATGCACGGCGGCGCCGTCATGAAGCCGGTTGGTTCGACGGCGGTCCGCGACGCCATCTTGGCCCACCAGCCGATGCTGTCGGTCCACGGGCACATCCACGAGAGCCGCGGCGTCACCAAGATCGGGCGGACGCTGACGATCAATCCGGGAAGCGTCTACACCGATGGCGTTCTGCAGGGCGCCGTCATCGATCTGAACGAGAAGAAGGGAAAGGTGACGAGGTACATCCTCGTCAACGGCTGAGCGGACAACACTCGATCCAAGGAGGGGGAAATGGCCACCGTAGAGGAGGCTGCCAGCGGCGTTGGGGGGAGATCGGCCGGTTCGGAAGCTCCGACGTTGTTTCTGCGCAAGGCGACCGGACTGGTAAGGGGATGGTCCGTTCGCGATGCGATCATCTATGCCTGCCTGTCGACGAACATAATCACCCTCGGCATCTATGAGTTTTCATTCAACTCATTCATTCCCAAGGGTCAGCTCCTCACCGCCGTTCTGATATCGGCGGTCTGGGTGAGCTTCCTCGTCATCGCCTATACGGGCCTCATTGTGACGATCCCGCGCGCAGGGGGCGACTACGTCTGGCAGAGCCGGATACTCGGTGGGCCAGTCGGCTTCGTCTTTGCAGCTACTGGATGGTGGTTCATCTTGTGGCTGTGGGCGCCGATCTACGGCACCGTGCTGAACGTGGAGCTGTTCCAGCCCCTGCTCTACACTCTCGGAGCTAAGGGCGCCGCCAGCTATTTCGGTACCCACAATGGCACTTTCACGATCTGCATCATCACCGTCGTCATCGCTGGCCTGCTTGTCTCGCTCGGAATGAGTGGCTACGCCCGGATCCAGAAGTGGTGCTTCGCGGGCGGGATGGTCGGATTTCTCGCGATCGTCATCCTGTTGCTGGCCTACTCGCACGGTAGTTTCGTGAGCTCGGTGAATACAGAAGCCCACAAGATCTTCGGCATCTCGAACGCGTACGGCACAACGCAGGCAGCTGCAGCAAAGATCGGCTATGCCGCGCCCGCGTTCGGCTTGAATGCTTTCGGGGCGAGCATGCTCTTGGTCCCAATGCTCATGTTCTACCTGCTGTGGCCCAACTGGGGCTCGACCCTCTATGGCGAAGTGCGGGGCGCGAGCGACTTCAAACGAGTCTTCACAGGAATGTTCAGCGGGCTGTGGCTCACGGTGATCCTCTCGGTCGTGTTCTTGCTGCTGATGGCAAAGACGGTCGGATGGAGCTTCTACAACAACGCCAACGCAGCTTTCTGGGCCGGGAAGGGCTCGATCCCGATCTGGCCTTATCCGGCGATGATGGTCTCTTGGCTCGTCCACAACGAGGCTTTCCAGGTCATCTTGCTGCTCGTGATGAGCCTGTGGTTCTTCGGCTGGGTGGGCACGTTGTTCCTGTCCTCGACCCGGGTGATCTTCGCGGCGGCTTTTGATCGCGTGCTCCCGGACTCGGCCGCCACGGTCTCGGAAAAGCGCAAGGTCCCGATGGCCTCCCTGATCCTCATGCTGCTGCCGGCCCTGGCGCTGAGTGCGGTGTACTCGTACTGGTTGAAGTTCCAGACCTACACCCTCGATGCGACCCTTGTCATTGCTGTCACCTATCTCATAAGCGCCTTCGCCGTGGTCATACTGCCCTGGCGCAAGCCTGAGCTCTGGAAGGCGTCGGCGGCGAGCAATCGAGTAGCGGGTCCCGAACGAATTCTCAGAAACTAGCGCCGCCGTGCCCAGGCGGACGCTCGCCAGCTGGGGACAGGAGAAGCGGCCAGCTCGCTTGTCGAGCCGGCCGCTTCTTCATGTACCCGGTAACTGCAACCCTGCGGGGCCGTCGCGGGCCGGTCCTTAGGATCGGCCCGTTAAGGCTCCGGGGTCAGGTAAAGACGTAGGCGTCTGGTTCCTCGAGCTCAGTGTCGAGACCGGCTAGCTCGACCGCGTCGGGCACTCGCACTGGCTCGAAGTGGTCCAGGATCTTGAGGATGGCCCATGTGAGGAAGAACGCATAGACCGCCACAAGAGCCGCAGCTGCGACCTGCTTGCCGAACAGCGCCGGGTTCCCGGCGATAAGCCCGTTGCGACCGGCTGCATTGACCGATTCGTAGGCGAACACACCTACGAGGATCGATCCGAGGAGTCCACCCACACCGTGCGCGGCCCATACGTCGAGGGCGTCGTCCCACTTCTGGTGCCGTACGAGTGCAACGGCCGAGTAGCAGATCGAGCCTGCGAGCAGACCGATCGCGAACGATGCCCATGTGGGCACGAAGCCGGCGCACGGTGTCACACAAGCGAGGCCTGCGACAGCTCCTGTGAATGCGCCGACGATGCTGGGCTTGCCTGTCCTCCACCATGAGATTGCGAGCCACGTGCACATCGCGACCGATGCCGCGATGTCGGTGTTCACGAATGCCTGGGCTGCCACGCCGTTGGCGGCAAGAGCCGAGCCGCCGTTGAATCCGAACCAACCGAACCACAACAAGCCGGTGCCGAGGCCGACGAAGGCAACATTGTGCGGCACCATTTTCTCACCCGGGGCGAACTTGCGCGAGCCGACGACCCAGACCGAGGCCAGAGCTGCGAATCCGGCACTGGTGTGCACGACCATGCCGCCAGCGAAGTCCTCGACACCCCACTTCATGAGGAAGCCACCTCCCCATATCCAGTGCACTATGGGCACATAGACGAGGAGGCTCCAGATGACGAGGAATTTCAGGTAGCTCTTGAAATTGATGCGGTCGGCGAAAGCACCTGTGATCAGAGCCGGGGTGATGATGGCGAACATCTCCTGGAAGATGAAGTGCGCCAGGGCCGGAATGTGCGGGGCGTAGATGTTCGGGTGCACCCCGACGCCACGAAGCCCGGCCCAGGAGAGGTTTCCTATCACGCCCCCGACGTTGCCGGAAAAGGCCAGCGAGTAGCCCACCGCTACCCACAGCACGGTCACCACGCCCATGGAGATGAAGCTTTGCAACATGATGGTGAGGAAGTTCTTCCTTCGCACCAGACCGCCGTAGAAGAATGCAAGTCCTGGTGTCATCACCATGACAAGAGCGGCGCTGATCAGGACGAAGCCTGTGTCACCGTCGTTGATCACTCGGGCCTCCTTCTAAGACTCACGAGCGCCCTGATCGCCTCACCGGCGCGCCACCCATTATGTCGTCTGACGACCTGCGGCACGCAACTCGGTATGGGTGTCGTCCCGGCGCGCCTGTGGATTAGCGCGATGAGCAGGGACGCGGCGCAAGGGGCGCTCGGGCGTGGCGAGATGGGCCCCCGGCGGCCGGCCGGTCGCCGGATTGATGCCATGGCTGCGGCACCAGGCGCCGAAGGCCTTGTAGCGGTACGGGGGAGCGTTGCGCCAGGTGACCTTGAAACCGAAGCGCTCGCCGAGCGCCTGGAACATCAGGTGCATGCATATCGCTGCGAAGGCGAGGCAGGCGAAGCCGACGCCCGCGACGACGTAGGCGGCCATCTTGGACCAGCCCTGACCGATCACATAAAGGATCACCCAGATCGGAGCCGACCAGATCCCGAGGGTCGTCGAAGGGCCCGTGAGCAAGTGCAGGCGCGCAGCTTTGCGCCCGATCCGGGGCGACCACCTTGCTAGGAAGGGGGCTCTTGAGGGCATTCGTCTTTCCTGACTGAATCTCGGGCCTAAGAGCAACGAGGAGACCCCGCTGGGTCGCCGCGCACAGATGAAGCAGAGCACCAATTCCCCCTGTCGGGCAAGGGGGGCGAACAGCTAACATCCGGCCTGCTCCGAGCTGCAGCGGAGCGAGGAGGTACCCATGGTGCGCGATCGGTACGACTTCATCATCGTCGGGGGCGGATCGGCTGGAAGTGCTCTCGCCAACCGGCTGACGGCGGACGGCTCGAACCAGGTGCTCGTGCTCGAGGCCGGCCGCCTCGACCACCGCTGGGACTTCCTCATCCAGATGCCCGCCGCGCTCACGATGCCTATCGGGAACCGTTTGTACGACTGGAAGTACGAGTCGGAGCCGGAGCCGCACATGGGCGGGCGGCGGATCTACCACGCCCGGGGCAAGATCCTCGGTGGCTCGAGCAGCATCAACGGGATGATCTTCCAGCGGGGCAACCCGCTCGACTATGAGCGCTGGGCGGCCGATGCTGGCATGGGGGAGTGGGACTACGCCCATTGCCTGCCGTACTTCAAGCGCATGGAGACCTGCCTGGCCGGAGCGGACGAGTACCGGGGCGGCACCGGACCGCTCGTGCTTGAGCGCGGGCCGGCGACGAGCCCACTTTTCAGGGCTTTCTTCGCTGCAGTGCAACAGGCCGGCTACGAGCTCACCGACGATGTGAACGGTTACCGCCAGGAGGGCTTTGCGCCTTTTGACCGCAACATCGACCGTGGGCGACGCCTCAGCGCGGCGCGCGCCTACCTGCATCCGGTCATGTACAGGCCGAACCTTGAGGTCCGCTGTGGGGCCTTGGTGACAAGGGTCGTCTTCGAAGGGCATCGGGCCGTCGGAGTCGAGCTGGCACCGGGAGGTACCACGGTCCGCGCCGGTGAGGTGATCTTGTGCGGCGGCGCCTTCAACTCCCCCCAGCTCTTGCAGCTCTCCGGGGTCGGCAATTCCGCCGAGCTGAAAGCGCTCGGCGTCGAGGTGTTAGAGGACATGCCCGGGGTCGGGGAGAACCTGCAGGACCATCTTGAGGTCTACATCCAGCACTCGTGCACCAAGCCCGTATCGGTCGCACCGGCGCTCAAATGGCGCAACCGGCCCTGGATCGGACTGCAGTGGATGCTGTGGCGAAAGGGTCCGGCGGCGACGAACCACTTCGAAGGCGGCGGATTCGCCCGGAGCAACGACGAGGTCGCGTACCCCAATCTCATGTTCCACTTCCTTCCTATCGCCATCCGCTACGACGGCTCGGCTCCGGCAGGGGGCCACGGCTACCAGGTCCATATCGGCCCCATGTACTCAGACGCCCGGGGCTCGGTGAAGATCACCTCAAAAGACCCAAGAGTGCATCCGGCCCTGCGATTCAACTACCTGTCGACCGATCAGGACCATCGCGAGTGGGTCGAGGCCGTCCACGTCGCCCGCCACATCTTGGGCCAGGACGCCTTCAGTGAATTTGAAGGTGGCGAGCTCTCACCAGGACCAGGGGTATCGAGCGATGGCGAGATCCTCGATTGGGTCGCCCGCGACGCTGAAACGGCTCTTCACCCGTCGTGCACGTGCAAGATGGGGACCGGCGAATGGTCCGTGGTCGATCCTTCGACCATGAGGGTGCACGGCCTCGAGGGCCTGCGTGTCGTCGACGCCTCGGTCATGCCTTATGTCACCAACGGCAACATCTATGCCCCGGTCATGATGCTGGCCGAGAAAGCGGCGGACCTAATTCTCGGCAATACGCCACTGCCGCCGGCGAGGGTGGGCTTTTACCGCCGCGAGCCGGCGGGGCCTCCTCCGAACTAGGCGAGTGGCCCTCGCGCATAGACGCGCGATGCCTAGGACTTGGCTATTTGCTCACGAATCGCGCTTATAAGGGCAGGGATGATCACGCCCAGATCGCCTATCACGGCGTAGTCGGCCCGCGAGATGATCGGGGCGTCCGCATCGGTGTTGATGGCGACGACGTGCTTGGCACTGTGGCAGCCCGCCAGGTGCTGGATGGCCCCGCTGATCCCACATGGCATGTAGAGGTCGGGGGCTATGCGTGTGCCCGTCTGGCCTACCTGCTGGCCGTGCGAGCGCCAGCCGGCGCTCGTCACGGCACGAGAAACCCCGACGGCTGCTCCGAGCAGTTCGGCGAGCTCGTCGAGTGGCCCGAAGCCCTCGGCGCTGCCGACACCGCGCCCGCCTCCAACTACGACACGAGCCTCGGCAAGGGAGATCCCCGCGCTCAGCTCGGTCCACTGAGATACCTTCACCGCGAGGTCCGCTTCACTAAGTGACGGCCGGTGGACCTCTAAGACAGGTGAAGTCGCCTGCGCGGCCGGCACCGTGGAGACCCCGTCAAAGGCCACGGTTAAAAGGATCGGGGACCCTTCGGTGATCGCGTCCTCGATGAGGCTGCCGGCCCAGCGCTGCCGGCTCAGGCTGACCGTCCGATCAGCTGTTCTCGAGGCGCTCAGACAGTTCGCGACCATCCCGAGGCCACTAAGTGCCCCGGCGTGGGCCATGACTTCATTGCCTCGGTCCGTTCCTGCTGCCACAACAACGGACACTTCGGTCGACGACGAAAGCTCGAGAAGGCCGCGCGCCCATGCTCTCGGGGCATATGAACCGAGCTCGTCCGACTCGATCGAGTGGGCCACGGCGACCCCGTGGAGTCCGAGGGTCGCCAGTGTTGAGGTAGAGACCTCCCCGACCAGCGCGGCCGCGAGAGGCTCGCTCGATGACTCGGCGAGGGCCCTTGAGAAGCTGAGCGCCCGCAACGAGGCCTCTACCGGCTCCCCACCGTCGTGCTCGATGAGGCACAAGACGGTCATGGAAGCACTCCCAGCTTGTCGAGCAGCTCGACAAGGGCAGGCACCGCCTCGACACCGGTACCGAGGATCTCGGCCCGGCGCCGCTCTACAACCGGCAGCCGAAGCGCTTGGGTGCGAACCGGGTCCGCGTGCCATTCGGGTGCCAGCTGCTCGATCCCCGCCTTCTTCGCACGCATGCGCCCAGGCAGGGACGGATAACGGGGCAGGTTGATCCCCTCTTTGACAGAGACGACTGCCGGCAAAGCGAGCTCGAACAGCTCGTCGCCCCCACGGAACTCGCGCCGGGCGCGAAGTGTCGAACCGGTGATCTCCATGTGTTTGATGCCCGTGACGCAGGGTCTTTCGAGCTCATGTGCCACGCGGATGCCGACCTGGTAGTCGCCGGTGTCGGCAGCCTCGTTGCCGAACAGGATGAGCTCGTAAGGACCGTTCTCAGACTCGTCGCGCCCAACAGCCTCGACTATGGCGCGGGCGGTCGCGATCGGCCCCCATTCGCGCCCGTCGGTCTCGAGAAGTACGAGCCTGCCCGCTCCGACGGCGGCGGCGTCGCGCAGCTGCTCGACCGCCTCAGGCGGGCCAAGGGTGAGCGCCGACACAGTGCCTCCTTGCTGCTCGACGATCCGAACGGCTTCCTCGACGGCGCACTCCTCGTGCGGGCTCACCGTGAAGCCGAGCTGGCGCGTGTCGATCTGCTGGGCATCGGCGCTCAGCGAGATCTGGGCCCCCACCATCGGGACCCTCTTTATGCAGACGAGGACGTTCATCTCCTCAGGTCCTGATCCTTTGGTTGTCCGGATCGTAGAGCGGAGTCGACCCCACGACGGCGACGGTGACTGGATAACGCTCCCCTAGGTACTCGACTTTGAGACTCGCACCTTGGACGGCATAAGGGCTCGGCAGGTAGGCGAACAAGATGTGCTTTCCCACAGAGGGGCCGGACCCGGCACTTGTCACATAGGAGGGCCGGCCCTTCTCATCGACGATCCGGTCGCCCTCGGGGCTCAAGATCGGCTCCCCGCCCAGCATGTAGCGCAGCGTCCCGTCCGAGGAGCGGTGATCGTCGACCGTCAAGGTGCAAAGCCGTGCGACAGGCTCACGTTCTCTCTGGCCCAAGTAGGCGTCCTTGCCGATGAAATCGGCCTTTTTCACCAACGGGCGCGCCATGCCTGCCTCGACGAGGTCATACTCGGCCGTGAGCTCGTTGCCATAGGCGCGATAGCCCTTCTCGAGACGCCCCGTCGTGGCGTACACGCCGATGCCGACAGGAACAAGGCCGTGGTCCTGGCCGGCGTCCCAGATCTTCTCCCAGGCGCGAGCGCCCTGTTCGATCGGCAGGTAGAGCTCCCAGCCGAGCTCGCCGACATAGGAGATGCGCGACGCAAGCGCCCTCAGACCTGCGAGCTCGACCGGGCGACAGGTGCCGAAGGAGAAGCCCGCGTCCGAGACGTCATCGTCAGTGCATTCCTGCAGCACGTCACGCGCCCGGGGTCCCCAGAGCCCGAAGGTCGTCCAGGCGGAGCTGAGATCGCAAAGCTGGGCCGAGCCGTCTTCGGGCAGGTGGTCGGCGAACCACTTCTTGTCGGCCATGCCTGTGGCGCCTCCGGTCACGACCCGGAAGCGGTCCGAGCCGAGCCGCATGACGGTCAGGTCGGCCTTGAACCCGCCCCGATCGTCGAGAAGCGACGTGTAGACAACACGCCCGAGAGCCACGTCCATCTGCGCGACGGCGAGTTGTTGCAGCGCCGCGAGCGAACCGGGGCCGGTGATGTCGAAGATCGCGAAGGCGGAAAGGTCAACAATTCCGCAGCCCTCTCGCATCGCGAGGTGCTCGGCGTTTATGACCGGTGACCACCAGCGTGACTCCCATTCGGCCTCGCGCGCCATCACGGCCTCGCCGTAGCGCTCAAGAAGCGGCGCGTTCGACTCGTACCAAAACGGCCGCTCCCAGCCGGCAGTCTCGAAGAACACCGCCTTTAGCTCGCGCTCTTTGGCATAGACCGGGCTCAAGCGTACGGGCCGCGCCGATTCCCACTGCTCGGCGGGGTGCACGATCCCGTACATCTTGTTGAAGCCCTCCCGTGCCCGGGCTTCGACGTGCTCGCGGGTGCGCTGATGGTCGTAGAAGCGGGCGATGTCGGCCTCGTGGATGTCGATCTCAGGGGCGCTCCCGCTCATCCACTCGGCCACGGCGCGGCCGATCCCGGGGCCTTCTTTGATCCAGCTCGCTGCCACCGACCAGAGCCCTTTTACCTCTGGCGTCTCGCCGAGGACCGGGAAGCCATCGGGCGTCATCGAGATGAGCCCGTTGATCGCGTAGCGGATGCCGACCTTCTCGTCGCCCAGTATCTCCGGCATGAGTTCGAGGGCGTCTTGGAGCTGGGGGTCGAAGTCGTCCTGGGTAAAGGGAAGCTCTGTCGGCGACAAGGAGGCCTGCTCGATGGAGGGGATATCCTCGGCCAGGACAACGATCGGGCGGTGGGCATAAGAGCCGACTTCCATGTCGCCGCCGTGCTGGCGTTCGTACATGTTCGTGTCCATGTCGCGCACGATCGGATAGGTGATCTCCCCGACAGTGTCGGCGAACAGCGGGATCGGCCCGACACTGATCATCTGGTGCACGACCGGGGTGAGCGGGATGCAGGCCCCCGCCATCTGTGCAATGCGGCGGCTCCAGACACCGCAGCAGATCACGCAGCAATCAGTCTCTATGTCACCTGTGGTCGTTCGCACGGCGCTCACGCGTTCGCCATCGGACGAGAGATCGATACCGAGGACCTCGGTGCTCGCCCTCACCTCGAGCGCGCCCATCTCCTGGGCGCGCTCACGCATCAGCGTCCCTGCTCGCAGCGAGTCCACGACCCCGACGCTGGGCAGGTAGAGGCCCTCCAAGATCGCGTCCTTGTTGATGTAGGGAACGAGCTTGGCCACTCCGGGCGGGCTCAACAGCTCATAGGCCATGCCCCAGGCCTTGGCGGCCGAAGCCCGCCGGCACAGCTCCTGGCGGCGTGCCTCGGTGCGCGCCACTTCGATTCCGCCGCTCTCGGTGAACACCCCGAGCTCTTTGTACTGGGCGGTGCTGTCAGAAGTGAGGTCCGTCATCATCTTGGAGTAGTCGACAGGGAAGATGAAGTTGGAGGCGTGACCTGTTGAGCCTCCCGGGTTCGGCATCGGTCCCTTGTCGATTAGAACCAGATCTCGCCAACCGAGTCGCGCCAGGTGATAGGCGATGGAGTTGCCGACGATACCGGCACCCACGATGACGGCACGGGACCTTTGGGTTGATTGACTCATGTGGTCATTTTCCTCCCTGTAGCTGGCGGCCGCCACCGAAAGACGCGGCCAACCCCCCAAGCAATATCCGTGTTCGCCGCGTTAGACGTGCCGGCGGGGGGCGGGGAAATGTACCGTCTTCGGCTCGGTGAAGGCCTCGAACAACGATCGGCCGCCTACGCGTCCGCGGCCGCTGAGGCTACCCGATCGGCCGCCGAAAGGCAGGTGCGACTCCCAGAGGTTGGTCGAGGCATTGATGTTCACCCAGCCGGCGCGCGTCGCCTCGGCAAAAGAAAGGCCGCGTTCGAGGTCCTCGGTGAACACCGCCGCAGTGAGGCCGAAGGGCGAGGCGTTGGTGATCTCGAGCGCCTCTGAGTCCGAGTTGACCTCGATCACAGGCACGACTGGGCCGAAAGTCTCCTCGCGTGCGACGAGCATCTCGACGCTCACGCCGTCAAGTACCGTCGCCTCGGCATACAGCTGAGTCGGGAAGCCCTGTGCCCGCTCGCCCCCACAACGCACGGTCGCCCCGTGCGCGCGGGCGTCCGCGACGTGCTCGTCAAACTTCTGGGCGTTCGACTCATTGTTGAGCGGTCCCATCGTCGTGGAAGGGTCGAGGGGGTTTCCAAGGCGCACCTTTTCTGCGGTCGCGGCCAGGACCCGCTCGAGGTATTCCGCCCTCACCGAGGCGTGGACGAGGAATCGCTCGCCCGCCGTGCAGCTCTGGCCAGCGCAAAGGTAAGCGGCTTCGAGCGTCGCCTCGGTCGCGAGCTCGAGGTCCGCGTCCTCCAAGATGACCATCGGGCCGTTGCCGCCGAGTTCTAGCACCTGAGTCTTTCCGGCTCCGGCCGTGGCGACCTTGCGCCCAGTGGCGACCGATCCCACGAAGCCGACGGCATCGACGCCGGCATGCGCGACGATGGCGTTGCCGATGATCGCGCCTGAGCCGGGCAGGAAGTTGAAGACACCGGAGGGTAGGCCCGCTCCGACGATGACCTCGGCGAGCAACCCCGAGCAGGCCGCGGTGGACGAGCTCGGGTTCCATATGACGGCGTTCCCGGCCCCCAGTGCGGGGGCGAACACCTCTGCGCCCATCGTGTAGGGCCAGTTCCAGGGGGACACGACGGCGACCACCCCTAGAGGGACGCGGTAGACGAGCACCCGAGCCTCGGCCGAGGTCGAAGGTGGCAAAGACCCCTCGAGGCGCTTTGCATCCTCGCCGGCCATGTGGAAATACTCGGCGAGCTCGTCGACCTCCGCGTATGACTCTGTGAGGAGGGGCTTTCCCTGGTCCTGCGAAAGGGCGCGGGCGAGCTCGTCGCGATGGGCATGGATTGCGCCGGCCACCGACTCACAACACGCCGCCCGCTCGAAGGCCGAGACCGCGGCCCAGCCTGGCGAAGCCGCACGGGCGGCCTTCACGGCACGATCGACGTCGTCAAGATCCGCCACGGCCACACTGGCGAAGGTCTCACCAGTCGAGGGACTCGTCGCCGGCATGGTCCCGGCTCCGCCCTTGGACCAGCCTCCATCGACAAAGAGCAAGTATTCCCGCATGATCACCCTCCTGGGTTGTAGCCCTTCGAGCCGGTTATCTGCGCTCAGAGCCTTGACGCTAGAGTGAGGCTGACATCGTCCGAAAGGATCTCACAGGAGCTTGGTCTTC
>JBEKVJ010000038.1:0-29443 GCA_049514105.1 Acidimicrobiales bacterium
TGGCAACGACGTCACGGTGATCGCGCTCTGGCTCGGCCACGAGCAGCTCGCGACGACGAACATCTACCTGCATGCCGACATGAGCCACAAGCAGGAGGCGATCGACCGGGTCACCCCACTCGGCGCGAAGCCAGGTCGCTATCGGCCGCCGGACGCGCTGATCGCGTTTCTGGAAGCGCTGTAATTATGCCGACAATCTCAGGGCACCCACCCCCGATGAACAGCACCTTTTCCAAGGGGTCGGCATAACGCGAACATCGGCATAATCGTGGTTAAGCCGACATCGGCATAACCACGATCTCAGTCACAAGTCCGCAGGCTCCTCCCCTACCGCTCCGAAGATGGCCGCTGAGGCGAGCCACGCAGACCCCGGCCCACACGTACCCAGCGCCGGACAATAGCGACAGCTCGGTCTGGGCAGTCGCGGTAGATCGGCCGTACGCTCCTTGCTGCGGGCGACAACGGCTCCAACGGCGCTCGCCGCGACGGTCACTCCCACCTCGAGCAGCTCCTCGTCGACGGGGATCTCCTTGCGCTCCCCCGCTTCCGGAAGCAGGAGCAGCACGGAGCGCGGTACAGGAAAACAGAGGCCGTCGAGCAACGCTTCGAAGGCGACACGCGGGAGCTGGGCAGGACCGCGCACCCCGCTGCGCACGAGGACGATGCGACGGCTCGCCATCTTTCCCTGGACGAAGTCGACCCGCCCCGTCAACCGCACCGGGAACGGACCAGGGTGGGTCCAGGAGGCGTTCGCCCGCAACGCGACCGGCTGTGCATCGAGCGGGCTCCAGACGCGTGCGACGCAAGCAATGAACCTTATCGTTGCCGCGGCGCTCGCCGTCTTCTCTGTGCTACTGGCGTGTTTTCCTCCACCGCTCCTCCCGAGCCAGTCCCACGGAAAGCTCACACGACCAGCGCCCGCGGCGAGCGCAGCGGCACGGGCCAGCCGGTACCCCTCGTGCGCCGAGACGGCCGGACTGGAGCGACCCGGCGCCGGCCCTCCCGCCAGCACCTCGAGGAAGGCCGCTCGGCCCGCTGCGTGAGACACCGTGCGCGGTGTGTGCGCGAACGGGGTGGGAAGAATGGCAGCAGCGCGAGCCGGACAACTCGCCGCCTCCGCGGCGAGGAAGCCGTCGACATCGTACCGGTGCTCTCGGTCGACGTCCCAATAGCGCGCCTTGGCGATCCCGTCCAGCGCGGGCGCGCACGCCTCTGCCAGTCGCTGACCGAGCTCCTGACGGAACCCGCCGTCACCTGTCATGCGATCACCGGCGGGGCGACGAAGCCCGGGCAGACGTCGCAGTCTGGGCAGTAGGCGCACCGCCAGCCCGCCTGCTCATCAAGCGGCTCGCCTACGACGATCCGGCGCAATCCCTCGAGTGCCGACTCCACGCGCTCGACGGCCTCAGAAAGGAGCGGCTCATCAACGATGTCTGTCGCGAGCTCGGTACCGGTGTCACTGGCGCTACAGGTGACGACCGCAGCGGGAGCGGCGTCGTCCCGGAGCGTCGCGAGCAGTGCGTAGAAACGCTGGTCGTCGACATAGTGCCGCTTCGGCAGGCCACTCTTCAGTTCGACGACGATTGTCGGCAGCCCAGTCGGAGCGCCGCCGAGCACTATGTCGAACCGTCCCGAGAGCACGACGGTACCCGTACCGAGCGCGACCTTTGCCGGTTCCTCAGTCCGCGGCCACCAAGCCTCTTCGAAGCGCGGCCAGCCAGCGACGAGGTCGCGAAAGCTGCCCCAGAGCTGCTCTGCCCACGCCGGCGACTCCTCTTCGCCAATCGCGAGGCAACGCGCGCGGACCGGATCGTCGTCGTGGTCGGCGCTCTCCGCCCGGACGAGCTCGACGGCGAGCTTGAGGGTGGCCCTGGCGTCGGCCGGTGGTCGGTAGACGCGGACGCCACGCGTCACGTGCGATCGGACGAGCGTCTCGAACAGCACGCCGCGTGCCATCGCGTCGACGTCGCCGAGGCTCGTGCGCCCAGACAACAGCGCCGCTGCGAACCGCTCGCAGTCGCCGAGCGCGCCGATCTTCTCCTTCGTGAGAGCGATTGCGTCGATGCCCCTCGCCGCCAGCGCCGGCTCGATCAGGAGTGTTGCGGCGTCGAGCCGGCGTCGCAGCGACGCGAGATCGATCGACCCGACCTCGGTGGGAGCGCCGACAAGGTACCGCTTAATCACGTCCGTGAACTGCTCCCCTCGCGACGCGCGCGTACTCACGACGATCGGCCACCTCTCGCTCTCGTCACGAGCATAGGAACTGGGTGTGACGGTGAATGGCTGGTCGCAGGCTGAGCCTCGCTGTCCTCAATCATCGAACCCGCGGCCATCTCGCGTCCATTTCACCGGCCTCGTCAACTTCATCGGATGGGCTTCGTGCCCACCTCCGCTCGATGACAGTCTTGACAATCGTGAATACAATTACCGCGAGATCGCCTTCGCAACGATGGCAAGAAAGCTCGAGGGATCCGTCGCTCGGAGGCCGAACCTCGTCTGACGCTGCTTGGCTCTGGTGAGTAGGAGCGCCCGCGCCGGCCTTGAGATTGCGACGTAAAGCGTACGAAGCTCCGCCGCCTTCTCAGCACTGGTCTTCGCGCGAAAATCCGGAAACTGTCCCTCGTTGCACCCTATGACCGCAACCGCTTTGAACTCGCGACCTTGGGCCTTGTGCACTGTCAGAAGTCGGACGCCAGGATCGAGGGAGTCACCCCGCTGACACCGAGAAATGTGCTGTCGGAAGTTGCCGAACGTCCGCTCGACGGTATCCGTCCGATCGACGAACGACCGCCAGGCCAAATTCAGCTGACCCAGGTCGTCTGGCCAATCAGGATCGTCGATCTCAAGATTCTCGACCGCCTCAAGCAGCGCTTCGGCATCTTTCGCGCTTGTCAATTTAGCGAGCGCCGCAACACTCGGATCCGTCGAGGACTGCAGCAGCGGCTCCAGCTCTTCCCAATCGGCGCCGGCTTTACCCGCCAGCTTCGCGAGTCGCCTCCGAGAGGCGATGTGGTCAGGAGCGCTGCCATATTCGATCATCTCAATAACCGCCTTCGCGGCTGAACTCGCCACCCAGTCATCCTCTGTGCTGCCCGACGCGCTCTCGATGTCCCTAGCCGTGAGGGCATCGCGAACGGACCTGAGACTGGCGGCTGAACGCGCGAGTACGGCTATCTGTTCGGGCTGCACAGTGGTCGCTTCGCCCGGCGCGACGACGGCGACATCAAGTCCATCTGACAGAAGCGCGGCAATCCAATCGGACACGAACTTTCCTTCGGCCTCCTCGGTTGAGCACTCTCGAAGTGCCACAGAGCCCTCAGCAGGGAATTCGACGCTCTCCGACCCCGATGTCGGTTGACCCAGAGCGTCAGCAACGACGCGTCCGACGTCGATAATCGTCCGTGCGGAGCGATAGTTGGTGTTGAGCTCAATACGTTCGGCGCCGTACTCATCAGCAAATCTCGCGATCAACGTCCGGTCCGCACCTGCGAAGTCCACAATCGATTGGCGCTCGTCACCAACGAGAACCGCGTGGAGATGTTCGGCGGAAGGATCGCCAATTACCAGGGTCAGGAAGCGGTACTGCGCTGGAGTCAGGTTCTGAGCCTCGTCGACGACAACATGCTGATAGATGCGCTTCAAGTGCTGGCTCATCCAGGCGCCTTCGACGAGTTCAACGGCTCGCTCAAGCATCGCTGCGTAGTCGACTGCTCCATTAAGGCGTAGCGCCTCACGCCAGTCAGCAAGGAGTGGCACGTCCTGGCACCGGGCGCGCGCTAGATCGAACTGCGCGAGCATCAAAGATGGATCTTCCGGCACGGAACGCCCGGACTGAGTCAGCCACGACCCCAACAATTCGGCACGATCTTCGTTTCGGCTGAGAATCTCTGGCTCGACCGGCAACCCGATCCGCGTTCCGTGTTGACGTAACAAGGAGAGAGCAAAACCGTGGATCGTGTCCGTGTCGACACGTCGGTGCAAGTCGCCGAGTCGGTCGGCGAGGCGCTCTCGAAGTTCATCAGACGCCTTCACGGTGTACGAAACGGCTACTACACGGTACGCGTCGTCCTCAGAGTCGAGCAGTAGTCGCTCAATCCGATGCGCGACGACTTCAGTCTTTCCGCCTCCCGCACCGGCTACGACCACGATTGCGGTCGCATCGCTCAACACTGCGCGCTCCTGATCTGGGCTGAGCACGAGCTCCTTCACAGATGATCGCTCCTATCTGGTAGGACTTCGTCGAGCTTGGCGATCAGTTTGCATAGTGGCAACGGCCACTGCGCCTCTGTCTGTGGATCGGACGGCCACGGGAGTCGAGTGAGCAGCTCGACTGCGAGCAGCTTTCCGATCACCCCCTTGTTGGCCACCATGAACGCGAGAAGATCGATATCTTTCGGGTCAAAGCCGATCGCCGCACACGCAGCTGCGCAAAGCTCCGGGTCGAAGTCGAAGAACATCCGCTCCGTGGCTGAGCCACTCTTGCCTCCATCTACGGGCTCCGATGGAACCCAAATGACTCGACTGTCGTCCCCGCTACCGTGATCCTTCACAAGCCTCCGAGCCGCAGTCACTCCACTTGTGTCGGAGTCGCAGAAGAGGACCCACGGGATGCCGATAAGATTGGCAAACTTCACGACGGCCACCGCATGATCACTATTCATGCTTCCGGGATCAACAATACAGATGCCGTGTGCGCGATTCCCGAGGGCATTGCGGACCAAAGGGGGGAGCAGCGCTCGCTCAGTCGCCCCGTCGCCGATGACCACTGCGGACGCGAACAGCAACTCGCCGAATGGCCGCTCGACGAGACGTCGTAGCTTCTCCATTTCCTCAACGTGCATCGACGGGCGCCGGCCTCTCGGAGCGCTACCGTCGTCGCTTTCAGCTGGTCGCAGATCCACAACGGTCGTGCTGGCCCCGGACCGTCGGAGCAGCCGAATAGAACGTGGATCAACGACCGAGACGAAATGCGTCGAGTGCGTGCTAACGACCACCTGACCCTGAATGTGATCCAACAGCATGGGCAGTTCGAACTGAGCTTGCGGATGGAGGTGCGCCTCCGGTTCCTCGATGAGGCTTATGGGATGGGGGCGAAGTGCTGGTCCGTCGCGCCCGAGTCGCCGATCATAGAGCACGCCTTGTACCTGCATCGAGGTCAGACTTCGCGCTCCGGCTCCGTGAAATCGGACCGGTAGACCGCCATTCCCCGTATCAAGATCGATTGACACTGAGCGCGCCAGCTCTTCAAGGCGGATAGGCAGCGGCTGGAGGCTCGGCGAGCCCATTGTGTCGACCGATCGTGAGAGGGACTCGAAAGCGACTTGAAGCGCGGCAAGGGATCCGCTTGACGTGATGATCTCACCGCCCAATTCTCGAAGGCCGTCCTCCAATTCGGTACGGCGATCCGATGCGATATCCAAATCGTCGAGGATGCGGCGAATCGGTGATCCTCGCCGGTCCAGTTCCTCGACCAGGTCCCGCCCAGTCTCGACAAGGTCTGCTGCTATTATCGACCGCTGATCCACGGCTAGCGATGTGGCATTTTGAGGCTGCTGCCAAGTCCTCGATGTCTGGTCAAATACGAGTAGTGCTCGATCCGAACGTACGCCGAGGCCCTCCTGCGAAAGTCCGATCGTCGTGCGCCAGGCGCATCGCTCTCGTACTGGGTCCTCGCTCAGAGTCTGCACCGAATCGAGACGACGGGCGGCACGGACATCGAACACCTCACCGGCTTGATTCCCCATGGCGGGAGCGAGGATCACGTCGATAGTTGCCACTTTTGGCCCGTTCATTGTGAGATCGTCCCGCTCGGCGGCTCTGGCGCCGAGGGCGACCGCGATAGCACGAAGTATGCGAGACTTTCCCGAATTGTTGCGTCCAACAAGTACCGTCAGGTCCGGCTCGAACTCGACGGTGCACTCTTCCAGTCCACGAAAATTGTGAAGCCGAAGTGCTTGCAAATATACGGCCGCAAACTCGACCGAATCCTGTCCTTCACGCATCTGCCCCGTGCCCCCTCGACCTACCGTCATCGTGTCGATCCCGGCCGCTCAGGAGTGTCCGCGGTGATGGGCGCAAGATCGCGTACCCGTCGTCCGGTCCATCCTTGCTGAATCACGGCTTGGCAGTAACGGTGACGCTCAGTGCTGACAATACCGTCTGCCTCCCTTGGGCGGCGCGTTAGTCGGACGCGTCGCGAGCACAGAACTCGGGGGGCATTCATGCGGTTGCGGTCACCTGCTCGTCGAGCCGGTCGAACCGGCGCCGATCCGAGCTGGCCGTAGCGCTGAGGGACGCCACTATTGACCATGATTGTCCATCACGTCGAGGCGGCAGAGCCTTTCCTTAGGCATCTGACTCGCCCGGTAGCTCGGGCGAAAGGTTCGACTTGTGTAAAGCCGGGGGCGCCGGTCCTGACGGTGGTGGATAAGAAGGACAAGCCCGCAGAACCGTACGCGAGCGGGACAGATCCGCCAACCAGCCAGCCAACCAGGACGCGACGAGCCGGCCAGCCAGCCAGGAGGACGAGGAGCCCAGTCAGCCAGCCAGGACGGCGGAGAGCTGTAGGGCACCAAAACCTCGATCACTGCCCTGAGCTGACAGTGCTCGTCACCAGCGACCATGATCGGCCGTGGCCTTCACCCTCTGTTACCTCGGCCTGCTCCGATCCTCCCGGCGGACCGAGACAGACAAGGACATCGAGATCATGGTGCTCCGCCACCAGGTGCTTATCCTCGAGCACCAACTCAATGCGCGCGTCGCTTATCGCCCTGTGGATCGGGAGCCTCGCCGCCCTCTCCCGGTTGCTGCCGCGACGGCGCTGGCGCTTCTTCCTCGTCACGCCAGAGACGCTCCTTCGCTGGCACCGCGAAAATGGCGGCGCTGGCGATCCACTCGTGGCCCTGGTCGGCCGCCCATGGCCGATGAGCTCGTCGAACTCATCATCCGGATCGCCCGAGAGAACCGGCGCTGGGGCTGTGCCCGCATCCAGGGCGAGCTTCGAGGCCTCGGAAATTCGCCGGACCAAGCGCCGGCGTCCCACGCTGAATGCCTTCAGCGCGACCGAGGTTTTGCTGCCCTACATCTTCACCGTAGGACCACCAGTGGCAACAAGGGGTGCCGAAGTGACGTGCCCGGAACCCTCGCTCACTCGGACGTCTGCGACCAGCCGGCCTCCGTGGCGAGGCTGGCCCAACACAGCCGAGCTAAGAGGGGGCCGCGACCCTCACGCGCGAAAACAATGGCTCACCAGGCGCGATCGGCGAAAAAAGTTCGGCAAATGTGGTGCAAATGTGGTGCGCGGCGCCCCTGGACGCGCCACGAGGAGTGGATCTCAGCCCCTCGCACGTCCGTGACCTGGACTTTCATTTTGGAGCGGACGACGGGATTCGAACCCGCGACCCTCACCTTGGCAATAAATAGAGGCCTGATCTTCCTACCTGGCCAAATGCACATGAGCGCAGCGCATTGGCCGTTTTCTACTGTCAATAGTTGACCGTAACTGACCGTGTTTGTCAATGGCTTGTGGTATTTTCGTGGTGCACGTTCCACCGCGATCCTGTACCACGTGCACCACAACCGAACGGGATTTCTGCCTCTGTACCTGCGCTTCTGGTAGACCCGTCGGCATCCAGCGCTGCCCGCGACGTCAGGTCTCGCCGCCCGCTCTCGGACGGCCCGCGGCTGCCCTCTACCCGATAGTGTGCCATTGCCCGCCATTCTATTCATCTCGTGTGACGTTGTGCTCAAGTACCCTTGGGTAGGTTGAACGGCGCCTCGTGTGAAGTTCATAGCGCTCTACACGCTGTTCCCTTACGTCTGTCGCTCCGCGTCACTTTCTCAACGAGCAGTTTCGCGGACGTCGCACCGCCTACGCCGGAGTGCGCCCTCACCTTCCAAAGTTATTTGGCACAACTCTGCCACCAGCCACTTCATACATTCATCTATGTTTTGCTGGGCTATTGACTCACCGCTGTTCGCCGCAATGAACCCTTGTTGGCCCCGGCTTGTGCGTTTTTCGTGGAGCGCGCTCCACGGATCTTCGCACCACACGCACCACACACGCCCACGAAAAGGTGAGCCGACCCTCACCTTGTGAGAGACGGGATCGGGTTTGAAAATAGTCCCATGCACCCCGGGTCATGGGTGTGCCAGGAGATGCCGCCATCCGCCATCGCCTCCGACATCGCCTGCGTGAGCCCAGTGCGATCGGCCAGTTCCGACAACAAAGCGATGTCGGCGTGAGAGACGAGGCTCTTACCGTCGGAGATAACTTCAGGGCGGTGGACCAAACTACTACGATGCACCTTCAAGGAGCCCTCCTCCTGGGTGAACATGACCGCTTAAGACACAGTCATTCTCCAAGTTGAGGAGGGCTTTTACGCGGATACTGGCAGTCTCCCTGCCGCTATCGCGCGAAACCTTGAGGCCAGCAGGACCTGCGACGGCCGACTTCGATCACACCGTTCGATCTCGTTCGAGGAACCTGCTGCCCGGTCGCGGTCACATGCTCCAGCGATCGCGTCTCAAGGCCGCAAGCGTGTTCAGTCAGTTAGGCCCTCGAACAGAGCCGTGGAGAGGTAACGCTCGCCGAAGGACGGGATGATCACGACGATCAGCTTGCCCACGTTCTCGGGACGGGCAGCAACCTGCAGCGCCGCCCAGATCGCAGCACCCGACGAGATGCCAACAAGCAGACCCTCCTCGCGGGCCGCCCGACGGGCAAGGTCGAACGCGTCTGCGTTCTCGACTGTGATGATCTCGTCGACGACGTTGGTGTCCAAGACCGCCGGCACGAAGCCGGCCCCGATGCCCTGGATTGGATGAGGACCCTTCTGGCCTCCCGATAGGACCGGGGAGGCGGCCGGCTCCACGGCGATGAGCTTCACTGACGGCTTGTGGGCCTTCAACACCTGGCCGACGCCCGTGATCGTCCCCCCTGTGCCGACACCGGAGACGACGAAGTCGACCTGGCCGTCGGTGTCGTTCCATATCTCTTCCGCGGTCGTGGCGCGGTGGATCGCCGGGTTGGCCGGGTTCTCGAACTGCTGGGGCACGAAGTATTTAGGGTCGCTCTTCGCGAGCTCTTCGGCTTTCGCGATCGCCCCCGGCATACCATCCGGTCCCGGGGTGAGGATGAGCTCAGCGCCATAGGCGCGCAGCAACGCTCTACGCTCCTTACTCATCGTCTCCGGCATGGTGAAAGCGCACTTGTAGCTCCGAGCCGCGCACACCATCGCCAGCGCAATGCCGGTATTGCCACTGGTGGGCTCGAGGATGATCGTGTCGGGCCCGATCAAGCCGGCCTTTTCGGCCGCCTCGATCATGGAGAGGCCGATGCGGTCTTTCACGCTGTGAGCCGGGTTGAAGAACTCGAGCTTGGCGACCACCTGCGCCCCGCCCTCCTGGGTAACTCGGCGCAACCGGACCAGAGGAGTGTTGCCGATGAGCTGGGTGATGTCTTCCGCGATCTTCATGGTCTCTTCGCCTTTCTTGAGTATCGAGCGTTATTCGGGATGAATTCCATCACAATCATGCAATAAGTCGCACTCAAGAGGCCGATCTGCCGCAAAGACGTAACCCGGAACCGCATCGGCCCGCGAGCGAACAAGGACTCCGAGCGCCCTTGCCGCCGACGACGGGCGCGGCGCCCGGCAACAGCGACTCCCGGCCACTAGCGAGGGACCTCGGTTCGGAGATCAGCCGAGTCGTTGTCGTGGAAGAGCCACCCAGGAAGAATGCACCTTGCGGAAGATGACGAGAGTTGCGATGGCCGGCACGACAGATCCGAGCTCCTCGACGACGCGACAATACAAAAGGCTATAGACGCGAATGACCGACCCGCGAGTATTCCGGGCCACTCGACGGCCACATCATGAGACCACCGGCAGCGCCATCAAGGCGCCCATAAAGAAGTCAACCCACCGATCACCACGGCGCGTTGTTGATGATCCCACGCCGTGGCTGCCGGCCCGCCATGGCCATCTCCGACATCACTACCGTGACATCGCCGGCTGCTTCCTGGACCTTGGTCGAACCCACGTCCGCACGGCTTCTGTTCCGTCGGGAACATTCCCGATAGGACTGCACCGGAGAACATGGCAACAGAATCGGCCGTCACTGAACGTTGGTGTAGTTGGTCATTCAGATGTTCAGGTTGGCAAAGCGAGGTCTTGGCCGTGTGTCCGGATCGGGAACATACTGCCCGGCGACCAAGCGGTAGCACCAGGTGGGCCCTTCGGTGACGATCTGGCGGAGGGCATCAAGGAGTCGGTCGACGTCGTCAATGCTGGTGCCAACGCCGATGCTTGCCCGTACTGCACCGCCACTCTGCCGATCATGACCAGTCAATTCGTCAACGAGCGGATGAGCACAGAACGATCCGTCGCGAACACCGATGCCGTATTCGCAGCTGAGTATCGCGGCCAGCGCGCCATGAGCGAAGCCCCCCACATTGAACGAGACCACACCGACCCGGTCGCGACCGGGAGGCCAGATGGAGTACACGGTCGCAGAGTCAAGGTCATACAGTCCCTCGAGGAGTCGATCGAGCAAACCCGCCTCGTGACAGGCGACGTTGTCCATGCCCACCCCGGCCAGACATTTGCAGGCAGCGGCCAAGGCGGCAATGCCGACGAGATTGGGCGTACCTGCCTCGTGACGAGCGGGGCCAGTCAACCAGGTCACGTCATCGATACTGACGTGGCGAACTGCGCCACCACCGCAGAGATACGGATGCGCGGCGTCGAGCCAGTCCGGGCGGCCCACGAGAGCGCCTGCCCCGAAGGGCGCGTAGAGCTTGTGGCCTGAGAGCGCGAGGTAGTCGGCGCCCAGCGCGGCGAGATCGATGGCTCGATGCGGAGCGAGCTGAGCAGCATCGACGATCACCCGTGCACCGTGGGCGTGGGCCAAACCGACGAGCTCCGCCAACGGCCAGATCTCGCCGGTCACATTGCTGGCACCGGTGACCGCCAAGACCCGGGGTCCCCTGGCGACAGCAAGTAATGCCGATGCAGTCACCTCCAGGGTTTCCTCCGCACTGTTAGGAACCGGAAGGACGGTGGCGTGGTGCTGACGCCAGGGGAGCAGATTGGCGTGGTGCTCGGAGGCGTAGGTGATGACCGAGGTCCCCGACGGTAAGGCGGAGGAGAGCAGATTGATCGCGTCAGTTGTGTTTCTGGTGAACACCACCGATAGCCCATCCGGGGCGCCCAGGAACTGCGAAAGGACCCGTCGGGCTGACTCCAACACCGAGGTGGTCACCTGGGAGAGGAAGCCTGCCCCCCGATGCACGCTGCTGTACCAGGGAAGGACCTCTCCGACCGTGGCCCAGACAGGTCCTAGACATTGAGCGCTGGCCGCTGTATCGAAATTGACGTAGCGGACGCTGTCGCCGCTGACAGTCGGGACCATCTGATCGGCACCGACAAGCGGAAGAAGCGCATCGCCGAACAGATCCAGGATCGAGCTTCTGAGCGTTTGAGCTGATGCCATACCTACCTCGGTGTCCGGGGGACCCACGAGCCACACGGAGTCCACGCTTGCCCGACGCTTTTGCAGCGGACCTGGTCCTCACCCGGGGCACCCCACCGTGGTGGAGGGTTGCCGGACAGCGAGCCGGGGCTATCTGCTGTCGCTCATGACCTGCTCGAGAACCTACCGGCCAAGTGACAATGCCGTCAATCGCCCCGTGCGGTGGTCCCTTGGGACTGGCAACCGACACGACGACGGGTTACTCGGCGGCTTGATCAACGAGATCGTCGAGCCGCATGAGGCTCGTACCCAAACCGGCCCATGCGAAGGGTTCTGGCGCGGAACAGAGTTCAAGCTGGTGGTCGTCGGCGGCACCCTACATCTGTCACTAGTCCAAGAGGCGACTTCGCCTAGACGAGATGACCCCGCTGTCGAACCCCGCCAGGTGCAGCCCTCCGGCGAAGCGGGCGTGCTCGATCTTGATACAGCGGTTCGTCACGACGTCCAGGCCAGCCGACCAAGCGATGTCGACGGCCTTGTCGCTGTGAAGCCCCAGCTGGGCCCAGAAGGTCGTCGCGCGAACCGCGACCGCCTCGCTCGCGACCGCGGGCAGGTCGGCAGGTCGTCGGAACACGTCCACGACATCCGGCGGCCCGGGCAGCTCCGCCAGGGACGGAAATACTGGCCGCCCCAGGATCTCCGTCTCCGCGGGGTTTACCAACCACACCGTGTAGTTCGTGCTGGAGCTCAGCAGGTAGGTAGCCACGAAGTAGCTGGGCCGAGCCGGGTTGGATGATGCCCCCACGATCGCGACCGCCCGGCTTCGCCGGAGGATCTCCCAGCGCCGCCGAGCACTTGGTGCTCGCCAGGGCGCGGCCGTCATGCGGCGAAGTCTGCCGCACGGACGAGCGCCTGGTCGAGGTCCCATAGGATATCTTCGAGGTCCTCAATGCCGACTGAGACCCGAATCAGGTCGGCGGGTACTCCGGCCGCGGCGAGCGCGTCATCCGAGAGTTGCTGGTGGGTTGTCGATGCGGGGTGGATCACCAGGGTTCGGGTGTCGCCGACATTGGCCAGGTGGCTGGACAACTCGACCGCCTCGATGAACGCCTGTCCTGCCCTTCGTCCACCTTGGACGCCAAAAGACAGGACCGCACCGGGGCCGCTGGGCAGGTACCGCGCCGCCAACGACTCCCACGGGGACCCCGGGAGGCTCGCGTACGCCACCCACGACACGACCGGATGTCCGCGAAGGTGGGCTGCGACCGACTTGGCGTTGGCCACGTGCGCGTCCATGCGCAACGCGAGTGTCTCCAAGCCCTGAAGAAGCAAAAACGCGTTGAAAGGTGACAAGGCAGTACCGAAGTCCCGGAGCTGTTCGACCCGCAGCTTGGTGCAGAATCCGTACTCGCCGAAGTTCTCCCAGAACCGCAGACCGCCGTAGCTCGCGACCGGCTCGGTCATCGTCGGGAATCGGCCATTGCCCCAGTCGAACCGTCCGGAGTCGACCACTACACCTCCGAGGGAGGTGCCGTGACCGCCGATGAACTTCGTGGCTGAGTGCACGACGATATCTGCTCCGTGCTCGAATGGGCGGCACAGATACGGCGTCGCGAGCGTCGAGTCGACCACCAGCGGTACCCCGGCGTCGTGCGCGACCGAGGCCAGCGCGGCCAGGTCCGCTATCACCCCGGACGGGTTGGCGATCACCTCGGTATAGACCGCTTTGGTCCGCGGTAGCAGGGCCGCCGCGAACGCGGCCGGATCGTCGGGTGGCACGAAGGTCGTCTCGATGCCGAGTCGGCGGAGTGACACATCAAGCAGCGTGTAGGTCCCGCCGTAGAGAGCCGATGATGCCACCAGATGGTCTCCGGCTCCGGCGAGGGCGGTGAATGCCAGCAGCTCGGCCGCCTGCCCGCTGGACGTCGCTACCGCTCCGATCCCACCCTCCAGGCTGGCCATGCGTTCCTCGAACGCAGCAACGGTCGGATTGGCGATGCGGCTGTAGATGTTGCCGTACTTCTGCAGGGCGAACAGGTCGGCCGCGTCCGCGGTGTCCTCGAAGACGAAGCTCGTTGTCTGGTAGATGGGCACGGCCCGGGCCCCAGTCGTCGGGTCGGGCCGGGCGCCGGCGTGAACGGCCCGGGTCCGGAAACCCCACGCTCGGTCATCCTCGGCTCGCGCCAGGTCGCTCAACTCGGCACTCGGCTCTTCGAGCGCTCCTCATCGGCCGCCTCGCTGAGCAGACCAAGCCCGTTGGCCACCCGGTTCGTGTAGTTGAGATGGGCAGTGCGGTTGTTGGCGTCCAAGATGGCCAGGTCATCGAAGCCGGCGGCTCGTAGGTTGTCGATGTCGGCCTCAGTTACCTCACCCGGGGTCAGGGTCACCTTGTGGGTGTAGCGGGCCAAGGCAGCCTCGGCCGGGTCGAGGCTGCCGAAGTCGCCGGCGTCGAGAATCCGGACGAGGTCGTCCTGGTCAGCGTTGTGCAGCTGGGTCCGAGACAACGACGCGCAGTGTGGCGTCCGGTTGAGGATCGATGTCAGGTAGGAAATCAGCTCCTTCTGGCGCGCCGTCAGCTTCGAAGGGACCCTCTCGGTGGCTCGGTACAAGAGCAGTCGAGCATGGACGACCTCTGCGTCCAGGCTGCCGAGTTGGGTGAACTCGGTCGGCCGGCCGAGGTGGGATGCCTGCCAGTCGTAGGCCTCTTTGAGGCGGCCCGCGGCCTCAGCGGGCTCTATGGTGCGGATCCAGACCATGTGGTCCTCCTTATCTTCCGGCGGTCCTGTTTCCAGGCCGCGCTTAGCGGTCATTGCGAGAGGTGCTCGACGTGAGGTGCCCGGTCACAGCGTGAGCCCAGGCCACTCGCTCGGCCACAGTTGTGGTGTCGAAGACCGGCACCGCGATGGCGCCGGCACCGATCCGCCGCGCAATGCTCGCCACACGGGCCGGCTCGGTGTCTCGCAAGATCAGGTCGTCGAGGGCTGCGGCTGGCAGCAGGGCAGCTGCGGCAGCGGGACCCTCGGCGACGATCCGAGCACGCAGCCTCGCGGTCTCGGCGCGAGTAAGGCCCCAGATCTGCCTCGTGTCCGGACGGCTGTTGACAGCGGCGTACGCCGCGACCGACCGGGCGCCCGCCGGGTCGCCCGGCACGCCGGAGGAGAATCGGCCAACATGGTCATCGACGAGCGGCGCCCACACGACAAGCGGGCTCCGGCCGGTCTGCGCGGCGCCGGTCGCGACGGTGCCTGCGCCAGCCGCGAGTTCGCTGGCCGGAAGGCCCCACAGAAGGGCCCGATCGGCGACACGGCCGGCCGCCAGGAGCATGCCCGGCCCGCGGCCGGCAACGAGGACCGGCACCTCGCCGACGGGTACGTCGAGGCGCCGCCCGCTGCTGGGGTCGAGGGGACCTCCGGCAGCGACGGTTCGTAGCAGTCCGGCCACGTGCTCAACGCGCCCGGGTGCGTCGGTGCGATCGACGCCGGCGGCGCGCAGCTCGGAGCCTCCGGCCCCGAGCCCTACAAATACCCGAGGGCCGGCGAGCCTTTGCAGCGTGGCCACCGCTGCGACCGTGTGAAACGGGTGCCGCAGGTAGGGATTGGTGACGACCGGTCCGATCTCCAGGCTCACGGTGACCCGGGCCAGCTCGACAAGGGTCATCCAGGTGTCCCACCCCCAGAACGTGTCCGGGACTCCAAGCCAGGCAGCTCCGGCCTCTTCGGCCTCCCGGGCCACCTGGACGAGTTCACCGAGATCTGGCTCGCGGAGCTGAGCCATGACTCCGACGGTCGTCACCACTGCACCCCGGTCGTGGCGCCCACAGCCCTGCTGACTCGGCGGTCGTGGTATTGAAGGTCGGCAGCCGAGAGCTTCGAAGGGATCGACAGTTCCCGCTGCGTCGTGCTGCGGGCGACGATCCGGCTGCCTCGGAACACGATCCGCGTTTCAGGAGCACCGGCCATGGCGTCCGCCGCGCTCGTGCCGGCCACGGCCACAAAGTGCGCCGGTTGACCGGACGTTATCTGTGGGGCACGACGGCCGAGGACATGCCAGGCGTCGACGGTGACCGCCGCCAGCGCTTCAGCCGGGCTGAGGTGGGCGGCTACGGCGAGAAGCGAGGCCGTTGCGAACGGGTCGGCGCGGCCAAAGGGATTGAAGGGGTCCCGGAGGTTGTCACCGCCGGCCGCCACCAGCACGCCTGCGTCGAGCAGGACGCGTACGGCGGTGAGCCCTCGCGATGGGACGGGCCCACCACCTCGGCCCTGGAGCCACAGGTTGGTCTGAGGCAGAGTGACCACGCCTATGCGAGCCGCGGCGAGCGTGGCGGCCAAGCGGCGCTGTCGGCCCACCGGTTGACCGGCCAGGCTAACGATGTGGCTGGCGGTGATCGACTTCGGGAACCCGCGCCCGGCCAGCTCGCCCAGCAGGGCGAGAGAGGACACCGAGGCGTCGGTGGTCTCGTCGACGTGGAGGTCGAGGACTCGGTCGTATTCGCCCGCGACGTCAGCCAGGATCTCCGTCGCGCCTGGCGGATCGGCGTCGAGCCAGGGGGCTCCACCGACCCCGTCCGCACCGGCCGCAAGGGCATCGCGCAAGATGGCGAGGTTGCCCTTGCCGGCACGGCCGCTCACAGGATTGTTGCACATGGCGATCAGTTCGATGTCGACCGCTCCGGCCAACTCGTCGCGCACTGCCATCAGGGCGTGAAGGCCGCGCAGACCGATCTCAGCGGATACATCGACGTGTGTTCGGATGAGAGTGCAGCCGTGCACCAGGTAGGCGAGTGCCGCCTGACGAGCCCGACCGATGATGTCGTCGGTCGTGAAGCCCGGCCGAGCGTCGACCCACGCCGCGATGGCACCCGGCAGGTCTCCATCCGGGTTGGGTGCTTGTTCGGCGGTGAACGCCTTGTCCAGATGAGCATGAGGCTCGACCAGGGCGGGCAGCAGGACATAGCCGACGAGATCGACCGCCATGTCGGTGGGCTTGGCGCGAATCGCCGGTCCGGCCTCGGCGACGCGGTCTCCGACTATGCGGACCACCCCTCGGCTCCCGTCGGGCAGGGTCGCGCCTCGAAGGACCAGCGCCTCTACTCGGTCCTTCGTACCGTTCACCACAGTTGCGGGGCCACCTCACTCGCCAAAAGGGCAAGGCCATCGAGTGGGTCCGGCCCAAATACGTACCAGGCAAGCAGGCCTCGGAGGCCGGACGCCACGAATTCCGCCAGGCGGGCCGCCACGTGGTCGGGGTCGCCGGCCGCGGCGAAGACATCGATCAGGTCGTCGGTGACCGCGTCTGCTCCGGCCGCCACGCCCGCCGACAACACGGCCTGCCTGATCCGGCGGACCTGGTCGGGGTCGGCGCCGGAATGTTCGACTACGACACCCTCGACGCGGTGGAGGTAGTAAGCCAGCACGTGACGGGTAGCGTCACGAGCGGTACGGGCATCGTGATCGACGCTTATCAGGACGTTGGACACCAGGTCTAGCGACGCCGGGTCTCGGCCGGCGGATCGGGCTCCTTCGGCGACATGAGCCCACGCCCAACTGGTGTAGCCGGGGCTCGTTATGGCCCCCAGCTCAACGCCGTCGGCAAGTGCGCCGGACAGCTGCAGCATTCGTGCGTTCACCGCCCCTACATATATCGGCACTCGGGGGCGTACCAGCGGGAAGTCCAGGTGCACGTCGGAGCGGACGGTGTAGATGGCAGGCGCTGGCTGCGGCCCGCCGGCGACCATGGCCCGAACGATCTCGATGGCCTCGGTCATGGCCGCAATGGGTCGTTCGGTTCGACTGTCGGCCTCCCCGAGGGCGCGTAGCGTCCACAGAGCAGCGCCGAGACCGAGTTTGAGTCGGCCACCGGTCGCCTCGTCGAGCGTGGCCGCCTCCATGGCGATCACCGAGGGATGGCGCCAGAACGGATTGACGATGCCGATGCCGATCCCGGCCCGCTCGGTGTTGGCCGCTAGCTGGGCTGCGACAGTGAACAGGCCTCGGCCGTGACTGCTCTCAGGCAGCCAGATCTCGTCGAAGCCGAGTTTCTCCGCTTCGACGGCAAGCGCGATGGTGTCGGCCACCGGTGTCTCGTTCGACAGGGAGACGCCGAGGCGCAGCGGTGCCTGTGACGCGGTGACGGCCTGGGTCATCGGACCGTCTCGAGGATGACTCCGTCTGACCCAGCCAGGCCCACTTCCTCTGCGACGGCGGCGATGTCGTCGACGTGATCGGTCGTGTAGTGGTGCGCTCCGAAGACCAGGATATCGGGCGCCACGTGCTCGACGGCTTCCCGTAGGCGGCGGATGACGTCTGCTCGCTCGCCGACGATGGCGAAACTGTCGATCACGGCGTCGGGCACGAGCCGGGCGGCGCCGTCAGGACCCTCGGTCCGGAGGGCCTCGCGGAGGTCGGCGACGACAGCGTCGCTGACGCCGAGCTGCTTGCGCCACTCGTCTGGCATGTCGACGGTCATGTAGGACAGATGCGGACGAATCTTTTCGACGTGATCGGCCTCCCATCCCACCATCGGGTTCCAGACGACCCACGGGCGACGTCCGGCCAGGGCGCCACGCTCCCGCAACTGGTGAGCGAAGGCGGCCACGTCGGTAACCGGCTTGCCCGAGATCACCATCCAGTCGCTGCGTTGGCCGGCCAGGTGCTCCACCCGGGGCCCCCGGCCGGCGATGGCTATGGGCAGGCGCCCGGGCGCCCACTCCAGTCTTGCTGCGGCCACAGTGAACTCGCCCTCGTGGGTGACGGTCTTGCCTGCAAGCAGGTCGTCGATCACGGTCACCGCCTCGGCCAAGGCTGTGAAGGGCCGACGGGGCCGGATGCCCATCGGCCTTAAGACCAGGCTACCGCCCGCTCCCAGACCGACCACCACGCGTCCGGGCGCCACCTCGGCCAGGGAGCCGAGCGCGGCGGCAGTGGCGACGGGGTGGCGGCTGTGGGGGTTGGTGATCGCCGGAACCAGCGTGATCCGGTGCGTCGCGGCAGCGATCGCGGTCAGCGAGACGTACAGATCCCGGTCGATGCCTTCGTCGGCCAAGAGCAGCGCTCCCGCGCCGCGCTCCTCCGCCCGGCGGGCCAGAGTAGCCAGCTCTGGCACGGCCACGACGGCGTGCAACCACAGACCCCAGCGGGTGACCCGGTTCGCGTCGGCCTCGAGGTACGGATCAGACAACATTCGGGACCACTTCTCTGGCGATGAGCGTCAGACCCTCGACGCGTTCGGGGCCGGGCACATGCTGGATGATGAGGCCCCGGATGCCGGCGTCTGCGTACTCGCGGAAACGCGTCACGGCATGATCGGGGTCGCCAGCGACGGCGAAGGTGTCGATGATCTCGTCGGTGACTGCGGCCGCACCCGCCTGTAGGCCGTCGGTCAGGACCGCGTTTTTGACCGCGGCGATGGTATCCGGGTCGGCTCCCGATTTCTCGTGGACGACCTTCTCGACCCGGTGCAGGTAATAGGCGAGGCGGGGCTTGATAGCCTCCCGGGCCGCGGAAGCATCAATGGCCACCGAGACCATCAGAGGCGCTGCAATGTCCAGGCCCTCGGCATCGCGTCCCGCATCTCGGGCGCCGGACGCGATCACCTCGAGCGCCCAGCGGACGTAGCCGGTGGACATCAACGCTCCGAGCTCCACGCTGTCGGCCCACGCTGCGCCAGCGCGCAGCATCTTCTCGTTGACCGCGCCGGCATACACCGGCAAGTCCCGGCGAAACGGCTCGAAATCGAGCCGGGCGTCGGCGGAGATCGTGAACATCTCGCTCTTGGGCACCGCCTCGCCGCGCAGGAGGGCGCGGATGATGCGGATCGCTTCGACCGTGGACGTATAGGGCCGCTCGGTACGCTCGTCTGCCTCACCTAGGTTGCGCAGGTTCCACTGGGCGGCACCGATCCCGAGGTGCACTCGGCCGCCTGACGCCTCGTCAAGGGCGGCCGCTTCCATCGCGATCACCGACGGGTGCCGGTGAAACGGGTTGACGATCCCAAGGCCGATTGCGGTGGTCGTGGTGGTGGCGGCGATCAGGGACGCAATCGTGAAGATGCCCCGGAAGTGGCCGTTCTCGTTGGTCCAGATCTCCGGGAAGCCCAGGGCTTCGGCCAGCCTGGCGTGTTCGACCGTCTCGGCGACGGGACGGTCGTTCTGCAGCGACACGGCAAAACGCAGCGGCGCGGTACTCATGCCTTCCTCTGCAGGCCGAGACCGCTCGCTACCCGGTTGATGTAGCAGTAGTAAGCCGCGATGTTGTTTACGTCGAGGATGTCGAGGTCCGACCACCCGGCGTCGCGCAGGGCGGTGACGTCAGCCTCGACGATGTCTTTCGGCGTTACGACCAGCTTGCGGGTATAGGCGAGCACCGCATCCACCCGAGGCTCCCCCGTCGTCACTCCAGTCGGGTCGCCCGTGATCGCCTCGGCCAACTCCCCGTGACCGGCGGCGGTCAGCTTCTCGGTGTGACCAACCGTACAGAACAAGCACCCGTTGACGACAGATGTCACTAGCGCCACGGAACGCCGCACCCAATCGGGCACATTGGACGGGGTGGCATCGACGACCTCGTAAAGGCGAAGGCGGGTGGCGACCAGCTCGGGGTAAAGGCTCCCGATCTGCGTGAGCTCGGTGACCCGCTCGATCTTGTCCAACTGCACCTGGTAGGCCTCAGCCAGGCGGCCTGTGGCCTGGTCAGGTGGGATACTGCGAATCCAGCCATTGCCCTGAGTTACGGCGCCTGTCACCGTGTCGGCCATCGTCGTCTCCTCGTGTCTTGTCTCGTAGGTGCGGTAAAGGGCGCGACCCGCAGCTCGTCGCTCCTGGTCGTTGTCACTCGGGCGGCCGCTTGGCGGACTCGTGCCAGGACCCGACTATGAGCCAGCTAAGTAGCCCGAACGCCATGAAGAACACCAAGCCCAGCAGGCAGGAGCAGATCACAGCGGCAAAGAGTTGGTCGGACTGCAAGTTCTGGGTATAGCCGTTGATGAGGCGTCCGATCCCGGCTGGTCCTTGCTGGAAGAAGAAGTCGCCTACGATCGCTCCGATCACAGAGAGTCCGGCCGAGATGCGCCAGCCAGTGAAGATTGACGGCAACGCGCCCGGGAACTCGAGTTTCACGAGCTGCTTCCAGCGGCCGGCGCCCCGTAAACGAAACAGGTCACGATGCCCCTGGTCGGTTGACTTCAGACCGAACAGCGTGTTGGTAACGATAGGGAACAGCGATATCAGGACGCAGACGATTACGCGGCTGTCGAACCCGTACTGAAACCAGAAGCCGATCACCGGGATGATCGCCAGTATGGGGATCGTCTGCAGCACGACAGCCCAGGGATAGAAAGACCTCTCGACCCAGCGGGCCTCGCTCATGGCCACCGCGAACGACGTCCCGATGGCGATGGCTAAGGCCAGGCCGACCAACGCTACCTGGGTCGTGGTCCACAGGGCGGACAGGATTAGTTGCCGGTTCTGCCCGTTCAAGAAGCCGACCTGGACCACCTCCTGCAGAGGAGGCAGCAGGAATCGCCGCTCAGGGGTAAGCACGACGTAGCTGATGAAGCTCCACACGCCGACGATGCCCGCCGCGACCGCCAACGGCGCGAAGGCCTTGGACAGCACGCGAACACCAAAGGAACGCCTACCAGTCCGGCGTGGCACCTCAGGTCGATCGGGGAGGGACGGCAGCCGGGCGGTGTGGCCACGCGTCCCGACATCGGTAAGCACTACTGCGAGGCCTCCTTGAGCGCGGTGGAGATGCGGGCCGTCACGGCGACAAACTCAGGCTCGAAGCGCAGATGCGGGCTGCGGGGATAGCGGGCGGGCACGGCGACCTCGGCGACGATCCGGCCCGGCCGGCGCGACATCACGATGACGCGGGATGCCAGGTATGCAGCCTCGGCGACCGAATGGGTCACGAAGACTGCGGCGAACTCCTCCCGCTCGTAGATGGCCAAGAGCTCGTCGTTGAGACGCTCCCGGGTGATCTCGTCGAGGGCGCCGAACGGCTCGTCGAGCAGAAACAGCCGCGGATGCAAAGTCAGGGCACGCGCCAGCGACACCCGCATCCGCATGCCGCCCGACAGCTGACCAGGACGATGCCGCTCGAAGCCCGTAAGGCCCGTCAGCTCCAAAGCGTGACGCGCTCGTCGCCGGCGTTCGTCTTTCGGAACGCCGTCGAGCTCCCCGAAGAGCTCCAAGTTGCGCTCCACCGTGCGCCACGGCAGGAGCGTGGCGTCCTGAAAGACGTAGCCCATATCGCCGTCGGCCACCGTCAAACGTCCGGTGGAGGGAGCAGTGAGGCCCGACGCCATGCGCAGCAACGTCGACTTGCCGCATCCCGAGGGTCCGACCACGGCCACGAACTCCCCCGCTGTTACCGACAGTGTGATGTCTTCGACGGCGACGGTCGATGCGAACGACTTGCCGACCCCCTCGAACGCGAGCACCGGTTCGGAGCTGTTCCGCGCGCCAACGGATAGGACCTCGCCAAGCACGTCGCGAGACGGGACATCGTCAGAACGGGCAGGGAGGAGCGCGGTCACGGGATCCGCCCGATCAGGGGAGCTTGATGCTCGGGTCGAGAAACTTGTTAGTGGCGAGATCACTCGGCGAAAGGCCTGTCTTGATGACATCGCCCTCTGCTTTCAGTACCGGCACGAGCTTTTTGATGCTTGACTGCAGCCTGGCTGTGTTAAACGAGCCGTAGACGCCGTTGGTTCCGTCAGCTATTAGCCCGTATTTCGTTTGGGCCTGCGCGGCGTAGGCGGCCAAGCCTGCCGAAACCACAACGCCCGTGCCCTTGAGAGCGCTGGTGAACCGCACAATGATGGCGTTGGTGGTCGAAGGACTCGCCACGTAGTCGACCGCCGCCTGTTGCAGGAGCGGGACAAGTCTCTTGAGACACGGAGTGTCAGCGGCCAGATCGCCTGATCGGACGGCGATCGTGTCCTGATAGACGGGATAGGCGCTCGTGGGTACCTGGATGAAGTAGACCGGCTTATCCCAGGCCGTCACGGTGTGCGCGTAGGCGTAAGGCTCGTCGGTGACAAAGCCCTGCTGGACGATGTCGCCGTTGGCGGCCACGAACCGGGCCGGCGAACCGTTGTAGGACGTGTCGACGTGAGCCTTGTTGAGCAAGCCTTCCCTCTCGAACACCCCGACGTAGGTGCCCGACGAGAAGACCAGGACGGTATTCTTAGAGGCTCCGATCTGTGCCAGAGTCTTGAAGTGCCAAGCCGGGTTGCCCCAAAGGAAGACCAAGGGGTAGTTCTGGTACCACGCGAATACCGAGATCGTCGGGTGCTTGGCCGAGTTGGCGATCTGCTCGTCGGTAGACTCCATCACGAGGTAGTCCGAGTCGTTTTCGTACGCCAGTGCCGTGTCGGTCTGATAGCTGGCCGCAGGACCGCCGGACTTTATAACAAGGTTGACACCGGTGGAACCGATCTCGCCCGAGTAAGTGTTGTTGTCGGCGTTGATCTGGCCGTGGCGCCCGATCAGCTGGAACAAGAACGCGTCGTCGTTGGTGGGCCACCAGTTGACCTGAACGTTGATCGTGGAAGGGCACACCGAGACGAGCGGCGAAGACGTCTCCGTCGAGCTCGATCGGGTCAATGACGTGAGGGCGGCGGTAGTGGTCGCCGAGGATTGGATTGCGCTGCTGCCGAACCCAGCAGCAAGGACGGCCACACCGGCTACGGCAGTAGCCCAGCGGTGCTTTCGTATCAGCTTCATTACCTTCATTGCTTCCTTTCGTTGCTCTACATCCGTCGATGGGCCACGGCAGATCGGACCCACATCGCCCAGCTCTCTCGGGCCGAACAACTGGGTGAAGACCTTCAGGCACACCGAAATCGGTACAACAGCAAGGAGAGTAATTCTCTAAACCCGATCATGCAAGTCAGCTTTTGGACTGGCGGCTCTTGGTCGCGGTCGACAGCCGAATCGTGTGCGTGCCGAGAAAGCCCTCCACGGCTGCCTGAAGGGTGCCACCTCGCCGCCGGCGGCTTGAGCAGGCACGACAGCTCTCCGACAGACTCGCGTCGTGACTGTCCGCCTTATCACGCTCTCCCTACGCCAGGTTCTCCGGCTCCTGCTCCTCGCCTGCAGGTCGTCTCGCTCGAAGAACCTCGAACTGCTCGTGTTGCGCCAGGAACTCGCCGTCTTGCGCCGCCAGGTGCCCCATCCGAAGACGAAGCGCGAGGAGCGGCTCGTGCTCACTGTCCTACAGCGGCTCCGTCCTCTCCACGAACGCCCCTCCAACCTGTTCACGCCCGACACGCTCCGGCGCCGGCACCGAGAGCTCGTGCGGAGGAAGTGGGAGGGCCCACACCGGATCAACAAGAAAAGGACGATCCCGCTTAAGACCCAGCTCGTCGTCTGGCGGATGTCGCAGGAGAACCCCACCTGGGCTACCGGCGCATCCAGGGCGAGCTGCAGAAGATCGGCATCGACATCTCGGCCACGAGCATCCGCCGGATCATGGCGCCGAAACGCCGTCCGGGACCGAGGCGGGACACCTGGCGCCAGTTCATGAGATCGCAGGCGTCCTCGATCATCGCCTGCGACCTGTTCACCGTCGAGTCGGTGAAGCTCACGACGCTCCATGTCCTGTTCTTCATCGAACTGCATACCCGTCGAGTGCTCATCGGAGGCGTCACCGACGGGGCGGCAAATCTCGCCTGGGCGACCCAGATCGCCCGCAACCTCTCAGACGCAAGAGAGGACCGCTCAGAGCCGATCCGCTTCCTCGTGCACGACCGCGACAAGCGCTTCGGGGCAACCTTCGACGAGGTCTTCAAGGCCGAGGTCATCGAGATCGCCCGCACTCCCTGGCGGGAGGCGAAGGCGAACGCATATGCCGAAAGATGGATCCGCACCGCGCGAGCGGAGTGCCTCGACCGCGTCATGGTCCTCGGACGACGCCATCTCGAGCAGCTGCTCACTACCTACGTGAAGCACTGCAACGAGGAGCGCCCGCACCGAAGCCTCGGGCTCGAACCACCCGGAGGGCCACAACCTTTAAGAGCACTGAGCCCGGAGCCAAGCGAGAGCGGACGCCGCGACCTGCTCGGTGGGCTCATCCACGAGTACTACCGAAAGGCTGCCTGAACCTTCCGATCGCGGGTCGCCTGATGGCCAGGTCCGCACAACCGGCGCCATTGGATCCACCGGGTTGGAATGCGGCCATGTTCTCGCTGCACATCTTCTCCGCGGACCGGCGCGCTGATCAGTGCGTCGTTAAGGTGAGCGCCATGGTCACAGAGGGTGTCCGATTGTTTAGTGGCACCCTTCACGCTCAGGGCGCCGACCGAGCCGGTCCGTCAGCCCGCTCTTGCATAACGGAAGGCGCGCGCGCGAGCTGAGGATCTTGTTTACAACTGAGCTAGTGCCGCGTCAGGCAAGGTTTGCCCTTTTGGCAGCCGAGTCCAAACGGGATTCCTGCGATGATGTGGCGATGGACCCGATCTACCGGCCTGGCGTCATTCCAGAGCCGCCGGAGTTGTGCCACGGGCAGGTACTGCTACGCAGGTGGTCGTACGACGACCTTCCCTGTATCGAGGAGGCGAGCCGGGATCCCGTCATACCGACCGGTACCACAGTGCCGAACCCCTTCTCCGAGGAGGCTGGTCGCGCTTTCGTGGAACGACAGTGGGGTCGTTTCGCTTCGGGTGAGGGCTTGGTCCTGGCGGTAGCGGAAGCGACAACCGGCACCGCCACCGGCATGATGTGCTTGCTCCACAGACAGCAACCCGGCGTGGTTGGCGTTGGTTACTTCACGGTCGCGAGTTGTCGTCGGCGAGGTTCAACGCGCACGAGCCTGAACCTTCTGAGCCGTTGGGCGTTGAGACTGCCTGGGATTGTTCGGCTCGAAGCACTCATCCAACTGGAGAATGAGGGATCGATCCGAGTCGTGGAATCTGTCGGATTCCGCCGCGAGGGTTTGTTGAGGAAATACCTCGACCTGGGCACCACTCGCGAGGACGTATTCCTCTACTCACTGATCGAAGAGGACGTCGACGGACTCGACCCAGAAACCCGCAACATCGCAAACATTGCCTGACACGGCACTACGACCACATGGCGTCGGTGGCGGCCTGGTCTTCCGAAAACGACCACATCTCAGTAATCATTCCGTTCTCGACGTGGAAGACATCGATCTCGTGAGCCGAGTAGCTTTGGCCGTTGCGATTCCCCGTGGCTGCGTGGATCGCGACGGCGTGAGCCCCGTCGCCGAGGATGGACTGGGTATTCAGCCGGAGCGTTCCTTCGCTCCGTTCGGCATATCGCCGCATTGCTGCGAATAGCTGGGTATGACCCCGGAAGGTGCCAGCGAGGGGATTCTCCCCGGCCACGTGCCAGACAAACCGTGTGCTGATTAGCGGGCGAATCGCCGCCTCGTGGTCCTCGGTCTCAAAGGCGGCATAAAAGCTGCGCACGACCGCCGCGCTTCCGCCAGCAGCCAGTGGCGGTTCGTCGACTTCCGCAGACACACCCCCATGATGCCCTTAACGACCCGTCGCGCGCACCGCGGGTCTTGCGCTCGTGAATCACTCCGCCCAGACTCGACAGGGAGCGCGTCGATTCCCTTCAGCGGCCTGCTCAAACATCGCAAACGTTGCCGGTCGCGGCACTAGTTACCGTCATCGATGCCTGAGTACCGATGCCAGCACACGGGGTAGACAATGCAACATGCTTGACTTCAAGGAACTTGGCGAAAACGGCCGCGGGCTCGAGCAGCTGGTCAGAGAGCTGCTGCTACTAATGGACCTTCACCCCCAGTGGAGCGGCGTTGGCCCAGATGGCGGACGCGATCTGCTCATCAGGGAGCCCGGACTTGATTTTCTGGGCCGTAAGCAGCGGACATGGCTCGTATCCTGCAAAGACCGCGCCGCCTCGGGCGCCGCGGTCGGCGTCAGCGACCTCGATCCCGTTGCCGACGTAACACAGCAGCACGGAGCGCACGGGTTTCTGTTGGTCTGCACAACCCATCCATCCGCGGCTGTCGTCGAACGGCTTAGGGCAATCGAGGCCACCGCCAAGGGCGCCCTGGCTACACACATATGGGACGGAGTTACCCTCGAGCGGCTGCTGGCCTCCGCGAGAATGTGGGCAGTCGCTCAACAGTTCATGCCGTTGAGTGCCAGCGCCACAGGCTGGAGGATCTTCGGCACGAAGATGCCTAACCGCTGGGTCGCTGTTCATCGGGGCCATTACTTCCACCTCTCCAATCGCGTCGGCGGTGGGGACAACTTCGACCTCCTCTCCCTAGATAGGAGAATTGCGGAGCTCGAGGCACTTCAGGAGGGTGGCATCCGCTTCCGGCTGCGCGGTATCTGGAACGACGATGCCACTGGTGGCGGTTACGTTTGGTTTGTCGACTGCATGGTGCCCATAGGTCAGCCCTTGCCGGACACGCGGGTCATTGAGTCGAGCCTCCAAAGCGGAATTGCAAGGGAGGACGGGCAGTTCCACAACTTCGACGTCGTGGTACGACGAATCGAAGGGCATCGCGATCACTTCGACATGGACCACTACGTGTACTACGAGCGGCTACCGTCATATGTCTAGTCACTTGAGCGCAAGGAGGCCGACGAGCATCTGCTGCGAGCGTGCGACGGGGCGGACGTCGCTTCGGCGGATGCGAGTTCCAGCCCGAGATTGATGCCCTGAAGGGGGGCGAATCGCGGGCGCGGCTAGTCGCCAGCCTCTATGCCGACACCGCGTCGCAGGTGGTTACGCTCAGATCTACCCGAGGATGCGCGCGGCAATATCAGTGTGTGAAGTCAGGTTAGGCGATGTATCCGAAGTGGTGCAGCAGCTTGACGGTGTCGTATCCATCGATCAAAAGGTAGCGACGTGGGTGACGCGGGTCGCTCGCATAAACGCGCAGCATGTTGACAACAGGCAGTGATCGAGTGGCAGTGCTGTACAACCAAAACGTCCGCAGCAGACGACGAGAGCCTGTCGATCTGGTCTCCATTCTTGCCAAGACTGGCGATGGTCATGGGCTTGAACTCAGCCGGTCCCTTGAAGAGAAACGCTGCACGAAGCGGTTGGCCTCCGACCAACAAGTGCGTCGTCCAGAGGTCGAATTGCTCGCCACCCCAATCCTTCGGTACGTCGGGTACCGCGAGAATCTCGGCGAACGCCTTCTTAATCTCGACCTCGGGCAAGCCTTTCAGAACATTGAGATCCGATTTGGACATTCGCTGGGAGAAATCCACACCGGTGAACTGATCTACGGCTCCTGGCCAGAGGTGGTTAGTCGGATACAAGTTATCGATCGCTTGAGTCGGCCGAGCCCACCGACTTGCAATGACGATCGGTCGAATGTCAATGACGTCATCGGTCACGTCTTGGACGTAGCCCAGCATAAACTGCCGGCGGGTCCCGGACAGCTGGCTCTTCGCAGTGCTGCAGGTCAAGCGGGAGGGGTTGTAGTCGCCACGGATGCGGACCGACTGTGCTGACGCCAGTTTGGCGGAAAACGTCGCCCTTGCGTCTTCGCCTTTGGCGATGCTCTGCAGGGCAATAGGTAGACCCTTGAAGGCGATCGCCTGCTCCAGCCAGATGAGCTGCCCGATCCGCAACGTTCCATGCAGGAGCTGGATGTCCAGCGACTCAACCGGCTGCGATGTCAGGTACGTGGATACCGCACGCTCCATAAGATCAGCTCGCTGCATCTCCGCGAAGCCGTGAGATCCGGCTGCGGAGATGCGCCGACCCAGTTCGGCGGCGTCGCTGGGCGCGAGGACGTTCAGGACGAGCTTTTGGTGCAGAAACCATGCGTCAAGTCCCGTCTCTTCGGACACGCCATTCATGATGACACGAACCTCCGCCGTCACCAGCTGCAGCGTCGGGCTCCGTCCCGGGAGTGTCGAGGCGCTGTCGGCGATTCACCACCGCAGACATCGAGAAGACCGGGCGACTCTACCGATCAGGTGAGGCACTGGCAGCCGTAGGACAGCACCTCGCGTAACCCCGGGGCCGTTCGGTATCGCTTACTGCGAACCAAGGCACAGACCCAGGAGTCAGCGAAGAGAGCGGTAGCGCCATTGCCCGCTTCGGTGCCCATACTCGGCTTCGGACTCGTGCTTGTGCTTCGTGGATCGCGACGCCGTCGAGGAGGGAGGCTGCGTCAATGCAGGTAGAATATGAACAATGGCTAGGGTTCTCTCGGCGAGGCGAAGTGCGACAGCAGTCGCAGAGTCGGCATGTCACTGCCACCCCGACCCTGCAGACTTGCCTGTGGCGCTGTTGTCCGCCACGGTCGATGACGCCACAGTCGATCCCGCTCTGATGGCGCTGACGGTGGACTATGAGGCGCGCCATTGGCGCGCCGAGGCGTTGGCGCGCCATCTGTTGGACTGGGTGCTCGACTACGCGCTGCGCCACGACGAACGGACTGAACTGTCCGCGGGTCGGGCGATCGAGATCGCTCGGAAGGCCGTGCGAGCCACCTTCGGCAACGGCGGTGACCGAGGAGTGCCAGGCGAGATCCTGTTGCATGCGATCTGTCGGCAGTTCTTTGGCAGCGACACCGTAATCAACAAGGTGTGGTTCAAGACGGCGGCGAACGATACCTACAAGGGCTTCGATGCTGTGCACTGTGTACACGACGGCGACCTGCTGCAGCTGTGGCTGGGCGAGGCGAAGTTCTACCGGGACGTCGCGAAGGCGATCCGATCGGCTCTGTCCGACCTGGAAGAGCACCTCGAGGCGGATTATCTGCGCGCGGAGTTTGCGTTGATCGCCGACAAGATCGACGATTCTCACCCGCACTCCGAGGAGCTGCGGAAGCTGATGCACCCAAATACATCACTCGACGCTGTGTTCGACCGAATCGTGGTCCCGGTCCTCGTCACCTATGACAGCGACGCCACCCTCGCCCATGAACGGGACTGTCCCGAGTACCGCGCGGACCTGGAGGCCGAGGTGCGCCGTGCTTGGATGCGCTTCGGCAGAGGGCTGGACACA
>JBEKVJ010000039.1:0-29376 GCA_049514105.1 Acidimicrobiales bacterium
TGACTGAGCGCGGCTACACCGCGCACACGAGGGAGCAGAAGCTGCGCCAGATGGCGCGGCTCAGCGCTTGGCTCGAAGCGGGCGGGCTTTCCGTTGCGGAATTGCGCCGTCACGTCGAGGAGTTCCTCGCCTTCTAGCGCTCGATAGGGCGACACCCAACGCAGTTGTCGCGCCCGGGCTTGTTGTGCTTGCTCGACGTGCTGGAGGAGCTCGGCGAGCTGGAGCGCGGCGAGCCCTCGGTCATCTCTCCAAGTGAGGCGCTGCTCGCTTTGTTCGAGAGCTATCTCTTTAGTGAGCGGGCGCTCGCGCGTGGCACCGTGCGCGGCTACGTCGATCACGCTCGGCGATTCCTCGGGTGGCTGCCGGCAGGCACCTCGCTTGCCGAGGTGACAGCGAGCGACGTGACCGCGGCGCTCCGGCGCGAGGCCGCCACCGTTTCGGTCGCCGCAACCCAGTACTTCAGGGCCGGGCTTCGCGCTTTTCTCCGGTTCTCCTTCACCGAGGGGCTCATCGAGGGCGACCTCTCGGGCGCAGCGCTCGCCGTGACCGGCCGACGGCGCACGACGTTGCCCCGGGGGATCGAGCCCGAGGCGGCCCGCGCGCTCCTCGGCTCCTGCGATCGCAGAACGGCCCTCGGTCGACGGGACTACGCGGTCTTGATCATGCTGCTGCGGCTCGGGCTTCGCGCCGGCGAGGTGGCGCGACTGCGTGATCACCGAGGTCCATCGCGTAGTTCACTAAACGACGATCCCAGAGGACCGCCTCGTCGGCGAGTGGTTTGCCGTGGTCATAGCAAGGTCCATCGGGCGGCGCTGACCGGCTCTTCGGGGCACCCGTAACGGCGCGCACTCGCTCCTAGCAAGGGCTTGCCTACTGACCGTCCAGTGAACACGGCCTTCTCCGTGCCTTTTGCGCCGCGGTAGCCGAGGTCGGACGTCGGGCGGCTGCTGGCCCGTCCTGCGCGACGGGGGGCCGCAGTCCTGTTTCCAGTCCAGTCGCACTAACATCCAGCGAGTACCGGCCGGTAGTCGGGTGACAAGATATCGAGTTCTCCAACTGCGATGTGACACTGTCACGACGGCCTGTGACCGCCGCGAGCTAGCGATAAAGGGGGGTTTCGCGATGGCAGCAGTCTTGACTGGTGACATCGGAGCATTGGGCGCATTGGCCGAGGGCGCCACCGGAGCCTGCGCTCTAGCCACGAACGCTCGTGGATAAGTGGCCGCCCGTCGCTGTCGTCGGCCTTGGCCGGATTGGCACGGGCATAGCGCGGAGCCTGCTGCGTGGCGGCAGCCAGGTGTGCGTCTACAACCGGACGGTCTCGAAAGCTGCGCCTTTCCTGGCAGCCGGCGCGACGATTGCGCGCACACTCGGTGAGGCGACGAGGGGGGCGGAGATAGTCGTCACCAGCCTGCTCGATGATGGATCACTCCGGGCGGTGGTCCAAGGAGAGGACGGGCTTCTCGAATCTATGGCCGCCGACGCCATCCATGTGTCGACGACCACCTGCTCGCCAGGTTTATCGGACGAGATCTCCTTACTTCATGCCTCTGCCGGTCAGCAGTTCCTAGCCGCCCCGGTTCTCGGCCGCCCGCACCTCGCGCACTCGGGAGAGTTGGTGAGCCTCGTGGGCGGCCCCCTCGATGTGCTCGACCGCGCCCGTCTCGTTATCGAGGCCTACAGCGTTCGGATCGTGCACGTCGGAGCACCACCGGGCACCGCAAACAGCTTGAAGCTCGCTTACAATTTCTACCTCGCGTCGATGGCCGAGCTGTTCGGCGAGTTCCTCACTTTCACCGAGAAGTCTGGCGTCGACCATGAGATAGCGATGCATATGCTGCGCGGACTCCAGGACCACCACCCGGGAGTGGCCGGGTATCTGGAGCGCATAGGGGAGCGCAGCTTCGACGATGCTGGGTTCGAGATGGCCACCGGCCTCAAGGACCTGCAACTTCTGCTCGCCGCAGCTGTCGCGGTGCGCTCCCCTTTGCCATATGGCGACATCGTCCGAGACCGCACGGTGAGTGCGCTCGCGACAGGGCTTGGTGAGAAGGACTGGAGCGCTTTTACCGAGATCTCAAGGCTCAACTCGGGATTGCCTTAAAGTCACGGGCTCGCCGGTCGGGCGGTCTCGGAGGCCTCCAAGTATCGGGTGGCGAGTGACGCCAAAGCCCGCACGGGGCGTCAAGGAGCCCTGGGCGAAACGCCTATGTTCGAAATACGTGCACATTGGGCGGCGGTGGATCTCAGATTCAAGAAGGGACGGGAGAACATGGCTTACTCGGTGATCATCGGAGGGAGCAGCGGCCTTGGGCAAGTGATCGCGCAGCGGCTCGCAGATCGTGGCGACGAGGTTGTGATCACAAGCCGCGATGTGGCACGAGCCGAGGCGGTTGCCAAGGCGATCGCCGCCGACGCGCGGGGTCTGGCTCTCGACCTGGCCCGCCCCGAGACGATCGAACAAGCGCTGGTGGAGGTTCGTAAGGTCGACAACCTCGTTATCACCGCTATCGAGCAGGCGGTGAACAGCTTGGGCGATTTCGACATAGAGCAGGCGATCAGATCTGTGACGGTCAAACTGGTCGGGTACTGCGAAGTCGTCCGCGTGCTTCGCCCACGGTTCGAACCCGGGGCCTCGGTCGTGTTGTTCGGCGGTCTGGCCAAAGACAGGCCCTATCCGGGCTCGACCATGGTCACGACCTTCAATGCCGGAGTGAGTGGGCTGACGAGGACACTTGCCGTGGAGATCGCGCCGCACCGCATCAACGCGTTGCACCCTGGCATCGTCGGTGACAGCCCGAAGTGGCGCGATGTTCCCGTACACGCGCATATCGCTCGAACTCCCATCGGCCGCCTCGTGACCATGGCGGAGATCGCGGATGCCACCGAGTTCCTCCTCCGCAACACCGGTGTCAACGCCCACGACCTCGTCGTCGACGGTGGAGTGCTCACGACCTGAGCACCTAAGATCGACTGCTGCTTAGTCAGAATGAACACTTGGCCCCGGTTCCGTCGACTAGCACTTGACACTCCGGCAGGCGCGACAGAAAACTCTGGGGACAGGCCTCTGTCGGTCGGCCGGCTGCACGAGGACGCACATGTACCACATCGGACATTGGGACTGGACATTCACCGGCGATCCACGGGGGCTGGACCGCACGGCACCCGGCTATGCCCGCCGCAGCCTCGTGGACCGCACGAAAGGGGCCACGCACACCGACGTAGGTATCTGCCGCCTGGCTGGAGGAACTGATCTGACGCGGCACCTTCACTCTCACGAGGAGGCCATCTACGTCCTCGGGGGTCATCCGGTCCTCGAGTTCAACGCCCGCAGATACCGGCTGGGCCAGGGCGATTACGCGTTCTTCCCCGTAGGTGTCGCCCACGCGCTCTCCAATCCCGAGCCTGATGAAGCTCGCTGGATGGACCTGAACACCCCTCAGGAAAGGCCAGGTGCCAGAGCTTCGACAGGCACCATCTTGCTGCCCGGCGACGGCAGCCCTGACGGACCGGCGATCCAGCTGGCGGAGCTGGGCCAGGACGACCCCACGACGATGTACCTGGGCCATTACGAGGGGACGCCGCCCATAGCTGAGGCGGTGTCAGTCTCGGGATCGACAAGAGGCCGCGCGACCGCGGGCATGAACACAGCGATCCTCGCCTACAGCGGGATCTCGGTGAAGATGATGGTCGACCAGAACCTCGGGGCGGAGCTTCTCACCATGTTCATGGTCGACTACGAGCCCGGCGGCGCTGCCCAGGTCCACGACCATCCCTTCGAGGAGGTCTATTTCTTCTTGGAGGGAGAGATCCAAGCGGAGCTGGACGATGAGGTGCTCAGTCTTGCATCAGGCGACGTCTTGTTCTGCGACGTCGGTGCCACACACGGGTTCTTCAACGACGGGCGTGGGCGGGTACGTTGGATCGAGACCCAGGCGCCCCAACCGCCGCGACGCCACGCCTACAGGTGGCCTTCGCACTGGGAACGACTGCGGGAGAACGTGACTTCTCGACAGAGCTCCATTTCGTGATCGATACAATGCCTGCACCTGAACAGCTAGAGGCTTCTTCGCAGGTAGATGGTCGACCGAGCGCCGTTTTCGACGGATCCCGAGAAACGAGGTAGCTCTAGATGGAGAACCCCGGACCGGGCGAGACCAGGAGCGAGGACGTAAGCGGCCATCAAGGACTTGGAGCCCAACTGCGAGCCGAACGCCAGCAGCGTTCGCTCTCGGTGAGGGAGCTGGCTCGAAGGATCGGAGTATCGGCAAGCCTCGTCTCCCAGGTCGAGACCGGAAGAGTCCAGCCTTCGGTGACGACGTTGATGGCCGTGGTCACAGAGCTGGGACTCTCCTTGGACACCCTGTTCTCTGACAGCATGCAGCCCGGCGTCGACCCTGTGATCCCCGCGACGCAAAGCGCGAAGGAGGCCGGGTCTGCGGCACGCGACGCCAAAGCCGAGAACGTCCAGCCGAGGCAGACCTTGTCCGAGGGCGACGATCAGGGTGAGCGTCCTGACCGTCCTTCTGGCCTGCTGCCCATCGCTGATGGGGCATCGTGGACCAAGGCCGTAATAGGGCCCTGGACCGCCCTCGGGGTGGAAAGGGCGGGCAAACGCGCCTTTTTGGAGCTCGAGTCCGGGGTGCGCTGGGAACGGCTCACTCCGCATTCCTTGCCGGGAATGGAGTTCCTTTACGTCGTATACGAGGTGGGTGCCTCCTCCACCGCGCACGGCAAGCACACGCGTCACGAAGGCATCGAGTTCGGCTGCGTGACGAGCGGGACGCTGCATGTGACGGTCGGTTTCGACGAGATAGTGCTCGAGACGGGCGACTCGATCATGTTCGACGCGGCCACGCCGCATCGGCTCGAGAACAAGGGGGAAGTCCCGGTCGAGGCCGTCTGGTTCATCATCGGACGCCAGTCTCTCGGAGCGCGTCCGCCCCAATGAGCCTTGGGTCGCCAATTCAGGCGATCGGTGCCGGCTCCACCTCGATCTGCACGGCGAGACGAGTCTCGGTCATAGGCCCGAGACGCCGGGCGACGAGCTCTTTGTGCAAAGGGTGGTCGAGATAAGCGGCGAGGTCGCCGGGCGAAGCGAGCAGGGCGACCACCGCAAAGTCGCCGTTACCGTGGCGAAGCTCGAGATCAGGACCGAAGTGGTAGTCGACGAGGAGCGCTCCGGCTGTTTGCCGGAAGGCTCGGAGGTCCGAACTGAGGGCCTCGACGTCTTCGGTTGTGACAGTTTGGTGCCATCGGAAGGTGACGACATGGAGGATCACCGGTTCGAACCTGTCGACCGGCTCAAAGGGTGGAGGGGGCTCATAGACGAGCCAACCATCCGCCATCGCAGACGAGCGTGGTGCCGGTGACATAGCGCGAGGCGCCCGGGTCGGCCAGAGAAAGAATGCTGCCCGCGATATCCTCGGCGCTCGCGATAAAGCCGAGCGGTGTCAACCCGAGGATCCAGGGCTCCATCTCCGGTGCGTCCGGGTACTGATCGGTGAGCATGGGCGTCGAGATGAAGCCCGGTGCCACGACGTTCACGCGGGTCCGGGGAGCGAGCTCAATCGCGAGAGATCGGTTCAGGGCCTCAATGGCCCCTTTCGTGGCGGTGTAGGGCGCGTAGGCGGGAAAACCTGTGTGGGCGACAGTTGAGGAGACGAACACGATCGCCGAGCCTTCGCCGAGGTGAGGGATCAATGCCTTGGTGAGCAGCATGGGAGCGCGGGCATTGATCTGCCACATACGGTCGATGCTCTTCACGCTTGCTTCCTCCAGGGTCCCTTTTTCGAGCAGGCCTGCGCAGTGCACCAGGACGTCGATGGTTCCGTAGGCCTCGATGGCGGCCTTTTTCACCTTCTCATGGGCCTCGTCGTCACAAAGGTCCGCGACCACGGTCACCGACGAGCCTCCCGCCGCCTTGATCGCCTCCGCGGTGCCGGCGAGGTGAGCCTCGTGCCTGCCGACCAGGACGATGCTCGCGCCCCGATCTGCCAGCATGCGGGCTGTGGCGGCACCCACGCCCGAGCTCGCGCCGGTGACGACGCCTACCTTGTCGTGAAACTGCGCGCCCACGTCTCTCCTCTCCTAACCGGCTGTGCGTCGTCTGTTCTTAGTCCAAAGACTCCCGTATCACCTGCACGATGCGCTCGACAGAGGGGATGACCGCATCCTCGAGCGCGTCGGCGGCGGGAAGCGGGACGTGCGGAGAGGTGATCCGGCGAACAGGCCCGTCGAGGTCGTAGAAGCACTCCTCGGTGACGATGGAGACGAGCTCGGCACCCCACCCGCACAATCTCGGGTTCTCCTCCACCGTGTACATATGCGCGGTCTTGGTCACAGAGGTGGCAACTGTGGTCACGTCCAAGGGCACCAAGCAGCGCAGGTCGATCACCTCGCACTCGATGCCGTCTTCGGCGAGCCGTTCGGCCGCGTCCATGGAGCGGTGCACCATCGTTCCCAAAGAGACGATCGTGGCGCCCGAGCCTTCCCGTCGCACGACCGCAGTCCCCAGCTCGTCGACGTGCTCATGGTCGGGGACCTCGCCCTTTGTGCCATAGAGGGCCTTTTCCTCGAGGAACATGACCGGGTCGTTGTCGCGAATCGATGCCGCCATGAGACCGATCACGTCGGCCGGGCTGGAGGGCACGACCACCTTGAGTCCCGGTACGGCCATGAGCCAGCCTTCGACGCTTTGGCTGTGCTGAGCCCCGAAACGAAGGCCGCCACCGTTGCCGAAGCGGACCACCAGGGGAAGCTCGACCTGTCCGTCGGTCATGTAGCGCGCCTTGGCGATCTGGTTGACGATGATGTCGTGGCCAACCGAGACGAAGTCGGCGAACATGAGCTCGGCAACGGGGCGCAGCCCTGTCATTGCGGCTCCCATGGCCGCTCCCAAGATGGCCTGTTCTGAGATGGGGGTGTCACGAACCCGGGATGGCCCGAAGCGCTCGAACAGGCCCACAGTTGCCTTGAACACCCCTCCGGCGGCACCGACATCCTCGCCGATGAGCACCACGGAGGGGTCCCGCGCCATCTCCTGCGCAAGTCCTACGGCAACAGCCTCGCGATAGGTGATCACCTCCGCCACGACGAGCCCCCGTCGGAGAAGACCTGGCGCTCGACCGTGGCGGTGTCTGCCGGCGGAGAAGCCTTCGCAGTTTCGCGGGCCGTCGCGACCTCGTCGTGTGCCTCTTGTTCTATCTTGTCCAAGGTTTCGGCCGCGACCCCGTCGGACTCAAGTCGCGCACGGTAGAGGGGAAGCGGGTCCCGGCTCATCCACTCTTGTATCTCCGAGTCGGGTCGGTACTTGCCAGGGTCCGCCCGGGAGTGGCCGCCGTGGCGGTAGGTGAGCGCCTCGATCAGGCTCGGCCCACCACCTTCGCGGGCGAGGGCGACCGCCTCGGTCGCACAGGCGTAGACGACGTCTGCGTCGTTGCCGTCGATCAGCAACGGTGACAATCCATAGGCGCTCGCGCGGCTCGCGGCGGGGTGTTCGACTGCGGTGACTGCGGAAATGGCGGTGTACTCCATGTAGAGGTTGTTCTCGCACACGAACACGACAGGCAACTTCCAAATCGCGGCCAGGTTGAGAGCCTCGTGGAAGGCTCCGATGTTGGTGGCTCCGTCACCGAAAAAAGCAACAGCAACCTGGTCGGTCCCCCGGTACAAAGCAGACCAGGCGGCCCCGTTCGCGATGGTCAGGTGCGCCCCGACGATGGCGTAGGAACCCATGAAGTTCCGCTCCACACTTGTGAGGTGCATGGAGCCCCCCTTGCCAGCCATCAGGCCGTTCTCCCGCCCCATGAGCTCCCCGAAGAGCGCGTCCATCGGGACGCCTCTTAGCAGGGCGTGGTTGTGCCCGCGGTAGGTGGCAAAGACGTAGTCGTCTGGGCGGAGCGCGCCCGCCACGCCGGCGGCCACGGCCTCCTGGCCGGTTGCGAGGTGGGTGGTGCCTTTGACGAGGTTCTGGAGGAAGAGGTCGTTGGCCTCCTTCTCGAAATAGCGCGCCCGCACCTGGGCGCGGTACATGCCGGTACGTGTCTCGAGATCCGCCCGCACCCCGGCTCCGTGGGGAGCCCCGCTGATCACCTGTGTCGTCGACTCGATCGTCATGTGCAGGACCTCGGGTGCCACCCGCCGCCGGTCTGAACGGCCTCTTGGTTATTAGCTTCATTCGTCTTACACTGTCAAGTGTTCATGAACGGTTCGTCCGTCGCACTGAACACGACTTGGTAGTATCCCACGAACCCGAGCGGGTCACGGTCGACTCACAGGAGGACGGAATGTCTGGCAAGAAGATAATCGCGGTCGTCGGTGCGACAGGCGGCCAAGGCGGCGGTCTGGTACGAGCGATCCTCGGTGACCCCGACGGCGGTTTCGCCGCGCGTGCGCTCACGAGGGACCCGTCATCGCAAAAGGCGAAGGCTCTAGCTGAGCTCGGCGCTGAGGTCGTGCGGGCCGACATCGACGACGAGGCCAGTGTCCGTGCCGCTTTCGAGGGCGCCTACGGCGCATATTGCGTGACGAACTTCTGGGAGCACTTCAATGCCGAAAAGGAGGTCGTGCAGGCTGCGAACATGGCGCGGGCGGCACAGAGCGCCGGTCTCGAGCACGTGATCTGGTCGACGTTCGAAGACTCGCGCAAGTGGATACCGCTCGACGACGATCGCATGCCGACGCTGCAGGGCAAGTACAAGGTGGCGCACTTCGACGGCAAGAGCGAGGCCGACCACTACTTCACCGACCTCGGCGTGCCGACGACCTTCCTTTTGACCTCGGCCTACTGGGAGAACTTCATCTTCTTCGGCTGGGGGCCGCAACGGGGCGAGGACGGCGTCCTCGCAGTTACCTTTCCGATGGGCGACAAGAAGCTCCCCAGCATCGGCGTCGAGGACATCGGCAAGTGTGCCTACGGCGTCTTCAAGGCGGGCGACGAGTTCATCGGCAAGACCGTCGGCATTGCAGGAGAGCACCTGACCGGCGAGGAGATCGCAGCCTCGTTGGCCAAGGCTCTCGGTGAGCCGGTGCGCTACAACGACGTGCCTGCGGACGTGTACCGGGGTTTCGGCTTCCCCGGCGCAGACGACATCGGGAACATGTTCCAGTTCAAGCGGGACTGCAACGATGACTACTGCGGTGCTCGTAGCCTCGAGCTCTCACGGCGCCTCGACCCGCAGCTGCAGAGCCTTGATGTCTGGCTCAGCGAAAACGTCGGCCGCATCCCGATCAACTGAGGCTCAGAGCCCTGACACGCAAAGGGCTGATCACGAGCGGGATTGGGCCGGTGCCTAGAGGTCCTGGTTGCGCCTGCACCGCACCAGGGAGCTTCCCATCGGCCCAGAGCTGGCTTGTGTAGTTCTGGTGACCGCAGTGTGTGGTGTTACTAACTTCTATCCGGCGAAGCGACGGCGGGCGGCCGGTCACTTTAGAAAGGAGGGCCGTCTCGATGAGCTCGAGCACGCGCTATGTGATCCGAGGCGCCCGGGTGCTCAGCCAGGACCCGAAGCTCGGCAACTTTGACAAAGGTGACATCTTGGTGGAGGGATCCACGATCACCGCTGTGGGAGCTGATCTCGGGCCTTTGGACGCCGAGGTGATCGACGGGACCGACCGCATCGCGCTGCCAGGTTTTGTCGACGCCCACAGGCACAGCTGGCAGTCGCTGATCCGCCACGTCTCGACCGACTGGACCTTGTCGCAGTACTTCTCCGGTGTGCGAGGGGTGCTCGGCAAGCAGTACCAGCCCGAGGACATGTACGCGGCCAACCTGATCGCGATGCTGGACGCTCTCGACTCAGGGATCACCACCTTGGTGGACTGGTCTCACAACAACAACACTCCCGAGCATGCCGACGCCGCCATTCAGGCAGTGCTGGACTCTGGCATCCGGGCCGTGTGGGCCTACGGCAACTCCAATGACGAGTGGCTACCTGTGAGCTCGGTACCTCAGTCGAGGGACGTGGTCAGGATCGCCAGCCAGTGGTTCGCGTCGAAGGACTCCCGGGTGACGCTGGCTCTCGCTCCGCGAGGACCCCAGTTCGCGACGAAGGAGGTCACCATCTCCGACTTTGCGCTCGCGGGCGAGCTCGACATTCCGGTGACCGTGCACGTGGGCGACGGTCTTTGGGGCAAGGGTCTGCCGGTGAAGTGGATGAGCGAGAACGCGCTGAGCACCGCGAGGACCACCTATGTCCATTGCAACACGCTCGCAGACGAGGAGTTCGACATCATCGCGGACAGCGGGGGAGCGATCTGTTGCGCCCCTGAACTCGAGATGCACATGGGCCACGGGCGTATCTCGGCACTTCGCGCGATGAAACGTGGCATCCCGCTCTCGCTGTCTATCGACGTGTGCACCTCGGTCGGTGGAGACATGTTCTCGGCCATGAGGGCGATGCTCGCCGGCGCCCGGTACCTGTTCAACATCGCGGCGGTGGACGAGGACCGCGTGGTCGAGGTGCTGCCCATCACCTCGGTCGACGTGCTCGGATATGCCACAAAGGGAGGTGCCCGGGGCGCGTGGCTCGGCGACACGGTCGGATCGTTGAGCCCGGGCAAGGCGGCGGACCTCATATTGGTGCGCACCGACACCTGGGGCATGCAGCCTTTGAACTATCCGGTCGGCGCAGTGGTGGAGTCCGGTCACCCGATGCTCGTGGACACCGTCTTGGTCGACGGCGAGATCGTAAAACGCGACGGCAGGCTGCTCAATCACAACTTCGCCCACGTTCGGCGCCTTGCCGAAGAGGCGCGTGACCGGCTCATGGCAAGGGCCGGGATAGCCCATCCGGGCGAGTGGCTCCCCGAGGTGTACTCCAACCAGTGATGCTCTAGAGCTCGCCTCGGCCGGCTTCGGTGTTCAGGTGTGACTGGGACTCGCGGGTGGCGCTAAGGGGCCCGTCTACGGTCCAGTAGCGCTGGCCGGCCACGAGAAGCTCCTCGGCCGGGAACTTGGTGATCACCTCGCAGCCATCCGCGGTGACGAGCACCTCTTCTTCGATGCGGGCGGCGCCCCATCCGTCCGAGGCGGGCCAGTAGGTCTCGAGGGCAAAGAGCATTCCCTCTTCGAGCACCTCGGGGTGATCGAGCGAGACGAGGCGGGAGAAGATGGGCTTCTCCCAGATGGACAGGCCCACTCCATGGCCGAACTGCAGGCCGAAAGCGGCTAGTTCGTCGGCGAAGCCGAAATCGGCCGCTTTGGGCCAGACCTCACATATGTCCGCGGTGGTGGCACCGGGCTTGACCAAGGCGATGGCCCGGTCGATGAACTCTCTGCAGCGCTTGTAGGCGTCTTTTTGGGCGGGGCTGGCGCTTCCGACGGCGAAGGTACGGTAATAGCAGGTCCGATAGCCCATGAAACTGTGCAAGATGTCGAAAAAGGCAGGATCACCGGGACGAAGGATGCGGTCGGAGTAGACGTGCGGATGCGGTGAGCAACGCTCGCCGGAGATGGCGTTGACTCCTTCGACATGCTCGCTGCCGAGGTCGTACAGCGACTTAGAAACCAGCCCGACGCATTCGTTCTCCTTCACACCTGGACGGAGGAAGGCATAAAGCTCGTCGTAGGCGGCATCGACCATAGAGACAGCAGTTGTGAGCAGGGTTATCTCGTCGTCGGTCTTGATCCTCCGGGCTTCCAAGAACACCTGCTGACCGTCGACGACGGACAATCCGGCCTCGGTGAGCGCGGAGAGGACGGGCATCTCTACGATGTCGACCCCGACGGGCGAGTCAGCGAGCCCGTACTTGTCCAGTTCGCGCCGTATCGACCGGGCGACCTCTTGAGCTCTGCCGGCCCCGGGGTTGAACGCGCCGCGAAGTGTTGAGATCCCGGCGCGCGAACCGTGCTCGGGGAGCTGGCCGGGGCCTGCGCCCGATCCGTGGTCGAGCCAGGGGCTGTACAGCACGTGATGGGTCGCGGCAGAGCCGAAGTCCCAGACGACCGGTTCGCCGCCACGGGGCAAGAGGGCAAAGCGGATGAGCTTGTCCATGGCCCAGGTGCCGATATGGGTGGAGGTCATGTAGCGGATGTTGTGGAAGTCAAAGGTGAGCAGCGAGCCGAGCTCGCTGCGATCGAGCTCGGCTCGGAGGCGCCCGAGGCGCCCGCGGCGCAGGCGCTCGAAATCGACGCGTTGCTCCCAGTCAACTGCAGTCAGCCCGAAGCTCTTGACAGGCATTTTCTCTCTACCCCTGGTCACGTCGTTGATTATCTGTCGCCCGTTGCAACTAGCCGCTCCCAACCGCACTCATGGACTTCTTCGCGCCCCGCGATCGCAACCTCGAGTACATGCCTGCCCCGACGATGATGAGGATGCCGGGAAGCAACTCCTGCCACGACTCGGCCCAGTTGAGAAATGTTGTAGCCGCGGTTATCTCCTCCAGCAGGAGTGCTCCGAGGAAGGTTCCCACGAATGAGCCGCGGCCGCCGAAGATGCTCGCCCCCCCGAGGACCGCGGCGGTGAGCGACAAGAGCGTGTAGTCGGCTCCTCCGAGGTTCGGGTCGCCGATGCCGACCTGGGACGCGAGAAGGACTCCGGCGCCGACGGCGCACAGCGAGCAGATGACTTGGGCGCTCAAGGCCGTGGCACCGACGCGGGCACCGATGCGAAAGGCGCGAAGCGAGTCGGACCCGACCGCCCGTAGCTCGCGCCCCGGATGACTGCGGCGAAGAGCCACCTCGGCGACGACGGCGAGCACGACCACGACGATGAACGCGACCGGAAAGGCACCGAAACTCGTGCTGATTCCCGCTGTGATCCCGGAGTCGATCTCGCCCCCCGGCTGAGGTCGAAGCAGCAGGTTCACCCCCTCTAGGGCAGTGAAGGTGACGAGGGTGGAGATCACCGGGCCTATGCGCATCGAGCGGATCAAAAAGGTGTTCACGGCCCCGACGAGCACGCCGACACCGACGGCGATCAAGCCTCCGATGACCAGTCCGCCGTACCCGGAGCCCTGTTGGTCGAAGAACGACAGTATGACCACGGTGAGGCCCATCAGCGGGCCCACCGAGAGGTCAATGCTGGCTCCGAGAAGCGCCACCAGCTGTCCGCCAGACACGAGAGCGAGAACCGCAACAAGCAGGAACGTGGCGCTCAGGTTCAGCGCCCCGAGGAAGTGGGGCGCTCGCGCTCCGGTGGCCGCCCCGAGGGCGATCACGAGCACCGCGAGGATACCGCCCGGGGCGAAGTCGCCCCGAAGCGTCCTGCTCACGCGTCCCGATGATCTTTTCGACGTGGTGTGGGAAAGACTGTGAACCTCAGAAGTGAGGGCCGCGGCTGTGATGTTCGCCTCGGTCACCTCGTTCCCGGTAAGCACCTTGACGACGTGGCCCCTTTCGAACACGAGGATCTTGTCGCAGAGCCCTTGTAGCTCAAGGGTGTCGGAGGAGGCGACGATCACCGCCCGCTTCTCGGCGGCTGCCCTTAAGAGCTGGTAGATCTCGATGCGCGCGCCGACGTCGACCCCTCGTGTGGGCTCGTCGGCCAACAGCACGGTGGGCTCAGCCACAAGCGATCGCGCGAGGAGCACCTTTTGTTGGTTGCCACCGGACAGGGTCTCCACCAAGACCTCCGAGGAGGAGGCCCTGACATCGAAGTCTTCGATCTGCTGGCGGACCTTCTGCTGCTCTCTCCCCCGCTGCAAAAAGCCCGCCCGGGCGAGCTCCCGGAGAATCAGCAGAGAGAGGTTCTCGCGCACAGACATGGTGGGGAAGACGCCTTCTGAGTAACGATCCCGCGGCAGGTACAAGATCCCCGAGCGACGCGACCGGGACGGATTGCGGGTGTCCACCTTTATGCCCTTTACCTCCACCGTTCCCCGGTGGGTCAAAAGGCCGCCGAGTGCCCGGAGGACCTCGCGTTGACCGTTGCCCTCCACGCCTGCGAGCCCGACGATCTCGCCGGGTGCGATATCGAAGCTGACGCCCGACATGCGGGGACCGCGAAGCTCCGACACGCGAAGAAGTTCGGTCACCTTGTCATCGGGGCGGGGATCGGGCTTGGGCGGAAAGCTCTGTTGTACCGGGCGGCCGACGATAAGAGTGAGGATCTCCTCGTCGCTGATAGCGGTTGCGGGAAAGGTGCCGCGCACCTCCCCGTCGCGAAGCACCGTGATGCGGTCGGCGACGCGCCGCACCTCGGGCAAGCGGTGGGATATGTAGACGACACTTGCTCCCCGCTTGCGCAGGGCGTCGACTTGGAGGAAGAGGGCCGCGCTCTCGGCCGCGGTCAGCGACTCGGTCGGTTCGTCCAGGATCAGCACCTTGGCGTCGAGCGCGAGTGCCTTCGCTATCTCGAGGAGCTGGCGCTGGGCCACGGTCAGCTCCTCGGCGCGGACGCGGGGGTCTATGTCGGCCTCGACAACGCTCAGCTTGGCCAGTGCCCACTCGTTGACCTGGCGCGGGGCGGGGCGTCGCTCGGCGGGCAGGGCGAACAGGAGGTTCTCGGCCACGCTCAAGTCGTCGAGAACAGAAGGATGCTGGTAGACGACGCCGAGACCGAATGACTGGGCCATCGCGGGTGAGGCTTGCTCGAGGCGGTGGCCGAGGATCTCAATCGTGCCGGCGTCCGGCTCGATCGCTCCTGCGGCAACCGCCATGAGCGTTGACTTGCCGGCGCCGTTCTCGCCCAAAAAGGCGTGAACCTCGCCTTCGAGAACCTCGAAGGTAACGTCTTTGAGCGCCCTTACCCCGGGGAATGTCTTGGTGATGTTCGTCAACTGGAGGGTGGTCGAGGGCGAGAACGGCGCGGTCATGAACTGGGCCTAGTTGGTCTTGCCGAACTCGGCGATGACCTGCGGGGTCAGCTGGTCGGACAGGTACCTGTCAGCAGGCTGCTTGGGATCACACCGGGGTGGGAGCGATCCGGTCGAGTTCTCGAACGGAGTGAGGTTGTACAGGTTCGGCTCGGTGTCCTTGATGCCTTCTGCTGCCGCAATAGCTTTGCGGGCGGCGACCCGTCCCATCCAGTTACGAGTGGAGTCGGTGATCATCTGGAACTGCTTTTGTGACTTGTGGACCTTGATCCACAAACAACCGAGGCCGTTCGCGTCGGGCACTCCCACTGCCGGGAGAGCCCTGTTGGCAGCTTGGAAGGAGTTCAAGGCTGCGAGCACGTCGGTGCCGTAGTCGGAGATGATCCCGTTGATGGTCGGGTACTTCGCCAGCAGCGAGGCCGTCACCTGGGCGGCGATGGAAGAGGTCCAGTCGGTGACGGCCCAAGTGCTGTCGCCGGTGAGCAGCTTCATGCCCGGGTGTGCCTTGAAGACCTTCACGACCGCGGCGAGCTCTTCAGCTGAGACCGGATTGCCCGCTGGGCCGCCGAGCTCGACGACATTGCCGTGCCCATGCAGCTGAGTCACCATCCAGTTTGCGAAGAGTGTTCCGGAGAAGCCCGGGTTCCAGTCGACATAGGCGACGTAGTCAGCTGGCGCCTTGCCTCCAGGATTGGCCGCCCACGGTACGACCTTCACACCATGCTGGGTGGCGTACTCGATCGCGGGAAGTTCCGCCTGGCCATCGTCGGGAATGACGACTATCGCCTGGTCTCCCTTGTTTGCCATCCCCTTGATCTGGGAGATCATGGTGGGAAGGCTTCCGCCCGCAGCCTCGACGTCCTGGGTCACGTTGCTGCACTTGGCCGCCTCGGAGCGAACCGCGGCGAACGAAGCCTGCGACCAGGAGTTGATGCCGTAGCCGTCCTCGATGCCGAGGGTGATCTTCTTGGTCCCGCAGAAGGCTGTTGTGTTCAAGATGCCGGCGTGGGCTATCTCGTAAGCCGCGGTTGCTGTGATCGTCGAACTTGATGCCGCACCGCTGCCCTGAGCTACGGCCAGGACAAGCCCGCTGCCCAAGGCGAAGGCGGCCAGGAACAGTGTCGCCGGTCGTACCCGTCTCTTAAGTTTCATCTACTACCCCCTTGTCGTTTGTTTCCCTTGGTTTTGGATCGAAGAGAACCTTCGCTGAGGCGCTCGGTCGCCCCAGGCGATCTCAGGCCGGCTAGCCGACAACGGTGTCCAATGCGGCTCCGAGGACGGGCCCGCCGTGGCCGCGCGCACGACGGGCGTTCATGTGGCCGATCAGGGTGCGCAGGGCCATCGCGAGCGCGATCACGCCTGCCTGAATGAGGTACTGCACCGACTGTGGGGCGCCAGCCCCGAAGACGTCCTGCTGTAGCTGGATCAAAAAAACGGCACCGATGGCGCTGCCGAGCACGCTGCCGGAGCCCCCCGCGAGGGACGCGCCCCCGAGCACAACCACGGTGATCGAGAGGAGGAGGTAATTGCCTCCGGACTGCAGATCGGGAGTCCCGAGGTATCCCGCGAGGAGGATCGCCGCTAAGCCGTAGAAAAGGCTGGCAACGATGTAGGTGCCCCATATGTACCTCTTGACCCTGATGCCGGCCACATAGGCGGCGGGCTCGTTCGTTCCAACTGCGACGAATCGCCTTCCGGCCACCGTGGTTCGCATGAGTAGGGCGACGACGATGATCACTGCGGCGGCGACCAGCACGGTGTTGGGTATGCCCCAGGTCTTGTCGAAAGCGAAGCTTCTAAGTGCCGGGGCCGGCTCGGCAGTCAAAGCACCGTTGGTGATCTGCAAGAGCGCCCCGGTCAGCAGCGCGTTCACGCCCAGAGTGGAGATGAGGGGGGTGATCCCGAGCACCGTCACGGCGAACCCTGAGACGAGCCCCGAGAGCACGCAGGCCACCACCACCAGGCCGATCCCCTTGGCCAATCCGGCGTCGGTTCCGTTGGGGTACTTGGTGACGATGATGGCTGCGAGCGAGATCATCCCCGTGATGGAAAGGTCCAAACCCCTCTGTTGGACCACGAGCGTCTGGCCAATACCGGCTATGGCCAGAAAGGCCGTGAAGGGCAGGATCGATTTCAGGGCGCCGGCGCTGTCGCTCCCCGGGGCTATCAGCGGGCTGACCACGAAAAGCAGGACGGTCGCCGGCCAGATCGGAAAGAAGGGGCTGGTGGCGACCTTGCGAAACTTCATCACCGTTCAGTTCGTATTGACAATCTCGCCCCCACCCCCGAACGCGAGCGGGCGACCGTCCAGATCGACTGCCCACCGGCCGTTCAATATAGTTTACTGTGTAGCGCCACTGTCAATAGGGCTGATCACGTTCAGCACAGATGACCGCGACAAACTCGCCAGAGGTGTCACAGGCGGCGTTCGAAGCGCTCACAGCGTTAGGCGCGGCGGTCCGAAATGGCATTGTCACGGTAGAGAAACTCGTGGCTCTTGGACGCGCCCAGCTCCTCGTGGCCGGTCCAGTCGACCACCAGGCAGCGGCGACCACTTTGTGCTTCTGGCAGGCTTGTTCCCAAGAGGGCATAGATGAGTTCTGGGAGCATCGCCTCTTTGGTCTCGGTCTCGATTCCTGCGGCTCTGTCCCTCGCTTTGGACGGTGCGCCCGTCAGGTCGTGTCGACTCACCTGCTCAAGTTCTTTACCTCCAGCTGTACTTCGTGACGCCGCGCGCAATGGTGGACTCGGCAAACAAGTACGACATCGACAGCGACTGGCACGAGGTCGACCAGGTAGTCGAGGAGGCCGACGCGGTCTAAGTGAGCAATGTGTCCCCACTCTGCGCGGAATCCCGGTGGACTACTATGCCCAATGAGACCTCAAAGGGAAGTACCGCCCGAGTTCGTCGTCGCGCGTACGCTGGTCATCGGTCGAGGTCGATGAGTCTGAAACCGCCGTGTTCGCTTGTCAGGCCGCTGCGCGGCGTTGCTTTCGAAGTGCGCGCCGGACTGCCGGTGCCCAAACCATTAGGGCCAGCAAAATCGCGAGAGCGCACGCCGAGATCAGCGATCCGACGGTCCAGCCCGGAGGGTCGTAACTCCATGTGAGAAGGCCGCGGCCCGGGGGCACCGTCACGGCCTGCACCAAGCCAGCGCGGCTCAGCGAGAGCGATACAGCCGGCCCGACCTGCGGGCGCCAGATAGCTGTCCACCCTGGGATCGCCGCCTCGGACCTTATGACCTCTGCTCCACCGGGAGAGTAAACAGCAGCAGCGGTCGGCGCGAAACTCGGTCCCGCTGTCGCATGTACCCACGCCCTCGGGGACCCCCGAATGGTCAGGGCAGGACGAGCGTATTCATCAGCGAACACGGCGAACGAGCCATCCACGCCTCGAAATGACCAGCGTGGAGGTACGACGGCTCCTTCGAGCTGGCCGTCAGCGACGTAGTGGGTACCGTCAGCGGTCGTGATCAGTGGAGACCCGATACTTGCGCGGAGCCGGGTTGCACTGGTGACCAGAGCAACGGATTCGACGGGGTGCGTGAACACGACGCCTAATGACCGCGCGCCTTCCAAGGTGGTAGACGCCCAGTACGTCGTTCCACCTGGGGAGACGAGTCCGAACCTCAGCCCGTTTTCAACATCTGCCTTGGCATTCGCGTCTGGCACGACTACGGCAGCGGGAGCCATGTCCTCACCTAGATACCACGTTGCGCTTGCGCCAGCGGCTAGGCGCCGTACGCCTGCTGCCGGGTCGCCTGGCGCGGGATCGGCGTGGAGCGAAACGAGAAAGTAGTCACGCGGTGCGAACAGGGCCGTCGTGTCGAGCTGGTCGAGCGTCCCGTCTCCAACGGCGTGCGGGTCGAGGATGTCGCCCCGGTCGCCCGTCGGCGAGTGTGTGCCCGTGGCAGAGGCGTAGGTACCGTCGACGATGGAGCCGTAACCCTCCACGGACGCCACGCCGTCGACGACGTTCAGGTCCGGTGAATCGATCTCGTTCAGCTGGTCGGCGTCGATTGCATTCGGGTCGTAGACGGCAAACCGCCCGGACCCTGTAAGGGTTGCAGCCGCGGTCACTCCAACGCGAGCGCGAGTAGGGACGAGTGCCTTGCCGATGATCGCCTTGGCGCCGATCGAGGGGGGCCCATGCGTAGCGCTACTGGCCGTTTGGACGGTCGGTCGGCCCGAAGCCTGCCCAAGGTTGGGGAGCACAGTTGCCACGGCCAGCAAGGTGAAGGTGGCAACGTCGACGAAGACAAGTCCAAGCAGTGCCCGGCTGCGTTGGCGTGGCCTCAGGTGGTGACCCCAGAGGATGAGGGCTATCGCCGCGAGGCCAAGCACACCGAAGGGCAGGAACCACAACCGCAGGCGACTGTCCGCACCCGGAAATCGAAGGCTCACGTTTAGCCATCGCAGCAGGCCTGGTCCCCAGGCGAGCCCGACCGCGACGGTAGCAACTGCCAATACCGCTGGAACAGTGCCGAGAACCCGAGCGCTGCGGGCCTGGGCCGATCCTGTCCCGACTGCCGACGGCAGGCATCCCGACCGCGCGCCGCGTGACACGGGTGTTCTCGGGCCTGCCGTCTCGGCTCGCGAGCCCCGCAGTGTCGGTCTATCGCTGAGCCAGGCGTCGGACCAGTAGGCGAGCAGGAAGGCGAAGCCCATGTCCGCTATGGCGATGTTTCGGCTTTGAAACCGCTGGCCCCCGAACAAAGGCACCCTTATCAAAAGGTGCCAGAGGGGGGTGTTGGCCCCAAGAGCTAGGACGATGCCGACGAAAGCCATAAGGTGCCAGACGAGCCATTCCGGCACAGGTCGGCCGAGGCGCAACCTGCCTAACAGTGCGAATGTCGCCACGAGCGGCATGAGGCCGACGTAGCCGAGGACCTCGCTCAAGTTGTACTGGGCGAGGAAGACCGGCTGTCCGAGTGATCCCGATCCGCCTAGTAGATCAGGCACGAACATCAAAAGAAGCCACTTGCCGGGAAGCGACCCGGATGCGAACAGGGAGCCGCCGCTTGTCGCGCGCTGTGAGGTGCTCATCGCGGCCATCCCTGGCAGCCACTGCACGGCGCCGAGTGCTACGGCGAGCAACAGGCCGCCCGCAGCCCACAGTAGATACGGCCCGGCGTGACGACCTAAGCGAAACGCACGCCAACTGCCGTAGATAGCAATAATCACCGCAATGTCGGTGATGGCACGCGGCTCACCCGCAAGGATGACCATTGTCATCGCCAGAGCCAAAAGGGCGGTCCAACCAAGTCTTGACTTGCGTGCGATCCGGCGCAGGTCGATCGGCCTCGTCGCATTCCCCGACTGCCCGGACAGCTTCAGCAACGCCAGCAGAACGGCCGGTGCCCAGCTCATGCCCTCTACCAGACCGATGTGGGATATCTGCGCGGTCATGGCACCCGCGAAGCTGAACGAGAACGCCCCGAGGAGGCTCGGGACCGATGCGAGCCGCGAAGCTCGCAGGAAGGCGAAGCAGCCTATGCCTGCCACCCACCAGGTAACGACCAGGGTGAGCGTCCACGCGACGGCCCCGGGAAGGACAACGAAGAAGATGATGAAGGGATACGCGGCGCCAGCGTTCCATCCCCCGAGAAGCGGGGCTCCGCTCCATACATATGGATCGAACAGGGGCAGGTGGCCGTGTCGGATGAGATTGGCGGCGAGCTCCCGCAACGGGTAGTTCTGGGACGCATCGTCACCGACGATGGCCACGTGACCGAAGAGCGCGGGCAAAGCGAACACGACCAACGGCAGCACCACCAACACAGCGAGAGCCCATCGATCGGTGTTCCGAAGACGTCGCAGGGACGCAGGCACGAAGAAGAGACAGTTCGATCTCCTTGGTCGTACTGCGGCAAGACCAGAAGCGTGGGCGTCGCTCCGGTTGCCCGGAGCTCCGGACGGGCTTTCCTCGGAGTGCTCAGCGGCTCGTCCGATCGCGATGTTCATCGAAGGCGCCGCTCGCGGCAACGACAAGGACTCTCACGTCTCCTGGCCTCATCGGTATCGCTGAGGGCTAGGCCTTTCGCACTGGATTCGGCCATTGGCGCCGATGGGCTCGCAGTTTTGGATGTGTCCATGAGCTGCTCCCAGAAAGGTTGGACGTCACTCGGTCGCCGGCTAGTAGATATATGTAACTGTATCGTAATGATATCGTAATGCGCGTGCGGGTCACGCTCGTCCGCAGGATCTCGTCGAATTCCGAATCCGCAAGCGCAAGGGGCAGTACCGAGGAGGTGGTAGCGATTCCTAGGGTGGGGTTGACGACGGGATGTCGTTATGTGCGTACGGGGCGCATTTTGAAGGAGTAGTGCCATGACGCGCGCCCTTGGTGAGTACCTGCAGCGTTCGAGGCGAGCGAGAACAGCGAAGGTCAGCGAGGCGCGGGCGGTGTTGGACCAGGTTTACGGGATGGCCGGTCAGGTGATTGAGGGACGAGAGCAGCACAATCTCAGCCAGGTGGAGTCGGCTGAGAAGGCTGGGTCGAGCGTGGCGTTGTGAGGCGTGACGCGAAGCGCTGACTTAACGGGGCGGTCCTTTAGCAACGACCCTCTCGGCCTTTGCCGCTGGCTCGCCTGCACCGAGTGACTCGAGCCACCACGTCATTCCCGCCTCCTCAAGCGCCGAGAACCGCGACGAGCGTTCACTGATGGGCGTGAGTTCAGAAACGCCTCGGCAGATGATGTCAATCTCGGGCGATGCCCCCCTACCTATTAGCTCCGTTCGCACCGCCGCCATGTGCTCAGGATCGGCGAGCCCCGAGATCTCCGAACCTCCTGGATCGAACTCTGGAAAGCAACCCTGGTAGCGCGCCGCCCGAGCCAAAGGGCGGCGGTTCGGCCAACGACACGCTACCCAAACTGGCAGCGGTCGCTGCACCGGTTTCGGCAGAAACGCAGCGCTGTGCACTGCAATTCTCCTGCCCTCGAAATCCACGGGACTGCCTGACCAAAAGCGCGAGAGGACCTCGAGGGACTCGTCTAGGGCTAGAGCTCTGTCGACTGGGTCCAGAACCTCTCCCGAGAACGAGCTGAACTCGCCCCATCTCTCGTTGCCGAGTCCGACACCGACAACGAGACGGCCCTCGGAGAGAAGGTCCAGCGATACCGTCTGCCGTGCGAACACCCATGGCCGCCGCCGGGCGAGGGGCGTAACCAACACCCCAATACGGATCTGCTCAGTGGCCTGAGCGATCGCAGCCGCCATGACGAAAGAGTCGGCTACGGCCATCTGTGGGACAACCTGCATATGGTCCCAAAGGAAAAAGCCATCCCATCCTGCCCTCTCGGCCAACTCCGAGAGCGAAACGAGCCGTTTCGGCGCCGCGAGTTCCGCGAATGGAGGGAGGAAGATGCCATAGGAGAGAGGCATGCGTCCGGCAGGGTAGTTGAACACGCCGCGGCGCGCCACCGAAAGAAAGATCCGAAACCGACTTCTCAACCAACAGGCGTTGCTGGATACGCGCACCGCCTCGCGTCCTGGATACCTCGTCATGACTATCAGCACGAGGGGATGACGGCCGCCAACGAGTGTGCGAGTCGCTAGCCCCAAGGTTCCAGGTTCCACCCACCTCCCAGGTACTTCCGAAGGATGACCGGAAGGCCGAACAACTCGTGCGGTCACCCGAGGGCGCTATCCGGGCCACTGAGCCAGCCGTGCGAATATGCGCAACGCTGACAACGCAGGCCAACTCCCCGTGGCGAGCGTAGCTCTACGGATGGGAGCACCAAGGGCAAACGTGTGCGGGTGGTCCTCGCCTAGGACAGGCAACCGACGAGGACAACAAAACGACCGCACGCTGGGAGTTTGTGGCACCAGACCGGACACCCCGTCTTACTGGTTGACCGGCCAACAACTTCGCCAAATTGGTTGACCGGCCAACCACCGGGCACTACGATCCTCAAAAGGTTGCTTCGGGACCTCAGGGATCCCGGCGGTCTGTAGGCACGGTGCGGCACTTCGGATAGTCGACTCGGGAGAGAACGGGCCGATCGAGGGGAGTTGTGGTGACACAGAACCAAGCTGTAGCCGGAGAGAGCGGTTCGGGTGGACAGGCGATTGTTATCACGACCGACCTTAAGAAGGATGCGATCGGCCTTGGTGGCGTCCTTATGCAGTCGCTCACAGGTATGGGTCCGTCTCTCGCCGCACTCTTCTTCACACAAGAGGTGGTGGGCATCGCTGGCGTAACTTCGCCACTGGCCTATCTGTTCGGCGTCTTGATAGTGCTGATGTTGGGCAGTACTTTAGCCCAGCTCGTTAAACATATGCCATCGGCCGGTAGCTACTACACCTTTGTCAGTCGCGGCCTAAATCCGCGTCTCGGCTTTCTGACCGGCTGGATGACAGCCATGTATATGCCATTTAACATGGGTCCTATACTTGGCTACTTCGGCTTTATTCTCGCGAATGAGCTCCGAGGCAACTACGGAATACAGGTCTCCTTTCTGTGGTGGCTTTTCGTTCTCGTCGGCGCAGTAGTGATCGCAGTTCTCGCTCATTACGGCATCGCCCTATCAATACGAGTGATGGTTTTTTTCGGATTGGCCGAGATAACTCTCGTTTGGCTACTCGGCCTCTGGGGCCTATTTTCTCCAGGCCGCGGGGGATTCAACTTCTCCAGTTTCGATCCCTCCAAGATCACAGGGATCAGTGCCTTTGCCCTTGCTATTGCGTTCTCATTCCAGGGCATGGACGGGTGGGAGTTTGCCGCGCCGCTTGCTGAAGAAACCCGTAACCCGCGGCGGAATGTTCCGCGCGCGGTGATGATCGCCATTACTGGCTTGGGCGCGACATTAGTGATCGCCTACTGGGGTCAGGTAGTCGGTTGGGGGACTAGCAATCTGCACTCCCTGGCCACTTCGGTCGAGCTTCCCGGTCTGGTCTTGGCGCACCGCTACTGGGGCGGGGGCTGGGTACTTATGTTGATTGCTCTGTTTACCTCGACATTCGCCTGTTGTCAGGCGTTGAACAACGTGTCAACGCGGATGTCCTACCGCATGGCGTGCAGCGGCTCCGCTCCAAAGTGGTTGTCAAAGGTGGATCCGGTTCACAAGACGCCGACAAACGCGATCATGCTTCAACTCGTATTAACGATCGGCACCGGTATTGGTGTAGGCCTTGCTCTGGGACCAGCCAACTCGTTCTTTCTGATCGTTGGGCTCTTGGTCGTGCTGACCGTTGTATATGTTTACGTTATGGCGAACGCGGCTGTTGCGAGATATTACTGGCGTGAGCATAGGGACGAGTTCAATCCGATCCGCCACATCTTCTTTCCCGTGTTCACGTCGGCGGCACTCATATATGTTGTCATCAAGACCTTCCAGCCGATGCCCGCCTATCCTCTGAACCTCGCACCTTATATCGGTGGGGCCTGGCTATTGGTAGGAATAATCTTGCTGTTTGTGATGAAGTGGCGCGGCCACGAAGACTGGCTGAGGACTGCCGGGGAGGCATTGGGCGGAGTGGTGCCCACGGCTGGTGAGGCGCTGCACGATGTCACACCGGAGTTAATCAGCACCGATGCAGTTGAGGGAACCTTCGATGCCCCTCCGGCGTATTGACGGTCAGACTGCGAGGCAGGAAGTAGCCTTCGCACACCTGAACACCGCGTCCTTGGGAGATGAAAGTCAGCTAGGAAGGGACTGTGATGTCAGAGGACAACGCTGGGGCATCGGTTGCGGAGACAATCGGAAAGCGACTAGAAGGACGGACCGCTCTAATAACTGGGGTCGCAAGCGGGATCGGGAGAGCGGGAGCGCTGCTGTTCGCACGAGAAGGAGCGGCCATTGTCGCTATGGACAGCGATGGCGGCGGGGGTCGGGAGACGGTCGAGGCGATCGAGAAGGAAGAGGGACGCGCCGTATTTCATCATGGAGATGTTGCGAAGCCATCTGACGTGAGGGGTGCAGTCGAACTCGCAGTCGGGACATTTGGTGGCTTAGATCTGGTGTGGGCCAACGCAGGCGTCGGCGTTTTCAAAAGCGTTGTCGAGACCACTGAAGACGAGTGGGACAGGCTCATCGACGTCAATTTGAAAGGCTGCTTTCTCAGCGCGAAGTACGCCATCCCTGCGCTCCTGCGGTCGGGCGGTGGGACCATTCTGTTCACGGGGTCGATAAATTCGCTTATAGCTGATCCGGGAGCACCGGCCTACTGCGCAAGCAAAGGCGGTATCCTGATGCTGTGTCGGGCTATCGCGTTGGACTACGCTGACCGCAACATTCGCGTGAACTGCTTGTGTCCGGGAGCTACCGACACTCCGCTCCAGGAAGCGTCACTTCGAGCGGTACCGGGGGCGAGCTACGAGGAGTTGGTGGCGCGGGAGGAAGCCGCTATTCCGCTCCAGAGATATGCGACGCCGCTCGAGGTGGCTCAGGCGGCCCTGTTTCTGTCGTGCAAAGAGTCGGCCTTTGTGACTGGGACCTCTCTGGTGGTGGACGGAGGGTATACGGCAAAGTGAGCCTATGCTCGGAGCGTTGTAGCGGGGGCGGAGGGCTCGTGTGACCAGCGACCGGCCTGCAAAGTCGGATGAACCGTGCGCCTCGAGCGGAGAAGAGATGTCGGATAGCCCGCCAAACCGCTTCGAGGTCGATCTTGACGCGATTGGTCATAATCTGCATGCGTTGCGGGCGGTTCTGTCGCGCGAGACAAAGGTGTACGCAGCAGTCAAGGCGAATGGTTACGGGTTTGGATTGCTACCTGTGGCTCATACGCTCGAGGACGCTGGCGTCGACGCAGTGGCTCTCGCGAACGTACGTGACGCCGCGAGACTACGGCGTGATGGCGTCCGATGCCCTATTCTTCTGTACGGCGGCAACGTCCTCGATCGGCAGGTCATCAACGTAGTCAACGAGTGTGGTTTGATCGTCACCGTTGGTGATAGAGATTCCGTTTCTGCCCTCAGTGAGTACGGTGCCGAGACGACCGGTGTCTTCGTCGAGATAGACGTGGGCTTGGAGCGTTTGGGCGTACCAGTTCGAAGCGCGGTTGAACTCATCAAAGAGGTTGCAGACAGCCCAAGGCTGTGCCTCGACGGGGTATACACCCATATGCACGTATCGCCCGGGCAGGAACTGGGACCGTACGTCGAATGGCAATTCCGACGGTTCACCGAAGTGCTTGCTCGTGCCCATCGCGAGGGGATTTCGACTGGCATCGCGATGGCCGCAAGCACGCCCGTCCTTTTTCTCACCTCGTCGATGAACCTAGATGCGGTAGATGTAGGGCGGTATCTCTACGGGATAGTGCGACCACAGGTAGAGCCTGGGCTTGACGATCTGGGACTCAGGCCTGCCTTCCGGTCGCTACGTTCGCGGATCACCCACTGCAAGCGCGTCGAGCGAGACTCGTTTCTCGACGAGGCTAGATTCGCCCTCGCGCCCGATATGCGGATCGGCGTTATACCTTTTGGCTTTGCGGATGGTCTCGCACTTCTGAACTGTGGTGAAGCACTAGTGCGCGGCACGCGGGTACCTATCGTGGGTGGCCTTTCACTTGAACACGTTTGTGTGGACCTCACCAAGGTTCCGGATGTCGCCGTAGGGGACGAGGTGGTCTTCATCGGACGACAGGGAGAGTCAGAGATCTCTCAGGAGGAGGTTTTTGTACGGCAGGGCAAGGAGCTTCCTCCCGGTAAGCTGGCAGTCGCAGTGCGGGAAACGGTCGCCCGGGTTTATTGGCGAGACGGGTTGCCGTGGTCGCCCTCGGACCAGAGTTGCTCGAGTGGCTAAGAACGGAAGGGCCGGGAGATGAAGAACCGAGACACTACAGACGGCCTTATTCCTCAGTTATCACTTCTTTCGGGTCGGGAACCTCTCTCTAGCGAGATCGCGAAAGGGTTAATTGAGTATCTTGTTTCGGGGGTTCTGTTGCCCGGTGACCGCCTTCCTTCAGAAAGGGAGCTTTCCAGCGCGCTTGGAGTGGGACGGTCCGTCGTCCGTGAGGCTCTAAAGCTGCTTACCTTGTTGGGGATCATCGAGGTTCGTCAAGGCGATGGCAGCTACTTGCGCGCGACGAGCTCCGAATTGTTGCCAAAGGTCGTGGAATGGGGCTTGCTGTTAGGCGAACCGCGCACGGAAGAGCTCATCGAGGCGCGGTGCATCATTGAGGCGGCGCTCGCCAGTTTGGCGGCCAAGCGAAGGAGTGATCGCGACCTCCTCGACTTACGCGGCCTCCTAAACGGGATGAAGGTTGCGACTACGGCAAAGGAATTTATTGAAGCGGATACAGAGTTTCACCTCCGATTGGCGACAGCCGCGAGGAACAATGTCCTTGAGGGTGTCCTCCTGAACATCCGGTCGCTTATCCATGTCTGGATTACCCGAGTCACGACAGAGGCCTCTTCTACCACGCCTTCGTACAAGGAGCATGCGCCAATCATGGAGGCTGTGGAGTCGCAAGATCCAGAAGCGGCGGCGCGGGCTATGGAGGACCATTTGAATTCGGCAGCGGCAAAGTTGCAGAGGATCCTCGAGGCTGAGAGGGACGCCGAGGACCACGCGGTGAGTAGCCGAAGAAGATCCCCACGCCGCGGGTCGGCGGCCAGTCATACCTCATGAACGGGCAGGCGCGATGTCGGCTCGACAGCAGTCCCAGACCGACGAGAAGAAGGAAAGATCGAGGATCTTCTCCGTGTGGCAGAGATCGCCCTCGCTCGGTGGTGTGTATTCGTATTGGGTACGGTTTCTTGCGCCCGCTAATCGCGGAGTGCCCGATCGATAGCTCCGGTCTCGCTGTGGTCGCGCCGTTGCTCTGGCAGTCGGATGTTGTGATCTGCGAAGCCGAGGGTTCTTCTTCTGAGCGAGTGCCAGTTGCCTGCCTGGCGCTACGATCCCCAGCAGTCGGGGGACGACGATCCTCAGTCGATCATGCGACGCGACAGCCGCAGCTTTTGCAGTGATCGCTTGACAATTTACGGTCATAGAGTTCGAAAGAATGAGGATCCATCAGATGGAGGGTCCATGGTTTACACGGCAAGCACGTGGCCCATTACTGCAGCCCTTTTGCAATTCCCCAATCGCGACGCTAGCGGCAACAAGGTTCAAGACGCCGACGCTAGCCAGTGGCAGGCGGTCTTCCAAGAAGTGGCCGACGCCGGCTTCGCAAATGTCGATCTGACCGACAGCTGGCTACGACCAGGAGATTTGAGTCCCGCTCGACTTGCTGATTTGGCTTCGGCTGCAACCAAGGTCGGGATCGGTACCCCTGCAATTACGACGACGCGCTGCAGCGTTATTGATGCCAAGAATTGGGAAGGGAACCTGGCGTATAGCCATCGGACCATCGAGGCTGCGGTTGCACTCGGCTGCGAAGTGGTTTCCTTCGGTCTTCAGCAAGCGCTAACCCCGACCCAAGAGGCGCAGCTGTGGTTCTGGACGGCTCAAGGTCACAAGGATCCTGTCGGCGACAAGCAGACCTGGAAGGCTGCCGTCAGTCGGCTTCGGGAGCTGGGCCGACATGCTGCTGAAGTCGGTGTCCTAGTATCACTCGAACTGTACGAGGACACCTACCTCGGGACCGCCGATTCCGCGGTTCAGCTAGTCCGGGATATTGACCTCACGAACGTTGGACTGAATCCGGACATCGGGAATCTGATCCGCCTGCACCGACCAGTCGAGTCCTGGCAGGATCTTGTCGCTAAGACACTTCCCTATGCCAATTACTGGCACGTAAAGAATTATTCGCGTGACGAGGATCGCGCGCGCGAGTATTACGTCGCCGCGCCGGCTCCGATGGAGGTCGGCCTAATCTCGTATCGGGAGGCGTTTCGTACCGCCATTGCCGTCGGCTTTCAGGGAATTATCTGTACGGAGCACTACGGCGGCGACGGCCTTAGCGTGAGTGCTGCAAATGAGCGTTATCTGCGTGAGCGGATTCTTCCGAAGACTGAGAACTACGAACATGGACGTTCGCTGGTCGCACAAGGGCGACTAGTACCTGGAGGTGGTGGATCGCCCGGCACCGCCGCGTGGCTGTAGTGAAGTGCGGAGCCAGATGTCAGCACGGTGCGTGAGGTGTCATGACTCGGGTATTTGATAGCGCGGCCGGTTTCGCTAAAGGGGCCGTCGACGGCTTTGTCTGTGCAAACCGTAGCTATGCCACCCGGGTAGATGGCGGTGTCGTCCGGGCGATGGGCACTCCCGCTGGTCAGGTCGCGCTCGTCATCGGTAGTAGTTCGGGTCACTACCCAGCCTTTGCTGGGCTCGTTAGGGCTTGCCAGGCTTCACGTGCAGTCTTTGCCAACGTGCCTGCTTCGCCCGCAGCGGGTCAGGTATACAAACCTGCAAAGGTCATCGAAGTAGGTAAGGGAGGGTTGCTGTTTTATGGCAACGATGCGGGTGACGCGCTCAACTTCGACCAAGCTGATGCGCGACTAAACGCCGAGGCAATACACCCAGGCCCAAAAGCGACGTCCTTCGCTCCGATGAAGAGAGACATAGATCAATATCTCGCTCCGCATCCGAAATCGAACCGAATATCGGCAATCGAGGAGCGGACCTCATGACGACAAGATGGCGACTAATTGTCGGAAGCGACCAGGCCGGTCTCGAGTATAAGGATGCGCTACGCGAGCTGCTCAATGCGGATCCCCGAGTCGAGTCG
>JBEKVJ010000040.1:0-28923 GCA_049514105.1 Acidimicrobiales bacterium
GTGCAACAAGGAGCCCTGCGGGTGGATCCTCACCTCATAAGGTGCGGGATTCCGTGAACGTCAAGGTGCGGGATTACTTGAACGCCGCAACCTCGAGCTGCTGGATTACTTGAACGCTGACAAGCAAGTCTCAGACGGTCGTCGTAACCGGGCTTTCGAGGCCCAGGAGATCATCGAAGCCTTCACAGCCCTCGAGCGCCAGCTCGCCAGCCCGGTCGCGGACACTCGAACGAGTGAACCCGTTTGGCGAGTTGCACGACGTCCACAGGCTGATCGATCGACGGACTAGCCATAGGCAACCTTCGCAAGGCCACAGCCTCACTGAACTGAAGGACCGCCTTTGTGAAACTTCTACACCACGAGCCGCTTCGCCAACATTCCGCCAACCGACCTTCAGCCGCAGGCGTCCGCAGGCGCCGCGGTTGAGCCAGGTGGGCGAGAACGTGTCCGTTGGGCTCGGATGGGGAAACGGCGCGGTCGCAAGCACCGTTCGTTACTCGTTGCAGAACCACATCTACAACCCAGGCCACTTGCCCATCCACGGGGTGTCGTGACCTGGGTTGCCTACGCCTGCGAGGGTATCTATGGGCCGGGAGATTTTCTCCTTGTGGCCGTAATCACCCAAGGCTCCAAGGCGTGCGTTCCGAGACGGTGACTTCGGGAGCCGAGCAGCGGTTAGTCCCGCCAGGCTAGTACCGGGTGGTCGGTTGGTGGGGATCAAATGTCATGACCGTGCGCGCCGATGACACAGTTGCCGCCAGCTTCTACGACACTTGCAGGCAGAATCCGTCAAAGTACGCGAAACCGGCTGATTTACAACTTCAAAGGCGTACGCTGAAACGGTGAAGCGTTCCTGATGCTCACAGCGCCGTCGAGCGGCGAGCCGGTTTGCTCGAAAGCGCACACAGGTCGCACGGTCCTCTCCTTATATTGCGCCCGATCGATTCATCTCTTGAAGCGACGGCTCAAGATGTCGGCGTCAGAGTCCGATGAATTACATGTACACAACCCCTGGTGCCTTGCGAGGGAAGTTGGGAGCTCTGGACCCGTTTTAGTTATTTTGCGGTCCTGACCGGCGCGTGCGGCGGTTCCACCTCTGAGCGGAGTTATCCCGCGGGCCACTACTGATCGACGGCTGCCTTCCCCTTTTCCCGACCGGCCGGTCACAGAGCGCGAAGCAACCCCGCCAACGTTTCGGCCAGCTGGGTCGCTCCCCCTTGCGAGAGAGACTACAGCTGTGATGCCGGGGTGGCCAGGCCAAGACGAGCTTGTTCAAGGTGGCGACTCTATAGGCTCCTGGAAGACCTCGAACTGGGTCTGCTAGCGGTCTCCGAAATCAGATAGCTGTCTCAATTGCTTACACCACAAGGATCGAATCCCTGCCCGCTCTAGCATCCTCCGCTCGGTCGTGTACTAGAAGTGGCTCGTAGTATCTAGTGTGCAGCACATCCGACCAGATGTCCTGTTATGCCGCACCACTTCTAGCGTCCTCGTCGCCAAACGGAGCATCGGGATTGTCGGCTTTGAGGAGATGGACACTGCGTGCCCACGCCCGGGAAGTCAATACAACGCCGCCCAAGGCAGGGATCATGATCGCGAGGCTCTCAGCGGCGTAGTAGATGTAGCTGGACCAGATCGATCGTCCGAAAAAAATAGATTGCCCTGAGCGCAGTGCGGCGCCTAGGGGCGCTGGGACGGCCGCGGTGACCAAGACGCCGATGCAGCAGATCGCGGCTCTCGAGCGGCTCAGCCTTCGAACGAGCGCAGCGGTCGTGTGCCCGTTCGTGTGGTCGCTCTTATCCTCCGCGGTCGCGTTCCGCCCAGCCTTATCTGCCTGTGAGAAAGCTCGGTGCAAGCGGTGACGCTGCGAGCCTGCCGGCCATCAAAGCTTTTGTGCATTCCTTCCAGCCCACGAGCTGAATCGCTAGCACGACCCACAAGAGGAGCCGCTACGGCCGATGCTCCTTGAGTGCTGCTTCTATACGGGAGCCGTAATCGGGGTCGGCCTTATTGAAACTGGCAATGGACCTCTCGACGACATCGTCTCTCGTCACCGCGCCTAGACCAGAGGCGATGTTGTCGACGAGGCGGATCTTGGCGTCCTCGGTCATGAGCCGGTAGAGAGAGCCGGCCTGCGAGAAGTTGTCGCCGTCGTGATGGTCCCAGCTGTATGTGCCGGAGGGTCCGCCCGGGAGCGAGCCGTAGAGCGGGTCACCAGTTTGGGCTGGACCATCGAAGCTGTTCGGTTCGTAGTTCTTCTCGCGTCCGTAGCCGGCATCAAAGCGCATCGCCCCATCACGCCCGTAGTTCTCCGCATGTGTCGCCCGCGGGCGGTTGATTGGCAGTTGAGTGTGGTTGATGCCGAGGCGATAGCGGTGAGCATCGCCATAAGCAAACAGGCGGCCCTGGAGCATCTTGTCGGGCGACGGCCCGATGCCAGGCACGAAGTGGCCGGGGTCGAAGGCGACCTGCTCGACCTCGGCAAAGTAGTTGTCGGGGTTGCGGTCTAGAACCATCTTCCCAATCTCGATCAGTGGATAATCGCCCTGCGGCCACACCTTTGTGAGGTCGAACGGGTTCAGGTGGTATCCGGTCGCGTCTGAGGCCGGCATGATCTGCATCTTGAGAGTCCAGCTTGGGAATTCGCCCTTGTCGATGGCCTCCATCAAGTCGCTCGTGTGGGACTCAGGGTTCGCGCCTGCAATGCGGGCGGCCTCGTCGCTCGTGAGGCACTTGATGCCCTGGTCGGTCTTGAAGTGGTACTTCACGAAAAACTGCTCTCCTGTGGCGTTGACCCACTGGAAGGTATGCGAGCCGTAGCCGTTCATGTGCCGGTAGCTCGCCGGGATTCCACGATCTCCGAAGAGCCAGGTAAACATATGTGTCGCTTCCGGCGACAAGGAGAAGAAATCCCACACATTGTCTGGCTCTTGGCGATTTGTATAAGGGTCGGGCTTTTGGGAGTGGATGAAGTCGGGAAACTTGAGGGGGTCTCGTATAAAGAAGATCGGCGTGTTGTTTCCCGTCAGGTCGTAGTTGCCAGCTTCGGTGTAGAACTTGATCGCGAAGCCCCGCGGATCGCGGACTGCCTCGGGGGCTCCCCGACCGCCGGCCACGGTCGAGAACCGGACGAACACGTCGGTGCGCCTACCGACTTGCGACAAGAAATGGGCTCGCGTCCATCTCGAGACGTCGGCCGTTACCTCGAAGTACCCGTGGGCTCCCGAGCCTCGAGCATGGACGATCCGTTCTGGAATGCGCTCGCGGTTGAATCGTGCCAGCTTCTCGATGAGGTGTTGATCCTGCAATAGGACTGGCCCTCCAACCCCGGCAGTTTGCGAATTCTGGTTGTCGGCGATCGGGGCGCCAGATTCGGTCGTGAGGATTCCTCGCTTGGTCATAGTGATTCTCCTTGGATGTCGAGCGGGAATGTTGGAGCCTTTTGATCGCACGCAGGGCACAGTCCCCAGAAGGTCACCTCCGCTTCGTCGATCACGAAGCCACCAGTAGATGACGGGTCGAGGCAGGGGGCTGCCCCGACGGCGCAGTCGACGTCCGCGACGACGCCGCACGTGCGACAAACGACATGGTGATGATTGTCTGCTACCCGCGCCTCGTACATAGCGGGGCTGCCCGCCGGCTCGATGCGTCGCACCAACCCGGTGTCGCAAAGGGCAGAGAGCGCGGAATAGACGGCTTGGGTCGACACCGTCTGCAAGCGGGCGTGCGTGGCCTCAATGACCTCGTCCGCTCGAAGGTGCTGACCCTGTTCGCGAACGACGGCGAAGACAGCCAGACGCTGCGCGGTCACTCTGAGCCCCACGGCCTGGAGCTCGTCACGGAGATGCGACATCGAGTGAATGAGAGGAGAATAATTCTAATCTTGGAGTGGATCAATGTAACGCCTTGTCGACCTGGCCCATTGATCCGGTGGGCTCGTTCGTCCGACGCTCGACGGGCATCGTCGCAGACGTCGTTCTCGTCGTCGGGCACAGCTCCCGCCCGAAGCGATGAGTCATCATCTGTGGCGGTCTTCAGGCCGGGTTACGAATTGTCGTTACGAATGGTCTTCGTCACCACATTGCTGCCGATCCCGATCAGGACGCTGTGGACCAGTTCTGGGGGAAAGAGACCGTGCTCGACTACCCCAGGTGTGCAGCCGAGCCAACTTGCCAGGGCAGCGGGCTCACCGATCTCGCCGGTGAAGTCCGCGATGACTCCGCCGTCAGGACTGGCGGGTATTTCGCGCAGGACCGTGCGCGTCAGTCTCCCCAAAGTAGAGGCCAGTCCGAAGAAGAGAAGCTCAAGCGGTATGGGAGGGTGGAGGCACTCGACGAGCTTGGTCGAATCGGCGATGACCACGAAGCGCTCCGCGGTCACCGCGACGAGCTTCTCTCGGGTGTGGGCGCCGCCCCCGCCTTTGACCAGCCAGCCGTCAGGGGCAATCTGGTCAGCGCCGTCGATGGCAATGTCCAGACGACCAATTCCAGCCAGCGGTCCGACAGGGATCCCGAGCGAGCGGGCTGCCTCCTCTGTTCGCGGCGAGGTCGCGACACAGCGCAGCGACAACCTGCGACTTGCAAGAGCGGGTAACAGGTACGCGACGGTCGACCCCGTCCCAAGCCCGACGGTCATTCCGTCCTCAACAAGCTCGGCCGCCGCCTCGGCGGCGAGTCTCTTCTCGCTCTCGACTCCCCGGGTCATTCGCGTTCCTTGAGTACTTGAACCTCGACTTTGGGATTGCGGCCACCGTTCTATCTGATGACCCGGCAACGCCCCCCGCTCGCTCAGCGTAACCGTGACGGTCTTGGTTGGGCGGACGACCGCCCAACCCGAGCGGGTCACGTGCCTCCTACCGCGTGCGAGTCGAGTCTCGACCGGTTTGATCCGTGGGTAGCTATCGGGTAGCAACGACACATGCTGCTTGGGGACAAGGTTTTACTTAGGGCACGCATCGACTCGGACGTGGCCGTGCTTCACGCGGAGCTCTACGACGACGTCTGGACGAGAGCACGGACAGATACCCGGGTGTGGCGCCCGATCTCGCCGGGCTCGCCGCTGTCACCTTTCGCCATGTCGGACCCGAGTGAGGAGTTTGTCGCTTTCTCCGTGGTCGAACGTACCGAGGAGCACCCGCTCGCGGGCGCCGCCGTGCTGCACATGATTGACAACTACAACCGCTCTGCGCATATCGGGATATCGCTGCGGCCCGCTTTTCGGGGTCGCGGTCTTGCTGTCGACACGGTGCGAGTCCTTTGCGAGTACGGATTCACCGTCCGAGGCTTGCACCGTCTTGCAATCGAGACATTGAGTGACAACGAGGCCATGTTCCGAACGGCAGAGCATGCCGGGTTCGTTCGCGAGGGTGTGCTTCGAAAAGCGGCGTGGGTGACCGGAGAGTTCGTCGACGAGGTCCTGTTCGGAATGTTGGTGGACGAGTGGCCCGGGCGGGACGCGATCCGAGAGACTTCGGAAGAGCTCGTCGACGAGGCGGGTAGAGAGTCCTTTCCGGCGAGCGATCCACCTGCATTCTGACTCAGCCGCGGATGCTGTCGTAACCTGGACATCTCGGGTTGGTCGATAGCTTCGCGGCATGGGAACCAACAGCACAACCATTCGGACGCCCGACGGACGAGACCTCCGCGTCCTGACTGGAGGTGATGCCTCAGGACGACCGGTGCTTGTTCACGGTGGGACACCGAACTGTCGGTTCCTAGCAGATCCCTGGCTCGAGGACGCCGAAGGTCGAGGAATTCGCCTTATTAGCTACGACCGTCCCGGCTATGGCGGCTCCACGTCCCAGCCCGGGCGCACCGTCGCGGACTGCGCGAGCGACGTCCGCACCATCGCGGCCGCGCTTGGCATCGACAGTCTGGCGATCTGGGGGTACTCGGGCGGAGGACCGCACGCGCTCGCTTGCGCTGCTCTGCTGCCGGAGCTCGTGAGCGCGGTGGCAACGCTGGCATCGGTCGCGCCATACGATGCTCCCGGGCTCGACTGGTTCACTGGCATGGGCCAGGACAACATCGACGGCTTCACCCTCTACCAGCAGGACCCTGTGGCGGCCCGAGCCCGCAGCCTCGAGGATCGCGAGGCGCTGTTGAAGGCGACCCCGGAGACACTCGTTGAGGCGTGGTCTACCTTGCTGTCCCCGACCGACGCGGCGGTCCTCAGTGGCGAGCTTGCCGCTTTTTTCGTCAACCACATGAAAGAGGGTCTTGCTCCTGGGGACCAAGGCTGGTGGGACGACGGAGTCGCCGAGGTTGGTCCCTGGGGATTCGATCTCGCAACCATCGCCGTTCCCGTACTGCTTTGGCATGGGGCTCAGGATATGTTCGTGCCTATTCAGCACGGCCGGTGGTTGGCCGAGCAGATTCCCGGAGTTGAGGCGCATTTCACCGACTCGGACGGCCATCTGACCCTGCTTGTTGACCGGGTACCAGAGGTCCATGAATGGCTTCTCGAGCACTCGTGAGCTCAGCTCTCCAAGCACCGCGTTTTCCAGCATAAGTCCAGCTGAATGTGTTCAGCATCGGCACTGGGTGGGAACACTGCCGGTGACACAGACACGAAGTGACTTCCGGCCCTAGCACGCTTGAAGCAACGGCCTAGCCTACTGGTATGCGCATCGGCGATGCCGCGGTAATCGACCCTCGCGGACTCGACGCTCTGATCAGGATTCTGGGAGCCCTTGGGTACGACACCATGGGTCCCGTAGTCCAGGATGGGGCGATCAAGCCGGGGCCGGTGGCTGGCGTGGTGGATCTGCCCGTCGGCTACCGTGACGAACAGGCCCCGGGTCACTACAGGCTCACGAAGGGGGACGACGAATTAGTCTTCTCCTGGGCTGTCGGGCCGGGCTCGTGGAAGGCGGAATTGTTCCCGCCCACGCAGGAGCTCTGGCGGGCCACGGTGGACGGCGACGAGGTGACCTTCGTCCAGCCCGAGCCTCCGACAGCGCCAATGGCGGTCATAGGTGCCCGCCCTTGTGAGCTTGCGTCCCTCGATGTCCTCGACCGCGTGATGAGGAACAACGAGGTCGCCGATCCGCGCTACGCGGCGAGGCGTGATGGAGCCTTTGTGGTCGTGGCCGAATGCGGCGTACCAGCGGCGACCTGCTTTTGCACCTCGATGGGGACCGGCCCCGGTGCCGAGAAGGGCTTCGATCTCGCCCTGAGCGAAATCGACAAGGGCGGCCAGCATTTCGTCGTCAGAGTCGGCACCGAACGAGGGGCCGAGGTTCTCTCGCTGCTCGCCACTGCGTCGGCGACGAGTGAGGACATGGAGGATCGCAGGAGCATGCTGGCGATGGCCGCCAACGCCATGCAGCGCCACCTTGACACCGAAGGCTTGCCAGGTCTTCTGGCTCGCAATCTCGAGCACCCGCGTTGGGACGAGGTTGCCGAGCGCTGCCTTGCTTGCGGCAACTGCACGCTCGTATGTCCCACCTGTTTCTGCTCGACCGTCTTTGACTCGACGGACTTGGACGGCACCATCGCACGCAGCCGGTCCTGGGCGTCGTGTTTCGAGCTCGCTCACTCCTACCTCTACTCCGGTCCAGTGCGCGTCTCGCGACGGTCGCTCTATCGCCAATGGATGAACCACAAGCTCTCGACTTGGTGGGACCAGTTCGGGACTTCTGGTTGCGTGGGCTGCGGCCGCTGCATCGCGTGGTGCCCGGTTGGGATCGACATCACCGAGGAAGCGGCTGCTATTCGGGCTAGCGATGGCGTCGGCCGACAAGGACCGGCATTGTTCGAGGAGCCTTCAGCGCCACCGAGTCCGCCCGAAGTAGCAGCGTCGGAAGAGGTCGAGATGTCACCGTCTGAGGAGTCCGCAGATGCCTGAGAACATCGCCGCTCTCGTGGGCGACCATCCGCTGTTCGCCGACATGCCGGACGACATGGCGGCGCTCGTGCGCGGGTGTGCACGTAACGTCACTGTGAGGGCGGGAGAATATCTCCTGCTCGAAGGGGACGCGGCAGACGTCTTCTACCTGGTCCGCAGGGGACAAGTGAGCCTGGAGACCCGTGCTCCCGGGCGGCCACCGCTGGTACTCGAAACCCTCGGCCCTGGGACTGAGATCGGGTGGTCGTGGCTGTTTCCCCCCTATCGTTGGCAGTTCGACGCCCGGGCGACCGAGCCTGTCGAGGCCATCGCCGTCGACGCTATCTGCCTTCGCGGAAAGGTGGAAGCCGATCCCGCTCTCGGCTATGAGCTGACGAAGAAGTTTGCGGCGGTGATGTTGCACCGCCTGCAGGCCGCCCGCATGCGCCTGACTGTTCTCCACCGAGGAGAGAGGGTCGGCAGGGTCACAGACCCGAGGCGCCAGGCCGAACGCCTCCGCGCCGCGGAGCCAATCGCCGAGCCGGTGCCGGCACCGGGCTCGGCCTTTGTTCCTGAGCCGTACCGCGTCGTTGCCAAGCACGAGGAGGCCGACGGCGTCTTCACCCTCTCGCTGGAGCCTGCAGGCCTCCAGCCACGGGCATTTCGGGTCGGGCAGTTCAACATGCTTACCGCCTTCGGCGTGGGTGAAGCTGCCATCTCGGTTAGCAGCGCGCCGGGCACGCCAGGGCGCGTCGAGCACACCGTGCGCGATGTCGGGATGGTGACCCACTCCCTGTGCAGCGCCCCATTGGGCTCGGTGATAGGCGTCCGTGGGCCGTTCGGCACGGACTGGGGCATCGAGGACCTCGCTGGGCAGGATGTGGTGATCATCGCAGGTGGGATCGGTCTGGCACCCCTTCGCGGAGCCGTCTTCGCCCTTCTCGATGCCATGACCGCGCAGCGGGCGGCGAGAGCCCGTAGAGGTGTGAGCGGGCCTGTCGGGCGAGTAGTGGTCCTGATCGGGGCGAGAACGCCAGATCAGATCATCTTTAGCCGTGACATCTGGCGTTGGCGCGAGCAGGGTGCGGAGGTTCACGTCACGGTCGACCTTGCTGACCAGAGCTGGTCGGGCCCCGTCGGTGTCGTGACAACGCTCCTCACGCCTTTGGAGTTCGACCCGGGAACCTCCGCCTTGGTGTGCGGGCCGGAGATCATGATGCGTTTTAGCGCTAGGGCCCTTTTGGACAAGGGATTGCAACCCGAGAACATCCGGATCTCACTCGAACGCAACATGCAGTGCGGCATAGGCCTTTGCGGACACTGCCAGCTCGGCCCTCTGCTGTTGTGCCAAGCGGGACGTGTTCTCACCTACTCCAATGCCGTGCCTCACCTACTGTCTGTGAGCGAGCTATGACCGTCTCCGCTGCACGTCCCACAGTCGCTGTCTGGAAGTTCGCTTCCTGCGACGGCTGCCAGCTCAGCATCCTCGACTGCGAGGAGGAGCTGCTCAAGCTCGCTGGAGCAGTCCGCATCTCGCACTTCCTGGAGATGTCGCGGGCCAGCGTGAAGGGTCCCTATGACCTGTCGCTCGTCGAAGGTTCGGTCACGACCCAAGACGACGTAGCCCGTATCAAGGAAGTGCGCCGCGTCTCGCGCGTGCTGATCACCATAGGGGCATGCGCGAACTCCGGCGGCATTCAGGGGCTGCGCAACTTCGCTGCTTCGGGCCAATATGCCTCTGTTGTCTATGCCCACCCGGAGTACATAAAGGCACTGGACACCTCGACTCCGATCTCGGCGCACGTGCCGGTGGACCTCGAGCTTTATGGCTGCCCTATTGACAAGACGCAGCTGTTAAGCGTGCTTACCGCCATCTTGGCCGGGCGTCGCCCGAGGGTCCCGGGCCACAGCGTTTGCCAGGAGTGCAAGGGGCGCGGCACCGTGTGCCTGCTCGTGTCGCGCGGGACGCCTTGTCTCGGCCCAGTGACACGTGCCGGATGTGGTGCCCTGTGCCCCTCGGTCGACAGAGGCTGTTTCGGCTGCTTCGGACCAACCGACACCGCCAACACCGGGTCTCTTGCCGGTCAGTTGCGCGGCCAGGGCCTGGCGCCAGTTGATACCTCACGACTGTTCCGCACATTCAATGCCACGGCTCCAGCTTTCATGGCTGAGTCAGTGGCTCAAGGTGGCGCACCGCCGGTCACGCCTAGTGACCCTGTCCGAGAATCAGCAGAGGTGGACTGATGAGTCACGGTTCGCGTGGCGATCGCACAATCAGCGTCGAAGGGTTGGCGCGCGTCGAGGGTGAGGGATCGCTGAGGGTCGAGGTACGCGACGGGATCGTCTCGGACGTCGCCCTTGAGATATTCGAGCCGCCCCGATACTTCGAGGCCATGCTCATCGGCCGTCACTTCACCGAGGCACCCGACATCACCTCGCGAATTTGTGGGATCTGCCCGGTCGCCTACCAGATGAGCGCCTGCAACGCTATGGAGGACGCTTGCGAGGCTGTAATCGACGAGCGGATCGGTGCCCTCCGCCGTCTCCTCTATTGCGGCGAGTGGATTCAGAGCCATGCCCTGCACGTCTACTTGTTGCATGCCCCCGACTTCCTCGGCTGCGCGGACGCGGTCGAGCTGGCCGAGCGGGCTCCGGGGATCGTGGAGCGTGGCCTGGACCTCAAGCGCACTGGCAACCTCGTGATGGAGACAGTCGGTGGCCGGGCCGTGCACCCGGTCAATGTCCGCGTAGGCGGTTTTTACCGGGCCCCCTCTCCGGAATCGGTGGCGGCGCTCGCGGAGCCCCTCTTTAGAGCGCGCGACCAGGCGTTGGCGACTGTCGAGTGGGTTTCGGGCTTCGACTTCCCCGACGTCGAGGCCGACTACCGCTTCGTGGCGCTTCGCGAACCCGGGCGGTACGCGATCGAGTCCGGTAGGGCCGTGTCCTCGGACGGGCTCGACCTGAGTCCGGCAGAATTGGCCGAGCTCGTCGTCGAGGAACACGTTGCGCGTTCCACGGCCCTTCATGCCCGGCTCGGCGGACGTGACTCCTACCTGACTGGTCCGTTGGCGCGCTACTCGCTCAACTCCTCGATGCTGCCACCTCTGGCGGCCGAGGCGGCAGCAGGTGCGGGCCTCGGACCGGTTTGCAAGAACCCGTTCCGCAGCATTGTCGTGCGTGCCGTCGAGCTCGTGTTCGCTTGTGACGAAGCGCTCTCGCTCGTCGAGACATACGCCCCGCCCGAACCGCCGGCGGCAACTGTCGTGCCGCGGGCAGCATCGGGGGCGGGAGCGACCGAGGCCCCCCGTGGGCTGCTCTTTCACACCTATGACATCGACGAGTCCGGAACGATCCGCCGGGCCCGCATCGTGCCCCCCACATCCCAGAACCAGCTCACCATTGAGTCGGACCTCCGCCAGGTTGCCCAAGAGTCGCTGGACCTCGGAGACGACGACTTGCAGTGGCGTTGTGAGCAGGCCGTGCGCAATCACGACCCGTGCATCTCTTGCGCCGCTCACTTTCTCGACGTCACCATCGAGTCCTCATGACACACGGCGGAGCCAATCCGCCGAGCGACCCTGCCGCAGGCTCACGTGTCGTGATAGCCAGCCTGGGCAACGAGTACCGACGCGACGATGGAGCGGGTCAGATCGTGGCGGCCGCGGCCGCCGACCAGCTACCCGAGGTGCACCATGTCGGGCCCCAAGTCGACCCGCTCGACCTGCTCGGGCGCTGGGATGGGGCTGACCTGGCCATTGTGGTCGACGCCACTGGCGCGGCGGGAACACCGGGCGCAGTCCGCGTCGTTGAGCTCGAGAACCGGGTCGAAAGTCCAGGAGTGACCAGTACCCACGGGATCAGCCTGTCCGGCGTGCTGCGCCTGGCGCGTGCTGTTGGCCGCGCGCCCGGCCGCGTGATCGTTGTTGGTATCGAAGGCGAAGACTTCGGTAAGGGACCTGGACTCAGCCCAGCTGTTAGCGCCGCGGTCCCCTTCGCCGTGCGCAAAGTCGTCGAGCTGATCGAGGAGGCTCGCAAATGTGCATAAGCCGGCTGCACCGTGTGCTCGAGACAGTGAGCCCGGGAATTGTCGAAGTCGAAGACGTCCAGGGCGGACACCGCCGCGTCTCGTTATTAGCCCTCGACGGGCCGCCACCTGCTGTCGGCGAGTGGCTCGTGATCCACAGCGGCTATGCGATCGACCGGGTGGATGCGACTGAGGCCGAGGCTGTTGCAGCCGAGCTGCAAAGAGGTCTCGCTTCGCTAGAAGACGCGAGTATCGAGGTTGGTCAGGACGCTTGAAACCTGCGAGGGCTCTCAAGCCCGGCCGGTGCTGCCTGGTTGTCTATGACCCGCGATGACTTTGCGTTGCGGGTCCCGTCTACGCGTCCGAACGGTCTCGACGCACACCGGACCGCTAGTGTCATTTTTGCGAGGGTGTGAAGGAACTCTTAGGGGGGGTCAAGATGAGCGGCGTACGAGTCCTGGTTGGTACACGTAAAGGCGCCTTCGTCCTTAGCGCGGACGGCAAACGCGAGTCTTGGGACGTCGCCGGACCGTACTTTGCAGGTTGGGAGATCTACCACCTGAAAGCTTCGCCCGCCGAACCGAACCGCATCTACGCCTCCCAGACGAGTGGGTGGTTCGGTCAGGTCGTGCAGCGCTCCGACGACGGCGGGCTCAGCTGGCAGCCAGTAGGCAACCAGTTCCAATACGAAGGCGTTCCCGGGACCCATCAGTGGTACGACGGCACGCCTCACCCCTGGGAGTTCGCACGGGTATGGCATCTAGAGCCGTCTGTGACCGATCCCGACACTGTCTACGCGGGTGTCGAGGATGCCGCGCTGTTCCGATCGCAAGATGGCGGTGAGAGTTGGCAGGAACTCGCGGGACTTCGCGGCCACGGCTCGGGTTCGTCTTGGCAGCCGGGGGCAGGCGGGATGTGCCTGCACACGATCATCCTCGACCCGATCGACGCCGCCCGGATCACCATCGCCATCTCTGCGGCAGGCGTCTTTCGAAGCGACGACGCAGGCGAGACGTGGCGGCCTGCGAACAAGGGCCTGCGTTCCGGTGCCATACCGGACGACGACGCGGAGGTCGGCCACTGTGTGCACCACATCGCCATGCATCGCTCGCGCCCAGGCGTGCTGTACATGCAAAAACACTGGGACGTGATGCGCAGCGATGACGGTGCTGAGTCCTGGACCGAGGTCAGTGGCAACCTCCCGACCGATTTCGGATTCGCGATAGACGTGCACGCCCACGAACCGGAGACTGTCTACGTCGTTCCCATAACGAGCGACTCCGAGCACTTTCCGCCCGAGGGCAAGCTGCGCGTATACCGCAGCCGCTCCGGGGGAAACGAGTGGGAGCCCCTCACTAAGGGCCTCCCTCAGGCCAACTGCTATGTCAACGTATATCGCGACGCCATGGCTGTGGATTCGCTTGAGTCCTGCGGGGTGTACTTCGGCACGACCGGCGGCCAGGTGTATGCATCCTCGGACGCGGGAGACAACTGGGCGCCGATCGTCCGTGACCTGCCTAGCGTCTTGTCGGTAGAGGTCCAGACATTGCCATGATCCGCGTTGTGCTCCCGGCGCACCTGCGTGACCTCGCGAACGTAGGACGCGAGGTGACGCTCGAGACGGCTGGACCAGCGACTCAGCGCTCGGTCATCGACGCCCTAGAGGCGACCTACCCCATGCTCAAAGGCACCATTCGCGATCCGCTGACGCAAAAGCGCCGAGCCTTCGTGCGCTTTTTCGCCTGCGAGGAGGACCTTTCCCACGAATCACCGGATGTGCCGCTCCCCGAGGAGGTTTCAACGGGCAAAGAACCCTTCTTCGTCGTCGGGGCGATGGCCGGTGGCTGATTACCCGTTCGTCCAGAAAGCTCCCGCGTCGGCGTAGGTGTCACCAGTTGAAAGATTGATCAGATAGGCGCATATTCCGTGCTTGCCGGGATGGGCCGCGTAGAAGTCTTCGCTCGTCGAGAAGGTATGGGAAACGGCCTCATCCAAAAAGAGCGTTACCGCGTATCTGGGCTGAAAGGCCCGCGCGCTCTCTGCGGCGTAGGTCTTTGCACAGCCAGACTGTTCGTAGAACTGCTCCCACGCGACCACGAAGTCGGCGGCACCGTTCGCGCTGCCCGAGATCTTGTAGACGAAGCTTGCGTCCGCCTTGTTCGTCCTCGGCCCGGTGAGTTTTAGCGTGCTGGCGTTGGAACGGGCACTAACTGTCGAGGCCTGTGAAGCAGCAACCGGCACGGCCACGAGCATGGCAACTGCAGTTGAGATCAGAAGCCCCCGTCGCAGGATTCTCATCCCCATCGTTCCCCCCTGGTTCTCGCGGACCGCTACCAAGGCGGACCGGCCATGGCTGAATTTCCCGGTGATTTGTACCACGCGGCGCTGGCGCGCGACGGGTCGTCTAGAGCAGCGGGTCAGCGCGCGAACGTCGCGCTAAAGAGTGGCCATATTCGCGCCGACAATTTGGTGCACGACCCCCTGATGCCTTGCGAGGGAAGCTGGGAGCCGTGCACCGTCAGTAAGTCTGTCGCGAATCGGTGCCTCCGTGGTGTGATAGTCCGTGTCAGGCCGCTGACACGGGCTGTTGGCCCGTGCGCCGAGCGTGGAGCGATGCCGGTGCGCGGCCCCGCAAGGCCTGGTATTCAAGCCTTCGTGATCTCCGCAAACACCCTCACCTCGGTGTCGGCCACGAGCCAGATCCGTCCCGGCTCGGTGAGCAGCGTCACGGTTTGACCACCCTCGAGTGGTCCGTGGTGGGTCAGCGCCGCCGAAGTCACTGGAGCGACGGCAACTTCACTCACGGCCGCCCAGACCGCGGCGTTGTTGACATGGCCGAGGACGTCGAGGTCACTAAGTCGGATGGTCCACGGCCGTGCCTTGGCATCGGTCGGTTGCGGGGCAGCCGGCACCCGTCCGCTCACTCGTCTGCCAGCGGCGGCTTCGCCCCAGATCGAATGGAACCCCCCTCCGAGTCGCAACGGGCGTCCAGAGGGGTCCAGCGACACCCATAGCGCCACGGCTTGGACCATCAAGGCACCGTGGAGCTCGACGTCGGTGCGGCGTTCTGCCCATGCCGGACCCGTTCCGGCGCACCAGGTCGTGACGGTGACCAGCTCGCCGAGGCTCGGCCAGCGGCCCCCCTCGGCCACGCGTACCGCGGTGCGGCGCACAACCCAGGTTGCTTGCGGATCGAAGCCGGAGTCGATCCAGTCGTCCGTGGCGGCGTCTTGGAGGTAGCGCGCCAATCCGTCGAGACGCAAGACACCATCGAGACCTGCGTCGCTGAGCCGCACAAGTCTCTCGTGAGCGAATCGACGGCCGCTTTCGGGACGGGGGATGAACTCGATCATCGGTCCCCACGTTCTAGCCCGGACTCACCGGGCGCGTCGCCTACGGTTCTAGGCAGCCCTGTCGCCAGCCCGGCGATAGGTTGACGGCCTGATGCGCAAGATACTGGTGCTCGTCGACCTCCTAGCGGTGCTCGTGTTCGTAATGATCGGACGCAGTGTTCACTCACATGGGCTCAACCCTGGCGGGCTCGTGTCGACGGCGTGGCCTTTCGTGTCGGGGCTGGGCGTGGGCTGGCTGGGCCTGGTCTCGCGCCGCGGTGACCCTTCGTCGCTTCGCAGCGGGTTCGTCATCGTGATCTCGACCGTGGCGATCGGGATGGCGCTACGGGTTGTATCCGGCCAGGGGACCGCTGTGGCCTTCGTCTTCGTGGCGCTGGCCTTTCTTGGCGCCGCGATGCTTGGCTGGCGCGTGGCATCGGGCCTCGTGCGGGCGCACCGGCCCGCCCATCCTTGAGGCAAGATTTGGGCCTTCCGGCCGTAGGTCGCTTCCAGGCCCGGGTGGGTGAAGCTGGGAGGGAATCCCGCCAAGGCCTGCGCTGTTGTGTCAGTAATGGTGCCCCTTTCTGTTCTCGACCTCGCGACAGTGGCGACGGGGTCGAACCCCGCTCAGGCCCTATCTGAAACGACCGAGCTTGCCAAAGTTGCAGAGCGCCTCGGCTACGAGCGCTTCTGGGTCGCGGAGCATCACGGCCTGCCCGCGGTCGCGAGCTCGGCACCACCGGTGCTCATTGCCCATCTCGCCGCCACCACCTCCACTATCCGGGTCGGCTCAGGAGGAGTGATGCTTCCGAACCACTCCCCGCTCGTTGTTGCCGAACAGTTCGGCACGCTCGAAGCGCTCCACCCGGGACGGATCGATCTCGGGCTGGGGCGTGCGCCCGGGACCGACCCGAGAACTGCCCGCGCCTTGCGGCGCCACGCTGATCTCGGCGCTGAGCATTTTCCCGACGATGTCGTCGAGCTGATCGGCTATCTGGCCGATACCGACGAGCTGCCCGGGCGCGTCGGGGCTGTTCCCGGTCGGGGCTATCTCCCAGAGGTCTGGCTCCTCGGGTCGTCGCTGTTCAGCGCCCAGCTCGCCGGTGTCTTAGGCCTGCCGTACTCATTCGCCTATCACTTCGCGCCCGGTCAGCTAGACGAGGCGCTCAAGCTCTACCGAGGGTGCTTCGCCCCGTCCGCGTTCTTGGGTCGGCCCCGGGTGATGGTGGCGGTGTCGGTGCTCTGCGCCGCGTCCGACGCGGACGCGCGATGGCTGTCGAACTCATCAGCGCTCTCGATACTCCAGCTGCGCACCGGGCGTCTCGGCCAGTTCCCATCGCCGGAGGAGGGGGCGGCATACCCGTACTCGGGCGAGGAGCGAACCCTTGTCGATCAGGCCCTGGCCACACATCTGATCGGGGCCCCCGACACTGTCCGAAGTGGTCTCGCGCAACTGGTGGAGCACACTGGCGCCGACGAGATCATGGTCTCGACTCGGGCGTATTCTCTTGAGACGAGGGCTCGTTCGCTCGAGCTTGTTGCCGGGGCGTGGGCCAGTACCTGAGGCCTTCGGCACCGGAGGACTCTCAAAGCTGGGCCTTTATGACAAGGGCCATGGCCTGGGCCCCCGGACCGCCGATCGGCATGTGAACTCCGTCTCCGTAAAACCACTCCGGGTGCTCGTCGGCAAGTCTGTTGAAGTCCGCGAGCCGGGCGCGCGGATAGAGGGGGACGCACTGCTCCAAGGTCGCGTTAACCGATTGCGACCAGGAGTAGCGCGAGGGAAGGTGGACCGTCACGAACACGACCCTGGATGCGCCGGCGAGGACGTCCATCATCTGGGTGAACATGGCGGGGGTGACCGGCCCGTTCGTGCCGAGGTCGACGATCACGGTCGCGCCGAGGCGCCCCTCGGACTTGAGCTGTTGCGCGAGCGCGACGCCCGTATACCATTGCCGGCTCACGACCGCCTCGACGTCGATGCCGGGGATATCAGCTTCGAGGTCTGGCTCGGCGTCGAGCATCACCGAGTCGCCAATCGCGGTGACGTGCCCAACGAGAAAGCCGGGACCAGGCGACGGCAGGCCGATCGCCCCGGGTGGGCGCGTCGGCAGGAGCCAGTAGCCACGGCCGTCGGTCGCGATCGTCATGGCGATGATCGGGTCCTTGCCCACCACTGAGGTGGCTGTCCCGTAAAGGCGAGCGCCACCGAAGGCGAACACCTGTCCATCGGAGGCGGCGAGCCAGTAGCCGCGGCCGTTCGACGTCGCCGCCATTGCGACGAGATGGGCGCTCAAGAGCTCGCCCGCGGCCGAGCCGTAGGAGCGGGCGTCTCCGAAGGCGAAAACGCGTCCGTCGGAGGCGGCGAGCCAATAGCCCTTCCCGTCAGGCATTCCTGCTATCGCGACGATGTGGTCGTTGGAAAGCTGCGGGGTCGCGGTCCCGTAGACCTGGGCGTCACCCAGGGCGAATACCCGTCCCCCGAGGGCAGCCAGCCAGTAACCCCCGCCGTCTGGCGTGGCCTCCATGGCGACGATCGGAGTGCTGAGCTCGAGCCTGTCGACCGAGCCGTGGGCACCGGCGTCCCCGAAGTGGAAGACGGTCCCGGTGCTGGAGGCGAGCCAGTACCCGTGTCCGCCGCTGGTCGCGACGATGGCGACGACGTGGCCCTTTCCTTCGGGTGACCCGTAGGTCTCTGCACCTCCGTAGGCCAGCACCGTACCGTCAGAAGTCGCCAGCCAGTAGCCGTGCCCGCCTGAGCTCGCGGCGATGCCGACGACTCCAGAGCCTATCTGTGACGGTCGGACGCCGCCGAAATAACGGGCGGTGCCAAAAGGGATCGGCTGGCCGGCGATGTCCTTTTGGACCTGCACCTTGCGGGCACCGAAGCGCGAACCGTGTTGTGAGCTCGACGGAGAGGCGGACCAGGCCGCGCCGGAGTCCGCGCACCAAGTTGCGAGCACGACGACAAGGCCGAGCAGAAGAGGCACCCCGGCTCGGCGCAGGCCGCGCCTGCGAGGCGCGCAGGGGTCCGACATCACACGAGAGGTTAGCTATCGCGTTCGCAGCCGAACGATCAGCTGCCCGCGTACAGTTCGGCGATCACCTCCGAGTGGTGCTCGTAGACGACGTTCCGCCTTATCTTCATTGTCGGGGTGAGCTCGCCGTCCTCGGTCGTGAGCACGCGGGCGAGCACACGGAACTTGCGGATGCCCTCGGCCCGAGACCGCTTCGCGTTGACGTCGTCGATGACTTGCTGGATCTCGGCGCGAAGCTCCGGCTCGGTGGAAAGGGCCTCGAGGTCGCCGAGCTTGTGGTGCGTCCGCGCCCAGGTCGTCAGCTCCTCGGGGTCCAGCGTGACGAGTGCGACTAGGTACCGCCGTCCTTCGCCGACGACGATCGCCTCGGAGATAAGCGGGTGGTTCATCAAGTCAGCTTCGATACCCTCGGGGGCGATGTTCTCCCCGGCGGCAGTGATGATGATGTCCTTTTTCCGCCCGAGTATCCGCAGCGACCCGTCGCCGTCGAAGGCGCCCGTATCGCCTGTGTGCATCCAACCGTCGGTGTCTAAGAGTTCGGCTGTGGCATCGGGATCGTTGAGGTACCCGGCACAGACGTTGCCACCTTTTAGGAGGATCTCGCCGTCCTTCGCGATCGTGAGGGTCATGCCGGGAAGAGCCGTGCCGACCGTCCCGATCCGGACGTTGTCGACCCGGTTTGCCGCAGTCGGCCCGCATCCTTCTGTCTGGCCGTACAGCTGCAAAAGGGGCAGCCCAATCGCGTGAAACCATCTCACGAGCTCGGGATGAGCCGGAGCCGCCGCGGTGATGAGTACGTGCGCATTGTCGAGGCCGAGCAGCTGGCGCATCCTCGAGCCGAGCGAGCGGTCCATCGCCTTGTAGAATCTGAGGGCGCTCTTGGCCATCGGGGCGCCTTGTTGTTCGGCGGCGACCTTGTCATGCCCGAGAGCTATGTAGCTCCGAGTGGCGAGGCGGACAGGGCTCGACTCGGACTGAACACGCCTTTCCACTGATTCGCGAAGTTTTTCCCACACCCGCGGCACGGCCAGGAACACAGTTGGCCGGCAGGCCGGCAGATCCTCGGTGAGCGTCGCCAGGCTGCGGGCGAACCAGGTCTCACCGGTGACCGCTATGGGCATCATCTCGCTCATCATGCGCTCGGCGATATGGCTGAGCGGCAGGAACGACAAGAGGCGCTCGCCCTCGCCCACACCGTAGACAGGCGTCACGTTGCGCAAGGCGAACATGATGTTCGCGTGCGTGAGGACGGCGCCTTTTGGAGGTCCTGTGGCACCGCTTGTGTAGACGACGGTGGCGACGTCGCGAGGTCGGACATTGGAAGACCGCTCGTCCACGGCGTCAGGTAGGCGGCGCAGACGGTCCGCTCCCGCCTTGGTCAGCGCCTCGAAGCCGACGACGAACGAGTCACCGGCGCGCCGCGTGCCGTCGGTAAGGACAATCTGACGTAGCGAAGGGAGCTGGTCGCGTACCTCGATCAGCTTGCCGAGCTGGGCATGGCTGTCGACGAAGCAGACCGTGGCCTCGGCATGGCCCAGGATGTAAGCGACCTGGGATGGCGAGCTTGTGGGATAGACCGGGACGGTCACGCTCCCGTTGAGGAGGATCCCGATATCAGCGAGGTGCCACCGCACGCTGTTCGCGGAAAGCACAGCCGCCCTCTGGCCCGGCACGAGCCCGAGCTCGGCCAGCCCGCCCGCGACCTGGCGGGCGGTGAGCAGGTACTCGGCCCAAGTGACGACATTCCACTGATCCCCCGCGGCGCGACCCTGTGGTCGGTACCGCATCGCGGGGCTGTCGGGCCGGCGTCTGGCGTTGGCCACCAGAGCGTCGAGGATCGTGTCACCTTGCTCAGGCGGCACTCCCACCGCTCGCCCGCCAAAGCTCAACTTTGGCCTCCGGCCGGCCAAAGGGATGGCGCACACCTGTCCATAATGGTCGCCTTCGCGCTCAGGTGTAAGACCTGCAGTCCGTGGCGGCCGTGCAGTCGGAGTAGTCCGCGCTCACGACTGCGTCGATGGCGGCCACAACTGCGACATTGGTCGTGATTATGCCGAGCTCGCGGTTGGCGTCCATGGAGGCGCTCGAGAAGTTGATGCTTCCCACATAGACCTTCTCGGTGGCGCGCCCCGCATCGGCGATGGTGGTCTTGGCGTGGATGTACAGGTCCGAGTAGGCGTCGGCGTAGAGGTGGACTTGACCGCCGGCTCGAACTATCTCGTCCAGGTCGCCGTCGTAATCACTGTCAGCGGTCATTGTGACCTCCACCTTCACGCCACGACCTGCCGCGGCCACAATGGCGGCGGTGACAGCGGACGAGCCCATCTCCTCGTTCTCGACCGAGAGTGTGTGCCTCGCCCCATTGATCACAGCCAACATCTGCGCCTGCGAGCCCGGGCTCCACACAAGGTCGGTGCCGCCCGGTGCGGTGACCGGTCTATGGGCGAAGTCCGCATCGAAGACGTCTTCGATCGCGGCCACGTCTGGCGCCTCGGCATCGAAGATGCCGAAGTCACGCGTCGTCGTGTAGTACTCAGAAGTGAGATTGCCCGTGAGGATCAGGGACTTGGCTTGGTCCACGGTGATCGTCTTCTGGTGTGTCGCCTCATAGCCTCCGGCCGCCCACACGACATTCACGCCACCGGCTTTCAGAGCCTCGTATGCAGCAAGGTTGTGGCTGTGCTCACGTTTGGTATCGAGGATGACGCGCACCTTCACACCACGTTTGTGATCCGCGACCAGGTCAGCGACCATTGTCGTGTCGCTCAGCTCGTACATCGTCATGTCCACCGACCTTTTCGCAGAGAGGACGAAGGAGTAGACCGGCTGCATCCCAGAAGCTGAGCCGAGCCGCGAAGGTTCCACGATCACGCTGAGGGCCGCGCCCTCCCGGCTGCGGTCCTGAGCCGCCGGGCCAGGCGTCAACGCTGCGGCACTTGTCACAACTGTCAGCACGGCTGTGACGACTAGGGCGAGGGCACCTGTTAAGCGGCGCAGCGCTTGCAGTCCCGCCGCCAAGTGGCGCGCGCTCGTGGGCGAACCTTGCAGGTTCGCCATTCAGTCGCCCACCGTCCCATCGATGCACTCGCGAAGCAGGTCGGCGTGCCCGTTGTGCCGGGCGTACTCCTCGATCATGTGGACGTAGATCCATCGGATGTCCCGCATCCTTGTGGCGTCGTGGCCCCGGCTGGCTACGACGTCGTCCAAGGTACGTCCGCGCACGGCCTCGCGCGCTGTGGCCACCTCTCTCCGGAACGTCTCAAGATCAGTTTCCGCGTCGGCGCCATCGAGGTCGTCGAAGTCCGCCGTGTCGTTCTCGTTGCTGTACTCGAAAGCGATCTGTTCGCCGGCAGCGTGCATACGGAACCACCAACGCTCCACTTCGGTCATGTGGCGCACGAGGCCGAGCAAGGACAATGCAGATGGTGGCACCGCCCGTGTCTTCAACTGGTCCGCGGTCAGTCCAGCGCATTTCATGAGCAGGGTCTCGCGCTCGTAGTCCAGCCACTGTTCGAGCGCCTCACGCTCGGTCGCGACGCGCTCGGGCTCGGTCCGCTTGACCACAGGAGCATTCCATTGTGCAGTCACAAGCCGGACCCTAATGGCCGCAAGCAGGGGGTGCATCCCGCCGTCGGAGTTTGCCTCGTCCTGCGGTGTTCGCCCGACGGGGAGTTTCGCGCGGCATCATGATTGACCGGGAACAGGAGGAGACATGCCGCACGATCTCGATCACGTCAGGGCCGTCGCCAAGGGCGACTCTCTCGCTGTGGCCACCACGGTGCGCCCACAAGGGACCATTCACGCATCGGTAGTGAACGCCGGAGTCGTCGAGGACCCTTTTGACGGCGAGGCCTGTATCGGCTTTGTTGCGCGCGGCGCGGCACGAAAGCTTTCGCACCTTCGCGCGAGCGGCCGAGCGGCGGTCGTGTTCCGCCACGGCGCTGACTGGGTGGCTGTAGAGGGTCCGGTGCGACTTGTAGGGCCGCAGGATCCACTCGAGGACTTCAGCGCCGCCCAGCTTGCGAGGCTCATCCGGGACATCTTCGTCGCCGCGGGCGGCACCCACCAGGACTGGAACGAATTCGATCGTGTGATGGCTGCCGAAGCCCGCACGGCGGTTCTCGTCGCGCCGGAAGCGATCAGCGGGAACGGCTGATCCTCACAGCTCCGTTGATTTGAACGAGCGCATGTAGCGCGCGTGCGTCCTCTCGGCCGAAACGGCGAGGGTCGACCCCAAACAAAGCAGCACCACGGCCGCAACTTCGATGCTGAGGGCGGTTGTTGCCCAAGGCGCGTGCATGGTCGTCCTGTAGCCGAACAGGCCACCGTGCGAAGCGAGCAGCAATCCGACGACCGTGCCTAGGGCGAACAGGGCTGTGATGAGAGCGATGAAGGGGCGCCTGACGAGGGCGACCAGTATGCCGAGCGCGATACCGAGGGCGCCCTGGGCAAAAAAGAGAGGTCCGATAGTACCGATGTGCCGGTATCCGGTAGCCCAGAGGTGCAGATGGATGGCCGCCGAGGCCAAGACCAGGGCTGCTCCCAGCATCAAAACCGCGGCCGCTGCCGGCGCGGTCCGTCTACGGCCTGCGCCGATAACCCGTCCGGTGCGAAGACTGTTATCCAGGCTCACGTTTCCCCCAAACATCAGGCGGCCACCTGCCGAAATACTACTCTCTTTCTGCCTTTGCGACGCAGATAGCGTCCGGACAGTCTCTCAGCGTGCCCGCAGGGTTGGCAAGGCCGTTCGCGCGGATCACAGGCGCGCTGGCGGCGGCGGTACCCGAAGTCGTCTGATGACTTCCGGGCCAGTACTGTGAAGGAGAAGGCGTCGGTCGCGTCGAGCCCGTGGTGTCCGTCGTCTGGAGGAGGAAGTGCCATGTGTCTGGGGATCCCCGGTGAGGTGGTCGAGCTGCTCGACCCGGTCCGGCACTTGGCCAAGGTCGATGTCGCCGGTGTTCGCCGCAACATCAATGTCGCCCTGCTCGAAGACGAAGGCGTCGCTCCCGGAGACTGGGTGCTGATCCATGTCGGCTTTGCCATGGCCAAGATCGACGAGGGCGAGGCGCGCGAAGCGCTGCAGACCTTGCAAGAGATGGGTCAGGCCTACGCCGACGAGGTGCAGGCGGTGATCGCGTCACAGATCGCCTAGCGCTCCTAAGTAAGCGCCTTGGCCGTGGCTGTGCTAACTGTGCCGGGCACAGTGCTCCGGTGCCGCCAGCTTTGAGGGAGGGACATCATGCGATTCGTCGATGAGTACCGTGACCCGGCGGCGGCACGCGCCCTGGTCGCTCGCATCGGTGAGCTCGCCGGCGAGGGGCACTACAAGTTCATGGAGATCTGTGGTGGCCATACGCACACGATCTACCGGCACGGGATCGAGCACCTGCTACCGACCTCGGTCGAGCTTGTGCACGGCCCCGGGTGCCCTGTGTGCGTCATCCCGATGGGACGCATCGACGATGCCATCTCAGTGGCACAGGTTCCAGGTGTCATATTCACATCCTTCGGGGACATGATGCGCGTCCCGGGCTCGAACGCCAGCCTGCTCGGGGCCAAGGCCCAAGGGGCCGACATAAGGGTCGTCTATTCGCCGCTCGACGCTCTGCGGATCGCGACTGAGAACCCGGAACGTCAGGTCGTGTTTTTCGCCGTCGGGTTCGAGACGACGGCGCCCTCGACGGCCGCGACCGTGCTACGGGCGCGTGCCGAGGGTGTCATGAACTTCAGTATCTTCTCGAACCACGTCGTGATCGGACCGCCTTTGAGGGCGATCCTCGAGTCTGCGGACTTGAGCCTCGACGGTTTCATCGGGCCTGGACACGTGTCGACGGTGATCGGCCAGCGCCCGTACCGCTTTGTCGCCGAGGAGTATCACAAACCGCTCGTGACGGCGGGATTCGAGCCGCTCGACATCCTCCAGGCGATCGCGATGCTCATGGCCCAGATCGCCGAAGGCAGATGCTGCGTCGAGAACCAGTACACCCGCTGTGTGAGCGAAGACGGCAATCCACGCGCGCTCGCGATGCTCGAGGAGGTCTTCGAGCTTCGCCCGACATTCGAGTGGCGTGGCCTCGGCTTTATCCCCAACAGCGCTCTCAAGGCCCGGCCCGAGTTCTCCGAGTGGGACGCGGAGCTTCGTTTCGACGTGCCCGGTGTTCGGGTGGCAGACCCCAAGGCCTGCCAGTGCGGAGAGGTCCTTCGCGGCGTGCTCAAGCCCTGGGAGTGCAAGGTGTTCGGCACGGCCTGCACGCCGGAGACACCGATCGGTACGTGCATGGTCTCAGCCGAAGGGGCTTGTGCCGCGTACTACAACTTCGGGCGCCTGCACCGTGAAGTGGCCGTCTCGATGGGACACAGCGCCTAAGAGCGGACGCTGGGCGTTAGGGGCCGCGGGTCCCGAGGGCGGCAATGGCCGCCTGACCGATGCTGATCCCGCCGTCGTTGGGCGGTACCGACTCGTGCACGAGCACGGTTAAACCTTCGGCGACAAGTGCATCCTCGACGGTGTCGCTAAAGCGAGCGTTCTGGAAGACCCCACCGCTCAAGGCCACGGTGTCCAGGCCGTGACGGCGGGCCAGTCTTGCCCCGAGATCGGCGGCCGCCCGCCCGAGGCTCTCGTGAAAGCTGGCGGCTATCAACGGGCGGTTCACGCCCGCACGCAGTTCCTCGAGCACCATGGCGATGAGCGGAGAAGGGTCGAGCACCTCCAGGCCACCGTTCTCGCTGAGCTCGACCGGGTAGATTCGGGCTGCCTCGCGGGGGACCGAGCGGGCGAGCCTCTCGAGCTCGATCGCCGCCTGGCCCTCGTAGGTGACCCGTGACCTGAGACCTAACAAGGCGGCCACGGCGTCGAAGAGACGGCCGACACTCGAGGTCTGCACCGCCGCTTGGTCGCCCGCGGCGAGAGCGAGGGCGAGGACCTGGTTCCATCGATTGTCGAGAGTCTCGCCAAGGCGGGCCGCGGCATCCTCGCCGAGTGCGAGCGCCACCCAGGACAAGGCCATGCGCCAAGGTTCGCGGATGGCCGCCGCCCCGCCGGGCATGGCGGCCTGGCGCAGGTGACCTACACGCTCGAAGCCGTCGAAGTCGGCTACGAGGAACTCTCCGCCCCACATCGTGGCGTCCGCGCCATAGCCGAGCCCGTCGAAGGCGATTCCGAGCACGGTCTCGTTGTGGCCGTGCTCGACCAGGCACGATGCAATATGAGCATGGTGGTGCTGAACCGGCCAGGGCTCGAAGTCGAGCTCGAGGGCATGCTTGGTCGACAAGTACTCGGGGTGCAAGTCGTGCGCGACGACCTCTGGCTCGACCCCGAAGAGCCGGCAAAGGTGCACCGTCGCCTGCAAGAAAGCCTCGTAGGTGGCGAGATGCTCGAGGTCCCCAATGTGGTGGCTGCACACGAGCTGGGAATCTTTGGCTACCGCGATCGTGTTCTTGAGCTCGGCGCCGACGGCGAGCACCTGACGGGCTGCTGCGCCGGGCAGCGCCAGGGCTTCTGGCGCATAGCCGCGCGACCTGCGGACCATCTGCAATCGGCGCCCGGTTGCCCTCACGACCGAGTCGTCGCAGCGGATGTGGATGGGCCGGTCGTGCGCGAGCACACCGTCGACCATGGGTCCGAGCCGGGAGAAGGCATCGTCGTCCAGGTGTGCGATCGGGTCGTCGGAGATGTTGCCGCTGCTCATGACGAGGGGCCTTGCCATCTCGGCCATGAGCAGATGGTGAAGGGGCGTGTAGGCAATCATGAGACCGAGGTCGGCCAATCCGGGTGCGACGCCAGCGGCGAGGGTGCAACCGGGCCTACGCGGAGCGAGCACGATCGGTCGCGCGACAGAGCCGAGGGCGGCCTCGGCTTTGGGGTCGAGGACGCACAACGACCTCGCCATCTCCACGTCAGCGACCATGAGAGCAAACGGCTTGTCGTCTCTTGCCTTGCGACGGCGCAGCTCGGCCACCGCGCCGTGGTTGGTCGCGTCCGCGGCGAGGTGATAGCCACCGATTCCCTTTACCGCCACGATGTCGCCGCGCCGTAGCGCTTTGACGAGCTCGAAAAGGGCACTTTCGGCCTCGGCGATTCGGTGCCCGGCGCAGTCGTAGAACACGATTCGCGGACCGCAGACGGCGCACGCGTTCGGCTGGGCGTGAAAGCGGCGGTCGGCGGGGTCGTCGTACTCGGCCTGGCACTCGGGGCACATCTCGAAACCGGCCATCGTTGTCGCGGGCCTGTCGTAGGGAACCGAGAGGATGATCGTGTAACGCGGCCCGCAGTTGGTGCAGTTGGTAAAGGGATAACCGTGTCGGCGGCTTCCCGGGTCGTCTACCTCCGATAAGCACTCGTCGCAAGTAGCGCTGTCGACGCTTACAGCGGCGTTGGGGACCCGGCTCGACGAGCTCTCGATGATTCGGAACCGCTCCTCGCCGCTCGTCGGAGCCATCTCATCCCAGCTGACCGAGGTGACCCGGGCAAGCGGCGGTGCGGCATCGCTCAAGAGCCGGCACAGCTGTGCCACTTTGTCGGGCTCGCCCTCAACTTCGACAAGCACACCGTCCGAGTCGTTGAACACGAAGCCGACAAGTCCGAGGGCAACGGCCTCACGGAACACGAAAGGGCGGAAGCCGACGCCTTGGACCGTACCGGTGACCCTGACGCGCCGGCGCTCGATGAGCTGACGCAAATGGCTCACCGTCGCTAGCAGATCCTCGGCAATGGGTCGCCCACGAGCATGTCGACGATACGGGTTCCCCCGAATGTCGTTCTCAGCACGACGATGCCCTGCGGCTCCGTGCGGATGTCACCGATGATCGCCGCGTCAGCCCCGAGTCGGTGGCCGCGCAGTGCCTTAAGAGCCGCGTCAGCCTCATTCGCAGCGACCACCGCCAGGAGCTTTCCCTCGTTCGCGACATACAGGGGATCGATCCCGAGAAGGTCGCAGGCCCCGGCGACAGCGGGCTTGATCGGCAAGGCGGACTCGTCCAGGACGACCGCGAGGCCGCTGTCGTGTGCGAGCTCGTTGCACACGGTCCCGACGCCACCTCGGGTAGGGTCACGCATCCACCTCGTAGACGGGGCCGCGGCAAAAAGGGCCTCCACGAGCTCGTTCACCGGCGCCGTATCCGAGCGCAGGTCAGCCTCGAGCGCAAGGTCACCTCGTGCCAGCATCACCGCCATCCCATGGTCGGCGATGCTGCCCGATATAAGGATGCGATCGCCCCGCTGGACGAGCTCAGCGCCGAGGCGGCGTCCGGTGGGCACGAGGCCAATGCCGGCTGTTGTCACGTACATCCCGTCGGCAGCTCCGCGGCCGACCACTTTGGTATCGCCCGTGACGATCGAAACCCCGGCCGCGCGGGCGGCCTCGGACATGTCGGCGACCACCTCTCGAAGCTGGTTGATGGCGAAGCCCTCTTCGATGACGAACGCGGCCGAGAGCCACTGCGGACGGGCCCCCATGACAGCGAGGTCGTTGACCGTCCCGTGCACGGCGAGCTGACCGATAGATCCACCCGGAAAGCGAAGGGGTTTGACGACGAACGAGTCTGTCGTGAACGCGACCGTCTCGCCTTGAGGGAGGCCGATCAGGGCAGCGTCGGTGAGCGGCGGCCTTTCGAGGCCAGCGAAGGCATCCAGGAAGACGGCGTCGATCAGGGCGGCGGATGCCTTGCCCCCGGCGCCGTGGGCCATGGTGACAAAGTCGTCGCGAAAGCGCGGCCGGCGGCGACGGAAGGCTTCGATCCGCTCGAGCGCGGCGGCCTCGCGCCCGCTCGATGTCTCGTCCGAACGACTCTTCGAAGCATCCCGACCTGTCTCGTCGGTGGTCACCGGGCCTCCTTCGCGATGAGGCTCAAAGCGGTGCCGGCGTGGATCAGTACGAGATCACCGGGGCAGGCGTCGTCGATCAAGGTCGTATCCACCGTCTCCAAGCCGGCGGGAGTACGGACTTGGGCCAGCCCGTCAGCCCCGAGGGCGACGACCTCGCCGAGGCGGCCCTCGTCCGAGCATGTTATGCAGACCTCTTCTTCACACCCGGGCCGCTCCGGCTCGATTGCCTCCGGATGCTGGAGGTGCGCGGAAGTGAGCTCGGCGAGCAGTTCGCAGACGGCCACCGCAGACTCGAGATCAAAGGACGCCTTTTCGCTGCCCGCCCACAGGACGTGATCGGCCTCGCCGGGCGCCGGCCTTGGCCCGTTGCCGATCCACACCGTCAGCACACCCCAAGCCGCGGCTCGCTGCCTGAGCCCGTTGTTCTCGAGTTCGGCGGAGCCTGCCACGAGGACCAGCACGTCGCCGGCGGCGGCGCCCGCCCGCAATGTCTCGAGCCAGGTGTCCTCCACCCAGACCGTGAGGACGCGGACCTGCCCTGCATCGCAGTCGATGAACCAGGCGGTGACCATCTCGCCGGTGAGCCCCGCTGAGCGGGGCGCCGCGAACCATAACCTGGCGCCGGCAACGAGCTGGCGCGCGATGGCGAGGCAAGCTCCGGAAAGGTCTACTGCATCGGGCCCCGAGAGGTCCTGGCTGAGGGCGTTCATAATCGCCGCCTCAGTCTACGCTGCGGCGTTCGGAGGGCATCTATGGCCGAGTTGACTCATCGGAAACCTCCGCGTAGCCCCATACGTTGCCTCATCTAAGAATCTCCGCTTCGAAGCAGTGCCCGAGGGTCGGTGGCGGGGGGTTACGCCTGTGCGATGGAGCTCTCGA
>JBEKVJ010000041.1:0-28266 GCA_049514105.1 Acidimicrobiales bacterium
GCCCTGCTTGGAGACCTTCATGAACACCTCACCCGGCCGCCCGTCCTCGTACTCGCCGACGGTGACGTAGCCCTCGCAGTCTGCTACCCGGAAGGCGAAGGTATTGGAGCGACGCTTGCGGGGCAACCTGGTGCGTGTGGTTGTGGCAGGGGCAGTCACGTGTCGCTCCTGCAACGCTCCCTCCAGCTCTGAAATGCGCTCGAGCAGCGCGGCCTCGCGGACGTGCATCTGCGAACCGGCTGCGCTCTTGTCGTCGTCAGATTCGAACGCTGCTCCCGCTTCGGTCCGTTTCGTTGTAGCGAGCGGCTGGGCAACCTTGCAGTTGTCCCGGTAGATGGCTACCGCCTTCAGACCCATCTTCCAAGCGTCAACGTGGAGCCGTTCGATCTCCTCGACCGTGGCATCTTCTGGGAGGTTCACGGTCTTGGAGATAGCGCCCGAGATGAACGGCTGTGCTGCCGCCATCATCTTGACGTGACCGAGATAGTGGATTGTGTTGTCACCCATCGAACAAGCAAAGACCGGCAGATGCTCTGCATTGAGATTCGGTGAGCCGACGATCGTCTTGTGCTCGTCGATATAGGCGACGATCTCCGCAATCTCCTCCGAGTTGTAACCGAGCCGCTTCAGAGCTCGAGGAACTGTCTGATTGACGATGGACATCGTCCCGCCGCCAACGAGCTTCTTCGTCTTTACGAGTCCGAGGTCGGGCTCAATCCCGGTCGTGTCGCAGTCCATGAGGAACGAGATCGTGCCTGTAGGGGCGAGAACGGTCGCCTGCGAGTTGCGCACACCGTGCACCTCGGCCAGTTCGACTGCGGTGTCCCAAGCCTCTTGTGCCGCACAGAGAAGCTCCGTCGGCACCTGCTCCTCGTCGATCTTGGCAACCTCGCGGCGGTGCATCCTCAGTACTTCCAGCATCGGCTCGGCATTCTCGTGAAAGCCTGCGAACGGACCCATCCTCGCCGCGGTCCGAGCCGAGGCCACATATGCGGCGCCAGTCATAAGCGCGGTGATCGTAGCCGCTATGGCACGGCCTTCGTCCGAGTTGTACGGAACGCCTAGGGCCATGAGCAGAGCGCCAAGATTCGCGTAGCCGAGCCCGAGCTGACGAAATCGCCGAGTCGTCTCAGCGATCTTCTCTGTCGGATAGTCGGCATTTCCGATGAGAATCTCCTGCGCGGTGAACACCACTGTGACGGCGGCTTGGAAGCTCTCAACGTCGAAGGTGTCGTCGTCGTTCAGGAACCTCATCAGGTTCAAACTGGCGAGATTGCAACTCGAGTTGTCCAGGTGGACGTACTCCGAGCATGGGTTGCTCGCAGAGATACGGCCTGTGTTCGGTGCCGTGTGCCACTTGTTGATGGTCGTGTCGAATTGCAGGCCCGGGTCCGCGCACTCCCACGCTGCCTCGGCGATCTGGTGAAACAAGTCGCGGGCCTTCACGGTCTCTATCGGCTGGCCCGAGATCCGCCCGAGCAGGGCCCAATCTGTGTCGTTGAGGACCGCTTGCATGAACTCGTCGGTCACTCGTACCGAATTGTTGGCGTTCTGGTACTGGACCGACTGGCTGTCCCTCCCGTCGAGGTCCATGTCGAAACCTGCCTGTGCCAATACACGCGCCTTGCGCTCTTCGCGTGCCTTGCACCAGATGAACTCCTTGACGTCTGGATGATCGACGTCGAGGATCACCATCTTCGCGGCACGACGAGTCTTTCCTCCGGACTTGATCGTCCCCGCCGAGGCATCGGCACCCCTCATGAAGCTCACGGGCCCCGACGCAGTTCCCCCACCGTTGAGGAGCTCGCGCGACGACCGGATGCTCGAGAGGTTGACGCCCGCCCCGGAACCGCCCTTGAAGATGGTGCCCTCTTCGACGTACCAGTTCAGGATCGAGGCCATTGAGTCTTCTACGCCGAGGATGAAGCAGTTGTGCACTCGGAGGCCGGCACTTAGGTACTCACCGCTCTCGGTTTGAATGTCATATACATCCATCTCACCGATGTCCTCAATGGACCCGATCTCAAGACGCTTCGACGAATTAGACGCCAGACCCGGAAGCTCGAGTGAGCTCGCAAGTTTGTCCGCCTTCCGTGAATCGACAAATCCGATCTCGTTCGCGAAGGTGTACCGATCGCCCAGCGACCGAATTGAAAGGTTGAAGGTCCCATGCCTGTTAGCGCGGCGATCCGCCTTGAACGACACGCGTGCAAAGACGCCAAAACGGGCAAGCAGGGCCTGCACGCCCCGAACAATCCCTTCGCAGATCATGTCCAAACTGATCACCGCGGAGCGCTCGCGCACCGAAACGGAACCTTCGGCTTGGAACAGACTTCGCAGGTACGCGGCTACCACGACCAAAGGTGCCGAATAGAGCTGCGAAGGAACCGACATGGCTGCTCCGCGCTCCTCAAGCTCCCAACGGGCCACGAACTCCTCGAGGACCCGCCCGTAAAGTCGCGTCCGTCGGCAATCGAGCGACTGATCCTTGGTTACAACTTGACGCTCGTGGCGATGCACATCTGGAAAGACGACGTCCAGAAGACCAGTGACCCACTTAAGTTCTGCCGGCGTCACGGTCATAGCCTCGATCGTCATCGATCGGTTTGTTCCGTCGTATCGGCCGCAGAACCCATCAGACTGAAGCCACCCGGCGAGTGCAGCTTCGGCGATCCAGCGTTGAGAGATCTCCCCTTCGCCAGAAGAATCGGCTCGGTGCCAGCTCAGTTGATCTCCGATCTTCAGCTCTGTGGCAGGAACGAATCTACCTGTGCCGTCGCCGCTTGCCCGCCAGACAAGGTGGTCTCCAGTGACATCAAGCTGATGTCCGGACTTTGTCGTTACTCGTAGGACGTGCTTGCGCCCGTTGGCCTTTACCGCCACAATCCGAGTTAGTCCTTTAGCGTCGAGCACTTTGTGCCCGACTGCTCCGTTCTCGACAAGACGACCGATCGGAATCAGTCCGTCCGGCGTAGATACGAGCGCGTCGTAGGGTTGGCATGCCGCGGCCTGCTGAGGCACGCCCGGGACGCCGATGTTGAACCATACCGGCGAGTTAAACGCCGCCTTTTGCTGCACGATGAGGTGCTTGAGCTCGTCACTAAACGTTGCCGCTTCTGCGGCGTCGACGAAATAGCCGTCCTTTGTGCCCCAAGTCGTGATCGTGTCGACGACGCGGTCAACGACCTGGCGGAGCGACACCTCTCGCTCGCGAGTTCCAACCGTCCCGCGGAAGTACTTCTGGGCAAGGATGTTCGTCGCGTTGAGGCTCCATGTCGAAGGCACCTCCACACCAAGCTGCTCGAAAGCGACCGCACCGGTACGGTAGTCGCTGATTCGCGAGTCACGGCGCTCCCAGACGACCTCGTCATAGGGGTGACGAGACTCTGCGGTGAAGTGTCGATTGATGCCGATTTCGAGGCGCTCTTCTGCGACGGCCATTTGAATAGATCCCTCCTTGGCGGAACTTGCCTGCTCTGTGCCGATTTGCCACCCGGCACGCGCCGGACATCCTAACCACTACATGTTGTGGTGTCGCCCAACCAGGCCACCAGATAGGAGGTAATTACAACACCGTAGTTACCGCCGTGTCAATGGATTGCACCGGCCGTCCTTCCTGGTCAGGGGGTGCTCGCGAAGGTTTGCGTATGCGTGCGTCAGCTCCCGCCCGCCGGAGGCGCGATCGGAGCCTGCGCGGCTACGGTGCCGCTGTGGCCGTGGTCATCGCCATCGACGCAGGCACGACAAGTGTGCGATCGCTTGCCATTGACGAGAACTGCCAGGTCATCGCTACATCGCAGCGCGAGCTGCCCCAACATTTTCCTGCTCCAGGCTTGGTCGAGCACGACGCGGCGGAAATCTGGACCCTCGTCGAGGCGACCTTGGTGGAGCTGCGTGGGATTCTTGCAAAGAGCTCCCTCGGCGTCGCCGCGGTTGGAATTGCGAACCAACGCGAGACGGCGGTGGCCTGGGACCGATCCACCGGCAAACCGTGTTGTCGCGCGATCGTCTGGCAGGACCGCCGAACGGCACAGCGATGTGCTGAGCTTGCTGAGGCAGGGTTCCTCCCCCTCGTACGCGAACGTACCGGCCTCGTGCTCGACCCGTACTTTTCGGGCACGAAATGGTCCTGGATGCTCGAAAAGGGCCGCCTCGCACCCAGCGGTTCCCTCGCGCTCGGCACGGTCGACGATTGGGTCTGCTGGAACCTCACCGGAGGCGTCCACGGAGGCCTGCACGTCACAGATCCCTCCAACGCGAGCCGGACACTGTGTTACGACATTGGTCGGCGTCGCTGGTCGGCTGAGTTGTGCGAGATGCTCAAGGTCCCCATCGATGCCCTCGGAGAGGTCCGTCCATCTGCTGGCAGGTACGCCACGGTGTGCGCCGAGGTCGCCGGTGGGCTACTGAAGGGCGTGCCGGTGAGCGGGATCGCCGGCGACCAGCAGGCCGCGCTTTTCGGGCACTGTTGCTATCTGCCCGGTGAGACCAAGGTGACCTACGGCACGGGAAGCTTCGTGCTGATGAACCTTGGGGCGCAGATGCCCCTTCCGACCGAGGGCCTTCTCACCACGATTGCCTGGGATCTTGGGGATCATGCTCCCCCAGGCGCTACCGATGGCTTCAGCTACGCACTCGAAGGCGCGATCTTCTCCTCCGGTGCGACAATCCAATGGCTTCGCGACGGGTTGGCCATGATCGACCAAGCAGCACAGCTCGGGCCGCTTGCTTCGCAGATCACGAACAACGACGGCGTCTTTCTCGTGCCCGCTTTCGCCGGTCTCGGGAGCCCGTGGTGGGACCCCGAAGCCCGAGGAACCATTTGCGGCATCACTAAAGGCACAGGCCGCGCACATCTCGCGCGCGCCGCCGTCGAGGCCATCGCCTACCAGTGCCGAGACGTCCTCGAAGCGATGGGACGTGCTGCGGGCCAGTCACCGAAGATCCTGCGCGCCGACGGCGGCGCGGCGGCGATGGACCTTCTGCTGCAACTCCAAGCCGACCAGTGCGATCTGCAGGTCGTCCGGCCTGAGAGCACTGAGATGACCGCCCTCGGTGCCGCCATGCTTGCGGGGCTCGCCGAAGGCGTTTGGAGCTCGCTCGGAGAGCTTCGTTCCATCGGCGCCGGCACCAAGGTCTTCGAGCCCGGGGCGGGACGGGGACGGGCCGACGCAGATCATCTCGCTTGGTTGGCTGCACTGGAGCGGTCCAGGCACTGGGAGGCGACCCCGCGCGAGCTCGCGGGAGACTAGGACGCCGTCCAGGTCCAAAGGAGCTGGCGGAGGCCACTCGTGCCTGGTCCGGTGTAAGAGGTCTCACTCAATGTCACATTCCCCGATGCCGATGGTTAGAGAACGGGTTATGCAACCTGATGACCATGCGGGAGCGAGGGAACGATGGCCGCAGGCGAAGCTATGCCGGCGCGGAGGAACTGGGTCGGCTGGATCCTACCTGTGCTTTCCATGTCCGCGGCGCTGTTCGTGGCGATCGCGGTACTCACCCCTCTCGCCACGGCAGCGATCGGTGTCGGGGGTGCTTCGCCCGTCGCTCTGCGTCGTCTGAGCCCCGCGAACCTCCAGACCAGGCGAAGCGTCCAGGCTCCCAGCTGGTGGAGGGGGGGTGCGTGCGACCCGACCAACTATCCCGGCTCCCATTCGCTCGGGGCCTCTTGGCACGGGCTAGTTGCATGTGGCCCAGGGCCGACTCAAGGAGGCAGCGATCACGACGTTTCCTTCTTCCCCGGAGCCTGGGGCGAGTTCGAATGGGAGTGTGTCGAGTTGTCAATGCGATGGATGTACCTCGCCTGGGGCGTAAATCCCTATCCAGCTGACGGCTGGGACGTAGTACTCGACTACAACCTGCCCAGCTACAAGGCCAAGTACAACCCGAATGGGCCGCCGCTCGTGGTGGTCAACAACGGCACGATCGGAGCCGTGCCACAGCCCGGAGACGTCCTCTCGGTTGCCCGTAGCCAAGCCAACCCTTACGGCCACACCGCCGTCGTCACCGCAAACGCGGTTGACCCCGAGGGAAACGGTTCGATCACGGTAATCCAGCAGAACGGCGGGGCCGGCAACGACGGCTGGGCCACTTACCCAGTGAATAACTGGCTCGTCGGCGACGGTGTCAGTGACTGGCTGCACAATCCCGCATGGACTGTCCAACGACCAGTGATCGGATTTTCCGGGCCGACCGGGTTCACCGCCAGGATCGCGGCACCCGGGAACGCCTATCAGTTGCTCACTCCGGCAGTGGATTCGATCGCGGTGGCGGGTGACATTGGCACGACCGGAACAAACGGCGGTGCCGTTTACGGCTACATCGATCCCGGGGGCAACTTCTATGTGCGACGCGCAGGCTCTTCGAGCTGGACTCTTGTCGCACAACGCGCCGTCTCGATTGCTGTCGCGCTTTCCGGTACCGGAACGCCAGTGCTTGGCTACCTGAGCACCGCCGGTGATTTCTACGCCGAGGAAGGTTCCTTAAGTGGGGCCTTCAGACTTGAAGCGACAGGTGCGTCCGCGATCGCCCTCACGGGCGGAAGCGGCTCGGCTCCCCCGCTGCTCGGCTATTTACAGCAGAAAAAGGGAGCCTTTCTCTTAAAGGCCGGCGTGGCCGGGAACACCTGGACCGTGACACAGACCTCCGGCGTCGGTTCGATTGCCCTCGCCGAGGGCACCACGACGCCAGGTGCGATTCTGGGCTACGTCTCGACTAGCGGCACGTTCTATGCAAAGCAGCTGTCGCAGGCCGCGTGGACGAAGCAGGCCGCCAAGGTGACCGCTATCAGCCTGGCCGAGATCGGTCCCTCCGCCCAGCCGCTGGTTGGCTACCTCTCCGGCAACTCCTTTTATGCGGCCGAGGGCCTCTCAGCCACGGGCTTTCGCGACGAGGCGGCGGGCGTCGCCAAGATTGCGGTTACCTCGACTTCAGCACCGGGGGCCCTGCCCGTGCTTGGTTATGTCACGACGACGGGCAACCTCGAGATCATGCAGGGCCCGCTGTCAGGCACCTTCTCGACCCAGGCGCACGGTGCAGCCGCTCTCGCGCTCTCGAGCGTCACCAACTCCTGATCACGCCAGAGCTCTTGGAACCTCAGGCTCGGCGTTGACCACCGGTAAGCGCACCAGTCGTCCCCACTGCCTTATGACACTTGCCGCGTCGGCCCCTTCGGGGTCAAGGCAGTATTGGATGGCGAGCCCATCGACGATGGCGATCATGAGAGCGCAGAACGACCGCAGCTCGGGACCCGATGCCGGATCTGTGTCGCTGATACAGCGCAACACGGTCTCGCGATAGCCGTCGTAAAGCGCCGCCACGCGCCGTCTCAGGGACGGGTCTCTCAGCGCGTACGGCAGCACCTCAAAAAATGCCTGGAAGGACGAACCGTCCGCGACGATGCGTGACTCCCCCTCCAACAGAGCCTGCATTCGAGCCGGGCCAGCCGGTAGTGAACTGCATTCTTGGATAAGAGCCCGGTTCGCGTCGTGGGTGAGCGAGTCCACCAGCGCCGCCACCAGGCCATCCTTATTGCCGAAGTGATAGCCGATGCTCGCCTTGGACTCCTCGGCCTCCTCCGCGATCGCCGAGAGCGTCAGGGCTGTGAAACCGTCCCGTACGAGCAGCCTGCGCGCAGCCGCAAGAAGCCGCTGTGCAGTCGGAGGAAGCGCCTCCATCGGATCCTCAAGGGCGAAGGGCTCGGGTACCTCGCGCTCTTTCGCATACCGCCTACGCCTGGGGTTGGGCTCGCTCAAGATCCTCCCGTCAGGGCCTCGTGACAACCAGTTTGACAATTCGGGCACCCCACATGCTACGGTCATTTTGTCCGTCCGGTCAAACTAATCAAACGGACGTATAAGTCCCTTGACCAGCCCCTGGTCGAGACCGAAGGAGGAAAGGTGATGCAGGACAAGCTCCCCGCATTGCGCAGGCTGCGTGGCCGCAACTTTGTGTCCGACTTGGACTTTGCCCGCGAGGACCTCGAGGACATGCTCACGCTTGCGGTCGGGCTGAAGAAACTTTGGCGCAAAAGACCCCTCACGCCCTTCCTGTCAGGCAAGCACCTTTCGATGATCTTCGAGGCCGCCTCGACTAGAACCCGCGTGAGCTTCGAGAACGGCTTTGCCGAGCTCGGCGGTAACGCTGTCTACCTGCGCCCGGGCGAGATACATCTTCCTGGACGCGAGACCGTTGCCGACACCGCGCGTACCCTCTCGCAGTACAGCGCAGCCATTGTCATCCGCTCGAAGGCGAACGAGGTCGTCAACGAGCTCGCCGCCTTCTCGGCCGTACCGGTCATCAACGCCATGGACCACGACAGGCATCCCTGCCAGGCCATGAGCGACGCCTTCACCATCTACGAGCAGGCGGGCCGTTTGGAGGGCGTCACCTTCGCCTATGTCGGCGACGCTGCCCACCCATGCAATTCGCTCTCGACGACCTTGACCAAGCTTGGCCTCAACGTCCGCATCGCCAACGCCCCGGGATACGAGATAAGCCCTGAGGTAAAACAGAACGCTGAGCGCCTCACTGCGCAAAGCGGTGGGTCGTTCCTGCTCACCAACGACCCCCTTGAGGCGATCGACGGGGCAGATTTCGTCTACACAGACTGCTGGTGGTGGACCGGGCAGGAAGACGAGTACGCGGACCGCATCGCGGCTTTTCAGAAGTTCCAGATCAACTCAGAGCTTTGGAGCCACACCAAGCCAGGGGCGAAGTTCATGCACTGCCTGCCGGCGATGCGTGGGGAGGAAGTCACAGACGAGATCGCTGACGGCCCGGCCTCGATCATCTTCACTCAGGCGCAGAACCGCCTGCATTTCCAAAAGGGCCTCATGCTCGCGCTCATTGGCCTCGACGAGATCCCAGCCGATGACGAGCTCCGCGAGATCGCTGATGCCCTCTTGCCTGACGGCCCGGTCGTGAGCACACCCGGACCGACCCCTGCTGGAGCGGTCCAATGAGCCTCACCATCGCGAGTACGCCGCGCGCCGACGGGTTCCGCATGCCGGGCGAGTTCGAGCCCCACGCCCAGGCATGGATGCTCTGGCCCGAGCGTCCCGATAACTGGCGAATGGGCGCAAAGCCGGCGCAACGAGCCTGGGTCAAAGTCGCCTCTGCCATATCCGAGTTCGAGCCCGTCACGGTAGGGGTCAACCACGAGCAGTTCGAGAACGCCCGCAACCTGCTGCCGGCGGAGGTCAGAGTCGTCGAGCTGTCCAGCAACGACGCTTGGGCGCGCGACTGCGGGCCGAGCTTCGTCGTCGACGACTCGGGCGGCGTGCGGGTCGTCGACTGGGAGTTCAACGCCTGGGGTGGATTGCACGACGGCCTCTATTTCCCTTGGGACAAGGACCAGCTCGTTGCACGCAAGATTGCGGAGATTGAGCGCGTCGACCGCTACCAGGCGCCGTTCGTGCTCGAGGGCGGTTCGATCCACGTCGACGGCGAGGGGACGGTAATCACCACCGAGGAGTGCCTGCTCTCAGCGGGACGCAACCCGCATCTCAGCCGAGAAGAGATCGAGGGCTTGCTTGGCGACTACCTGGGGGCCGAAAAGGTCGTCTGGCTGGCCCGCGGCATCGACCCCGAGGAGACCAACGGCCACGTCGACGACGTCGCCTGTTTCGTCCGTCCGGGTGTCGTCTTAGCGGCTGTGACCGACGACAAACAGGACTGGCGCTTCGAGCTTCTCGAGGAGAATCTGCGCACCCTCGAAGGATCCACCGATGCAATGGGCCGCACCTTGCGCGTTGAAACACTGCCGATGCCGTCGATCATGGAACTCACAGAGGACGAGGTCGCAGGCATCGACTACGCCGAGGGCTCGATCCCGAGGCGACCGGGCGACAAGACGGCCGCGTCATACCTCAACTTCTTGATTGTCAACGGCGGCGTCATCATGCCTGTGTTCGACGACCCCAATGACGCGGTCGCAAAGGCCAAGCTCGAGGCGGCCTTCCCAGATCGCAAGGTCGTGACCGTCCCCGGGCGTGAGATCGTCCTCGGGGGCGGCAACGTGCATTGCATCACCCAGCAACAGCCGGCGGCAGTGGTTAAGGCCCCCTAGTGCGCCTGGACCAGGGCATCATCGGTCCCCTGCCAGCCTCCCAAGGCCTAAGAGACCTGCCTGCGACAGCAAGGCGCATTCTCGAGGCCGCGAAGACCATCGTCGCCGAGCGCGGCTTCGCCGAGCTCACGATGACGACCCTAGAGCAGGAGTCCAGCGCGAACCGGGCACTTGTCGCCTACTACTTCAAGGACAAGGCAGGTCTCATCGCCGCGATCGTCGACAGCTTGTTCTCAGATCCTGACGCCGAGATAGTCGAGGAGATCCGGGACCTCGAGGGAGGCCCTGCGCGCACAGAACGCTTCCTCGAATGGCAAAGGCGCGTCTCGATGAACGACCGCGTCAACCGCACGCTCTACGAGCTTGTCCCCCATGCCTTGAAAGATCCCGATATCCGCAGGCGCTTCGCTGAGGAGTACCGCCTTTATCGCAGCGTGGATGCCGAATGTCTCAGGCCGGAGCCTGCAGAGCTCGACGACGAGGAAGCCGAAGCTCTGGCTGCTGTGACCATTGCCGTCGTCGAAGGCCTAGCAATCCAGCGCGCGCTCGACCCGGACGGTTTCGACCATGCGCGGGCGTGGCGGTGCTGGCGCGATGTGATCGGGTGCTACCTACACCTGCCCGCACGCCGTGACAACGAAGAGCAAATCGCCTTGATCGCGCCGCCTCCTGGCGGCCCTGCAAAAGAGGAGCCCATGGCGCCATGACTACCACCGTTCCCACGACCTCTTTATCGAACCTTGCCCTATTGCGTGGCCGCAACTACTTCACGGACCAGGAATACACCCGCGACGAGCTGTACGGCCTTCTCGAGCTCGCGCTTTCGCTGAAGGCGCTCTACCGCCAGCGCCCCCTTACCCCCTATCTGGCCGGGCGCAGCTTGGCGATGATCTTCGAGCAGCCATCCACGCGCACACGCATCAGTTTCGAGGCGGGTATGACCGAGCTCGGTGGCCACTCCCAGTACCTGCGCCCGGGCGAGATCCACCTCGGCGGCCACGAGAGTGTTGCCGACACCGCACGCGTGATGAGCAGGCTCGTCGACGCCATCATGGCCCGCACAGCCTTTCATTCCACATTGGCCGAGCTCGCCGCTAATGCCACCGTCCCTGTCATAAACGGTCTCACCGACGATTACGACCATCCCGTGCAGTCGATGACAGATGCCCTTACGATCCTCGAGCACTTCGGGACGATAGAAGGCCTCACGTGCGCTTTCGTAGGCAAGTGTGCCGACGCGATGGGAACCTCGGTCGCCCTTACGATGTCACGTCTCGGAGCGAACGTCGTCATGGCGGCTCCGCCGCAAGAACAGATGAGCCCAGAGACCGAGGCACTGGTCCGCGCAAACTGCGCTGCCAGCGGCGCGCAGCTCACTCTCACCGAGGACCCCGTAGCCGCCGTCGCCGTAGCCGAGGTCGTCTACACGGTCGGCTGGTGGTGGTTGCAGTCCGAGGAGGAAAAGAACGAGCTGCGGCGGATCCTCCGCCCGTACCAGGTGAACGAAGCCTTGTGGTCCCATACCAAGCCGGGGGCGAAGTTCATGCACTGCCTTCCCGCGGTGCGTGGCGAGGAAATGACCGATGGGATTCTCGACGCCAACTTCTCGATCGTCCTGGACGAGGCCGAGAACCGCAAGCACTTCCAAAAGGCGCTCCTGCTCGCTCTGATCGGCATCGACTCGCTTCCCAGCGAGCCTGAGTTGCAGCCCATCGCCCGGGCATTGCTGGGCTGAGCGCCCGTCTTCATCTTGTGAACGGAGGCAAACATGGCAATTGAATCCAAGGCGGCGGGGCAAGTCTCGTTGGCCGATCAGCCGCGGACAATGGGCATCTTCTCGATGACGTTGTTCGCGGTCTCGGCGATGATCACCCTTGATACCGTCGCGATTTCCTCGGCCCTCGGAGTCGAGAGCATCACGCTTTTCATCTTGTTCGCTGTGATCTTCTTCGTCCCCTACGGACTCGTAACTGCAGAGCTCGGAAGCGGCTGGCCGGAGGAAGGCGGGATCTACGTCTGGGTACGCGAAGCCTATGGACAACGCTGGGGCACCTTCACGGCGTGGCTCTACTGGGTGAACGTCGCCTATTGGGCGCCCGCGGTGTTCGTGGTCTTTGCTGGGACGCTTTCAGCCGCTTTCTGGGGCGGTATGAGCCAGACCTGGGCGGAGATCATCGTCATAGCCCTGATCTGGTTAATGGTCCTTATTGGGATCCTGCCCATGTCGCTGAGCAAATGGGTCAACAGCGCCAGCGCCGCGGTCAAGGTTCTCGTGCTCGTCGTGCTCGGGGGCATGGGCCTGGCCTACCTGATCCACCACGGCAGCGCGAACTCTTTCTCGCCTCACCACTGGGTGCCCTCGTTCTCCAGCAACTGGAGCTTCATGCCGATCATCATCTACAACTTCATGGGCTTCGAGCTCATGAGCTCGGCTGCGGGTGCGGTCAAGAACCCACGGCGTGACATTCCGCGCATGCTGTTGATGGCGGGCGCAGTGATCGTCGCAGCCCAGCTGATCGGCAACTTCGGGATCCTTTCGACGATCCCGCTCAACAAGCTCTCCATCGTCTCGGGGATGGCCCAGGCGATGAAGCTCTCTTTCCACAGCGTGCTGGGCAGCGCCGCCACGCCGGTCTACGACTTGTTCATCGTGCTCTTGCTGTTCACCCTGATAGGCAACATGGTCACCTGGTCCATCGGGGCCAACCATTCGATGGCCTCAACAGGGCTCGACCGCTCCGCACCGGGCGTGTTCGGACACGTCAATAAGCGTTTTCTGACTCCGGACTACGCCTTTGTGCTCATGGGGGTGCTCGCCACCGGGCTGACGATTGTTAACTACGCCTTCTTTGCCACAAGAGAGAGCGTCTTTTGGAGCATCTTCGCCCTCAGCTCGATCGTGTTCTTGTTCCCGTACCTGCTCATGTTCCCTTCGCTCATCACACTCAGGAGAAAGCAGCCAGACCGGCCGCGGACCTACACGGTCCCCTTCGGGCGTCCTGGAGCCTGGCTGAGCGTCATCCTCACGGTGGGCGGCGTGCTATTCGCGATAGTTCTCTTCTTCTACCTCGTCCCGAGTGGGACGCCAAGGGCGACCTACTGGTGGGTCACCGGCGGCGGCACCGTGGTGAGCATGCTCGTCGGGTGGTGGCTGGCCCAGCGCATCGGCACCGACGACTCCGTGTCGAGCTCGGTCGGGCCTTCGAGCGGGCCCGCAGCCAGTGACAGACCCGAGCCAGATCTGGTTGGGTCCGAGAGACCCTGAGACCTTGCAGCTGACAAGTCGCGATCTGAATTGCGGATCAGCAGCCTATTCGAGAAGGCGTGCTCGCCTTTAGAGCACGCCGCGCTGGCCACATAGCCAGCTGTGTCGAGAGACGGGCGAGCGAGCGGGTGTGAAAGGCTCGATGGCTCAGGCCCGCGCGAAAAGCGGCCAGACAAAAGGAGGCGTCGGAGCGTGAACGACCAAGCCAGCTCTTACCGCTTTGACGGGCGCAAGTTCGTGGTCACCGGGGGCGCTCGTGGCATCGGCTATGCCATCGCCCGTGCGGCTGTCCGGGCAGGGGCGGCCGTGGCGCTCCTGAACCTCGACGGTGCCGGCGTGGAGCTGGCGGCCACCAGACTGCGCGACGAGGTAGCAGGCGCCGAGGTGCTCACCCAGATCTGTGACGTCTCGTCTTACGAACAGGTGAGGGCTGCGCGGGCCGAGCTCGAGGAGCGCTGGGGCCCGGCTGATGTCCTCGTCAACAATGCCGGGATCGCACAGCACGTTCCCGCAGAGCAGATGAGCGCGGAGGACTGGAACCGGATGCTTGCTGTGAACCTGTCCGGGCCGTTTTTTTGCAGCCAGGTCTTCGGCCTGGCAATGATCGCGGCACGCGCGGGCGCCATTGTGAACATCGCCTCCATGTCGGGCCTGATCGTCAACCGGCCCCAGCCGCAGGCCGCGTACAACGTGTCGAAGGCAGGCGTGATCATGCTGACAAAGTCGCTTGCCGCCGAATGGGCTCCCTATGGCGTGCGCGTAAATGCCGTCGCGCCCGGCTACACGCGCACCGAGATGATCGAGGAACTCCTCGAGACCGACATGGCCCGCGACTACTGGATCGCCGGCACGCCCCTTAAGAGGATGGGAGATCCCGACGAGATCGCCAACGCCGTGCTCTTTCTTGCCTCTCCTGCGGCCAGTTTTGTAACCGGGGAGACCCTCGTCGCCGACGGCGGTTACACCCTCTGGTAGCCAACACGGCGTCAGGGACATCACGCAGAGAAAGAACAAAGACTGGGAAGGGGGTCGCAATGGCCAGCGCGGCCAACCTCTCTTCGGCCTACAGAACACCCATAACGGCAGGATCGTCATCTTCGGCGGTGGCGTCCTTCTACAGGTAAATGGCCAGCTGATCGGTGCCGTCGGCGCGAGTGGAGGCACCGTTGGCGGGGATGTGGTCGTAGCCGAGGCCGCTGCTGCCGCGCCCGTGGTTCTCTAGCCGCGCGAGAAGCGCTACGATACCTTCACGGAATTGAAATATTTTCTCGGACCTCGGGGAGGCATCGTGACGCGGCCACACTCGCTTTCAGTTGCAATCGGGACAGCTGCACTCCTTGTTGGATTCGCGTTCGCCGCTCCCGCCGCGATGGCGGCCACGGCGACGGCACCCTCGGCCCCGACTGGTCTTGCGGCCATCCCGGGCAACACGACGGTGACGCTCAGCTGGGTGGCACCCAGCGCGAACGGCTCGCCCATCCTCGGCTACAACCTTTACCAGGGCACGAGCGCAGGCGGAGAATCCTCCACAGCACTGAATGGGAGCACCCTCATCAGTGCCACGACGGCGACGGTGACCGGTCTCACCAATGCCAAGACCTACTACTTCGTCGCCAAGGCGGTGAACGCGATCGGGACCTCCCCCGCCTCGAACGAGGTCTGGGCCGTCCCCGCCGCCACTGTGCCGGGGGCGCCGACACTCGTAGTAGCTGTCGCAGGCGATATCTCGGCGACGGTCACCTGGTCAGCACCGTCGAGTCCAGGTGGTTCGAACATCACTCGCTACACGGTCCTTGCGCACAACTTGACTGCGCCCCCAAGCGGTGGTCAGACATGCATTTGGTCGAGCGGCCCACTCAGCTGTCTACTTACTGGACTCACCAACGGTGACTCCTACAACTTCACCGTGGCCGCCACGAACTCGCTCGGCACAGGTGCTGTCTCCAATCCGTCGGCCACAGTGGTCCCCGCTCCGACCGCACCCTCCGCGCCCACAGGCTTGGTGGCCACGCCAGGCAACACCACGGTGCAGCTCAGCTGGGTCGCCCCATCCAACGGCGGGTCTGCGATCACGGGCTACAACGTCTTTGACTCAAAGACCGCAGGGGGCGAGAACTACAAAACGCCCGTGAACGGCACCACACTCATTACGACTACGGGCACAACTGTGACCGGGCTCGTCAACGACACCGAGTATTACTTCACGGTAAAGGCCCTCAACGCAATCGGATCTTCAGTGCCCTCTAGCGAGGTCTGGGCCATACCGGCACGGATCGTTCCAAGTGCTCCGAGGACTGTCGCCGCGACACGCGGCTACGAGTCGGCTACGGTCCGGTGGGCCGCGCCTTCGAGCCTCGGCGGATCGGCGATCCTCCGCTACAACGTCACAGCGGCCGACTCGACCGTATCGAGCAGGGGCGGCCAGAGCTGTGTTTGGACGACGGGACCGCTGAGCTGTGTCGTCTCTGGGCTTACCGACGGTGACTCGTACACATTCACTCTCGTCGCGACGAACTCGGTCGGCACCAGCGTCGCTTCGCCGGCCTCGAATGTGGTCGTGCCCGCGGCGAGCGCACCTGAAGCCCCCGTCGGTCTTAGCGTCGTTCCAGGCAACGCCACGGTCCAGCTCAGCTGGTCGGCACCAGTCGACAACGGTTCGGCCATCGTTGGTTACAACCTGTACCAAGGATCCAGCTCGGGCGGTGAGTCGGCGACTCCGGTCAACGGCTCGGTCCTTATCACGGTGCCGAAGGTCACCGTCAGCAGCCTCACGAACGGACACACGTACTACTACGTCGCGAAGGCGGTCAATGCCGCTGGGACCTCGGCCGCCTCCAACGAGGTCTGGGCTATTCCTTCCCCGACGGTGCCGAGCACGCCGACGAATGTCACAGCCAGCCCGCTCGGCAACGAGAGCGCCGTTGTGGCCTGGACTCCGCCCGCGAGCATGGGTGGATCGGCCGTCACCTCTTATGCCGTGACTGCGTACCTCGGCACTAGTGCACAGGCGAGCACATCGTTCGGCCCGACGGTCACCACCGGCACCGTCACCGGCCTGATCCCAGGTTCCGCCTACACCTTTACAGTCGAGGCGCTTAACGCGTCCGGCGCATCGGCACCATCCGCACCGTCGCCGGCCGCCCTTTTGCCGAGGGCATCGACGACGGTGGCGCTGGTCCTGTCGGCGCGCAAGGTTACCTACGGGCACGAGCAGAACGAGCGCTTCTGGGTAAGCGTGGGGGCAAGGTTCTCGCCTGTGGCACCCGGGGGCAGCGTGACCATAAGGAAGTCCACGACCACGCTGTGCACGATCAAGGTGTCCGCGGGAATTGGGTCGTGCGCCCTCCCCAGCGCAGAGCTGCACGCCGGCACCTTCGGCGTCTATGCAAGCTATAGCCGAAACAACAACTTCGTAGGTTCGACGTCTACGAAAAAGACGCTTGTGGTTGACAAGGCGACAACCAAGACTGCGCTGACTCTGTCTGTGACGACGGTCACCTACGGTCACGAGCAGCACGAACGCTTCTCGGTAATAGTGAGGCCGCAGTACCCCGCGACAACGCCGACAGGCACCGTCACCATTAACGGGACGCCTTGTCGCATAAGCCTGTCGTCGGGCAAAGGCTCCTGCACCTCATCGGCCACGACCCTTCGCGCGGGCACCCACCGCCTCGTCGCGACCTACTGGGGCAGCTCGAGCTTGCTTGGCTCGAAGTCTTCGAACAAAACCGTGACCGTCCTCAAATAGCGATCAGGCGGTGGCTCAGGCCAGAGGTCCCGTGAGGACCCGAACTGCCTGAGCCATCGCCTCCTCGTTGACCGAAGTTCCGGACCAGTGCGGGACATCTGCACATCGATATCGGTTCACCGACGGCCTGAGCCGAGACGCGGCGAGGAAACGAGGCGGCAACGCGCTCGAGCGGCACCGGAGCGTCAAAACTTGCGATCCAGAACCGTTTTGTCAGGCGCTCTCTTGCAATGAGGAAGGGCTAACCCGGTTCCTCTTTCCGAAAAGAGCAGGAGTTAGCCACAAACACCCCTAAGAGGATCTTTTGTGCGCGCGCGACGAGGTATTTCCGAGAATTGCGCGATATGACTATTCATAGGAGCGCAAAAGGCGAGAGCCACAAGAAGTCACCCGCCGAGAAGCGCTGGTGAGGACGAGGAGGACGAGCGATGTCAACTTCCAGAACGCAGGAGTGGCGTAAGTGCGACGACATCTTCCTCAACTGCTCTCCTACAGAAAGCCGCTGGGGCGGCGCTACCCGCTGGTGGCACTTCACCGACAAAGCGTGCGAGTACCTTCTCGCATCAGCCCTCGCGCCGGTGCTAATGCTCCTTTTCCAGACCCACCTGGTGTACGTAGTAGAACACTGATACTGATGGCGCGAGTTCCCCGCGCTTTGCCGCACAACAGCCGCACCGAGAAGGTATCGGCTTACGAATGGAGCCTCGCCACGGTGACGGACGTTCCTCCCCAGCTCGAGTAGTCAATGACGAGCTGAATTGCCGGCGAATTCAGCGATCACAAATGACCCGGTGCCAACTTGACGGCGTCGCACTCCGATGCCAACCCACCAAGATGTTGCAGCCAACCGTGGCTCGTCGCGACGCTGCTGTATCTGTCACCGGCCGAAGCGAGAACCTCCGTCGGTGCACAGTGGCCAACATGAGCGAGCCAGTTTCTACAGCTTCAGAGCTCCACGAAGGTTGCGAACGGCCTGGGCTATCCGCTGTTCGTTCTCGATGAGTGCGAATCGGACGTATCCCTCTCCTCCGGGCCCGAACCCGACTCCGGGCGATACCGCGACCTCGGCTTCGGATACAAGGAACTTGGAGAACTCGATCGAGCCCATCGCCTCATAAGTCGCGGGAATCTTCGCCCAGACGAACATGGTGCCCTTCGGCTTGGGCAGTTCCCAGCCGATCCGGGCGAGCCCGTCACACAGGGCATCGCGGCGACCCTGGTAGATCTCGTTCACGACCTTGGGGTAATCCGGGGCCTCGTTCATGGCGACGATAGCTGCGATCTGAATCGGCTGGAATGTCCCGTAATCGAGGTAGCTCTTCAGTTTGGTAAGGCCTTGGACGATCTCGGCGTTGCCGACCAAGAAGGCCACCCGCCAGCCCGCCATGGAGAAGGACTTCGTCAGGGTGTAAAGCTCGACCGCGACCTCCGACGCACCGGGGACCTCGAGGATCGAGGGGGGCCGAAAGCCATCGAAAGCCGTGTCAGAGTACGCGAAATCGTGCACCAAAAGCACGGCGTGCTCACGGGCGAACTCGACGAGGCGCGCCATTGTCGCGAGGTCTATGCACGCCGTGGTCGGATTGTGGGGAAATGAGAGGATCGCGACCCGGGGCTTGGGCCAGGCTGACTCCCACGCCTCGACCAGGTTTGCGAAGAAAGCCTCGCCTGCGTCCGCCTCGTCATTGCCGAGACCTTCGAGTCGCACCATGCGGACATCCGCTCCGGCGAAAAGCGGCGCGTAGAGGTGGATCGGGTACGACGGTGAAGGCACGAGCGCGGTGTCGCCGGGTCCGACCACAACCCACATGAGGTGCGAGAGCCCCTCCTTAGCTCCGATCGTCGTGACGACCTCCCTATCGGGATCGATTTCCACGCCGAATCGCCGCAGGTATAGGTCGCTGATGGCTTGCCTCAGTTTGGGGATCCCACGGCTCGCCGAATAACGGTGGTTGCGGGGATTGTGAACGGCCTCGGCGAGCTTTTCCACAGCCACGTCAGGAGACGGGATGTCAGGGTTGCCAAAACCCAGGTCTATGACGTCGACACCGGCGCGGCGGGCCTGCAGTTTCAGCTGGTCGATCTGCGCGAAAACGTACGGGGGTAGGCCTTGGATCCTTCGTAACTCCATCGCCTGACGATAGCCTTTAGCCCTCGCTCGTTCGTATCCCCGCCAGGTGCAAGGCTTGCGTGACGAGCTCGACAGATCGGGGCCAGCCCCAGACCGCCCAGGTCGCCCCGGCCTCGCGCAGCTCCATGAGCCGGTCGGCCGCTGCCCGCGGATCGCCCGGCAAGGGGCCCGCCCAACTCGTCGGCCCCCGATCGACCTCGGTCCGCAGTCGCTCGATACCCACGTCCCATAGGTTCACAGTCGCCGAGGCGGCGCGAGCGACCTCGAGGGTCGCCGGGCTCGTAGCGCCGACCCAGGTCTCGACGCCTGCGGCACCGAGGGCAGCCAGCATGGCGGCCAGGGAGGCCCGGCGCGCGGCGGGTGAGGGAAAGGGGATCCCGTAGGCATTGTTCTCCGACAAACTCTTCGAGTCCCCAATGCCAAGGGCAGCCACAAGTCGTCCCCCACTCAGCTCTTGCAGGCAGGTGAGCGACTTGATTACGAGCTCGTCTGGAACGAGCCCGAGGCGGGCCACGAGCGATCCGATCCGGAGCCGCCGCGTGGTTGCCGCCACGGCACCGAGCACCGGGAACAGCGACAGGGCCGGCCGATCCTTGTCGGCACCGGGCCATAGGTGGTCAAAGGCAAAGACCCCGTCGATTCCGGCAAGCTCCGCCTCCCGGGACCTAGCGAGCGCCGCGGCCGCGGTCGGCTCGAAGGTGGGCAGGGTAATCCCGACCCTCAAGCCATCAGCTCCCGGCGAGCCGTGGGCCTGACGATCTCACTGCGTCGACTCGACGCGCGCTTTCAGGTCCCGGATGGCAGCATGAATGATGTTGCCCTCCGCCCTTCTTTTGATGAAGCCAGGCAGCGGCACACGCAGCTCGACCGCGAGCTGGTAGGTGACCTCGGTGCCACCCTCGGGGGCGGCGGTAAAGCGGTATATGCCGTCGAGGCGGCTCGTGAGGTCACCGTCGCGCTGGACCCAGCGGAGCTCGCTCGGCGCCTGCGAATAGTCGTAGACAAGGGTGTAGCTCGTGCTCCGCCCAAAGGCGCCTGCACGAAACGAGACGAGGGCGGGCCTTCCCTGTTCGTCACGCTCGTGGACGTGGACCTCCTTCAGATCGGCAACCCATTCCGGGTAATGCTCGATGTCGGCTACGACCTCGAAGCACCGCGCGGGGGAACCGTCGACGACCATCCGCTCAATGGTCTGATCGGCCACACGTCCTCCTTTCTACCCAGGTGTACTCCAGCCTCGCATCTCCCCGGGTCTTCGGCCAGCATTGCCGGAGTCTCGACGAGACAAGGGCCCTCGCCGCCGGGCGCGACGAGCTTTGTCGAGACCGACTAATACTCAACCGCTCACCTGAACGAGGGCCTCGTGCAACTTTCGAGCGAGGCGGTCGTAGTCGAACTCGGCAACAGCGCGCCGACGCGCCTGCTCACCGAGGCGTGCCCGTAGCCCCGCGTCATCGAGCAGCCTCGCCAGCCCCGTAGCCACCGCGCCCGCATCTTGCGGCCGGTCCACAACGAGGCCGGTCTGGCCGTCCACGACGGCTTCATCCGAACCGCCGCTGCGGCCAGCAAGCTGAACCACACCGGCCGCTGCAGCTTCGAGGAACACGATCCCGAATCCCTCTTGCTCGAGGCCGAACCAGCGGTCGCGACAACACATCGCCCAGACGTCCGCCACCCCGTCGAGCATCGGGAGGTCCTCCTCGGCCACCCTGCCGAGGAAACGCACGCGGGCATGGCTGCGCCTCGCCCGCATCTCCAGGCGCTGGCGGTCACGGCCCGTTCCGCCGATGACGAGGGTGAGATCGGGCCGGTCCCTACTCAGGGTGCCGACCGCCTCGATGAGGACGTCCATACCCTTTCGAGGGACGAGCCGGCTCACACTGACGACGAGCCTGCCCTCGATGGGCAGTCCAAGGCGCCGGCGCGTCTCGTCCCGCTCGCCTTGTGTAAGTGGGTGGAACCGATCGTGATCGACCCCGGGAGGCACGACGACGATTGGCGGCGTCCGAGCCCCGGCGGCACGGGTTGCCTCCGCACCGGGATAGCCGCCAGCCGCAATGGCGAGCGACGACTCTGAGAGCACCGACCGCAGCAACTGCCGGGATCCGGGCAACCGCCCCGGCACGGTCACCTCCGCCCCATGAAGCACCACTCCGAAGGGCATCTGCAAGGCTCTGCCGACCAGTCCGAGGGGAAGAGCCGGATCCAGCAGCACCAAGTGGGCTCCGGCGCTTCGCGCGAGCATCCTCACGGCCCGCGCCAGCCTCGGCGTGGGTAACAGCACCGGCACCGACCAACGCTCTATCCGGAAGCGCTGACGCTGGTCGAAGGCGGCTGCACCCCGGTGCGGGGTCGTGAGGACTGTGAGCTCGTCGGGCGGAAGCCGACGGAAAAGCTCGTACAGGTACGACTGGATCCCACCCACCTTCGGCGGGAAGTCGTTCGTGACGAGCAGATAGCCCATCAGCGAGCCGGCTCGAGGGCCTTGAGGACCGTCCTCGCCGACCCGGCTAGATCACCCCACCCGCCGACGAAACCGCAGCTCAGGTACCAGTCCTGCACGTTGCAGCATGCGGACGGCACGAGCCTCGGCCACATCGACCACGATCGCCCCGCCCTCATCGGGGCGCAGCAAGAAAGTGACGACACACTCTTCACATGCCGATGTCCCGTTGAGCACGCAGTCATCACAGCTGATCGAGACGCTCTCTGTGGGCATCGCTCCTCCTTCGGGCCCTTCGTCGCGGGCGAGACAATCCGGCTGTCCACCACGCGGGGCGGACAGCCGATCAAGGACCACAGCGACATAATGCCGGAAGGATGTATCAGGCTCGCCACGCTACCGGTCAGCCGGGGCCAAATGCGGGTACGGTCTCAGTTCATGGTCTCGGACCGCTTGCAAGCAATCTGGAAGCTTCAAATGCCCGAGGTGCGCGAGTACGCGGGCCTGCACCAATTCGACGGACAGGTCCAGGACCTCTCGCCCTCGGGAGTGACAGCCTTGCTTGCGCCGATCAGGCGGGGTGCCCCTGAACCGGACGCGCACGACGAGGCGCATCTGAGTGCCGCAGAAGCGGGAAGCCGCGCCTCGTTTGAGTTCGCGGAGATCCACCGCTGGAACCCGCTCGTGCACCTTGCCAACCTTGACCTGGCCTGTTACGACCGCGAATACGCTCCAGCGGACGTGCGCGCTGACGCCAAGGCAACCCACCTCGCTGCATGGCCCGATGCAGTCGACGGTGCCATCAAGTCCCTCGAGTTGGTCCCGGCCCCAGTTGCCGTCGGCTTGCTGCCCGCAGCGCGCGGGCTCGCTTCGAGCCTCAAGGTCTCCACGGCCGACGCGGCGACCCTCGAGCGAGCAGGTGAAGCGCTCGCCCGCTTCCTGGCCCACCTCGAACAGGCGGCTGCGACTGGCTCGCCTGACGCCAGCCTTGGCTCGCAAAAGCTGGCCCAACTGCTCGGCGATCCTGAGGCCATGACGGTCGACCTCGGTCGCCTGGAAGAGATCGCCGATGCTGAAAGGGCCCGCCTGAAAGAACACCTCGTCCAAGACTGCGGTCGACTGCGCCCGGGCGTTCCCCCGGGCGATGTCGTGCGGGATCTTCTTGCCGACCATCCCGATGACGACGGGATCCATGCTGCAGCACGCCTGCTGATCGAGGAGCTGAGCGACTTCACCACCGAGCGCGGCCTGTTGCCTGAGCTCGGGGGCACGTGCCTGGTAGGTCCGGCCCCACCGTCTCGCAGCTACGCCGTGGCGATGATGTCTTGGACGGGACCCTACGAAGCCGAAGCGCCTGCCTGGTTCTACGTGAACCCACCCGACCCGTCTTGGGACGAGGAGCTCAAGGACCGTTGGCGGTCGCTGTTCAGCGCGACGACCCTCCCGGCGATCACAGCCCACGAGGTGACGCCGGGCCACTTTGCACACGGCCGCATGATCCGTCTGACGGCCCGAGGTGATGTCCGCCGTTCCTTGACCTCACAGGCTTTTGTCGAAGGGTGGGCGCATTACGCCGAGGAGCTGTTGGTGGAGCAAGGATTCCGCCAGGAAGACCCGCGCTTTGCCATCGGAGTATGGATCGAAGCCCTCGTCCGGGTCACCAGGCTGGCCGCCGCGCTCGGCATACACCGAGGCACGATGACCGTCGAGGACGCAACGACCCGTTTTCGCGAGGACGCCTTCTTAGAAGAGCCAGGAGCGCGCTCGGAGGCGAACCGCGCCACCTTCGACCCGACCTATGGTCGTTACACCTGGGGCAAGCTCGAGATTCAGTCACTCAGGGACGAGGCCATCGCCCGCTGGGGCCCGCGCTTTGGTCTGCGACGGTTCCACGAGGCCCTACTCGAGCTCGGCGCTCCCCCGCTCGGTACCCTCGGAGACGCTCTCGAACCTCACTAGTCGCCGTACGAGGCCTGATCCGATTTGCGTGACCCGCTACCAGCGGTGGTTCTCGGCGCGGCCGACGAGCCCACCGATGTTCAGTACCTCCACGAGGCGGACGAGGCGCTTCACGCTGTCAAGGCGGTAAATGACGAGCGCGGTCTCCACCCTTGCGGCAAAGCGCCTGCCCAAAAAGCCACGGAGCTCCGAGCCCGAAGAGGCTGGGTCGACGAGCAGGGGCCCGAATATGAAGCTGCGAGCGGCATCGGCGACGTGGAACTGGAGCTCGTCGAGCGCCCTACGCGCAGGCATGCTCGCGACGAGTCCCCAACTGTCCTCTCCGCTCGGGCGCGGCGTCGCCGTAACTATCAGTCCCCCTGTAACAGAGCGCACGACGTACTTCGCGTCAGGATCGAGCGCCGCCAGCTCCTCGCCCATGTAGAGGTTGCCGCTTTGCAGCGCAGCCTCCGCCTCAAGTATGCGCCGGACCATCTTCGGCTCCGAAAGCAAGTCGATCGAGTAATCGAGGCCTTCGAGCTCTCGCGGCGTCATCATTACCGCGGCGGGCATTCCAGCGCGCTCGATGATGATGCGATCGCGTGTCGCGAGCAGCTGGTCGACCACCGCCTCGAGGTTGTCTCCCTTACCCGCGAGGACCGCCATTGCCAAAGCGTATCTCTCGCCGCAAAACAACACCGTCTCGCGCCGGGGCTAGGCCTCCGGTATCGCCATACCACCTTGTCTAAGTCGCGCGGCGAACGAGCGAAGTGCGATTCCCCTGTGAGAAAGCTGGTGTTTTTCAGCCGGACTCATCTCAGCGAAGGTCCGGCCGCCGCTACCGCTCGGAGCAAACACCGGGTCGTACCCGAAGCCTCCCTCGCCGTGTGGACGCAAGGTGATCTCTCCCTCGACCGCACCTTCACCGACGATCTCGCGCCCGTCAGGCAGCCGGCAGACTACAACGGTGCGAAAACGCGCCCGCCGATCTTCTTCGCCTTCGAGAACTGACAAGAGTTTGACGACGTTGTCGGCATAGCTAGCAGCCTCGCCTGCAAAACGCGCCGTCCGGGTTCCCGGCGCCCCTCCGAGCGCCGCGACCTCAAGGCCCGTGTCGTCAGCGACGGCCGCCTCGCCAGTCGCGGCGACAAGCGCAACGGCCTTCAGACGTGCATTTTCCTCCAAGGTCTCGCCCGTTTCCTCAACCGCAGGCAGCCCTGGCGGCCGCGCAGTGAGATCGACAAGCTCACCGAGCTCGTCCGCCAAAATGGCTGCGAGCTCGGACGCCTTCTCCGGGTTCGCGGTCGCGAGCACTAGTCGCAAGGCCACGTGCCTTTGCCCCGATGTCTTGCGGCCTCAGGCCGAGGTCGTTTGGCCGCGGTCGTTCAAAGGTGCGGCCAGGACCTCGTTTTGGATCGCGAGGATCTGGGCGATGCCGGCCTCGGCCAGACCCAACATCTCGTCCAGCTCAGCGCGGGCAAATGGCGGGCCTTCGGCTGTCCCCTGGACCTCGACGAAACGCCCGGAGCCAGTCATGACAACATTCAGGTCAACTTCTGCGGCCGAGTCCTCGACATAGTCGAGGTCGAGCATGCACACAGCCTCCACGATGCCGACCGACACGGCCGCACAGGCTTCGCGCAGCGGATGCTGCCTGAGCACCCCTGAGAGACACAGTCGCGTGCAGGCGTCGTGAAGAGCAATGTACGCGCCCGATATCGAAGCTGTCCGAGTTCCGCCGTCGGCCTGCAGGACATCGCAGTCGATGAGAATCTGACGCTCGCCGAGCGTCTCAAGGTCGATGACGGATCGCAACGCGCGCCCGATGAGTCTTTGGATCTCGTGGGTACGCCCGGACTGGCGTCCCCTTGTCGCCTCTCTGGTCACCCTTTCAGGGGAAGAGCCAGGGAGCAAGGAGTACTCCGCTGTGACCCATCCGCGTCCAGTCCCGCGCATCCACCTCGGGACGTCTTCGTCGACAGAGGCCGTGCAGAGCACTTTCGTACGGCCGTAAATGGCAAGCACCGAGCCAGCCGCGAACTCGGTGAAGTCCCGGACGAACACGCATGGCCGAAGCTCGTTTAGGGCACGACCGTCGTGGCGCTCGAGCTCAATTTCGTCAGTCTCAGAGTCGGTCACCTCCGGCAGGGTAGTCGTCGCGCGCCTCGCAAGCCGTCAGAAGTAGATAAGGCGCCGCGCTCGCTCCACGACTCGGTCGAGCTCGTCGGTCCACGCCCCAGTCGACAGGTACTTCCACCCTCCGTCTGAGCACATGAAGACGATGGTCCCGCCGTCGAGCCCTTTAGCGCACTTGACGGCACCGGCAAGCGCCGCGCCCGAGGAAATTCCTGCGAAGACACCCTCGTCCGCGAGGCGCCGCGTCCACTCGATCGAGTCGCGTGGCCCCACGACGGTCTTGCCATCCAATATGTCGGCACCGCCCTGTTCGATGAAGATCGGGGGGATGTAGCCGTCGTCTAGGTTACGAAGACCTTCGACGGTCTCGCCCGCCGGTGGCTCGACGGCCCAGATCTGCACATTGGGGTTGACCTCTTTCAAGAAGCGCCCAACGCCGAGCAGCGTTCCGCTCGTGCCGAGTCCGGCAACGAAGTGGGTTATCTCAGGGCAGTCGCGCCAGATCTCCGGTCCCGTGCCTTCGTAGTGTGCCCTCGGATTGGCGGGGTTGGCGTACTGGTAGAGAAAGGTCCACTCGGGATGAGCCGCGGCGAGTTGCTGAGCCAGTCGGACGGCACCATTGGAACCCTCGCTCGCGGGCGAGTCGATTACTTCAGCCTGCCAGAGCTCGAGCAGCTGGCGGCGCTCGATAGAGACGTTGCCTGGAAGGACGACCTTAAGCTTGTACCCCTTCAGGCGGCAGACGATCGCCATGCCGATGCCGGTGTTGCCCGAGGAAGGCTCGATCAACGTCGCTCCCGGCGCCAGCCGCCCATTGCGCTCGGCATCCTCCACCATCGACAGAGCGATCCGGTCCTTTACCGAGCCTCCCGGGTTCTGCCCCTCCAGCTTGGCAAGAAGGCGCACTCCGGGCTTCGGGCTCAGCGCCGAGACGTCGACGAGCGGGGTGTTGCCGATTAGCTCGAGGACACTTCCTAGGACGGGCACGGCTCGTTCGGTCCTGAAGGTGACCTACGCTGCCCCACCCGCGACAGCGGGCAGGATCGAGACCGTGTCATCGTCTTGCACCTTGGTGTCGAGCTTTTGCATGTAGCGCACGTCGTCATCATTCAGGTACACATTGACGAACTTGTGCAGCTGGCCGTCCGCGGTGACGAGCTGGCCGGACATGCCCGGGAACTCGGCCTGCAGAGCATCGAGCACGTCACCGATCGTCGCTCCCTCGACTCTGATCGACTTCTGTCCGCCCGCGTGCTGGCGAAGCAGATTCGGCAAATTGATGTCTGGCACGGCCCCCCTCCGGAAAAGTTGACTAGTTCAGTCAGATACTAATGAACCTCAACCGGTTCTTCGGTCACTAGGCCTTCCACGATGCGATAAGAACGCACGGAGGCCACCTCGTGACGCAATGACACAAGGACGTAGTGCCAGCTCGGGTCGGGTGCCTGGGCGATATCTGTCGGCGACGGATAAGGATCGGTATGGGTGTGGGAGTGGAACACCCCAATCACCTCCAAGCCGTCAGCCTCGGCTGCCCGTTCGATGCGCAGGTGCTGGCCAGGGTCGACCGTGTAGATCTGCGCCGAGGCCGCGATGTTGCGAGTGGGGCAAACCAAAGCGACGATGCCTGTGGCGAATTCCCCGGTGAGAAGCCCGCAGCCTTCGTCGGGGTAGGCGCGAAGACAGTGGGCGATGATCTCGTCAAGCTGCGCGGGCGAGACCTGAAGCCCCGTTGCGCCCGAGGCCCGAGTGTCGGCTCTGAGATCGCTCATCTGGGCCGCACGGTAGCGTTTCGGCGATGGTCACGAGAAGGGTCACCCCCACCCAGCGCCCCCCGGGCCGGTTGAGACCCCTTGGCGACCCTCACGAACCGGTCATCCGCTACGTCGCCCGCAACCGGCGTGCCCGCCACGACTACGACATCCTCGAGGTGTACGAGTGTGGGATCGCCCTCAAAGGTGCCGAGGTGAAGTCCCTTCGGCTCGGACAGGCTTCGCTGCAGGACGCTTATGCCCGCATCGACGATGGCGAGTTGTGGCTAGTCGGAGCGCACCTGGCGCCATACGAGTACGCGTCAGGTTTCGGCCGCTTCGAGCCCGTGAGGCCCCGCAAGCTCTTGCTGCACCGACAGCAGATCGACGAGCTCTCTGGTCGTATCGCGCAGAAGTCGCTCACGCTCGTGCCACTCAGCATCTACTTCAAAGACGGCCTCGCCAAAGTCGAGATAGCACTCGCACGCGGCCGCCGCCTCTACGACAAGCGTCACGCCATCGCGGAGCGCGACGCGAACCGCGAAGCCGAGCGTGTCATCCGCGAACACGAGCGCCGGCGCTGAGACCACAGCTAGGCGGTATCCTGTTTGAGAGCGAACACACCACCAAGGGGGTGACAGGCTTCGACTTCGGTCGTCAAGTTGGGAGAAGCGAGCCGTGGTCTCCGGAGCCACGTTAAAGAGCCGGAAAACAACACAAACGCCGAGCCTCAGCTCGCGCTTGCTGCCTAAATAGCAGCAACGTCTGCCCGGTCCCAGTCCTGC
>JBEKVJ010000042.1:0-28991 GCA_049514105.1 Acidimicrobiales bacterium
CGTAGCGGTCCCCGGCCTCTGGATCGCAGGGTGGTATGACGTGTTCCTCGAAGCGACCCTCGCCGCTTATCAGCAGGTGACAGAGGTTGGCGCTTCACCGCAGCGCCTGGTTGTCGGACCCTGGTGGCATACACCGTGGGGCCGCTACGTGGGAGAGGAAGATTTCGGACCAGCGGCGGGGAATCTGGTGGATGAGCTCCAAGTGCGTTTCTTCTCTCACTGCCTCGGGGGCGAACAATCCGCGCCTGCTGGCGAAGCGGCAGTCCGCTTGTTCGTAATGGGAGAAAACGATTGGTACTCGTTCGAACGCTGGCCGCCACAAAGCTCAGGCACGCAGACTTTCCATCTGCACAGTGACGGACATGCCAATTCCCTCAACGGCAATGGCCGCCTTGAGCCCTCGGCGCCGGACTCGGGGGCTCATGCAGATTGGCTCGCGTCAGACCCGGCGTTTCCCGTGTCCCCTGCTGGTGGACGTAGCTGCTGTTACCCCGAGATTTCGCCGATGGGTCCTGCAGATCAGCGTGGGCACGAGATCCGAAATGACGTGCTGGTCTACGATTCCGACCCATTGCCAACTGATCTACTTGTCATCGGCAATCCGATCCTCCACCTCTGGGTTGGAGCGGATCGGCCATCGGTAGATCTCGTAGTGAGACTGGTCGACGTAAGACCAGATGGCCGCGCAGTGAACGTGAGTGACGCCAATCTGCGGTTAGACCTGGAACCTGGCGATCCCCTGATCCCGGTTCGCCTGACTATGTCCCCGACGGCCGTTCGCTTCCAGATGGGGCACCGGATCAGGCTCGACATAATGGAGACTTGTTTCCCGATGTTCGAACGCAACGCTCACGGAAGTTGCGCGCCCATCGATGCAACCTTGACAGACCTTATGCCCGTCACAATGACCGTTGCGCACAACGCCACGTTCACGTCCAGACTCGAGCTCCCGCTCGTCGCTGACCCTCCGGCCGAGTGATGCCCTCGCCTCTCGCACGAACATTGCCTAATGCGAACACGCCGCTACCCGATAAGGCGGCTGTTGCAGGACGACGAGGCAGTTCCCTGTCGGCCTTTTCGGCTACGCCGGTGGTCTGTGCCCTCAAAGACGTTGCAAGGTCGCTTGAACACGACTCGGACAACAACGGAGAGAAGTCGTCGCCACATTTCCGGTAGACAAGGAGAGCTGAACATGATGTCATCGCGCGAGCGCGTGCAGGCAGCACTCGGACATCAAGAAGCGGACCGAGTGCCACTCGACCTCGGAGGCTGCGGGGTGACCGGCATGCATGTGGACGCTGTCTACAAGCTTCGCCAAGCCCTCCACCTAGATCCACCCGGCACACCCGTAAAGCTCATAGAACCATTCCAGCAACTGGGTGAAATTGAATCAGACTTACTTGATGCCCTCGGCGCGGACCTAGTGTCGCTTGGACCGCCTGAGACCATTTTCGGCTTCCGCAACGAGGGCTGGAAGAGCTGGACCACATTTGCCGGAACCCCGGCGCTGGTACCGGCAGGCTTCAATACTGATCTCGCGCCCAACGGTGAGCTACTGACCTATCCTCGTGGCGACAAGTCGGCGGATGCCTGCGGGCGGATTCTATATGGACGCCTTGACGCGCCAGGATCCGATCGACGATGACCACCTGTGTGTCGAGGACAACTTAGAGGAATTCACACCAATTACTAAAGAGGATTTGACATATCTAAAGGCTGAAACCGATCGGCTCGAAAAGTCGGACAGGGCGATCATGGGTGAGTTCCTGACCGGGTTCGGCCACACTAACTTTGGAGACATCGGGCAAGTCCCTGGTTTGGACCTTAAGCATCCCAGAGGCATTCGGGCAGTCGACGAATGGTACATGAGTCTCAGCGCCCGTCGCGACTACATCCAGGAACTGTTCGAGCGCCAATGTGAGATCGCCCTACAGAACCTTGACAAGATCCATAAGGTGGTCGGCGAGCGGGTAACAGTCGTGGTCATAAGCGAGGCAGACTTCGGCGGACAGCAAGGACCGATCATCTCGCCCACTACGTATCGCACGCTTTTCAAACCTGTCCACGCGAAGGTCAATAACTGGGTCCACACCCACACAACCTGGAAGACCTTTATCCACTGTTGTGGCTCGATTTGGCGTCTTCTCGACGACATTGTGGACGCAGGCTTCGACTGCCTGAATCCAGTCCAGACCTCCGCCGCACAAATGGACCCCGAAGCCCTAAAGTCAAAATACGGGAGTCGAGTGACATTCTGGGGCGGAGGAGTAGACACCCAGAAGGTGCTCCCCTTCGGAACGCCGGACGAGGTACGAAACATGGTCCGCCAGCGGATGCGCGTTTTTGCGCCGGGCGGAGGATTCGTCTTCAACACAATCCACAACCTGCAGGCTGGGGTGCCGACTGAGAACATCCTGGCCCTCTACGACGCGGTGGCAGAGCACCGCAACTACCCGGTCTCATAGCTCCCCGCTCCAGTCGGATCCGCCTTTGGCAAACACATGAAATTGTTCCGGGAGGAAACGAGCGCCCCTCAGCTCAGCCGCAAATTGGCTTCACACCACTCGCTAGAGGGTCGGAACAAAGCTGAACGGAAGAGTCTTCCTCGCTCATGTCCTGGTCAGTGCCGTCCCGCCACGACATCACACACCGAGCAGCCAAGCGAGAGGCGGTCGACAATCGCAAAGGCGCAGTTGTCCGATCGAGCTACGGCGCCGGCGTCCGGGGAGTTACGGCTTCGGCGTCCGGGGAGCCCCGACACCGGGGCCTTGGCGCGCGAGCAGAGCGCCCCATGCATCGTTGTCGCCGGGAACGATCGGCCGCGGTGGACTGGCGACGAGGACGTGAGCCTCGCCGGTTTCGATGGCAAACGCGATCGCCTCGCCCACCAGCTCGGGCGGGTCGCGAGGTATGTTGCGCGCCCCGACGGCCATATGGCCCGCCCGGAGCTTGTCGTGGAACTCGGTCGCGGTGACCGACGGGTAGACAACAGAGACGTTCACGCCGGATTCGGCCAGTTCGACACGAGCCACCTGTGAGAGCAGGTTGAGCGCTGCCTTGGTGGCCGAGTAACCCCCGAGGCCGGCAAAGACCCGCAAAGAGGTGGCCGAGCTGACGTTCACTATCGAGCCAGCTGACTGCGCCCGCATGAAGGGCAATACACTCCGCATAGCCAGGAGCGGCGCGACAACGTTGAGCTCGAAGACCGCACGCAGGTCGGCAGCTTCGAGTTCCTCGATCGGCACGTGAAGACCCTGGCCGGCGTTATTGACTAGTACATCGATACTGCCGTAGCTGTCGATGGTCCTAGCTACCAGTGACTCGAGCTGCTCCGGGACTGTCACGTCCGTCCCAACAGCAAGCGAGCCCTTCAGCTCCGCCGCGAGCGCGCCCAGACGATCGGCCCGGCGAGCGGCGAGTACTACTTTCGCCCCTCGTTCGCTCAAAAGCCGAGACGTCGCCGCGCCGATACCGGAGGAGGCTCCCGTGACTATGCAGACTGTTCCGTTCAGCTCCACGATCTGCCTTCATCGATCTGTACTAATACACGGGTCGTTGGCTCCGCCTGCGTGGGCGCGAGCCGCCCCCGGGACCCGAGGTGCCGGGGGCGGTCGTGGAGTGCCTCTCGCGAGGGACGGCAGCTCCGCCAACAGTCTATGGACTAAGCCGCCACAGTGCTAGGTCACCTTCAAGCGCCGTGGCCCTAACGAGCCGAACCGTCTCCTCTTTACTGCAAGCGGCATCGGCGCTCGCACCGGTTCTGCTCGTTCAGAGACGACGCCTGCCGGCGTGGCGAAACACCAGATACAGCACGCCCCCGATGACAACGAGAACGAGCGCGGTCTTGATGAAGAACGCGATTATGCCGACGATGGCGTGCAACGCCACGTATGCCACAAGCACGGCGATGACGCCTGCCGCGACGACCGTCAGCTTGTGACCCGGTCGAAGTCCTCGCTCCTGCTTACTTGTTGGCTCGATCATGGAACCTCCTGCGAACACGGTACTCCTGCCCCGGAGCCGACTGCGGTCGTAGCTCAGCTCCGAAGGGCCCGGCCCGGCGGGCCTGAGGTGCGCGGGCACATCGACGACAGCGGTAGTCCTCCGACGACCCTCCGGAGGGCCTCGAGCCCGCGTCCGGAGGCTCTCGGGAGCCCGTCTATAGTTTTGTTCCGGATCCAGCGTGTGACGAGGGTGGAGAGCCCACTATGGGCCTAGGCAAGCACACTAAAGCCAGTGACAAGAGCAGCCCTTGGCGTGTTCCCGGAATGGTCACCGGCACGATCCTCGCCATCACCCTCCTAGCCGCAGGTGCCCTCATCGGCTTGCAACGAGGACGCGACACCTCCTCAGGCGGACCGAGCGGTCAAAGAACCCACAGCACGACAACGCTTGCGCCGACTCCCCTCACCATCACGGGTGTCTCACCGGCACCCGGTACCGCCAACGCTGCCTTCGACACGAGTGTCACAGTGGACTTCTCTCAACCGCTCGCCAGCGACAGCCCCCTGCCAACACTCTCGCCCGCCCCGCCTGGCAGTTGGGTGAGAACGGCGCCAGCCGCGATCCGTTTCGTGCCAGACGGCAATTTCACGCCGTTCACGACCGTGCAGCTCAGCGTGCCCGGCGGTCCCGGAGGTGTCCGCAGCAGCTCGGGTCAGGCTCTGACCAACACCCTCCGGAACAAATTCGTAATCGAGGGTGGCTCAGAACTGCGCCTTCAGCAGCTGCTGGCGGAACTCGACTACCTTCCCGTCAAGTTCGTCCCGCCAGTATCGTTGCGTCCGCCCACGACGACTCTCCCTACCACGACCCTTCCTGCGGTGCCGGCCGTCATCCATCAGCCATCACGAAGCGCGAGCACCGTGCCAGCAGCTCCGCTTCCAGCCGTCTACTCGGAGCCCTCCGACCCGACGAAGATCCCGTTGCAGGCCGTCGCAGGCAGCTTCGAGTGGCGCTTTGGCAACGTGCCGGCGTCCCTCGGGGCCCTGTGGACAACTGGGCAGCCCAACGTGATCATGCGCGGAGCCATCATGGCCTTCGAGAGCGCGCACGGGCTCGTCACAGACGGATTTGCCGGTCCCAAAGTGTGGTCGGCGCTCCTTCAAGCGGTCGCCCTGCGCCAGGTGAGTACGCAGCCGTATGACTACGTGATCGTCACACAAAAGCTTCCCGAGTCGGCCGCAGTCTGGCGCGACGGCAAGTACATCTTCTCCACGCTCGTGAACACCGGTATTCCAGAGGCTCCAACCGCGGTCGGCACCTACCCCGTCTATGCCCGCTACGTCGTCACGACGATGTCCGGCAAGAACCCGAACGGGACTCCCTACAGCGACCCCGGTATCCCCTGGGTGAGCTACTTCAACGGGGGCGACGCCCTGCACGGCTTCCTACGGTCTAGTTACGGCTTCCCACAAAGCCTCGGCTGTGTGGAGATGACATACCCGAACGCGAAGACGATGTGGCCACTCACACCGCTCGGTACTCTCGTCTCGGTGCTTTAGGACCCGCGCGCGCTCGGCGTTCGCAACTGACTCCAGACAACCCCGCAACTATCAGCCGAAAGCGGCCGCGATCCCCCAGGTGGCCTGCCAGCGCTCGCCTGGTTGGAGCTCGATCAGATCTGAGCCGGTGCGAAAGGCGTTCGGAGGGCAAGTCATGGGCTCGATCGCGACTGCCTTACGGCGGTCGGCTGGCGGGCTGAGCGAGTCTCCCGTGTAGCACATGGCGTAGCCGAAAGCAGCGTCCGCCCACAGTTCGAAGTGTCTCCCCGGCTCTTCAAGCAATGCGTGCCACCGATTGTCCGACCCGAGGGCCAAGTCTGTGTAGCAGTCATCAAGCGCGCGACCGTTCAGGGCACCTCCGTCCAATTCATAACGAGTCCCCGACACCGACTCGTCGCCAACCGGCAGGCCCCGCCCGTCGAGAACAAGGCGCCGTCGTGCCGCGAGAGTTATCCGAGCCCGGTCGATCCCATTCGGGCCTGCGAGGAGATAAGGATGGAACCCGATACCAAAGGGCGCGGGCTCACCGGCAGTGTTCGTCGCCGCGCAGATGACCGCGAGTCCCGCCTCTCCGAGCTCGTAGTCGAGTTCGAGGCGGACGCGGAACGGGTAAGCCGGATGCGGATGGACGACGCAAGAAAGCTTGACCCGATTTGCGCTGCGCTCCTCGAGGCTCCACGGCCGCCAGCGCACGAGCCCATGGATGGCGTTGCGTCGCTCCGGCTCGTCAAGCGGCGCGCGGGCGGCGAGGTCCCCGAAGCGATAAGAACCGTCCTCGAGCCTGTTTGGCCACGGAGCAAGGACCTGCCCCCGACCGCCGGAGTCGATCTCGTCGGAAGAAAACTCCCACACGACCGGCTCGGAGCCGAGCCTAAAGGAACGGAGGGTCGCGCCAACCTCGGTTATCACTGCGCTCATCGCGCCGTGTACCAAGGCGAATTGCTCGCCTGAGGGCGGGAGCACGGCGGTATCGTACCTGTCGAACCCGCTCCCTCGCCTTAGGGCAGCTGGCGAACGGTCTTCATCTTGGCCACCGAGCAATTCTCAAAGGAGCGAGCGGGCCATGAGAGTTCTCGTGACCAATGACGACGGCTTTGATGCACCTGGGCTCGCGTGCTTGGCGCGCGCGCTGTGCGAGGCCGGACACGACGTGATTGTTGTCGCGCCTCAATCGGAAGCAAGCGGCGCAGGCGCCGGTATCGGACCGGTGCACCTGAGACAGGGCGGGATCCGCTCCGAGGCCGTCGCCCCGATCGGCCTCGAGGGGATCGAAGCGATCGCCGCGGACGCGCTCCCAGCCCTGATCGTGATCACAGCCTGCCTCGGAGCATTCGGACCGATCCCAGACTTGATCGCCTCGGGCATCAACCCGGGCCGCAACGTGGGGCGGGCGGTACTCCATTCTGGAACAGTGGGCGCGGCGCTCACCTCAGTCCACTTCGGACTGAAGGGGCTCGCTACGAGCATCCAGGCTGGCATCGTTCCATCGACATACGAGTCTGCAGACGGCTCGCACATCTACTTCGACAGTGCCGCCGCTCTCGCTGTCGAGTTCGCCGCGCACTTAGAGACCGCTCCACCGCGCACAGTACTCAATTTGAACGTGCCAAATCTCCCTCTCGCCAGGATCCGTGGAGTCCGCCTGGCGCGCCTCGCCAACACAGGATTGAACTTCATGGCACGCGTCAACGAGCGCGAACCCGACCCGTCGCACGATGGAAGCTCTTCGCGATCAGGTGACGAATCGGCGCCGAAAGATTCCGACGACGCTCTGACAGAGCTCGGCTGGGCGGTCGTGACCCCTCTTACGACAGTCACTGAGGACCGACGGCCGGAGATCGGGAACTTTGTCACCGCTGCCGTCGCCTCCGCCTCCGACTTTATTGGCAGTGTGCGCGCCACTAGCTTAGAAGGCCCTTGATTCTAAAGGACTTAAGGGATCGTCAGTAGACTGACAGAGAATGTAGGCCACTGCTGGGTCCTGTTCGGGCCTCTCGATCCACGACCTCGCAGCCTTGTATGGGGACCCCTCCCGACATCTCAATTGACGATAGAAGCTATCTCTGGAGCACTTTCCACTTGCGCAACTGCCAATTGTCTCGGTAGGGTTTCGGGCACACCAACTGTCAACGACGAGAGGTGCCGACGCGCCCGGTTCATGATTCCGGGTCGGGGCATGGCCTGCGCTGCCCCGCTGGCACAACTCGGTATCTCGGCGCCTGCGAGCCGAGCCGTGCAATTTGCGGCGCCACTCGTCCCAACCTGCGCTTCGTAACGGAGCGAAAAGGAGTCCCGACAACAGAGAAGACAGGGCGAGACCCGTCTGCACCTCGTATGGATGTTCCAACGTCCAGACCCGGCCAGCCCTACCGGCACCGTGTCGCGAGCCGAATGCACAAGACGGCCTGCCCGCATCAACGCATCCCACCTGGAACCCACCGGGGTTTCCGACACTCCAAGGAGGAGCAAGATGCGCAAGCACCCCCTGATCGCGCTCATCGCGTTCGCTTTTCTTGCGGTATCCATTTTCGTCGGCGCCGCTGGCGCCAGCAGTATCAGCTCAGTACCTGCTCGGGCTACTTCCCACATAGTCAAAACGGGAATCAGGGTATCTTCTGCGCCCACCATGGACATAAGGTGGCTGGCCGCAGCTGCTCGCGCGCGGTCCCTCGCGACCGCGAAGCTCGATGCACAGATAGCCTTTGCAAAGACCTCGCCGGCAACCTTGGGTCGTGCAGCAGACCTTGTCGCGATCCACGATGTCGCCCGGACGCCGAGAGATCTGCTCCCATCAGCATGGCGTGCCTCAACCGAGCAGGCGGCGGCCCGTGCCGCGGCAATCGCTGCACAACAACAACAGGCTGCACAAGCTGCACAAGCTGCACAAGCTGCACAAGCTGCACAAGCTGCACAAGCTGCACAAGCTGCACAAGCTGCACAAGCCGCACAAGCCGCACAGGCTGCTAAGGCTGCGCAAGCGGCTCGGGCTGCTCGAGCGGCTAGGGCAGCCAGACACACGCCGGCCAAGAGAACCAAACCTGCAACAGTCACGACGAGATCCGTCGCGACAAGCTCAAGCGGCGGCAACCTGGGTGGGGTCTGGCTGTCCCTGCGGATCTGCGAGTCTGGTGACAACTACGGTGAGGACACGGGCAACGGTTACTACGGCGCCTACCAGTTCGCGCTGGCGACCTGGTGGGGACTCGGCTACTCGGGAATACCGAGCGACGCTTCGCCAGCTGTCCAAGACCTCGCAGCCGAACAGCTCCAAGCCCGTTCGGGATGGGACCAGTGGCCGGCCTGCAGCGCGGAGCTGGGGCTCTAGATAAAACCAACCCCGCCGGGGACGCACGTTAGAAAATGGCCGCCCACCAAAGATAAGTGTTCCAAGTGATGACATCCTCGCTGACCACATATCGGTGGCGAGATCAGCAAGTCGTCCTCGCCAAAGGGGCTTGTGCGCAACGAGAGAGCGCCCGGTGCCGTCTTCGACGGCTCTGGGCGCTTTTGGCGTCAAGCGACCTTCTAGGTTCGAAAGAGCGTCTCTGGCCGACTGTGCGGCGACGGTGGTCCTATGCTCGGCGCAGGAGGTCTCACGAATGAGGTTCAGCATCTGGCTGGCGACCGAGCAGAGCTGGGACGATCTCATCGGTTCGGCCGAACACGCGGAACGGACCGGTTGGGACGGGATCTGGGTCTCTGATCACTTTATGCCGAAGGAAGAGCCCAGCGACATGGCGCGGCTAGAAGCCTGGACAACGATCGCCGGTGTGGCCGCTTGCGTCGATCGCGTGCGCATCGGGGTACTCGTTACGGGCAACACCTACCGACATCCCGCCGTGCTGGCCAAGATGGCTGCCACCGTGGATCAGATCTCCGAAGGACGCCTTGTGCTCGGGCTCGGTGCCGGATGGCAGCAAAACGAGCACGATGCCTACGGCATCGACTTCCACGATGTCCGAGAACGCCTGGAACGCCTCGAGGAGGCATGCCAGGTGATCCGCCTTCTCCATGCTCAAAAGCGGAGCAATTTCGAGGGGCGTTTCTATCGCCTCGCTGACGCGCCCTGCGAACCCAAGCCCGTGCAGAATCCCCTCCCGATCCTCGTGGGCGGGCGCGGGGAAAAAGTGACGATGAGGATCGCCGCACGCTATGGCGATGAATGGAACTGCTGGGGACTTCCTGACGAAATCGCACACAAGATGGGCGTGCTGGATCGTCACTGCCACGAGATCGGGCGTGACCCTTCATCCATCAAGCGTTCCGCGCAGGCCCTTGTCCTGATGAGCAAGGACGTTGAGCGGCTGGCCCGGTGGCGCTCTAAGAGCTCGACCATTCCCACGATCATCGGCACGCCGGACGAAGTCGTAGAGGTCATGGCCCGCTATATCGACATCGGCCTGGACGAGTTCGTCGTCTCTGAGTACGTGCTCGGTGGAGACACGGCCGAGAAACGGGACAACATGGACCAGTTCCTAGATGAGGTCGCCATCCAGTTGCAGGGCCGACAGGGCTCCTGAACACAGGGCGCCTTGTTGCAAGTGGGTCATCTGGTCGCAGCGCCTGACAAATTCAAGGGGACTGCCGAAGCGTCACAAGTTGCCGATGCGGCCGCGCGAGGAGCACGCCGCGCTGGCTGGACGGCAGCTGAAGTGCCGCTCGCCGATGGCGGCGACGGACTGTTGGCTGCCTTTAAAGGCGAAACGAGGCGCGACGAGGTGACCGGGCCGCTCGGCTCTCCGGTACAAGCCGAGTGGAAGCTTGTCCCGCCCAGCTCGGGTCACGACGGTCCCACTGCCATAATCGAGATGGCGAACGCCTCCGGGCTGTTGGTCGCCGGCGGAGAGAGCAAGAACGATCCTGTCAGAGCCTCCACCGTCGGAACGGGCCAGCTCGTTATCCAGGCGGTGGCGCTCGGAGCACGCCGCGTGATCGTAGGATGCGGCGGCTCGGCAACGACCGACGGCGGTGCCGGCGCCCTGGAAGCCATCGGCTCGCGTGAAGCACTTCGGGGCGTCGAGCTCATCGCCGCCTGCGACGTGACAACCGGATTCCTCGATGCAGCACGAGTCTTCGGTCCGCAAAAAGGCGCTACAGAAGAACAGGTCCTGGAGTTGACTAGAAGGCTTGCGAGGCTGGCAGACAGATACCGGGCCAACTTTGGTGTCGACGTCGCCACGCTTCAAGGCACCGGAGCCGCGGGTGGCCTTGCCGGTGGTCTCGCCGCGCTCGGGGCCAGGATCGTCTCAGGCTTCGAGCTCGTCGCCGAGTTCGTCCGCCTTGACGCGCAAATCGGTGACGCCGACCTCGTCATGACCGGGGAGGGCTTCCTCGACAACCAGTCCTTTTCAGGAAAGGTCGTCGGCGGTGTCATCTCGCACGTGGCGGGGCGCGTGCCCATCTTGTGCGTGGCGGGTGACGTGGCTCCCGATCTCGCGCCTGCCAGCATGCAGATCGTCAGCCTTGTGGCGCGGGCGGGGCCGGAGAAAGCCCGATCCGAGGTCCTCGATCTCATCGAGCAAGTCGTGGCGGAGCACATTTCGCTGCGGGCTTGACCGGCCGGGGCAACACCCTCATGCGATCCGCACTCCGAGACCGATGACATCGGAGAAAAAGAGCGGATAGGTCTTTGCGACACAACCTGGGTCGGAGATCTCGATCCCGGGAACGGCGGCGCCGAGGGCGGTAAAGGCCATGGCTATGCGATGGTCGTGATAGGTCTGCACCCGCCCACCGTGCAATGGCGTTCCCCCATGTATGACGAGGCCGTCGGGCAGCTCGTCCACGCGAGCCCCGAGTCGGACCAGCTCTCTTGCCACCGCCGCGATCCGGTCACTTTCGTGACCCCGGACGATTGCCGCGCCACGGATCACCGTGTCGCCTTTCGCGAGTGCACCGAGAACAGCGATCGTCGGAACCTGGTCTGGCATCGATGCGAGGTCGACCTCGACGCCGGTCAGCTCTCCGCTTCGTTCGAGTGTCGTACCTGTTTCGCTGCGAATGAAGCTCGCTCCCATCGCCGCGAGGACCTCCACGAGACATCCGTCAGGCTGCGCAGTCTCCAGGGCGTTCGTCACGGTAACCGAGCCTCCCGTAGCTACGGCGAAGGCATACAGGTGCGAGGCCGCACTGGCGTCGTGCTCGACGGCCTCCGACCGCGCGACGTATCGAGCCCCGGCCCCGACTCTGAAGCGGGCTGTATCCTCCTCGACGACGCTCGCTCCCCAGCGCGCCATCGCATCGAGAGTGAGGCGCACGTAGCCGAGCTCCTCGAGGCCAGTCACCTCCAAAACGAGGTCCTTGTCCGCGTATGGTCCGACGAGCAAGAGTGCCGTGGCGAACTGCGAACTGGCCGACGCGTCGACGCGAAGAGGACCGCCTGCCAGGCCATGCCCCGAGATCTGAAGCGGCGGCCGCCCGCTATCGGACAGGACCTCCGCCCCCGCTTCCCGCAGCGCGTCGAGGAGGGGGGCGATGGGACGATGGCGCAATGGGCCTTCCCCGTCTAAGACCATGGTCCCGTTCGCGAGCAAGGCAACGGCGCAGAGGAAGCGCAACGTCGTGCCCGAGAGCCCGGCGTTGAGCGGCGTCCCGCTCGCAACGATCCGGCCTGAGGTTCCATTGATCGTGGTCAGCGTGGCGGAGGTCTCGATCCGGGCGCCAAGGCCGCGAAGCGCCGCCGCCATCGCGAAGGTGTCGTCGCTTTGGAGCACCCGGCTGAGCACACTTTGACCCTCGGCGAGCGCTGCGATCACGAGCAGCCGGTTTGTCAGGCTCTTGCTCGACGGTGCCTCGACGCTCCCTTTCACAGGACCGGTCGGGAAGACCTCGAGCACGGGCTTGGCGAGCCACCCGAGCGCAGATGTTCCAATCACCGTCTCAAGCGTAGGCGGGTGCCTGGCTTACATCCCCAATCGCGTTCTAGTGGGGCCCTGCGCCCATTTGAGCGGCCCATTACCGCCGAGGTAGCCGATGATGCGACGATGGGCCGGTGAGTTTGTCGATCTGCTTTGTGTGCACAGGCAACATCTGCCGCTCGCCCATGGCCGAGGTCGTCCTGCGCCAGGAGGCACAAAATCGTGGGCTCGCCGAGCGACTGATCGTAGAAAGTGCAGGCGTGGCGGCCGACGTCGGATTCGACATCGATCGGCGGGCCCACAAGGCTCTCGGGCTGAGGGGCTACGGCCCTGTGAGTCATCGGGCACAGCAGTTCCAGCCACGCTGGCTCAATGAGCTTGACCTTGTGGTCGCGATGGACACGAGCCATATGCGTTGGCTGGAACGAAACTCGCCCAGGGGCCCGTTGCGGGCACGCACCCGGCTCCTGCTCAGCTACAGCACCGACTCTTCGCAGGTGGAAAGCTCGATGGAGGTTACCGATCCTTACTTTGGCGACGCGAAGGACTTCGAGTCGTGCCTCGATCTCATTGAGTCAGGATGTGCAGCGATGCTCGACGAGCTCACGGCCGAGCAATCGCTTTGAGGGCTCAGGTGGCCGGGCTCACAGAGCTCATGTTGAACTCCGCCACGCGCAAAGGCGGCATTGCCGTCCGGTTCATCCACTCGTTCCACTCCCGGGAGAGTGCCCGTTGAGTGCGTCCCGCCTCGATGGTTTTCGACAGCAGGTCCACGGGGCTCTCGTTGAAGCGGAAGTTGTTGACAGCGCCGACGATCTCACCGTGCTCAACGAGATAGACGCCGTCTCGGGTGAGCCCGGTCAAAAGCAACGTCGCAGGGTCAACCTCGCGGATGTACCACAGGCAAGTGAGCAAGAGCCCGCGTTCGGTTCGTCCGACGAGATCCTCAAGGCTGCTCGTCGCGCCCGGCAGCTCCAAGACGAGGTTGTCGGCAAGCGCGGCCGCCTTCACACCTGAGCGAGCTGCCGCGGCGCGGTGGTACTGCAGGCGCGCGAGGCGCCCCTCGCAGACCCATTCGGTTCGCTCAATCGGTAGCCCATTGTCGAAGACCGAGACGTCCTGGCCCGAAGCCGAAGTGGCCAGGAAGGGCGTGCATTCGAGCCCGGCCTCGCCTGGGTCGCTGCGCAGGGAAAACGGGTGCGGCGAGAGGGGCTCGCCGAGGCGTGTCGCGCCACCGGGGGCAGAGAAGACGCTACGGCCCTCCTCGGCCTCGCGGCCCGAGGTCGAAAGGCCCAGCATGATGACAAGGTCCGCCACCGCATCAGGCGGCAGGACGACTTCGTAGCGACCGGGATCGAGCTCGATCGAGCGCCCCGCCCAGGCGAGCCGTTGCACGAGGCGGTCCGCGAGCTCTTCGACGTGGACCGTGGCCAGGTCGGCTGCGCCAGCCGAGGCCCAAGCTGAGCGCGCTCCCCCATCGGTGCGGGCGACGACCTCGAGCTTGCCTGTCGGCTGCGCGTAACGAAGCCGGAGCCCCGTCGAAGAACCGAGGTAGGCCGTTGAGACGTGATGCTCGGCAAAGCCGTACAGGCTCGTCCCTATTGACCGGGCCCGCCCGAAAGCGTCACCGAGGCTCGCCAGTACATCACCGAGGCCGGCCAAGTCCGTCATCACCGGCGGTTCGGCGAAATCGCCCGATTCGGCGAGCAGCCCAGGCTGGATAAGCGGCGACGCGTCGTCGGCTGCGGGAGCCGTGGCGGCGTGGGCTTCGGCGCGGCGGACGAGATCGACGGGATCTGTGGCACCGCTGCTGGACGCCGTGCCGACTGCGGTCCCGCCGTCGAGGCCTCTAAAGGCGACGACGCTCACGTTGCGGTCGCGACGCGTCCCGTTCGTAGTCACGGTGTTGTTCGCGAAGCGAAGCTCGGCTTCGCTCTCCTCTTCCACGATCACGATGCAGCCATCCGAACGGGAGGCCTCGAGCGCCTGCTCGATGACGATGTGTGCCTCGCTCAAGGATCCAGTGGCATGGTTCATCGGCCCGACTCCGTTCGCGTGTTCAACACGTTGATACCCCTAAACAGTGCCGACGGGCAGCCATGGCTTACCGGGGCGACCTGGCCTGGCTGGCCCTTGCCGCAGTTGAACGCACCCCCCAGGCGATAAGTCAACTCACCGCCGACGGCCTCCATGGCTCCCCAGAACTCGGTCGTTCGCGACTGGTAGGCGAGGTCTTTTACTTGCCCGGCGAGACGGCCCTTTTCGATCTTGAAAAAGCGCTGACCGGTGAACTGGAAGTTGTAGCGCTGCATGTCGATCGACCAGCTCTTGTCGCCTATGACATAAAAGCCGTGTTGGACTGAAGAAATGAGCTCTTCGGTGCTCGGTCCGGCACCTGATGCCGGGCGCAGCGACACGTTGGCCATTCGCTGGATAGGCGTGTGGCCAGGCGAGTCGGCAAAGGCACATCCGTTGGACCTGCCAAAGCCCTTCAGCCTTGCGATACGGCGGTCGAGCTGGTAGCCGACGAGGACGCCGTTGCGGATCAGGTCGAAGCTTTGTCCTTCGACGCCTTCGTCATCGAAGCCGACAGTGGCAAGTCCGTGCTCTACGGTGCGGTCACCGGTCACGTTCATCACCTCTGAGCCATAACGCAGGCTCCCGAGCTTGTCGAAGGTCGCAAAAGAGGTCCCAGCGTAGGCTGCTTCGTAACCCATCGCCCTGTCCAGTTCAGTTGCATGCCCGATCGACTCGTGGATCGTGAGCCACAGGTTCGAGGGATCGATTACGAGGTCGTATGCACCTGGTTCCACGGTGGGCGCGTGCCGCTTCTCGGCAAGATACTCCGGGATCCGGGCGAGCTCCTGATCCCAGTCCCAGCCTTCTCCCAGCAGGTACTCCCAGCCGCGCCCTGCCGGAGGGGCAAGCGTTCGCATCGTCTCGAATCCGGTCTCCTCGGCATCGACCGCGGTCGCCTCGAGAACAGGGTGTACGCGGACCCTGCGCTGGGTCGTGACCGTGCCTGAGAGATCGGCGTAGTGCTTGTCCTCGACCACAGCCAGCACGTACGCCGTCGTGTGGTCCACCCCGCTTGCACCCATGAGACGCCCGCTCCAGTCCTCCAGTAGCGCAACCTTGTCCGCCATAGGAACCTCGGCCGGGTCGAGGCGGTACGCGGAGGTCCAGGCCGCCTCGCCGTGGAAGGGCTCCTCGGCAAGCTCCACGCGCTCGCTAACCGCCGGCGCGGTCGCACGCGCCGTCGCGACGGCCTGGTCGACAAGCGCGACGGCGGCATCAGCGGTGAGCTCGACTGTCGCAGCGAAGCCGAACGAACCTTCGTGAACGACCCGGAGGCCTATCCCAAGCTCGAGGTTGTCCGCGGAAGTCTCGAGCCGCCCGTCGCGCAAGCGCGCGACTTGGGACCTGATCCGTTCGACGCGCACCTCAGCGTGCTCGCAACCGAGCGCCCGCGCTCGGTCAAGGGCCGCGCCGTGAACTGACTCAAGCGGTAGTGCCAGGAATTCGGCGTCGAGCTCTATGGTCGCCATGAGTGATTGCCTCCTCGAGTGCGGTGCCAAGTGTATGGGTCCGACGCCGCGACTTCCGATTCCCCGCGGTTATTTGGGACGGTGCTTCTGGTCGTCAAAGATCCCCCCTCCTGGAGCACGGTGCGGCGGCCGGTTCGGGGCCATTAGCTCGAGAGGCAGATGGCGGCGCTCACCTGACCACGGCGCGCGCGGCGCTACGACGACGTCCGCGAGGCGGTAGGCAAGCCCCTCGTAGTTCACACGCCAACCGCGAAAATGCGGCCAAGCATCCGCTGTCGTCCGCTCGGTTGGAAAGCCTGTCTCGCGCACGAGCTTTACCGCACTGTCGAACTCCTCGTAGCTAAGCCGGATATCTGACTCCGGCTCAGGGTCGAGGTCATAGTCCCAGTGCAGGGTGCGAGCGATGCGACGAAGGGCGGTGAAGCCCATCCGTAGGCACATGCGCGCCTCGGAAGGGGCCGTCTCAGGGCTCAAAGACAGGTGCATGGCAGCGGCGTCAAGCACCGCGAGCAACGAAACAACCCAGGAGAACCCCGGCTCGGGAGACCGGAACCAGAGCAGCACCGGATAGGAGATGTGGCTCTCGGCGAGGTCAGCCGACCACAGCTCCCAGTCGGCGTAGAGACCGGGAAGGGCGTCTGTGATCCTCACGAGCTGGTGGCGCATCAGTATCTCGGGTCCCCACGCGGGCACGCCGGCACGGCTTTCCATCAAGGTGACGAGCGACTCGCGACGGTTGAAAGCCTGGTAGATCGCGGGCAGGTACCCGATTTGGAGGGCGACGGAGACGGCCCCGGTAGCCCCGGCGAGCACGACGAGGACGTCGTTTCCTCTCGCTGCCGGGTGAACCAGGCCCACCGAAAACAACGTCGCGCCGGCCTCGCTCAACCCACTGGAAAAGGTCCCTGTCCAGTGCCATTGCATCAATCCGTACCCGACTATGTACAGCCCGAGGAACACCGCCAGCTGCGCGATCAAAGACACAGGCCCGACAGCGGCGAGGATGCCGTCCTTGCGGACGAAGCTGCGCGCGGGCCGGGCGAGGAACAGAAAACCGCGCCTGACCACCCGGCCGACGAGAAACGGAAGGGCCTGCGCCTTGGAACCCCCGCGAGGGAGCACGAAGGTCGACACCAGGCTCACCGTGGACAAAGCGACTATGAGGATGCCGAACCCGAAGCCGAGCCAGGACATGGACACTTTCTCCTACAAGATCCCGCACTCTGACATAGAAATGGTCACTGACCTGCGCTTCCTCAGCTAGACCCGGACAGGACGGCAGGTCAGCGCTCACGGTCCGGCTATCGCGCGCTTCCTAACGTCATCCTCGACGCCAGTTTCACGGCCCCCCTGTGACGTGGGTGGCCCACGTCAGGCGTCACGCTAGCGACTGCGCCGGGGTCAGCTGCTCTTTGTGCTCGGGGCGTGTGCAAATGCCGAGGTCAAGTCTGACCGTCGATCAGGTCGAGATAGAGGCTTTCGCGACGAGATTGCGCTATCGCCCCAACGGGCTGGCGGGCCATCGCGCTGGAGGAGGCCCGGGCGCCCGCTCGAGCCGCATCCGCAGATCCAGCCCAATCGGCGACGGCAAGGTCACTGCGCCGTTCGGATCCGGCTCAAGACGAAGTGGGACGGCTTGCGTTCGGGCCTTGTGCGCGTACCTCTTCGACACGGGCAAAGGCGTCACGCAGCTCGTCGATCCACTCGGATTCGTTCCTGCCGACGAGTTCGACACACCAGGCGAGAGCCTCGCTCCGGCTGCGGGCGATGCCGGCATCTATGAGGGTGTCGAGGACCTGACGCTGCGACATCCGTAGCCGGGTCATGACGGGCACATTGGCCGTTGTGAAAAGCCGCGACGTGCTGCCTACCGTCGCGCCCCAGGAGACAACGCGCCCGAATCGGGCTCGGGCTTCCTCGGCGATGCGGATGCGGTGCTCGCGGGTGTCCTCCCGGAACCTTTCGATGCGCGCCTCCTCGGCTGTCGAAGCCACCTCGGGTGCCGCCCCCTGCTCGAGTGCTACGGCGCTAAGTGCGCCGACAACGAGGATCTCGTCGTTGTCGATGGTCACCTCAGGGGCATCGGTATAAAAGTCGTCCGGCAGCCTGCCGGTGAACCAGGCTTTTATCTCCGCGCGCTGCTCGGCAGAGGCACGCTCCTCGGAGCCCGCGGCCCAGCGGCCGCGTCCCCATCCACGCGGTCCAGGCCCGCGGCGTCCGCCTCTTGGTCGAGGGTCGCGCTGGCGGTCGTGTTCATGGTCGTGCTCGTGTTCTCTGTAAGTCATGAATGAAGATTACACACTTACATCGATACTTGCAATAGATCACCACGACGGCGAGGCACGTGCCGCCCAACGGCCGTCCTCCCTGCTCAGCTTGATTGTCAGGCCAAAACAACGTTCCATCGTGTGCTCGGTCATTACCTCCTGGATCGGGCCCATCGCGACGGCTTGGCCCGCCCTCAAGAACAAGGCGTGCGTCGTCGTCGCGGGAAGCTCCTCGAGTGTGTGGCTCACATGGACCGTCGTCGGCGAACCTGCTGAGCGCGCCAGCGCGGTCAGCGCCAGGACGAGAGCCTCCCTCCCGGGAAGATCGACGCCGGCGCAGGGTTCATCCAGCAGCAACAAGGGGTGCTCGACGAACAACGAGCGCGCGAGCAGGACGCGCTGGCGCTCGCCTTGGGAGCACGATCCGAACGCTCGATCCGCAAGTGCGGCGCAGCCGAGAGCAGAAAGGATCTGCAATCCCCGCACGCGATCGGCCTCGCTGCTCGACGCCCACCAGGGGGCGAGCACCCCACGACCACCGGTCAGCACAACCGAAAGCGCGCTGGCGCTCGGCGGAAGTCTGTCGGCAACGGCGTGGCTTACGATTCCCACTCGCGAGCGGAGAAGCCTCAGATCACTCGTGCCGAGCCTTGCGCCCAGCACCGTGACTGATCCGGCCGAAGGATGACGCTGCGCGCCGAGCAGTCGCAGCAGGGTCGTCTTGCCTGCTCCGTTCGGGCCGAGCACAGCCCAGTGCTCGCCTTTGCGGATCGCGACCGACACCGGTCCCAGTAGGTTCTGGCCCTCAGGGGTACGCACCGTTGCCCTGTCGAGCAGCGCCGCAAAGGACTTATCCGACTCCGAGTCAGGCTCCGGTGCACGCTCGCTAGCCATGGTTGGCGGAAGTCTCGCGCACAGAGGTGCAAGAGAAGCCGGATCTCACCCGGCCAGCACCGTTCGGTCCTTCGCCGGACCCTCGCAGCTCCTGTTGGGTGCCTAGGACGATGGTGCTGAGCTGGCTTGTTAGAGTGGGAACATCATGACGCTCAGAATGGTTGAGTGTTTAAGACTCAACTGAGAGGAAGATCCACTCGTGCCAAAGACTCAACAGCTTCCGGTCCTGCCACTGGCTGATGTTGTCGTGCTCCCTGGGATGGTCGTGCCGGTCGAGCTCGACGATGCGGAACGGCAGGCGGCCATTGACGCAGCCAAAGCCGGAGCGGACGATCGGGTGCTCGTCGTGCCCCGGCTCGATGGCAAGTACGCGGCGGTCGGCGTCGTTGCGGAAATAGAGCAGCTCGGCAAGCTCCCGGGCGGCGAGCCCGCCGCCGTGCTGCGTGCGATGGGCCGCGCCCGCGTCGGGTCCGGTGTGACCGGCCCGGGCTCGGCACTGTGGGTCGAGGCCGAGATCCTCGAGGACGTCGTCGAGGGCGAGGCCATCGGCGATCTCGCCCGCGAATACAAGAGCGTGGTCGTCTCCGTCCTCCAGCAGCGTGGCGCCTGGCAGGTCATCGACTCAGTGCAACGGATCTCCGATCCCGGGGAGCTGTCGGACTTGGCCGGATATGCCCCATATCTGACCAACGACCAGAAGCTCTGGCTCCTAGAGACCGTCGAGGTCGAACAGCGTCTCGCCAAGTTGATCGAGTGGGGCCGGGAGCATCTCGCCGAGCTCGATGTCGCAGAGCGCATTCGCAGCGACGTGCACGAGGGAATGGAGAAGAGCCAACGCGAGTTCCTGCTGCGACAGCAGCTCGCCGCGATCCGCAAGGAGCTCGGTGAAGGCGAGCCGGACGGTGCAGACGACTACCGCACTCGCGTGGAGGCCGCGCAACTGCCGGAAAAGGTCCTCGAGGCGGCACTGCGAGAGGTGGGGCGACTCGAGCGCGCGAGTGACCAGAGCCCAGAGGCGGGCTGGATCCGCACCTGGCTGGACACCGTGCTCGAGATCCCTTGGAACCTGCGCACAGAGGACAACAACGACGTCAAGATCGCACGTGAGGTGCTCGACGCCGATCACGAGGGACTAGACGACGTGAAGGACAGAATGGTCGAATACCTCGCCGTTCGCAGCCGTCGCCAAGCGCGTGGCCTCGCCGTCGTCGGCGGTCGAGGCTCGGGGGCGGTGCTCGCTCTCGTCGGCCCTCCCGGGGTGGGCAAGACATCGCTCGGCGAGTCGGTCGCAAGGGCGCTCGGTCGCAAATTCGTGCGTGTTTCGCTTGGCGGTGTGCGCGACGAGGCCGAGATCCGTGGCCACCGCCGGACCTATGTCGGCGCCCTGCCGGGCCGAATCGTGCGAGCCATGCGTGAGGCGGGATCGATGAACCCGGTGGTTCTTCTCGACGAGATCGACAAGCTCGGTAGCGACTACCGGGGCGACCCCGCGTCAGCTCTTCTCGAGGTGCTCGATCCCGCCCAGAACCACACCTTCCGTGACCACTACCTCGAGATCGAGCTGGACCTGTCCGACGTCTTGTTCCTCGCGACTGCCAACGTGGCCGACACGATCCCTCCGGCGCTGCTCGACCGTATGGAGCTCGTCCGCCTCGACGGATACACCGAGGACGAGAAGGTCGCCATCGCGCGCAACCACCTGCTCCCTCGCCAGATCGACCTCGCCGGTCTCGACCGCGACGAGGTCGGCATCGACGACGAGGCACTTCGCGTCGTCGCGACCGAGTACACCCATGAAGCCGGGGTCCGTGAGCTTGAGCGTGCCATCGCGAGGATCCTCCGCAAGGTCACGACGAGACTTGCCGGAGAGGACCAGCGGGCGCGAGTGGAAATCGCGACTAAGGATCTGAAGGAATTCCTTGGCCGTCCCCGCTTCACCCCCGAGTCGGCCGAACGGACGGCAGTTCCTGGCGTGTCCACCGGGCTCGCCGTCACCGGTGCCGGTGGTGACGTGCTGTTCGTCGAGGCGACGGTGATGGACGGCGAACCGCGCCTTGTCTTAACCGGTCAGCTCGGCGACGTCATGAAGGAGTCCGCGCAAATCGCCTTGTCGTATCTGCGCTCGCACGCGAACGCGCTTGGGATCGACGTCGAAAAGCTCGCCAAAGGCGCGGTCCACCTCCACGTGCCCGCGGGCGCGGTCCCAAAGGACGGCCCCTCGGCGGGCGTGACGATGGTGGCGGCCCTTGCGTCGCTCGCGTCCGGGCGACCGGTGCGCTCCGAGGTCGGTATGACGGGCGAGGTCACCTTGAACGGGCGCGTGCTCCCGATCGGTGGGGTCAAACAGAAGCTGCTCGCCGCTCATCGGGCGGGACTCACGGAGGTCTTCCTTCCGGCCCGCAACGCTCCCGACCTCGACGACGTCCCGGCGAACGTCCTCGAAGGCCTTAGTGTGCATCTCGTGACAGACGTTGCCGATCTCGTGGCGGCTGCTCTCGAGCGACCTGCAGAAGCAGTGAAGGCCGGATCGGCTCCAGGTTCGGCCGCGGCGTGATCGGCGAGGACCGCAGGTGAGGGCATGGGCGCTGGATCACCCAGCGCCGGCTGCGGCCCACTCCCTGCGCCTCATCGACTGTGACCTGCCCGAGCCGGGCCCGAATCAGATCCTCGTCAAGGTGGCCGTCTGTGGCGTTTGCCGGACGGACCTTCACCTTGTAGAAGGTGACCTAGTTCCTCGTCGACCTGGCGTCGTGCCGGGCCACGAGGTCGTGGGCCGAGTGGCCGCGCAAGGCCGCTATGCCGAGCGTTTTACCGAAGGAGAGCGCGTCGGGATCGCATGGCTGCGTTCGACTTGCGGCCTGTGCCGGTTCTGCAGACGCGGCAAGGAGAACCTTTGTTCCGAACCGCTGTTCACCGGCTGGGATGCCGACGGCGGCTACGCCGAATACGCCGTAGTCGATGAGCGCTACGCCTACAAGATCCCCGAGGCCTTCTCCGACCGAGAGGCAGCGCCGTTGCTCTGTGCAGGGATCATCGGCTACCGGGCTTTGCAACGTGCCTGCCTGCCGGCCGGTGGGCGCCTCGGAATTTACGGTTTCGGTGGCTCTGCACACTTGACTGCCCAAGTAGCGCTCCACCAAGGAGCAACCGTGCACGTCATGACGAGGGCCGCAGACGCAAGAGCACTTGCGCTCTCGCTCGGGTGTACCTCGGCCCAAGGAGCTGACGATCCGCCGCCTGAGCCACTCGATGCGGCGATCTTGTTCGCCCCGGTCGGCACGCTCGTGCTCCCGGCTATGGCGGCGCTCGACCGGGGTGGGCGGCTGGCCATCGCCGGCATCCATCTTACGGACATCCCCCCGCTCGACTACGCCGACTACCTGTTCGAGGAGCGTGAACTAGTCAGTGTGACTGCTAACACTCGGCGCGACGGCGAGGAGTTCCTCGCCCTCGCGGCCGAGATACCGATCCGGCCCACGACGAGCGAATACGCCTTCGAGAAGGCCGACATCGCCCTCGAGGACCTGGCCCGCGACGGTGTGAACGGTGCCGCAGTGATCCGCGTCGCCCCTGAGTTCTGAATCATTCATTTTAGCTTTTCCGTGCTGTTACCAGGCCTTTAATGGCTGAGCCGCGCCCAGTTGGACCCTGCGGAAAGGGGCCAGCTATGCTCGCCCTACAAGCCTTTGGAGGACCAAATGTCCACCGCCGTAACTGCCGAAGCGACTACGGACGACAAGAAATGGAAGATGATCGACGCGCGAATACGTCGGCGAGGAAACTCGCCGGATGCGCTCATCGAAGTCTTACATGCTGTGCAAGAGGCCTTTGGTTACTTGGAACCCGACGTGCTCGAGTATGTGGGCGACGCACTCGGAGTTCCGCCCAGCCGTGTCTACGGTGTGGCGACGTTTTATTCGCTCTTCATGCTCAAACCTCAGGGCGAACACACCGTTATCGTCTGCACAGGAACGGCCTGCTACATCAATCATGCAGCCGCGCTATTAGGTCGAATTCATGACCGGCTGGACATAAAGCCAGGCGAGACGAGCGCGGATGGCAACGTGTCGTTGTTGAACGCACGCTGCCTTGGTGCATGCAGCATGGCTCCAGCAGTCGTGGTCGACGGAAGTGTCCAGGGACGTGTCACCACCGACGGGATCGACGTCATCTTGGAGGGGCTGAAGTCATGACAGACGTCGCGGAGCGTAGCGAGACAAAGCCCCCCGTCCCGATTAGAGCCTGCGCGAACGTGTGCGAGGCGGCGGGCTGCATGTCGCTCGACGCCGAGAAGGTGCTCGAGGCAATCCGTCAACGCATCGACGAGCGAGGCCTCGACGATGTAGCCGTCAAGCGCGTCGGGTGCCTGCGTCTGTGCGCCGCCGGACCTCTCGTGGAGCTGCCCGAGAGCGGACAGCTGTTCGAGTCCGTCGATCCGAGCTCACCGGAGTCGATCGACCGCGTCGTAGACGCCCTTGCAGGCGCGCAGACCGGCCGTGCAACTGCGGAGGACCCCTTCTTCGCCCGCCAGGTCAGGATCGTGCTTGCGAATTCCGGCGTCGTCGACCCGGAAGAGATCGATGACTACATCGCCCATGGCGGCTACAAGGCCCTGACTCAGGCCGTGACGACGATGAGGCCCTACGAGGTCCTCGAAGAGGTCGTGCACAGCGGCTTGAGAGGTCGGGGTGGGGCTGGCTACCCGACCGGCCTCAAGTGGCGGACCGTCGCTAAGTCCATAAGCCCTGACGAGAAGAAGTACGTCATCTGTAACGCGGACGAGGGCGACCCCGGGGCCTTCATGGACCGCAGCGTGCTCGAGAGTGTGCCTCAGCAGGTCCTCGAGGGAATGGCGATCGCGGGCTACGCCGTTGGTGCCAGCCACGGCTATATCTACGTCCGAGCCGAGTACCCCTTGGCTGTCAAGCGGTTGCGTCTGGCGATACGCCAAGCGGAGCGGGCCAACCTTCTCGGTACGAACATCGCCGACACGGCTTTCAGCTTCGAGATCGACATCCGCATCGGTGCCGGCGCTTTCGTTTGTGGCGAGGAGACAGCCCTCATCGCCTCGGTCGAAGGACGCCGCGGAACGCCGAGGCCGAGGCCGCCCTTCCCGGCACAGTCAGGCCTGTGGGAGCGCCCGACCTTGATCAACAACGTCGAGACCCTAGCCAGCATCCCGGCGATCCTGCGCAACGGGGCGACTTGGTACAGGGCAATAGGAACGCCGAAGAGCGCCGGGACCAAGGTGTTCGCGCTCGCTGGCCGTGTCGTTAACACCGGGCTCATCGAGGTCCCGATGGGCGTCAGCCTGCGTGACATCGTCTACGACATCGGCGGGGGCATTATCGGCGGTGCCGAGTTCAAGGCCGTTCAGACGGGCGGACCGTCAGGGGGCTGCATCCCTGCCGCGGACTTGGACATGTCCGTGGACTACGAGTCCTTGGCCCAAGCCGGCTCCATCATGGGCTCGGGCGGCATGATCGTGATGGACGAGACCTCCTGCATGGTCGACGTCGCCAAGTACTTCATGGACTTCTGCCGCGACGAGTCCTGCGGCAAGTGCATCCCCTGCCGGGTCGGCACCGTCCAGCTCTACGGACTGCTCGACAAGATCACCCGCGGCGAAGCCGAGCTGGAGGACCTGACGACGCTTGAGAGTCTGGCTGACATGGTGAAGAGCACGAGCCTGTGCGGGCTGGGCCAAAGCGCTCCCAACCCGATCTTCAGCACTCTGCGCTACTTCCGAGACGAATACGTGGCTCATATCCAAGATCGAACCTGCCCGGCTGGAGTGTGCGAGATGACATCGGCGGTGAGCTCATGAGCGTACGTACCCTCGTCATCGACGGACTGGACGTCGCCGGCGACTCTGATCAGACGATTCTCGACGTCGCCAAAGAGAACTCCATCCACATCCCGACGCTGTGTCACCTAGACGGGCTCTCTGACGTCGGTGCCTGCCGTCTGTGTGTCGTCGAGGTCGCCGGGTCCAACAAGCTCTACGCGGCCTGTGTGACGACGGTCGAAGAGGGCATGAAAGTGGTGACCGACTCCCCGCGATTGAAGGAGTACCGCCGCACCACCATCGAGATGCTCTTCATGGAGCGCAACCACGTCTGCTCGGTATGCGTGGCAAACAACCACTGCGAGCTGCAGCGCCTGGCCAAAGAGCTTGGGTTGACCCATTTCGATCTGCCTTCCCTCGAGCCTCTGGTCGAGATCGACGCGAGCCACAAGCGCTTTGTCATCGACCACAACCGGTGCATCCTGTGCACTCGGTGCGTGCGGGTGTGCGACGAGATCGAGGGTGCTCACACATGGGACATTCTTGATCGTGGTGCCGGGTGCCGCGTCATCACCGACATGGGCACGCCTTGGGGAGTGTCCACGACCTGCACCAGCTGTGGCAAGTGCGTCCAGGTGTGTCCCACCGGCGCCCTGTTCGAGAAGGGTCGCTCAGTCGCAGAAGCCAAGCCGAGAAGGAGATTCATTCCTTACCTCAGGGAATTGGAGCAGGATTCCAAATGACCAAAGCGAACCTTGCGACTGTTTGGTTGGATGGCTGCTCCGGTTGCCACATGTCCTTTTTGGACATGGATGGGCGCCTGCTTGACATTGCCGGCCGGGCGAACCTTGTATACAGCCCATTGGTCGACGTAAAGGAGTTTCCTCCTGACGTCGACGTGACCCTGGTCGAGGGTGCGGTCAGCAGTGAGGACGACCTCGAGAAAATCAAGATCGTGCGCTCCCGCACGCGAATACTTGTCTCTCTCGGCGACTGTGCCGTCACATCCAATGTCCCCGGTATGCGCAACCCTTACGGACCTGCCCCGCTATTGCAGCGTGCCTATATCGAAAATGTGACCATCAATCCGCAGCTCCCATCCTCTCCGATGATCCCGAAGCTGTTAGTTAAATCACTTCCGGTCCATAAGGTCGTCAAAGTAGATGTGTTTCTGCCAGGTTGCCCGCCGTCAGCCGACCAGATCTTCTGGGTAGTGGATGAACTGCTCTCTGGTAGGATTCCAGATACCACCACCATGTCGCGTTTTGGCACGTGAGCTGGGAGAGACAATGTCTGAAATCATTATCGACCCGGTAACGCGAATCGAAGGCCACTCCCGGATCAGCATCCAGCTCAACGAGCAAGGTGAAGTGGTCGACGCCCATTTTCACGTCACGCAGTTCCGGGGCTTCGAGCGCATAAGCCAGGGCCGGCCGTTCCATGAGATGCCGTCTCTCATGGCGCGGATCTGCGGCATCTGCCCGGTCAGCCATCTGATTGCATCTGCCAAGGCCTGCGAAGAGGTCATGGCCGTCTCGATACCACCCGTTGCCGTCAGGCTGCGCCGTGTGATGAACCTCGCCCAGATCGTGCAGTCGCACGCTCTCAGCTTCTTCCACCTGTCCTCGCCTGATCTGTTGTTGGGCTTCGATGCGGACCCTGCAGGTCGTAACTTCTTGGGCGTGGCCGAGGCCGCGCCTCAGCTGGCCCTCGATGGTGTGGCCATGCGCAAGTTCGGCCAGCAGATAATCGAGCGTCTCGGCGGAAAGCGCATCCATCCGGGATGGATTGTGCCCGGCGGCGTCAGCCGGCCTTTGCAGCCTGCACAGCGCGACGAGATCCTGGCCTCGGTCCCCGATGCCCTCGACCGCATCCGCAGGACGCTCGCGTGGTACAAGGCCAATGTCGCCCGCTGGGCGGACGAGGCAGCCGCGTTCGCCAACTTCCCTACGCTTTACATGGGCCTCGTCCATGAGGACGGCAACATCGGCTATTCCGACGGCGACCTGCGCGTCGTCGATAGCAAGGGGAACAAGCTTGCTGACCACCGCGACCCAAAGCCGTACTGGGAGTACCTGGGTGAGGCGGTCGAACCCTGGTCCTACCTAAAGTCGACCTACTGGAAGGACCTCGGCTATCCCGCGGGTATCTACCGGGTCGGTCCCCTTGCACGATTGAACGTCATCGACCAGTTCGGCACGCCAGAGGCCGATGACGAGCTCGGTCAGTACCGCGAGCGTCTCGGGCGCTATCCCTCGAGCTCGTTTTACTACCACCACGCACGGCTGATCGAGATCCTCGACGCGATCAACTCCATCGCTGCGAACCTGTCTCACCCCGAGATCCTCGACGAGCGGGTGAGGGCCGTCGCCGAGCCCAACCGCTCCGAAGGCGTTGGAGTCTCAGAGGCGCCGCGAGGCACCCTCTTGCACCACTACCGCGTCGACGCCAACGGATCGGTCGAATGGGCCAACCTCATCATCGCCACGGGCCACAACAACATGGCGATGAACCGGGGCGTCCTAGACGTTGCCCGCAAGTACGTGCACGGCACTCAGATCCCCGAGCCAATGCTCAACAGGGTCGAAGCCGTGATCCGCTGCTTCGACCCGTGCCTGAGCTGTTCGACGCACGCTATCGGCGAGATGCCGCTCGAGATCCAGCTGCTCGGCGCCAACGGGCAGGTCCTCGACGAGTTGGCTAGGTGAGCGTCGCACAAGACGTCCTCGTCATCGGCTACGGGAACCCGCTGCGCGGCGACGACGGTGCGGGCTGGCATGCAGCTGAACTCTTGGCAGAAGACGATCGCGCAGCTGGGGCGCGGGTGCTCGCCCTTCACCAGCTGACGCCGGAGCTGGCAGAAGACGTGAGCCAGGCGAGGCTCCTAGTGCTCGTCGACGCCTCCGAGAAGCCCGGGGTGGCCGGGGCTGTGTCGAGCCACGAGCTTTTGCGTGAGCCGGTCTCGGGTTCGGTCTTCTCTCATCATGTCGACCCGGCGAGGCTGCTCCAGCTCGCCAATACCCTGTTCGGCCAGGCGCCACCGGCCGTTCAGGTGAGCATCAAGGTCGCGGACACCGATGCGGGGACTGAGCTCTCGGCGCCTGTCGGAGCGGCCATGAGCGAGCTCGTCGACACGGTGATCGAAGTCATCAACCAGCACAGGCCAGCTAGTGCATGAGCTCTCGCTCGTAGCCGAGCTGGTCGACGAGTGTTGCCGGCGCGCGGACGGTGAGCCGGTTTCGCTCGTCCGCGTGCGCTGTTCGCTTCCCGACACTGACGGCGAACTGCAGCAGGCTTTCGTCATGATGACGACGGCGACGCCGCTCGAAGGTGCCGTCCTCGAAGTCGAGCCCGCCGCGCTCATAGTCGCGTGCACCTGCGGCTACAACGGGCCTGTCGATGATGGCATCGTGGGTCATATGTTCATCTGCCCGAAATGCGGACAGATCGGCCCGATCCGCTCGGCTTGCTTGGAGCTGCTCGAAGTCCGCACGTCAGTGGCGATATGAACCTGGGCGATTAGCCCTAAGAACCTGCCAGAGGCCCTTCAGACGGGATCACTCGCCGGCAGCCAGCGCCTCGTAGTTCTCATAAAGCCTCGGCTCGCCGAGTCGCGCCCGCTCTCGCAATGCCGCCGGCCCCACTCGCGCCCAGGTGCCCCCCACCCACCAGAGGTCCAGCACGAGCGCTTTGTCGAGTATGCCGTGCTTGACGAGCGTGCCGAGAGTCTCGAAGAACGACAGCATCTGTGCAACTGGCAGATCATCCGCGGATGCCTTCTTGGCGTCGAACTCGTCTGCGAAAATCGACTGCCCTGCGTCGTCGATACCCATCTCCGATCCCCACCGGACGATCTGCAGGATGAGGGCGGCGTCGTCGTAAGTGGCTGGCATCTGATCCTCTCTCTGTCGCCCCAGCTATCCGGATCGGCGGCACCGAAAACGGTGAGGGGGTCTTCTAGACCACGAGCTTAGGTCCGTGCCCGGACCTGAGCGGGGTTATGACTGCACTCTCCTAGTGTCGTGAGTCGGAGATTCTTTCAGATATAGGAATTTTCCTCCTGTCCGGCGCGTTGCTCCTTCCATCGACGACGATGGGAGGTAGCGATGGCAGAACGAGGCCGCCCCAAAGCA
>JBEKVJ010000043.1:0-11252 GCA_049514105.1 Acidimicrobiales bacterium
AACATCCCGATCGGTGCTGTCGCCCTCGCTGTCGTGGCGAGCCGCGTTCCGGGCCACCTTCGCCGGGTCCATCACGTCATCGACTACCTCGGGACCGTGTTCTTGGTGCTGGCGACAGGCTGCCTCGTGCTCTTTACGAGCCTCGGCGGAACGACCTATCCGTGGCGGTCAGCTCAGATCATCGGCCTGGCAACCGCCGGGGTAGTACTCAGCGCGATCTTCGTGATCGTCGAACGCCATGCCACCGAACCGGTGCTCCCGCTGCACTTGTTCTCGATCCGCACGTTCTCGGTGGCGAACTTCGCCGGTTTCATCGTCGGCTTTGCCATGTTCGGGGCGATCACGTACCTGCCGTCGTTCTTCCAGATCGTGCGCGGAGAGTCACCAACTATTTCCGGGTTGCAGCTGCTGCCGCTCATGGCGGGGCTGTTGGTCGTGTCGATCGGGTCGGGGCAGTTCATCAGCCGGACAGGCCGCTACCGGATCTTCCCCATCATCGGGACCGCTGGCGTCACCCTCGGTCTCCTGCTCCTTTCGCGTATGGGGGTGGGAACGAGTTCGGCCGCGGCGGCCTTCTACATGGTCGTACTCGGAATGGGCCTCGGAGCGGTCATGCAGGTGCTCGTCCTCGTGGTCCAAAACGCCGTCCCGTATTCCGAGCTCGGTGTCGCCACCTCGGGCGCGACCTTCTTCCGCTCGATCGGCGGGTCCTTCGGAGCGGCGATATTCGGTGCCATCTTCTCCAACGTGCTCGTCGGCAACCTGGTGCGCCACCTCCATGGCGCGAAGCTGCCCACGGGTCTGAACATCGCCGGGCTCACGCCTGCGATCTTGGACAAGCTCCCAGCAGCTGTGCACCACGGCATCAGCGCCGCCTATGCCCAGTCGATCCAGACCGTGTTCATCATCGCGGCACCGATCGGGCTCATCGCCTTTTTCGCGTCCTGGTTCATCCCCCATGTCGAGCTGAGACGGGGAGTGGGCACATCGAAGTCATCCCAGCCAAAGCTGGCCGACGCCGCCACCGCGACCACGGAGAGCTCTCGGCGTGAGACAGCCCGGCCCGGAGCTGCAAGCGCCTTCCAAGCGACGCCGCCGCCCGATCCTGCCTGAGAGACTCCTCAGACCGAGATCACGACCACCGAGCGGAGGACCTCTCCGCGTTGCATGCGGCCAAAGGCCTGCTCGATCGCATCGAGGCCGATCGTCTCGGACACGAAACGGTCGAGATCTACCCGCCCGCTCAGGTAGAGATCGATAAGCATCGGGAAGTCGCGCGCGGGAAGGCAGTCCCCGTACCAGCTCGGCTTGAGCTGCCCGCCGCGCCCGAAGAACTCGATCATCGGAAGCTCGATGCGCATCTCGGGCGTCGGTACCCCGACTTGAACCAGCGTTCCGGCGAGGTCGCGCGCAAAGAACGCCTGCTCCATGACCTTCGCGTTGCCGACGGCCTCGATGCAGACGTTCGCGCCGTTGCCATGCGTGAGCGCCCGGATCGCCTCGACGGCGTCGTCCTCAGAGGAGTTCACGCTATGGGTGGCCCCGAACTGTTTGGCGACCTCGAGCTTGCGAGCGTCGATGTCCACACCGATAATCGTCGAAGCCCCGGCTAGGCGCGCACCGGATATCGCCGCGCAACCGACGCCTCCGCAACCGAACACGGCCACCGAGTCCCCGAAGCCGACCTCGCCGGTGAACATCGCAGCCCCGAAACCTGCCATGACACCGCAGCCGAGCAGGCCCGCGACTTCCGGCCGGGCGCGGGCGTCCACCTTGGTGCACTGGCCGGCAGCCACGAGCGTCTTCTCCGAAAATGCCCCGATTCCAAGTGCTGGTGAGAGCACGGTGCCGTCGGCGAGCGTCATCTTCTGGGTGGCGTTGTGGGTGGAAAAGCAGTACTGAGGTCTGCCCCGTAAACACGACCGGCATTGGCCACAGACCGCCCGCCAGTTGAGCACGACGAAATCCCCCACCGCGACAGAGCTGACACCCAGCCCGACGGCTTCGACAATTCCAGCCGCCTCATGGCCCAAAAGGAAGGGGAAGTCGTCGTTGATCCCACCTTCTCGGTAGTGCAGGTCCGTGTGGCAAACGCCGCACGCTTGGACCCGCACGAGCGCCTCACCGGGACCAGGGTCCGGCACGAGGATCGTCGTCATCTCCACTGGTGCTCGTTTCTCGCGGGCGATGACTGCCCGTACCTGCTGAACCATCCCGGCCTCCCCTCTCAAGATGCCTGCGCGAGGCTCATCTTGCTCCACTCAGGTGCCTCCGCGCGCCGTTGACAGCGATTGGCTCCGGCGCGAGTGTTTCCGGACACAACCGGCGCGAAGGGGGACGTCATGGCTGATTTGGTGCGGGCGGCCTTGGTTCAGGCCCAGTGGGCCGGCGACAAGGGCACGATGACCAAGAACGCGATCGGTTCGGTCCAACAAGCCGCCGCCGCAGGGGCCAAGGTCGTCTGTCTACAGGAGCTGTTCAACGGTCCTTATTTCTGCCAGGTCCAAGACGGCGAGTGGTACGACTTCGCCGAGGCCGTCCCCGACGGCCCGACGGTCCGCCAGTTCATGGATCTCGCGCGAGAGCTCGGCGTCGGTCTCATTGTGCCTCTCTACGAAGTGGACCAGCCAGGGATCTTCTACAACACCGCCGCCGTCATCGACGCAAACGGCAGATACCTCGGAAAGCACCGCAAGAACCACATACCTCAGGTCTCGGGCTTCTGGGAGAAGTTCTATTTCCGTCCCGGTAACCTCGGCTACCCGGTCTTCGACACCGCCATCGGCCGGATCGGCGTCTATATCTGCTACGAGCGCCACTTCCCTGAAGGCTGGCGGGCTCTTGGACTCGCGGGTGCCCGGATCGTCTTCAACCCTTCGGCGACGAGCAGGGGGCTCTCGGAGTACCTGTGGCGCCTGGAGCAGCCCGCGGCCGCTGTGGCCAACGAGTACTTCGTGGGAACGATCAACCGGGTGGGAACAGAGCCGCTCGGGACCAACGAGTTCTACGGCCAGTCCTACTTCGTCGACCCCCGCGGCCAGTTCGTAGGCGAGGTCGCCTCCGATGTCGACGAAACCGTCGTCGTGCGCGATCTCGATCTCGCTCTGATAGACGAGGTACGCCGCATCTGGGCTTTTTATAGGGATCGCAGGCCGGATACCTACGACCAGCTCTGTGGGGCCTGAGAATGCGCACCGTGATCAAAGGAGGCACTCTCGTCACGCCCGACGGCGCTAGCAAGATGGACGTCTTGGTCCAAGACGAGAAGGTAGCTGCCCTTGCCGCCGGCTTCTCCGGGCTTTCGGAGAGCTGGCAACAAGATGCCGACCTGATTGTCGACGCGACGGACAAGTACGTCGTGCCGGGTGGCATCGACGCCCACACCCATATGGACATGCCCTTCGGTGGCACGACCTCGGCCGACACCTTCGAGACCGGCACGCGGGCGGCGGCGTGGGGCGGCACGACGATGATCATCGACTTTGCAATTCAAACCAAGGGCGGGTCGCTTCTCGCCGGCGTCGACACATGGCAGTCCAAGGCCGAGGGCGTGTGCGCTGTCGACTACTCCCTCCACGCCATCATCTCGGACGTCAACGAGTCCTCGTTGAAAGAGATGGACACCCTTGTCGCCCAAGGTGTCACGAGCTTCAAGCTCTTCATGGCCTACCCCGGGGTCTTCTATGCCACCGACAAGGAGATCCTCCAAGCCATGACCAGGGCGACGAACAACGGTGCCCTCGTCATGGTCCACGCCGAGAACGGCATCGCCATCGACGCCATCGTCGCCTCCGCCCTCGCCCGCGGCCAGACCGACCCTGTCTTCCACGGGCTGACCCGCCCGGCCGAGATGGAAGGCGAGGCGGCCTCGCGCGCCATCCGCCTCGCACAGGTGACCAAAGCGCCCCTCTACATCGTGCACTTGTCCTCTGCGCCGGCCCTCGCCGCAGTCGTGGAGGCCCGAGACCGCGGACAGAACACCTTCGCCGAGACCTGCCCGCAATACCTGTTCCTGTCCCAAGACGACATGGCGCGCCCCGGCTTCGAAGGGGCCAAATTCGTCTGCACGCCGCCCCTCAGGCCGCGAGAGCACCAGGCTCAGCTGTGGCGCGGCCTGCGGACAGACGACCTGTCGATCGTCTCTACGGACCACTGTCCGTTCTGCTTCGTCGAACAAAAAGAGCTCGGCCGCGGCGACTTCACCAAGATCCCGAACGGCCTCCCAGGCGTCGAGAACCGCATGGATCTCATCTACCAGGGTGTCGTCTCGGGCGAGATAACCCTCCCTCGCTGGGTGGAGGTCACCTCGACCAACCCGGCGAAGATGTTCGGCCTCTACCCACAAAAAGGAGCCGTCGCTCCCGGCTCGGACGCCGACATCGTGATCTACGACCCGGCCGCGACACAGACGATCTCAGCTTCGACCCATCACATGGCCGTCGACTACTCGTGTTATGAAGGCATGGAGATCCAAGGCCGCGTCGACATGGTGTTCTCCCGCGGGCGGCGGATAATCGCCGCCGGGGCCTACACGGGCGAGGCTGGCCACGGACGGTTCGTCTCTCGCGGCCTGTTCCAGGCCCTGCGATAAGGCGGTGCGAGCATGAACATAGGAGTCGTCCTCCAGACCGACCCACCAGCGAGCTGGGTGATAGAGCGGGCCCGCCAAGCCGAGCAGGCCGGCTTCAGTCACGTGTGGACCTACGACTCGTGCGTGTTGTGGCAGGAGCCCTTCGTCATCTACGCCAACATCCTCTCTGCTACCTCGCATATCCAGGTAGGCCCGATGGTCACGAACCCCGCCACGCGAGACGTGTCGGTGACCGCCTCGATATTCGCGACCTTGAACGACATGTTCGGTAACCGGACTGTCTGCGGCATCGGGCGCGGTGACTCGGCACTGCGCGTCATCGGGCGCAAACCCACGAGCATGCAGACCTTCGCCGAGGCGATCACCGCCATAAAAGAGCTCGCCGAGGGCCGCGAGGCGATCTTGAACGGGGTGAACGTCAAGTTGCCATGGGCCTCCGACAGCCGCCTTCCCGTATGGGGCGCGGGTTACGGACCGAAGGCCCTGCAGGTGATCGGTGAGCGCGCGGACGGGCTCATCTTGCAGGTCGCCGACCCCGACATCGCCCGTTGGACGATCGAGTCAGTGCGCGCAGCGGCTAAAGCGGCGGGCCGCGACCCGGGCGAGCTCACGATCTGTGTGGCGGCGCCGGCCTATGTGGGCGTCGACCTCGCCCATCAGCGCGAACAGCTCCGCTGGTTCGGGGGGATGGTCGGCAACCATGTCGCCGACCTCGTGGCACGCTACGGGGAGTCCTCCGAGGTGCCCCGGGCCCTCACCGACTACGTCAGGGATCGTCAGGGTTATGACTACAGCCATCACGGACGAGCGGGCAATCCGTCAGTCGACTTCGTCCCCGACTACATCGTGGACCGCTTCTGCCTGCTCGGGCCCGCCGAACAGCACATCGAACGGCTCCGCGAGCTCGCGGAGATCGGCGTCGACCAGTTCGCCATGTACCTGATGCACGACAAGACCCCCGAGACATTCGAGGCCTACAGGGACAAGATCATCCCGGCCGTTGCGAGCCTCTAGCTTCCGGCCAGCGCGTAGGCACGGCGGTCTCGGGGCTTCGAGCGAGCTTGGCTGGGCGAGCTATCGCCGCGCGAGCGCGTCGTGGCTGCGCCGGACCGAGTCGTGGCTGACATCGCTTCAGCTGAGAAAGCCTCGGTCCTCAGCTGAGAGCTTGCGGTAGCGGCCTCGGTAACGCACGAGCGGTTGAGCCGCCTCAGGCGAGATCTCGAGGGCGTCGACGCGGCCTCGCACGAGCATTGCGAAGCCCACCTCCTCGGATCCGACGAGGTGGCAACCGAGGCGGTGACGAGCACCCGGGATGGTCGGTCCGAATTCGCCGTCGGCGATCTCGACCTCGTCGAAGGCGTCGAGGGGATATGCGCCCGCGAACATGCCGGCAAGTCGCTGCTCGCCTGTGCCCAGCACGTGGATCGCGAAGCACCCTCGCTCGACGAGCACGTCGAACAGGCTCGACAGCGGATCAATGAGCCCGAGCACCTCGGCGGGGTCACCCTCTGCAATGAGCATGGACGAGACCGTCAGCCCCGCGCGCCGGTTGGCCGAAGCAGCGGTCCAGACCGTCACCGGGGCGACGAGGTGGCCCCGAAAACGCCTATCTGAGCGACGCTCCTCGATCGGTGTCGCGAAGGGATCGACAGGACTGAGGCCGCTTAGGCGTGTCTGCATTTCATCGGAGGGCCCCGACGGCGGGTCCAAGGAGTCAGCCACGATGCCGGTCTAGCGCGGCCCGGGCAGTTGTCGCGCGGCCCACTTCGCCCTCTATCAGCTCGGCTTCGCGTAGCTGGCCATTCCTGCGAAGTCCAGCACGACACAAGGCTCGTCACCTACAGTCCAACCGTCGTGGCCGCCCGGGATGAAGACGACATCGCCGGGATGGATGTCGAGCTCGGAGCCGTCGTCCATGACGATCCTCTGGTGGCCGGAGACGACGTAGCCGAAGTGAGCCGCCTGGCAGCTTTCGGTGCCGGCGATCGGCTTGACGTGGTCCGACCACTTCCAGCCGGGCTCGAAGGTCGCACGACCCACGACACCTCCCCCGATGTTGACCAGTTCCACGTGGCCCTTTTCGACAAAGGCTCGTGTCTCGTCAGCTTCGTCGAAGCCCTTGCGCTCGAGCGCTGCCATGCTGCCCCCCCCCAATCAGTTGTTCGGACCTCTAATTTTACCGAGGATGTTCCGCCGCGCCGAGGCATCTTTGCACAGACAGGGCCAACGCCTGACCTCCTGGCCCAGCGGCCCACCAACCCGACTCCACCGCTCGCCCGGACCGTTAAGGACGCGCGCCCTTGGTTTGAGCTTCCTGGCCGCCTGCGATCGCGGGCAGAGCCGAGGCGAGGAACTCCTCTAGTGAAACCGGGTCCAAAAGCGATCCGGAGCTTGCGACCTTGTCGGCTTTGGCCCCCATCAGGATCTGCTTGAGGGGCACCTCGAGCTTCTTGCCCGAAAGCGTGCGCGGTATACGGGGCACCGCCTGGAAGATGTCCGGCACATGGCGCGGGGAGAGCTGTGCTGAAAGCTCGGCACGAATGCGCCCGATGAGGATGTCGTCAAGTTCGACTCCGTCTGCGAGCACGACAAAGAGCGCTATGCGGCCGGGTCCGCCCTCCGGGTCCTCCAGGTGGAGCACGAGGCTGTCCTCTATGGCGTCGATCGCTTCCACGACCGCGTACAGCTCACCGGTGCCAATCCGGACTCCACCTCGATTAAGCGTGGAGTCGGAACGACCCGTGATCTCGCACGACCCGTCGTCGAAAACGGTGATCCAGTCGCCGTGGTGCCATACGCCGGGGAACCTGTCGAAGTACGTAGCCCGGTAGCGCACGCCGTCGCTGTCGCCCCAAAGCCCGAGCGGCATGGAGGGCATGGGCGCGGTGAGGACAAGCTCGCCGACCTCTCCGATCATCGGCCGTCCGTCGGGAGAGTACGCCTCTACCGCCGCGCCGAGATAGCGGCACGGGATACGTCCGGCATGGACACGGTGGAAGGGACTCGCGCCAACAAAAGGCGTGCACACGTCGGTACCTCCGCTCACGGAGGCCAGCTGCAGGTCCGCGCCTACCTCGGTGTAGACCCAGCGGTAGCCGTCCGCTGGGAGCGGCGAGCCGGTCGAGCCGACTGAACGGACCCGCGACAGATCGAACTCGCGGCCGGGCCGCAGACCCTTGCGCCGACAAGCCATGAGGTACGGGGCGCTCGTGCCGAAATACGAGACCTCGTTCTCAGCCGCCATTGACCAGAGCGCCGACAGGTCCGGATAGCCCGGATCCCCGTCGAAGCACACGACCGTCGCACCAACAAGCAGCCCCGAGACGAGGAAGTTCCACATCATCCAGCCGGTGGTCGAGTACCAGAAGAACCGGTCCGCCGCCGACACGTCGCCTTGGAGACCGACGGCCTTCAGGTGCTCGAGCACGATCCCGCCGTGGCCATGGACTATGGCCTTCGGCTTTCTCGTTGTGCCTGAGGAAAACAGCACGTACAGCGGGTGATCGAAAGGGACCGGGACGACTTCGGGGGCCTTTTCCGAGGACGAGAGGAGATCCCATCCGATCGTGCCCGCCGGCGGTTTGCGACCTAGATAGCTCAAAGTGACAGTTGCCTCGAGCGACGCGAGCCCCTCGCGGATCGCCGCCAACTCCTCAGTGCGATCAATGGTCTTCTCGCCGTAGCGGTAGCCGTCGACGCCGAGGAGCACCTTCGGCTCGAGCTGGCAGAACCGCTCCAAGACGCTGTGGGGACCGAACTCGGGCGGGCACGACGACCATACGGCCCCGATGCCTGCGGTCGCGAGGAATGCCACGATGGTCTCGGCGATATTGGGGAGGTAGCCGACGACACGGTCGCCCTTGCCCACGCCGAGGTTGACCAGCCCTGCGCGCACCCTCGCCACGGCGTCGGACAAAGAGTCCCAGGAAACCTGGACCGGGCCGCGTGTCTGCGACAACGAGATGACCGCCGGCCGCCCGGCGCTTTTTCCGCGTCCGGAGAGGGCACGCTCGGCGTAGTTAAGGCTGGTTCCGGGGAACCACCTGCAACCGGGCATCTGTCTGCTCGACAGCACCTCGGCGGGAGCCGGAGACCCCAGCTCGAAAAAGCGCCAGATCGATGCCCAGAAGCCTTCGAGGTCGGTGACCGACCACCGCCACAGCTCGTCGTAGCTAGCAAAAGGCCCGAGGCCGTCGCTCAAAAGCGACTCCAGATACCGGGCGAGAAGCGAGGAGCGGCGCCTTTGCTCCGACGGCTCCCATAACAGCTCGCTCATCTTTCGGGGTTGCCCACACCCAGCTCGCGGGCAATGAGCATCCGCAGCACCTCGCTCGTGCCCTCGCCGATCTCGAGGATCTTCGCGTCACGCCAGAACCGGCCGACGGGCGTGTCGTTCACGAACCCGTAGCCCCCGAAGATCTGCGTCGCCTCGCGGGCGTTCAGCACCGCGGCCTCAGAAGCGACAAGCTTGGCGATGGCCGCCTCCTTCTTGTAAGGCTCGCCGTGCGCATGCCTGGAGGCGGCTTGCAGGTAGGCGAGGCGGGCCGTGTGCGTGCGAGCCTCCATGTCGGCGATCTTGAAGCGGATCGCCTGGTACTCCCCGATTCGGTGCCCGAAGGCCTCGCGCTCGGAACAGTAACGGATCGACTCGTCCACACATCCCTGCGCGAGCCCGACGGCGATGGCGGCGACGCCGATGCGGCCCTCGTCGAGGATTTCGAGGAACTGGGCATAGCCGCGGCCCTCGAGGCCCAAGAGGTTGTCCGAGGGCACCCGGCAGTCCGAGAGCGCCACCTCGTGTGTATCGGAGGCAAGCCACCCGACCTTCGAGTACTTCTTTCCGACAACTAGGCCCGGTGTGCCGGCCGGGACTATGAAAGAGGAGATCTCCGAGCGCCCGCCTGCTTGGCTCCCTGTCACGGCCGCGACGATCAGAACAGAGGTGATGTCTGTCCCCGAGTTCGTGATGAACGCTTTGGTCCCGTTCAGTACGTACTCGTTGCCCTCCCGGCGGGCGACAGTCCTCAAGGCCGCGGCGTCAGAACCGCCCCCGGGCTCGGTGAGGGCGAAAGCGGCGAGCTTCTCGCCGTTGGCAAGCGACGGCAGGTAACGCTGGCGCTGATCCTCGGTACCGAAACGGAAGATGAGCATCGCCGACAGGCTGATGGCGGCCTCGAGGGTGATCGCGACCGACGAGTCGACGCGAGCGAGCTCCTCCAAGGCGATGGGCAAAGCAAGCGGACCGGCTCCCATCCCCCCGTACTGTTCGGGGAAGGGCAGGCCGAACAGCCCCATCGTCGCCATCTTCGCGACGATGCCGTAGGGGAACTCCCCGCGCTCGTAAAGCTCACCGATCACCGGCGCGATCTCCTCGAGCGCGAAGCGGCGGACGACGCCTTGAAACTCGGCAAGCACCTCTGGAAGTCGGTGATCGAACTCGGCACTCACTTTGTTCTCTCCTCCCCCATCGCGCTGACGACCCTCGAGGGTGACGGCCGGCCCAGTTGTGCAGCCATCCACTTCGACGTCTCGACGAGCGCGCCGAGCTCGATGCCGGTCCTTACCCCGAGGCCGTCGAGCATGAACACCAGGTCCTCAGTGGCGAGATTGCCCGTGGCGCTCTTCGCATAGGGACAGCCGCCGAGCCCACCCGCGGACGAGTCGATTGTGCCCACCCCAGCGGTGAGGGCGGCGAAGGTGTTCGTGAGCGCCTGGCCGTAGGTGTCGTGGAAGTGGACTGCGAGAGAAGTTGTTTCGATCCCCGCCCGCTCGAGCGCGTCCAACATCTCGAGGACCTGAGACGGCGCAGCCACCCCGATCGTGTCAGCGATACTGACCTCGTAGCAGCCCATCTCGAACAACTCACTCACGACTCCGACGACCTCGCCCGGAGCGACGGGGCCTTCGTCCGGGTCGCCGAAGCACATAGAGACATAGCCGCGTACAGCCATCGCGGCCTCACGGGCCTTCGCCGCCACCTCGGCGAAGATCGCCATCGACTCGCGCCGGCTCCGGTGCAGGTTCGCCATAGCGAAGGACTCGGTCGCGCTCGCGAACAGAGCGATCTCACGAACCGATGCCGCCATGGCGCGCTCGAGGCCGCGAAGGTTGGGGACGAGCACGCCGAGGCGTACACCCTCGGGGCGATCGAGCCGTGCCAGGAGCTCGTCGCCGTCGGCGAGCTGGGGCACCCAGTCGGGACGTACCAGGCTCGTCACTTCTATGCAGGAGAGCCCGGCTCTCAAAAGGCGCGAGATGAACTCGAGCTTGGTCGCGACCGGAACGACGACGCTTTCGTTCTGCAAGCCGTCACGCGGCGAGACCTCGTACACCTTGACCTCGCGCACCAACCCCTCCATCGACAAAAGACGACGATCGAGACGCCCCTTTTTTGAATTGACCCTGCCCGGCACGCTCATGTCCCTTCCTCGGTGTGCTCGAGGGCGTCTGAAGACTCGAGACGAATGAGCAGAGCGTCGAGCTCGACGTGGTCGCCTTCGGTCACATACACCCCGGCCACGATCGCGTCGCGAGGCGCGCGAAGGGGGAATTCCATCTTCATAGATTCGAGTACGGCCAGCACCTCAGCTTCGTGCACGCTCGCCCCGGCCTTCGCGCTGAGCTCGAGCACAACGCCAGGCATGGGAGCACTTATGAGGTC
>JBEKVJ010000043.1:11259-38509 GCA_049514105.1 Acidimicrobiales bacterium
CGAGGCCGGTCGGGGAGGCAACCGCCGTCGGGCGCCAGAGCTCGAAGCCATAGGTCGAGCCCCTGTAGCCGATCGTGACACTGGCGCGCCCAGCGACGAAGTGGAACAGGCCGACCGAGCCGTCAATCGAGCAGCGCAGCCAGCTCTCAGAACCTTCGAGCACTTCGAAGGCAAAGACATGCTCCCCGCAACCCACAGTGCCCATCGCGTCATCGACGACGACGACATGTTCGCCCCCCTCCGCGCCAAAGCGAAGCATCACGGGCGCTGACGGACCGCTCAGGCGCCAACCGTCACTTGAACCGAGCGGTGAGTCATGTCCACGACCCGCCAATATGTGACCGGCGACGGCAAGGGCGACCGTAGCCTCGGCCTGCGAGGCAGGCAACTGCCCACGGTCCAAGGTGTTGACGTCAATGGCACCTTCGGCGAAGCCTTGGGAGGCCACAAGTCGCCTGCAAAAGCCAAGATTCGTGCGCAAGCCGAATATGGCACTCTCATCGAGCGCACGCACCAGCCGCTCACGTGCCGCCTCGCGCGACGGGCCGGCGACGATGATCTTGGCGAGCATCGGGTCGTAAAAGGTCGTGACGGCATGCCCCTCGTTGATCGACGCGTCGACGAGGGCGTGGCGGGAGAGTCGGACGAAGCTCGGGGTCCCGGCTTGGGGCAGAAAGCCTGCCTCGGGATCCTCGGCATAAACCCGGACCTCGATTGCGTGAGCCTCGCAGACGACTTCGGCCTGGGTGAACCCGAGCGGTAGACCTTGGGCAACCTCGAGCTGCAGGCGGACGAGGTCGAGCCCTGTGACAGCCTCGGTGACGCGGTGCTCGACCTGGAGACGGGTGTTCATCTCCAAGAAGTAGGCCGTCTCGTCCGCGACGAGAAACTCGACGGTGCCGAGGTTGATGTAGCCGACAGAGCTCGCCAGGCGCACTGCGTCGACAAGGAGCCGTTCGCGAAGGGACCTGTCGATGCTCGGCGCCGGCGCCTCTTCAATGACCTTTTGGTGCCGGCGTTGCACCGAGCAGTCGCGCTCGAAGAGATGAACGACATTGCCGGCCTCGTCGGCGGCCACCTGCACCTCGATGTGGCGACCATGCTCGACAAAGCGCTCCACCATCACCGCGCCGTCCCCGAATGCCCCCTCGGCCTCGCGCCGGGCCGAGGCCAGGGCCGAGCGCAGCTCGGTTTCGTCGGCGACGAGATGCATTGCCTTTCCCCCGCCCCCGGCCACAGCCTTTATAAGGGCAGGGAAACCGACCTGGCTCACCACCGACGCGACGAGCTCGTCGTCATTGGTGTCCTCGACAGCAGGAAGGACCCGAAGCCCGGCCTTCTCGGCGATGCGACGTCCCTCGCTCTTCCTGCTCATCTTCTCAATGACAGGCGCCGGCGGACCGACAAAGACAAGGCCTGCCTCGGCACACGCCCGGGCGAAAAAAGCGCTTTCTGACAAAAAGCCGTAGCCCGGATGAACCGCTGTCGCCGAAGTGAGCTTCGCGGCCGCGATCAGGGCGGACGGGCTCAGATAGGACCCTGCCGCTAGAGAAGGTCCGATCGGCACTGCCACATCGGCAAGGCCGAGGTAGGGGGCGTTTCGGTCCGCATCGGAATATACGGCCACTGTCGAAAGGCCAAGACCACGTGCCGCTTCGATGACCCGGGTCGCGATCTCACCCCGATTGGCGACAAGGAGTCTTTGGTAGCGCAACTCGGCTCTCACATCCTAAAGATCCCAAAGCGGGTCGCCTCTGTAGGGACCCCGGCAGCGATCTCGAGCCCGATCCCGAGCACCCGGCGGGTGTCGGCCGGGTCGATCACGCCGTCGTCCCACAACCGCGCGCTCGAATAGTAAGCAGAGCCCTCCCGCTCGTAGGTGGTGCGCAAGGCTTCGCCAGGCTCGCCGTCGCGCTCTGGCGAGGTCCCAGGACGCCCGACCGAACCGAGCACTGTCGCCGCCTGATCGCCTCCCATGACCGATATGCGCGCGTTCGGCCACATGAACAAGAGCCTCGGGTCATAGGCGCGCCCGCACATCGCGTAGTTGCCGGCACCGAACGAGCCCCCGATGATGACAGTGAACTTCGCCACCGCGGCACACGCGACAGCAGTGACGAGCTTGGCTCCGTCCTTTGCGATGCCCCGGGCTTCGTACTCGCGCCCGACCATGAATCCGGCGATGTTCTGCAAAAAGACGATGGGGATCTTGCGCTGGGCGCACAGTTCGATGAATTGGGCGCCCTTCAATGCCGCTTCACTGAAAAGAATCCCGTTGTTAGCGACTATCGCGACCCGGTAGCCGTAGATCCTCGCGAATCCGCAGACAAGGGTCGGACCGTAGAGAGCTTTGAATTCGGTGAGTGCGGAGCGGTCAACTATGCGGCGAATCACCTCACGTACGTCATATACGGTGCGAAGGTCTCCCGGGACCACGTCGTAGACTCCCGCCGGGTCCTCCAACGGCTCCGCCGGTTCGATCCGCTCCGAAGGCGCCACGGCTGCAGGCTCCAGGGTGTCGACTATCGAGCGGAGGACCGAGATCGCCTCGGCGTCGTCAGCCACGAGGTGGTCCACTACCCCCGACAGACGGGCATGCACCTCGCCGCCGCCTAGCTCTTCGGCAGTCACGACCTCACCCGTGGCGGCTTTGACCAGAGGCGGCCCGCCCAGAAAAATCGTCCCCTGCCCGGCGACGATCACGTTCTCGTCGCACATGGCCGGGACATAGGCACCGCCCGCAGTGCTCGAGCCCATCACCGCCGCGAGCTGAGCGATCCCGGCAGCCGACATCCTCGCCTGGTTGAAGAAGATACGGCCGAAGTGCTCGCGGTCGGGGAACACCTCGGCCTGCAAGGGCAGGTAGGCACCACCTGAGTCGACCAGATAACAGCAAGGAAGGCGGTTCTCGGCCGCGATCTGCTGTGCGCGAAGGTGCTTTTTCACCGTGACCGGGAAATACGTCCCGCCTTTGACGGTCGCGTCGTTGGCGACGATCATGCACGCCCTGTCACAGACGCGTCCCACCCCGGTAATGAGACCAGCGGCGGGGAGCTCTTCGCCGTACAGCTCGTATCCGGCCAGTGGCGACAGCTCCAAAAACGGCGACCCGGGGTCGACGAGGCGGTCTATGCGCTCGCGGGCGAGCAGCTTGTTGCGTGCCAGGTGGCGCTCGCGCGCCGGTTGAAGGCCACCTTGTCGGATGACCGAGAGGCGCTCTCGCAACTCTGCGGTGAGCTCGCGCAAACTTGGCCCCGGCGCTTTCGTGCCTACATCCGGGTCCGCAGCTCGAACTGTTTCGTCGTACAAGCTGTACGCCCCTCCTCGACTCGGCCATGTGCCGCGCCAGCTTCGGACGAAACGTTAACCTCCCCGTGATGAGCCAAGCCGCGAACTCCGCTCTCGTCGAGTTGCGCCGGGACGACCACCTCGCCGAGATCGTGCTCGACCGGCCGGCCCAGCTGAACGCCATCTCGAGTACCATGGCAATCGAGATCGCTCAGATCGCCACGCAGGTCGCCGAAGACGCGGGCGTGCGCGCAGTTATCATCTCGTCCTCGAGCGAGCGGGCCTTTTGCGTCGGGGCGGACTTGAAGGAGCGCAACGGGTTCAGCGACGCCGAGATGATCGATCAGCGCCCGCTCATAAGCGCCATGTTCACCGGGCTCTTGTCGATCCCTGTCGCCACTATCGCCGCCGTCGCGGGCTATGCCCTTGGAGGTGGCTTCGAAATCGCCCTCTCGTGCGATCTCATCGTCGCCGACACGACTGCGGTCCTCGGCCTGCCGGAGGTATCTGTCGGTCTTGTCCCAGGTGGCGGTGGCACGCAGCTGGTCTCGAGGCGGGCCGGATCGGCCACGGCGATCGACCTCGTCCTCACAGGCCGGCGCGTAGATGTTGACGAGGCGTTCCACCTCGGCCTAGTCGATCGTCGCGTCCCAGCTGCGAGAGCTCGCGCCGAGGCCCTCGCACTGGCCCACCAGATCGCCGCCAACTCCCCGGTCGCCAGTCGGGCTGCCAAAAGAGCCATCCGGCTCGGAGCCGGCCGCTCCCTCAGCGACGGACTCGAGCTGGAGCACGTGGCTTGGACGGAGGCGGCGAGCTCGTCGGATCGCCGCGAAGGCATCGCGGCCTTCGTCGAAAAACGACAACCTGACTGGCCTTCAGCCCAACAGCCTGCTCGCGAGAACCCGGCCGGCAGCTAAGAGCCGAGACTGCTCGGCTGGATGTTGAGGGTCGCGAGACTCCTCCACACAGCCTTTGCCGCTAGCCCGCTCGCCGAGCGATGGTTGAAAGCGACGAGGCGGAACATCGGCGCGATGACGCTGGCCCAGCGATCGTGCCAACCCCGCTCCCAACAGTCGATCCGGTTGATGGTGGGATCGTCACACGCCTTGGAGATGAGCTCTGCCATGAGGATGTCCCCCGGGCTCAGATGCTGCAGCGAGTCGTCGTAGGCAGTCCTCATCAGGTACAAGGTGTCTTGTACCTGGACCGTGAGCTGGCAGGCAGCCGGACGGTCGTCGATCAGGAGGGACCGAATCACGACGCGGCGAGACCGCGCGGCGTCGACGAGGAAGCGCCGGAGGGCCTCGGCCGCCTCGGGCTGGCCCGCGAAACCGGCGCTGCGCCCTGCTGAACGCTCATCTAGTGTCATGAATTTCCCGAATGCAACCGCCACGTGCCCTGGCGTCCTCGCCTCCAGGATGAAGCCGTGTAAGCCCTCGCGCTCGAGGCGTCTTTGACTCGAGCTCACCGTGTTCTTTAGATGCCCGGACTCCGAAGCCCAGTGCCGACTGGCCGGCATGGTCGTCTCGATCACAGGAGCACCGAGGTCCGCCTCGGCTTTGATGTGCCCGTCACAAGCGAGCCACGGCGAGCCTTCCCGCAAGTTGGATAGCCAAAGTACGTCCCAGTGTTCGCCCACTAGGTGACAGCCATCGAGCAACGATGCCGCGACGGCCTTGTGGTCCGCCTTCGGGTCGGCGATCGCGAGGGCACCGAGGGGGGAGCTGGCGCCGTAGGTGCTGCCTAGGACCTGTCGCACGCCACCGAGGACCCTTAGGTTCCTGCCGAGGGCGCGCACATGCCGCAGACTCAGCGCCGCCTGCGCAACTGGCCGGTCTTGGTCGGTGACAGACAGCCAGCAGACCCCCTGTGGGTCGAGGTTCTCCACCCACTGCGGCAACTGCACAAAGTCCAAAGCGTCATGTGCGAGTGCCTCCCAGTGCTCGCGGACCGCCTTTAAGCCATCGGCCCCGTGGTGAACATCTGTCCGGTAGGTCATCTCGAACACCGGTCCCGTCGACACGCACTGGTCCTGGCCAGTGACACTGTCAGAATCTAGTGAGAAGCCGCCAGCTAGTCGAAACGAGCCTCGGGTGCTTGTGTCAGTCGCTTCGAGCGGCACCGAGGACGAGGGCGCCTATTTGGGCGCTGCGCCGGACAGCCCAGATTGGGCCAGGGACCGAGGCCTAGCTAGGGACTCTTAACATCTTGACGACACAGCCATCGGCCGCGTCCGAGCGGGCGAGGCCTATGAGTCCGCACGATCGGAGGAGCCGTCGCATGACTGCCTTTCTCGCCGAGATCCGCGACACCCTTGTTTGGAACCGCGACAGTCCCCACGGCCCCCTTCCACCTCTGCTCGTGTCGCTGACCCTTGTCACTGGGCTGGTCGATGCGTTCAGCTACCTCGTCCTCGGACACGTCTTTGTCGCCAACATGACAGGCAACGTCGTGCTCTTGGGATTCGCCCTAGTCGGAGCGCCGGGCTTCTCCATCAAGGCGTCTCTCGTCGCGATTGCCTCCTTCGTGGCCGGAAGCATGGCAGGGGGTCGGATCGGGTCCCACTTCGGGGACCACCGCGGACGTCTTCTCGGCCTCGGCGCGGCCGTGCAGTGCGGATTCCTCGCCACCGGGATGACCCTTGCCGCCCTGAGCACGACGCCGATTGCCACCGGATATCACTACAGCCTGATCGTCGTACTCGCCGTCGGGATGGGAATCCAGAACGCCACGGCCCGCAAGTTGACAGTACCGGACCTGACGACCACCGTGCTCACCTTGACCATCACAGGGATCGCAGCGGACAGTTCGATCGGCGGCGGACCGGGTTCCAAGGCCGGGCGCCGCCTCGTCGCGGTGGGCACCATGCTCGCCGGGGCCGTCATCGGGGCGAGCTTCATTGTCCATCACCAGATCGTCTTTCCTCTCGTCATCGCGGTGATCGTGACACTTGGCGTCGGCGCGATTGCCGGCCGGCTCGGGAGCTCGAACCCGGCCTGGACCCGCAGCAAGAGCTGACGGTTGCCAACCAGATCGCCGCTGTGGCGGCCTTAGGCTGAGCTCCGGTGGGGACTGCTCCGGACCTCCTCTACAACTCTGCCATCGGGCGGTGGGTGATCGCGGCGACGGTGCTCGGTTCGGGCATGGCCGCCATCGATGCCACCGTCGTTGGCATCGCGCTACCCACGATCGGGCGCAGGTTCGCGGCTCCGATCGGCACACTGCAATGGGTCGTCACCGGATACACGCTCACGCTCGCGGCATTGCTCTTGTTCGCTGGCTCGCTCGGCGACCGCTACGGCCGCAGGCGCGTCTACTGCATCGGGATCGTCTGGTTCGCCATCTCCTCGGCCGCGTGCGGCTTCGCCCCCGACGCCGCAACCCTCATAGGCGCAAGGGTCGTCCAAGGCGTTGGGGCCGCTCTGCTCACCCCGGGCAGCCTCGCCATCTTGCAGGCCTCCTTCTCGAAGACCGACCGTGGCAGGGCGATCGGTGCCTGGTCCGGCCTCAGTGGCCTGGCGTCCGCCGCCGGGCCGCTGCTTGGTGGCTACCTGATCGCAGTTGCGTCATGGCGGTGGATCTTCTTCATAAACATCCCCGTCGGGGCACTGGTCCTCGCCTTGTCGATGCGACATGTGCCCGAGTCCCGAGATCCGAACGCGACGGGAGGCGTCGACGCCGTGGGGGCGATCTTCGGCATGATCCTTCTGGCCGGGGTGACCTATGGGCTCATCGAGGGGCCTGCGCGTGGCTTCGGCTCGGCAACTGTTTTGGCGGGTCTTTCAGGCGGCCTGGTCGGCGGCATTGGTTTCGCGCTCGTCGAGCGGGCTTCGCCGGCACCGATGCTCCCCCTTGCTCTGTTCGCCAACCGGCAGTTCACGGTCACCAACGCCGTAACGCTCATCGTCTATGCAGCACTCGGCGGGGCCTTGTTCCTGATACCGGTAGAGTTACAGGTGGTCAACCACTACACGCCCTTTCAGTCAGGCGCGGCCCTCATCCCTCTGACAGTGGTGATGCTGTTTCTTTCGGCGCGCTCCGGCCAGCTCGCGGCAAGGATCGGCCCACGTCTGCAGATGGGCGCCGGTCCGGTCGTCGTCGGCGCTGGCCTTGCTGTGCTCAGCGGGAGCACGGGCTCGGATTCGTACCTAAGCGGCGTGCTCCCGGCCATGCTGGTCCTCGCACTCGGGCTCGCGATCACCGTCGCTCCCTTGACGACGACGGCTCTCGGAGCGGCACCGTCCGAGCACGCCGGAATCGCCTCGGGTGTGAACAACTACGTCGCACGCGTCGGGAGCCTGCTCGCTGTCGCCGTGCTACCGGCATTGGCGGGCATCTCGGGCCAGGGCTATGCACACCCACGTTCGCTCGCGGCCGGGTTTCGCCACGCCATGATCATCACGGCGAGCATGTGCGCGCTCGGCGGCCTGCTAGCCGCCGCCGGAATCCGCAACCCTCCGCGGCCCGAGACACACCCCTTTGTCAAGCGGCACTCCGAGCGCACTCACTGCGCCCTCGACGCCCCGCCGCTCGACCATGACTGAACCGGCCAGGCGCGCCAGGTGACACGCAACCGGGCGCGTGGGCAGGCAACGAAACCATTGAGGCTCTTTGGCGAAGTCCCCAGTTCTCGCAAATAGATCCAGCAAGGGCAAACACTGGCCGTAGCGGACCAAGCACCCCCAGTCGTGCCGACTCAGCGCTGGGGGTCCGAGCCGAGGTCGCGGCGCGAATTCGGCTGCATCGGCACTACCCTCTTCGGGATGCGTCAGGGCGCAAGTGCTCTAAGGGGGGAAATGCCGCTGCCAGAACTTGGCTTGCGAGGTCGCGTGACGATGCCGGACCGGAGGCCTGCAATCGGAGGCACCCACCGGCTCTGGGCTCGCCTCAAGGCCTATCTCGCCCTCACCAAGCCACGCATCATCGAACTGTTGCTCATCACGACGGTTCCGACAATGTTCGTCGCCGCCCACGGTGCGCCGGCGTTGAGCCTGATCGTGCTCACCGTGCTCGGCGGGACCCTTGCCGCGGGGGGAGCCAATGCGATGAACATGGTCTATGACCGCGACATCGACGCGGTGATGGAACGCACTAAGCACCGCCCGTTGGTCACCGGCTCAATGAGCCCACGAGCCGCGATCGTGTTCGCCTGTGTGCTCGAAGTCGCATCGTTTGTTCTGCTCGCAACGACGGTGAACCTGCTCTCGGCCATCTTGGCTGTCTCGGCGGCGGCGTTCTACATCGGCGTCTACACGATGTGGCTCAAGCGGTTGTCACCCCAGAACATAGTGATCGGTGGGGCTGCTGGCGCAGTGCCGGTTCTCGTCGGATGGAGCGCCGTCACAGGCGGGCTGTCGGTGGCGCCCTTTGTGATGTTCGGGCTGATATTCCTCTGGACCCCTCCACATTTCTGGGCGCTAGCTGTGCGCTATCGCGATGACTACTCCGCCGCACACATCCCGATGCTCCCCTCAGTCGCGGACATGGCCAAGGTGACACGGCAGATCCTCTATTACACAGTCGCCCTCGTGGTCCTTTCCTTCGTCATGATCCCGGCGGCTCACCTCGGTGCTGTCTACATCGCCTGCGCCGCGGTGTCCGGCGGCGCATTCATCTATCGGGCGGTCAGTCTTTACCGAGACCCGAGGGCCGCTCGGGCCATGAAGCTGTTCGGTTTCTCGATCACCTATCTCACTGTGCTCTTTGTCGCCATGGGCATCGACGCACTCGTCCATCCCTGGTGAGAAAGCCCTTGCAACTCCACCGATGAGCGATGCCCTCGGACCCCACGGCGCCAGTGCGCCTGAGGACGGTCCCATAGACAGGGCCGCGGCATTTGCCGCCGGCCCTACCCGCGTCCCACGAAAGTTCGTGCACTGGATACTGATCGGGGCTGCCGCGCTCGGCATCGGAGGAGTTCTGCTCGAGCATGTCCTCACCGTCGTTGGAATCAACCCGACGCCACCGAGCACGACAGCGACAGTGCCGGCGTCGTCTCGTAGCGCCTCGGGCGCAGGCGCAGAGCACGAGACGACGGTTCCGGGACAGCTCGCTGGGTTTATGGGACTGTCGCGCATGACCCCCGGCCAGGCTCGAGCTTTCTCGTTGGTAGATGAGAACGGCCGGGATTTCTCTCTCGCCTCACAACGTGGCAGGGTCGTAGTGCTCTCGTTCTTCGACGGACGCTGCAACGACATTTGCCCGGTCGTCGCCGACGAGATCGAGCAGGCGGACGCACTCCTTGGGTCTTCGGCGGCTCGCGTCAGCTTCGTCACCGTCAACACAGATCCAGCCGCCACAGCCGTCTCCGGGCTCGAGGAGGTGCTCGCAAAGACCAAGCTCGGACGAATGGCGAACTGGCACATGTTGACCGGGCCGCTGTCCGAGCTGAGCACGATATGGCGCGACTACGGGATCACTGTGAGCTTCGACACCTCCACCCGTACCGTGGAGCACAATGAGGTCATCTACTTCCTCGACGGGGCCGGGCAATTCTGTTTCAGCGCCACGCCGTTCGCGAACGAGAGCCGCCCCACCGGAACCTATGTGCTGCCCGTCTCTGATGTGAAGGAGTTCGCGAGAGGCATCGCCACCTACGCCAGAGAGCTCGTAGACGCCCGATGATCGCTGATCGCCAGCCGCCGGGCGAGAACGCCGGCTCCCTTGGCGCCGCCACCTCGGCGACTCGACCCTGGTACCGTCGGCGCGCCCTGTTGGTGGGGCTTTGCACCATCGTCGTGCTCGCGGTCACGGTGATCTCCGACCTGCCCGTGCACGGCTCGAACGCTGCCAATATCTCGGCCGGCAAGGGCGTCATGACGGAGATCAACACCGACATCGCTCCTTGTGCATTCGCGGCCCAAGAGTCTTTCGAGATCCGCGCCCGACAACTGGCAGGTTCGCTAACAGCCGCGGACCGCCAACAAGCGCCTGGACTGTTGCGACAGGACCTCGCAGCGTGCTCGTTCACCGACGACAGCATCTATGAGCTCTCGAGCATCGAGGTCCCAGGCTCAACTGCAGGAAAGCGCCTCGGCGATCTAGTGACGACCGCGACCGAGTGGGCCACCTCGGACGCCCTCGGAGCCATCGGCGACCTAGAGACACTCTTGACACATCCGAGCAACAAGAGCGCGAAGCGTGACCTTGCGGTACGCGAGCGTACGCTTGCCGCCGACCGTGCAGCCGCCCGGGGCGATGTCAGTGCTGCTGATCAGATCCTCGGAACCCGCCTAGAAGAACCGGACATGCCGGCGCTGCCGGTTTGACAGTGCCGAGGTCGCAGAGCCTCTTGGCCTACGAAGTCTGCTCGCGGCCCACAATGGAGCCGCAGAGGTCGATCTCGCGGCTGTCCTCGCTTCGCAGCCAGGCGAGCAGGTTCCAGAACACGACCGGCATGAACGTCAGAGCCGCCACGAGCCATAGCACTCCGGTCGCGAATTGCTGATCGGCCGCGGCACTGAGACCGCGCCCGGCCAGGTGATGGAACGCCGGGTACCAAGAGGGGTTCGAGAACCCGGCCAGGTACGAGACCGTCCACACCGTCCACATGGCAACCGCCGCCATCACCGCACGCAGCGGGTGGCGACCGCGGGGGGACAAAGGGCCGGACTCGGCGAGCTCGGACCACAAGCTCGCTCCGAGTGTCACCAGGCTCAGCGCTTCGGCGACAACCAGCCATGGTGTCTTCTCGATGGCGTCGACAGCAGCGGGGGTGCGCCACGCCACGACGGCGCACATGAACAGCCCCAAGGACAGCGCCGCGCGTACGGGCTCGGGATGTCGCCGTCGCGAAGCTGCCAGTCGCTCGGCCCATCGGGGTTCAAGATCGCTGGCAGCTAAAGCCCTGCCGGAGAGCCCCAACGGGTTACCGAGGACGACAAGGGCGGGCACGACCATGGCGAAAACTGCGAATTGGGCCGCTTCGACGACCACGTAGCGACGGGCGAGGCCGTACAGCGGCGGCAACACCACGGCGAGACCAGACACGACGGCCGCAAGCAAACACCAGCGGCCTGACCCACCGGTCCTCGTCTCGGGACGCCCTGCGGCGGCCCCAGATGTCATCGCGATGGGCCGCGCTGAAAGAACAACCAGAAGCAAACCAAGAGGAAGAAACCGAGCGGGATCGCAAGTGTCATCACCTGCGGACCGAGAAAGTACTCGCTCACTTGTCTATCGCCCACCTTTCGACGCAGATCGCGCCGCAGGTGCGCGCTCGGCATCTCTTGGTCTGTGACCTTGGCTATCAAACAACATAGAAGAGCACCCAGAAGAACAGCGCAATTGCGGCGATAAGCATCCAGAAGTAGGTACAACCCTCTAGATTCACTCGAAAGAGCTGAACGGCTGGCAGCGAGGAGCGGACCACTCCGCCGTCTTCGGCGACCGCACGGCGCAGGCGCAGCTGTCGGGCGAGCAGTGTCTCCAGCCAGTACCCCCCGGAAAGGAGCATCACGATGTTCATCCCTGCCCAGCCGATGAAACATGAGGCATAACCGCTTGAGCCCGGGAAGAAGGGCAGCACGGTCAGTTGCCAGATCTGCAACGAGACAGCCGTGAGGGTGCACAGAACCGCCGTCCATCCCGCCACCTGCCAGTCGAGGGCGGAGCCCTGGCGCAAGCGCCACAGGCCGTAGCCGGCGAGGAAGGCGCTCGCGAGTGTGAACGCGAATACGGCCGCTCCCGCCCCGGTGGGGGCGGTGATGCCCGCGGGGCGCCAGAAATCGGCGTTGTTCGCCGAGCGTAGGTAGAAGTAGGCAAACCCCAGCGCCGCGAATGCGAACGCCCAGATGCCCATGAGCATGCGGCTGCCGGTCCAAAGTGCCCCCTCATGCGCGCGCAGCTCGTAGGCGATCTCCTCCGGCGTCTCCCGCAGCATCGGGAAGGACTCTGCTGGTGCGATGTCGTCTGCCATTGTGTCTCCGCTCACAAGGTGGGTGGACGTGGGTCGAGGTCACCCGGCTCATCGGGAGGAGACTCGACTGCTCCGGGGCTTACGGCTTGGCCATAGCTGATCGCACCGACCGACACGAGCGAAGCTGCGCCCATATCTGCTACTGCGGGAGCGTCGACCTCCCCGTAGCGGTAGGGATCAGACAGCACGACCGGGATGCGCACGAAGTCGAACCACGGCACCGGCGTCGGCGTCTGCCATTCGAGGCCCCGCGAGTCCCACGGGTTGTCCGGGGCTTTCACCGGGTCGATGTAGATGGACCACACGAAGTTGAAGATGAAGATCAAAAACGACGCCCCGAGCAAAAAGGCGCTGACCGAGGAAATGTCGTTCAGAGTCTGAAGGTTGCGGGCGTACTCGAATACACGCCGTGGCTGGCCCAGAAGCCCAACGAGGAACAGGGGGAAAAATGTGCAGTTGAAAAAGACGAAGAAGGTATAGAAGTGGATCTTCGCCAGGGTCTGGTTCAGCTGTTTGCCGGTGATCTTTGGGAGCCAGTAGTAAAGGCCGCCGAACAGGGCGAATATAAGACCACCCATGATCGTGTAATGGAAATGTGCCATGACGAAGAAGCTTCCGTGCACGGTCACATCAACAGGGACATCGGAGAGGAACACGCCGGTGATGCCTCCGATGAGGAAGTTGAACAGCATGCCGAGGCAGAACAGCATCGGCACCTCCAAGCGCATCTTCGCCTTCCACAACGTCCCGAGCGTTACGAGGTACAAGAACCCGGTCGGGATGGATATCAGCTCGGTCGTGAGCATGAACAGCGGCCTCATGTCAGGGTTGATGCCGCTTTGGAACAAGTGGTGCTGCCAGACAAAGAACGACAACAGGGCGACCCCGATCATGCCTGCGGCAGCGACGCGGTAGGCAAAGAGGGGCTTTCTAGTGAAGACCGGCAGCATTTCCATGACGATGCCGAAGCCTGGCAAAGCCATTATGTAGACCTCTGGATGGCCGAAGAACCAGAAGAGGTTCTCCCACAAAAAGCTGCTTCCACCGTGCTCGGTCACATAGAACGCGGTCTGCACGGTGCGATCGAGGACGCCCATGTACCCCGCCACCATGAGAGTGGGCGTCGCAAGCACGAGCAGGGCACAGGTCGCCAGCACCGACCAGACGAAGATGGGGACCCGGCTCCATGTCATGCCCGGGGCGCGGTAGTTGATGATCGTTGCCGCAAGATTGAAGCCCGCCATGATCATGCCGAGGCCGATCACCGCGAATCCGACGAGATAGGCGTCCATGCCCGGATAGGCCTGGGTCTGCAACGGCGCGTAGCCCGTCCATCCGGTCGGGAAGCCCCCGAGCGGCAGGGCCGTCATGATCACGAGGTAGCCCGCCATGAACACCCAGAAAGAGACGGCTTCGACGCGGGGATAGGCCATCCTGCGAGAGCCGATCATGAGAGGGACCAACCAGTTGCCGAGGGGGCCGATGACAGCTGAACTGGCCATCATCATCATCATCGTTCCGTGCTCGCCGACGATGGCGATGTAGGTCCCGGGTCCGAATACGTGGCTGGTCGGACTCAGAAGTTCCGTACGGATTGCCATTGCCAAGAGCCCACCGGTGAACAAGAAGACGAGTACTCCGATGAGGTACTGCAAGCCGACGACTTTGTGGTCCTCGGTCATGCGGAAATAGCGCACCCACGATCGCGTGGGGGGCGCTGGCGAAGGCTCGCGACCGAACATCTTCAGTATCGGATAGCTGAGAGCCCCGATGCCGATGAGCCAGCCGAGGACGCCGAAGCACAGAGCTAGCACGACAGCGACATTGTTCATCGTCGTGTTCTGGCTGACGGACCAGCCAGAGGCGATGAGGTCGCCCACATAGCGTCCGAAGAACCACCCTGCGACGGCGCCAACCATGGCCCAGCCCATGTGCGGCCTGAGCCAGTCAGGGCGCGAACCGATTATCCCGTGGCTCGGCGGGATCTCGCCGGGGTAGCCCGGGTCCTCGGTGTCAGTCGTGCTCGCTGCCATCTAGCTCAGCTACCTCCATCGTCGAGATGGGATGGGCCGTACCTGTACGTCTCGGTCTTTCTCACCTGCTCGCCCGTCATTTCTTGGAAGCCGACGGCAGCGCTTCACCGGGCTGTTTGGCCCCGTAGGTCTCCACCGGGCTGTACGGATCGACGTTGTCGGGGTAGTAGCCGCCATCTGCCCCGTTTGCGTCCGGTGTATAGGTCCAAGCAAAGGGCGGCAAGAACCTCGTGTTGCCGGCGAGCTGGCTCTCAGTGGTCTTGGCCCAGGAGTCGAACTGGGCGGGAGTAACCACCTTGCCGTAGTTGTACATGGCCCCGTGCCATAGGCCGCAAAGCTCGTCACAGCGCACGACGAAGCTGCCGAGCTGCTGTGGGGTGGTGAACGCGACGTTGTCCTGGCCAGGGTTCGCGTCGGCCTTCACCCCTAGCTGGTAGACCCAGAAGTCGTGCACCACGTCCAAGGACGTGACGTGGAAGGCGATGGCTGTGTTGTCGGGCACGACGAGGTCAGTCGTCTCGAAGCCACCGAATGTCGGGTAGCGATAGGTCCATTTCCACTGCTGTCCGATCACCTGGATGGCCAGCACCGAATGCGAGGCCGGGGTCCAGATCGGGCTCGGCCCCTCCCCACCGCCGGCACCTCCTGGTTGAACGAGCTCATATGTTCCGAAACCGAAGAGGAACAACACGAGCGCCGTCGTGAAGCCGATCCAGGCCGTCTGAACCTTCAGGTTGCTTCGCGCACGGTGCCCGCCGACCGGCTCGGGGCCATTGCGCGATGCCCGCCAGTTGATGATGGCGTAACCCATGTAGATCCACACCGCGATCATCACCGGCAAGGCCGCGATCAGAAGGATGTTGAAGTCGAACTGCGCCCCGTCGGCAGTGTTGCTCATCGTCCCGGGCGGAATATGGGGCCCGGCGAGATAGTAAAACAGCGGGTCGGCTATCGCCGACAGGACAACCCAAAGCCCGACGATGCGCCAACCGTGGCGCGTCCGATCGGGAGTGTCGGCAGAAGGCCCGGCGCTCGCCCGGGCGCCCGCTCCCGACTCGGCTGGGCCTGTTGTTTCGCTCGGCATCAGGCGACCACCTTCATGAATCCGTCCATCCAGCCGACTGTCTGCATCGGGCCGCCGTTGCCGTACAAAAAGCCCAGAGCACAAGGCACAAAGCACTGCCAGGGATAGCTGCCCGGGCCTGGACTAACGAACGAGAACTTGATGATGTTGTGGGGTGACGAGGTCGTGCAGGGCCCCGCGCTGCACAGGTTCGCGTTCGGGTTGTTCCCAAATAGCGGGACGTTGATACCGAGGCTGGGCATCGAGAACGTGTGCCCGACGCCGTTTCCGGCGTTGGCGTTGATGACGCTGAAAGTCTTGCCGTTCAAGGTGGCGACGTCACCGATCGTGCCTTGCACCTGCCCGATCTGTTGGTTGCGAAGCGGGCTCCCGGAGTCGTACTGGTAGATCGTCACGTCGATACGCGTGTGCGCGGGCACCTGCCACGTAGTTGTGTGAAGCCACTGTCCGTCGGGCGAGCGGGTCATGTAGCTCACCCAGGTCTGATGGATCCCGTGGCCGTAAGAACCGTCGGTTTGCATTGTGACCTCAACTGGCTGGCCGGGGCTCGCGCTGTAGGCGACACTTACCGGCTGGGACGTGAGGCTCACACCCGCGAAAGCCAGTCCGCCGGCGACCGCGGCGAGCAGCGCAAGTGTGACGGCAATTCTCCCGACCTTCGGCACGAAGCCCCCCTCCGAAGTCCCCCACTGACCTTCGAAAAGACAATACCTCGGTCGTTTCACTTATGCACCACAATTCGCGACCTTGAGGGACGCGAAAATCAAGGTGGCAACAAGAATCCCGTTGCCGGGTGCAAAAGCGGACTGTAGATTGCCGTCAACTACGTCGAGCGGGTGAGGATAGTGACCTCCCCGCCGTGTTGAGCTAGGGGGGCCACGACTATGTACAAGGTGATCGTTGTCGGCACGGACGGCTCGGACCGGGCATCGGTCGCCGTCTCACACGCCCTCGGTCTTGCACAGATGTCGGGAGCCAAGCTGCACGCCGTCCAAGTTGTCCACCCAGCCGTCAAGACTGGGTTCTCCGACTCGAGCGGTGGCCAGATCGAAATCGACAGGATGCGCGAGCAGGCCGAGACGAGCGCTTCCAAACTGCGCGCCGAGGCCGACCGCCTCGGAGTGGCCGTAGAGGTACATAGCCGCGGGGGCGACGATGTCGCGGACGCCCTCGTCAAGACAGCCGAGGAGGTAGGTGCCGACTTGCTGGTCGTCGGTAACAGGGGCATGAACAGCATGACCCGTTTCGTTCTCGGAAGCGTCCCCAACAAGGTCTCGCACCACAGCCCGTGCTCTTTGCTGATCGTCAACACCGAGCCCGGCTGAGCTTGCGAGCGCGACAGCTAGGACCTGCCGGCAAATCTCGTAATGGACTCTTTGTCCTGGTACCACGAGGACATCTGCAGCCGGCGCATCGCGTAGCGTTCGTGCGGGAGGCAAGGGCCTTCATGTGAGCGGAGCGGACAACCGGCCTCGCGTCGTCGTAATCGGCGCGGGCTTCGCAGGCCTGGCCGTCTGTGAGTCACTGACAAAGGCCGAGGTCGACCTCGTCCTCGTCGACCGACACAACTACAACACCTTCCAACCGCTGCTCTACCAGGTGGCGACGGCGGGACTGAACCCGGGGGACATCGCCTACCCGATCCGCGCTTACACGAGGCTTCGTCGCGAGGTGAGATTCCGCCAGGACGAAGTCTGCTCGGTCGAGTTCGGTACCCACAGCGTCTCGTTCGTTGAAGGGCCCAGCTTGACCTACGACTTCCTCGTCCTGGCCGCAGGAGCAGGCACAACGTACTTCGGCGTCCCCGGAGCCAGGGAGCACGCCAAGGCGATCTACACGATGGAGGACGCCATCGCCGTGCGCGACATGGCTCTCGCGAGCGTCGAAAGAGCCTCCTCCCACGGGGCCCGGGACGGTGATTTGACCGTCTTGGTCGTCGGCGGTGGCCCAACGGGCGTGGAGATGGCCGGCGCCATGGCGGATCTGCGCAGGATGGAGCTCGAAACCCGTTATGCCGAGCTCGACCCGTCCCTGTCTCGCATAGTGCTGGTCGAGCAACAGGACCGTCTCCTCGGGGCCTTTCACCACAAGCTCGGTGCCTACGCCCGGCGCGTGCTCGAACGCCGCGGGGTGGAGGTTCGCTGCTCGGAGGGCGTGAAGGAGGTAGGCCCTGATCAAGCCTTGCTGCGCTCAGGGGAGACAATCCGCTGCCAACTTGTGATCTGGGCGGCCGGAGTCGGCCCGTGCCCGCTGGCCGACGCCCTCGATCTCCCGAAGACCCGCGGCCGCATCGAGGTCGGCGACGACCTACGCGTTGTCGGATTTGACGACGTCTTCGCCGTTGGCGACATGGCGGCCGCGCGCTCGAAGGGCAAGAGGATGGTTCTGCCTCAGCTCGCTCAGCCGGCGATCCAGGAGGGTCGTCTGGTGGGAGAACAGATCCGCAGGCTGCTCTCGGGCGAGGAAACGACGCCATTCCGGTACCGGGACAAAGGGATCATGGCGACGATCGGCCGCAGGGCCGCGGTGGCCGAGTTGCCGAGTGGCATCTGCCTGCGAGGGACAATCGCCTGGCTTGCCTGGCTGGGCCTGCACATTGCCTTCCTCACCGGCCTGCGCAACAGGACCTCGGTGCTGTTGAACTGGGCCTGGCGCTACGTGTCATGGCGGAGAGGCCCGCGGATCATCACAGGCGGCTAACAGAGGCCTTGAGCACTCCCCTTGTTGTCCAACTCAAGGGTTCGGTGACAACATGAACGAGCCGCGCGCAGACGCCCCGGCACTGGCCCCTGCTGGCTGAGCTGGGGCGACATTGACAGCCATGAGGGGGAACCGTGGACCAAGAGCGTGCTCGACGGTTGCTGGACGACGAGCGCAGCCGCGTGGAGCAATTGCTCAAAGAGACCGAGACGGACGCGCGCGTAGATCGAGAAGAAGCCAACGAGCCTGGCGATCTCTCCGATCCGGCCGAGAGGCTCACCGCTGAGGAAGCCGACGACGCGGTCGTCGCCGGTCTGCGCGAACGCATGGATGCCCTAGACCGGGCCGAACGGCGGCTCGAAGGCGGCACCTACGGGTATTCGATCCGTAGTGGCCTGGCGATCCCCGACGCCCGTCTCGAAGCCGATCCGGCAGCGGAGCTGACTGTCGAAGAGGAGCGCGAGGCCTGAGGACCCGCCGGCTGTTTTTCCACTCGAGCGGCTCGGCGAAGCTCGCCGACCAACGAGGCGGGCCAAAAGGGCGCCGAGCCCCGAACTGGTGGCTCAGCTACCCGCGACGAAGCAGGACCGATGAGCGCGACGAGTAACGTCTTCGCCCATCGATGACCCGCGAGCTGGACTTCTCTGCAGTCCGATGTCGAGATGACCCTCGAAGTGCTTGACGGTGGTCAGCGACAGACGCCGCCTGTAAGACGCGCCCTGCTCGTGCAGTACCGAGTGATGGCCTTCACAACCGCGACACTTCTCATCGTCCTCGTCTTTGTCGGAGTACCACTGCAGCTCGCGGCCCGGCGCCCTGAGGTCGTAAACGACGTCGGGACGATGCACGGCTTTTTGTACATCGTCTATCTCTATGTGGCGTTCCGACTGACGCGGAAGCTTCGTATTCCAAAATGGCAGATGGCCCTCGTCCTATTGGCGGGTACGGTGCCATTCTGCGCGTTCATAGCCGAGCGCAAAATGACGAGGCGCTTCGAAGCCTCGGGCGCTTCAAGCGCGAGCCGGAGCTACACACAAAGGAGCCCAACACAGCCAAAAACCCCGGCTCGTACAAGGCGCTGGTTGTCTCCTAGAGCGCTTCTTCTCCATCTCGAACTCGCTCTTGTCGCGCCTGGATGCGTCCTCGCTGGCTGGTGGCAGGCAACGAGGGCACTCGCCGGGAACGAGCTCAGCTGGGTCTATTCGGTCGAATGGCCGATATTCGCTCTCATCGCCATTTATGGATGGTGGTACCTGATACACGAGGACCCCGAGGCCTACAGGGCACGCAAGCAGAGCACACAACCGACAGCCGCCCGGAAAACCTCGGCAAGCGGCAGTCCTAGAGAAGTGACCGTGGAGGGCTCCACGGCCAAGATGGCCACCGCACTGGCGGCCCTAGTAGGTCTCGAGCTGGTTCTCGGGATCATGGCGCTGATCGTGGTGCCGCTCGGGCGCCCGAGCGGTTGGTCACCTTCTAGGGGGACGGTTATCTATCTAGCCCACTCGATCCTCGGCCTGTTGCTCGCATGCGGGTCGGTGACTCTGCTCGCCCGCGTCTGGAGGTCGACGAGGCTTGCCAGGCTGAGCGGTTGGATCGGCGCGCTCGGCGTCGCAATCTCCGGTGCCGGTGGACTTCTGACCGCCCTGCACGCGCTCAGGATCGGCGCCATGGTGGTCATGTTCCTCGGTACTTTAATAGCTGTCTTCGGTTACCTGATTCCCTCGCTGGAAAGGTCGTCTTGAGCTCGGAGCTCTGCGATTCCGCCATCTGTCGGACCTCGAGATACTCGTCCCGGTCCTGGTTTGCGAGGCACCACAGACCAGCCCCTGTCGATAAGAAGTGCACGACCCCCGGTCGCCTTGCGAGGGAAGCTGGGAGCCGTGCACCGTTCGAGAAGTATGTCCTGATCGAACGGTCCGCGCCAGCGCACGGCACTGAAGCCGATCTGGAAGTTTCCTCGGGAGACTTCCGGCGAGAAGCGCCGAGGCCTCTGTTTGTGTGAAAGCGGTGAAAGCGCCGTCCGGGCAGAGGTGTTCTCGCTGGCCTACCGGCCGTCAGCGTAGGCTGCACGCCGTGCGACAATCACTTCAGCCGTTGAGGCTTGCACGAGGTGTGGAGGCCCTTCTTGCGCGTACCTGACAGACGCCCCGGCTCTTCGTCTTCAGCCTCTCCCATCAGATCGCGAACCGTGTGGTGGGTCGTTGCGGGGTGCCTGGTCGCTGTTAGCGCCTACCTGTTTTTCCGCAGCGCTACGGCGTCGTACAACAGCGTCTCTGCTACAGGCGGTTACTCGGTTCAACAAGTCGCCTGCCTGAGCGTCTACGGGTGGCTGCGCAACGAGGACACGAATCTTCCCTCGTCACAGCCGGCCGCGCTGAGCCCAGACGAGCGATCGGCCTTTTACGCCTGCCACGCCACGATCGGGGACCGAGAGACAACGATCGAGGTTCTGCTCGGCGTCGCCGCCGCATTCCTCATCGTCGGCTACATCGTCGGGCCGGCCGCCACGAGGGAAACCACCCCCTGATGCTCCAGCGCTAAGGCTCGAGGGGTATCTGCGAGCCCCGAGAAGGCTCTAGACCTCAGATATCGATTACGACAACGCCCGTCGTTGCTTTCTTAGCCCCCCAGCCAAACGGGCATGACAACCGACTTGCGCTCTGGCGCCATCGTCTTCAGGACCAAGCCGGAACAAGCAGATGACCTCGGGGCCGAACTCGAGGTCTCGTACTTTGGCCAGGGCGTGTCTTGATGGCACAAGACTCGTCGCCCGCTTCGACGGTGCAGACTCTCCGCATCTGAGATCGCGAGCTTAGACCTCACCCTGGCCGGCACGGGCCGTCAGTTGATGATCGTCACAAGAGTTCCGTAGGCAAGATACGGCCACACGCGCGCTGCGCTAGCGAGCGGGAGCTCAATGCAACCGAGGCTCTGTGGGATCCCGTAGTCCGCCCTGTCCATGTAGTGGACAGCGTCGTTGGCATGGAAATAGGCGATGTACTGGACGAGGTCCGCATAACGATCGCCATTGGGATTGGTGCCACGCATGACCTGTTGTCGAAGTCGCTCGAAGACGGGGAACGTCCCGTCCGGCGTGGGTGAGGCGCCGATGCCGGTGTTCGCCGGGGTCGTTACCACGACCGCCCCGTCGTGGTAGATCGTGAGCGACTCCGGCGTTGTCTTGTTGGCGAGCGCGTAGTTGTACCCGCCGGTGTTCACGGTGTTGGAGAAGAGGGCGGCAAGCATGCTGGCCCAAAGGCTCGCGCTGATGACGCCGTTGGGAGTGATCTCGTGATCGGCCTGGAACGACATTATGAGCCCGCGTGTGAACACGTTGTCGATCCCCGGCTCCCACATCGCAAGCAGTCGAACAGGCCATCCGCGCTGCCTCCACGCGAAGGTCCCGGCAGGAGGCTTATACAAGGCCGCGGTCTCGGCCCCCGAATCAGTGGGCGAGATCGGGGCGCCCGAAGAGACCCACTTGAGCGGCGAGTAGTCCAAGAGCGAAAGGAGCTGCTGGAGTCGCACGACCGAGCCGTTAGCGACCTGGAAATGCTCGCTCACTGATTGAGCGAGATGGCCACCGGCCTCGCCAAGGATTCCGGCCGGACCGCCGGGCAGTGTGAGTTTGACTTCGCTCATGGGCACGAAGTCCGTGCTCGGCGTAAATGTCAGACTCGCACCGTTGGCATGCCAGGAGCCGGGCGTCATCGGGGACAGAACCGGCAACGGCGAGCCCTGCGACAACGCTGCCGACAGCGTGACGGTGATCGGCGCGTTGGGAGCGACCGCCTGGGCACCGTTCGCTGGGGTGACGGAGGTGACGCTGAGCACCGGCGCCATGGTCGTGCTCGTTGTCGCCGCAGTCGTTGTCGGAACGCCGCTCGTTGAAGATGTGTCGTTCGTCGAGCGAGTTGCACTTGGAGACCCCGAGGACGCGCGGTCGGCCAGGACGTGGTCGAGTAGGGCTCCAGTCAAGCCACCGGCGAGGAAGACGAGAACGATTGTCGCGACAACAAGACGCGGCGAGCGACGAGCACGATTTGAATAGCTGGCCACCAGAGCTCCTCCCTCAGCTTCGAGTATGCACCTTGGACAAGCCCTGGCGAACGCGCTTTGGGGGCCGGACGAAGCCCGTCAGAAGATCGGCGCGCGTTCTCATGGCGCCGCGGTGGCAAGTCGATCCAGTGTCCCGAGTGTCGGCGCTCGCCATTGTCGCTCGACGATCTGGTTTACCTCCGAGGGGCCGGTTACGCCCGCGCCGTGACAATCGGGCTCTAGAGCCCCGTCATCCGATGGCGCAGTTCGAGGTAAACCCTGGTACCCACTATCGCCTCCAGCTCGGTCCCGAGCGACTCGATCACAGGCCGGTCGCCCACGTAGGCCGACGGGCCCTCCGTGCAGCACCATGCCATCTCCTCACCCTCCTCGCCCCAATCGCGGCGAGTCCAGCGACGCACCGTCGCCACTTCGACACCGTCGGCCCGCTCAGCCCAGTCGACCTTGATCGGCAGCTGCCAGCACACCGACGGCTTCCAATCGGTAGGCGACTCGCCGGCGTCGATGGCCGCAAGGTGCAGCGCACAACCTGCGCCGCCCGCGAAACCGGGGCGGTTGAGAAAGATGCAAGCACCCTCGACGATACGAGTGGCGGTGCGTTGCTCACTGCTGAAGATGCCGCCCTCGGCCGAGTCGCTGTGATGCTCGAAGCGCTCGGGGGAAAGCGTCGCTGCCAGGGCGGAGATCAGGCGTGCCTCGTCCACATCTCCGAACTCGGCCCCCACCGAACAGCAGCCGAGCCCGAGATGCTCGGCCGGCTCAGTGCCGATGCCCTTGCAGCCCCGGCCCCACAAACAAATCCACCTGGATTCCAAGAAATCCCGGTCGAAACGCCAAACGGTGTCACCGTCATCGACCTCCTCGATCTCAGATTCCATCGAGACGACCTTACGCGAACGCGCTCGTTCGCCGTCCTGCGACCGCCAGCTGGACCAGTGGCTACCCGAACAGCTTCGCTAATGCCACCACAGGCGGCCCGAGTCTCGAATACGAGCCGACCGGCAGAGTTTTCAGATCTGGTGTGGCCTTGCCTGGGCGAAGACCCAGCGGTGCCCCTCGAGATCTTCGACTTGATAGGCCCGGTAGCCGTTCTGGCGGATCCCCTCGATGATCTTCGCCCCTCCCTCCTTTGCCCGGGCAAGCTGGACATCGAGGTCATCGACGAACGCCCACACTTCGTGGGCAGATACCACCCCCTCGGACGAAGTGCCCTCGAGCTTGAAGACCATCAGGGAGCAATTCCCGATCCGGAACTCGATCCAAGGCTGCCCGTGCTCGCCATCTGGGAGTGGGTCAGGGTCCTCGGGAAGAGGATTCGGCGATTCAAGTCCGAAGACTGATGCCAACCAACGAGCCGCCGCGGCTGGTCGTTGGTAGTAGACCCCGACGGCGAGCCTGGCGAGCTCGGGCTGGGGACGAGGCGCCAGCTCGCGGCGCGAGCACCACGCCCCGAACCAGCCCGGTACGACCCGAACCCACGCGCTTCCTCCCCGATCTCGGCCACTATCAGGGACAGTTGCCCTTACAGTCACTTCTGTCCCACCTGCGCTCGGCTCAAATCGGACCTCGATCTCGACGTCGTCAATCGAGCTCTTCCAGGCCAGGCGCGCGCCGGGCTCCCATTCGGTGATGCGCGCCCTCTCCAGGCCCTCCCCGGAGGCTTCGTCGTAGACCTCGATGATCCTGCCCCCGACGCCGGCCTCGCAACGCATCCCGACCGCACGCGCAGCGTCGTGATAATTGATCGGGCCCCGCATCCACCATAGGTCCATCTCCTCGGTAAATGCGGAGAAGGCGGTCGAAGGATCCACTTTGACCAAGACTGAGGCGGCTGTGCTCGTCACTTGGTGCTCCTCTCGACATGGGCCTTAAAGGAGCTGAGCTGTTCGCTCCAATGGCCCTGCAACTGGTCTAACCATGCTTGGACCGCGACCATGGAGTCAGCTTGCAGGCTGAAGACCCGGGCACGGGCATCCTCGACCGGACGCTCGTCGACAACGATGCCTGCTTGGAGCAATATCCTCAGGTGACGGCTCATCGCTGGTCCCGACATCCCAACGGCACTGGCAATCTCACCAGCCCTGCGAGGGCCTTTTGAGAGCAGCTCGACGACTTCTCTCCGGGACGGCTCAGCGAGCGCCCCGAACAGGCGGCCCATATCTATAACCATACAAACAATAATTAACGAACTCATTATCTATTGTCAAGGTGACGATCGTCGCAACGGGCGGTGGCGGATGTCACTCTTGTCGGGCTCGGGTGATGCCAGAGGTCGGGTGCGCCTTGCCGGCGACGCTACGATTTGGCGGCCGACACCTCCTCCCTCCGCGAATCGACAGGACATCGAGCTCTGGACGTGAAACAGAACCCAAGCTCAGCTACGCCACAGCAGGTACTTGGTTCGGTGGCAGAACGCACTCTCCGATTCCGCTTTGGAACTTGGTACTGGGGCGATGCGATCGCGATAGACGGTCTCTTGCAAACAGGCGAGGTCAGTGGCACTTCGTATCGCGATGCTGTGGTCGAGTGCCTGGACCGCTGGACGAGTCTCGCACCGGCAAGTTTCGACGATGCTCTCGTTCCGGGCCGGGCCGTGCTGCAGCTCGTTGCCGAGGGCGCTCTGGCCCCGGCCGCGGCAGACCGGGTCGTTGCCGCCTTGGAGAGGCTCCCACTCCTGGACGGGGTAATTCCTGCTCTCGAGCCGCACAGGCCGCAGTTCCGCTTCGGGGTGTGTATCGACGCCCTCTACCATCTACCGCCCATGATCTTGCTGGCCGCGCAGTATCGGGGCGACCCCGACGCCGAGTCCAGGGCGATTGGTGCCGCTTCGGCGATCATGGAGCTTCTGCGGTGTCCGCACGGCTTTGCGCAGTGGTACGACTTCTCGCTTCGGCGCAACAACGCCGTCTCGTGGAGCCGGGGTCTCGGCTGGGCGGTGCTCGGTCTGCTCGACTTGCTCGAGCTCGTCGATCACCCTCTCGCCGGGAACATCGTGGACGCTGTGGGTGAGATCCTCGAGACCCTTGCGCGCGAACAGGCTCCGAGCGGCGACTGGCCTGCGGTCCTGGGCAACCCTCGGGCGCCAGAGGAGACCTCGACAGCAGCGTTCTTCGTCGCCGCCGCCCTTCACCCAGCAACCGCGGCGGTCGGTATCCCTGAACACAAGAGGATCAAAGCCGCCGCCGAGGCCGTCCTGAAGGCGGTCGCGCCCGATGGCACATATGACGGAGTCAGCGCCGACGTCCTGCCGAGCTGGGACGAGTCCAGTTACGAACGCTTTAGCGTCGAGCCGTCACCGTGGGGACAAGGCGCAGCGCTTCGAGCTCTTCTAGCTCTCGAAACCTCGCCTGAACTAGGCCTCTCCTGATCGGCCCATTAGCGGTCGCTTGCTCGACTCGCTCAGTATTGGGCATCGAAAGACCGCGCGGCCTCGAGCACAAGGTCGTTCGCCACCCTGGTCCCGATCGTGACGCGCACTCCCTCCCCTGTGAAACAACGCACCGAGACTCCCTTTTGAGCACACTTGTCGGCAAACGCGTCCGAACTGTCACCGAGCGGGAGCCAGACGAAGTTCGCCTCGCTTGCCGGTACTTCTAGTCCGAGCTGCCGGAGGGCATCTATTAGGCGGTTCCGCTCCCCGACTATTCCCGACACTCGGTGCGACAACAGCTCAGCGTCTTCTGCCAAGGTCGCCGCGGCCGCAGCGGATGCGACCTTACTGAGCGTAAAGGGAAGCGCGACTCGCCGAAGAGCCCGGAGAATCTCAGGCTCACCCACGCCCCATCCGATCCGCGCTCCCGCCAGGTTGTGGGCCTTTGAGAAGGTCCGTAAGACGAGAAGCTGGTCGAAGCGCTCCTGCAGGGCCAGTCCATCGGGAACCTCCTCGCCGGTTGAGAACTCGCGGTAAGCCTGATCCAGTATCACGAGACACTTGGCGGGCAAGCTCTCCAGAAATCCTTCGAGCTCGGATGACGAGATGTCAGTAGATGTCGGATTGTTGGGACTGCACACGATCACGATCCTGGTGGCATCGCTGACGCGCTGTGCCATCTCGGCGAGGTCCAGGCGGTGCTGGAACAAGGGCACCATCACGCTCACACCCCGTGCAACCTGGGTGATGATGGGGTAGGCCTCATACGAGCGCCAACCGAACAGCACCTCGTCACCGGGACTAGCTACGGCCTGGACCGCCTGCTGCAACAAGACGAGTGACCCTCCAGCTACGGTCACACGATCGGCACTGAGCCCGTGGTGCTCGGCCAACAAACCGGCCAGGTCGTCGGCGAACATCTCCGGATAACGATTGGAGTCACGGGAGGCGCGCTCCATCGCCTCGATGACCGCTTCACTTGGTGGATACGGGCTCTCGTTCGAGGAAAGCTTGTGGGTCGGCCCGCTATGGCCAAAGGGCGCGACGACCGCCGACCCGTAGCTCGGGACATTTGCTAGCTCAGGGCGCAGCCAACGACCTTCGGGGATGTCGGTGCTCACCTTGACTCAAACAACGCACTCAAGGTTTCGGCCGCGCCGTTTGCATATCGGACGATCTCCACTTGCTGTTGTCACCTCCTGCGCGAACGTGCCTGGTTGCAAAGGCTAATGATGACGAAGCGCCGCAGTGCAGGAGGTCGGAGGATGGGTGGGGACGATCCGGGGGTGCGCGAACGCGCTCGAGCTAAGGCCCGACAGGGCCAGAGCGAGCGGCACGACAGCGGCCGCCCACCGCGTCGGCCATGACGGCCTTGCTGCGCGGCGCCGCCGTGCTGGACGAATGGGCGCGGTCGTGCATGCCTTAGCGGAGATCTTCCGCAGAATCTCCTCGCTGAGATCGGGCGTTGCCTCTAGGACGTGGATGCGCAGCTGACGCGTCAGCACGGCGGCCGTCTGCTCGAAGTCGCGACAGCCCCGGCAGGAACTGAGATGACGGGCCGCCTCCAAGCTGAGCTCGTCTGTCGCCTCCCCGTCGAGCGAGGCCGATATGTACTCGCGCACCGTGGAGCACAGCGCCGCCTGGTCGCCATCGCCGAGGTCGCGCATCATCGACTACCCGACACCTTCGATGACGCGCCTTCCGAGGAGGCGGTCGATAACAGCGCTCATGTCGGTCTCTTGGGAGATGGCGCGGCGAATGATGAAAACCAGTGCCGGGACAGCCCAGAAATCACC
>JBEKVJ010000044.1:0-46250 GCA_049514105.1 Acidimicrobiales bacterium
GATCGACCGCTTTGATGCTGCGCTGCGAAGTCACGGTCTCGAGGCCGCATCAAATAGGGCCGTGTTCGATCTTCCCGGTGAACTGCTGCATTTCACCGAGCCCGACCGGTACTGGTTGTGGACTAGATGGATCTGGGACCCTGCCACCGGGACCGGGGCGCTAGGTCTTCTCACCACCGATGGGTTGGACCTGGACAAGCTCGCAGGAAAGGGCGCCACGTACCTCACGGTTGGACGGGCGACAGCCTTTGTCGATGAGACCGGCAAAGCGGCGGGCTTTACGGCTTTCGGCCCCGGGCTGTTCGGGGTAGATGTGCTGCTCGCGGCGGTTTACGGCATTTACATGTACACGGTCTTGCAGATGCGCATGACCCGGGAGTTCAACCGGGTACTGCCACCGTTGCCTGAACTGGTTCGCCGTCTCCTCGGCGTCGGGCACCTGGAGGCCTAGGACATGCCTATCGGTGGCCGGAAGGTCGCGCCCCTAGCGGTGGAAAAAGAGCATGCGATCGTCGCCTCGACGATGTCGGGGCGCGAGGTGGACCTGCCCACGATGTGGAACCGGATGTTCGAACCGCGGGTCCTCACCGACCATGGCCCGGAGGGATTTGCCGCGATCTCGGCACTGCCTGGTGGCGAGTCCCTCGAGTGGTGCTACGGCTGTGGTAAGTGCGTGCCTGTATGTCCAGTCGACATGGTGGGCGATTACGGACCGCGCAAGATCCATCGCAAGGTGCAAACTGGCACGGAGCTGCTCTTTGATCCCGACCTGTGGCTGTGCACCACCTGCGGCAACTGCGTGCGGGTATGTCCCAAAAAGGTCGACATGGTCGCGGTCATGCCGGCCGTGCGAGAAGCGGCCCTTAGTACCTCGCAGGTTCCCGGCGAGCTCCAAGAGGTCTTTGAAAAGACCTTTCTTTACGGCAACGCCCTCGGCCAGAACCAGCGGCGCCGGGGAAAATGGGCTGAGACCGCGGGGGCGCCGGTGCGGATCCTCGGAAAGGACCCCGGCCCTGTCGACGTGCTGTTTTATGTAGAGGACTACTGGAGTTTCCACCCCCGCGGCCAGGACGCGGCTCGCGCCTTTGCGCGCATCGCCTCTGCGCTTGGCATCGACTGGGCGATCCTCGGCCCGGAGGAGAAGACTCTGGGCGACTCGCAGCGCCTTGCTGGTGAAAAGGGCCTCTTCGATGCCCTTGTCGATGACGTCGCGGCGACGCTTGAAAACTACGAGTTCAACCGGATCGTGACGCCCGATCCGCACGCCTTCAATGCCCTTGTTACCGAGTATCCCAAGCGCGGCCACGTGTTTGCTGCTCAGCACTACACACAGCTGCTGGCGCCGTTGATCGGTCAGGTCGCCTGGTCGAGAGAGCTGAACCTTCGCGTGACATTTCACGATCCCTGCTATCTCGGACGCCATCACGGCGAGTACGACGCGCCGCGAACTCTCATCGGGGCGATTCCCGGTGTGGAGCTTGTGGAGATGGCTCGCTGCGGCCAGAACGCCTACTGCTGTGGCGGAGGTGGCGGCGGAATGTGGTTGGACGGCTTCAGCGGGGATCACACGACCGAGCGCCTCTCGGAGCGTCGGGTGCGCGAGGCTGCCCAGACTGGCGCTGACGTGCTTGTCGTGTGCTGTCCCTATGAGGTGTCCAGGTTCGCCGATGCCGCCAAATCGACCGGTCACGAGGAGCTGCGCGTCTGTGACATCGTCGAGCTGATCGACGAGGCGATGCAGGACGGGACGACACTTGCCTAAGACGCTTCGAGTCATCGACTTCGGTCCCGTCTCGCCCCTGCGCTCCCAGACGACGTACCACGCGATCGCCTACGGGGTGTCGGCCGGGGCGCCGCCCACGCTCTCGTTTGCGCGTCCCACCGCTTCTTATGTTTGCCTGGGCTACCACCGCAGTCTCAGCGAGGTGGACCGGGACTACTGCCGCGCGAGCGGTCTCGAGATCTTGCGACGGATGGTCGGGGGCGGCCCTGTCTATCTCGACCCGGACCAGCTCTTCTTCCAGATCTGCTTGCCTGCCGCCTCGGTGCCGGCCTCGAGATCGCAGGCCACGCGCCGCTATCTCGAGCCTGCTGTGGCTTCGTTCAGGGCTCTCGGGGTGCCGGCCGCGCTCGACGAAGACCTCGAGATCTGTGTGGGGGACCAGAAGATCTGCGGGCACGGTGCGGGCCAGATCGAGGACGCCGTCGTGGTCTGCGGGAACCTGATCGAGCGGTTCGACCATCGCCGGGCGACGCGGGTGCTCGCGCTGTCCGATCCTTCCCAACGTGCCCAGACGCTCGCGTTGATGCGGCGCTTTGTGGCCGCGACGCCAGTCGATCCAGAGGACTTCAAGGAGGCGATGATTACCAGCTATGCCGATGCGCTCGGTCTGTCTGCGCTGCCCGGTGCCTTGAACGGGTGCGAGCGCGAAGCGCTAGTCGGCCTCGACGAGAGCTTTGCCAGCCAGACATGGCTTGCTGGCCCGCCTCGGCCCTCTCCTAGAGAGGATTCCCGGCCGCGTCCTTGCCAAGTAAAAGTACGCGCCGGCGTTTTCACATTCGCGGCCAGCTGCAACGGGGCCCATGTGGTCGCGGGCGTGGTCAAGGGGATGATCGAGCTCGTGGCACTGCGCGATCGCGATTTGAACGGATCGAGAACAGAGGCCGAACGGGCCGTCACCGGCGTGGCGCTCGGTTCGGTCGAGCCCGCCCTGGCCCGCTTCGGTGAACCGGGGCGAAGGTTGGCGGCTGCCTTTGCCCGCGCCCAACCGGGGAGGCTGTGATGGAAGACGTCAGGTTGGTGTCGGTGGCCGGTTTCCCGCTCGCTTTGGACCGGTGCTATGAGCCTGAGACGCACATGTGGGTGCTCTCGATCGCACCGGCCAGGGTGAGGATCGGGATGGACTCGCTCGGCGTCGAGACGAGCGGAACGCTGGCACAGCTGTCGTTGGTCTCGGTGGGTAGCGAGCTTGTCGCAGGGCGGCCTTTCGGCCAGCTCGAGGCCGCCAAGTTCGTCGGTCCGCTCACGAGTCCCGTCTCCGGCACAGTCGTGACCGTCAACGACGACGTTGTGCTAGACCCCGGCCTGGCCGAGCGCGACCCCTACGAGCAGGGCTGGTTGATCGAGGTCGAGCTTGTCGCCGCGCCCGGGGAGCTGTCCGGGCTCGTCTCGGACCCAGCCGAGATCACCGCTTGGTTCACCGCCAAGATCGCTGCCTACCGCCTCAAGGGGGTTCTTGCCGAGTGACCACGGCCCAGATCTCGACGCACCCCGCGGCGGTGCGACGGGCGAACTTCCCCGATGTGATGGACTTCTATGCGCCCGGTCTCAAACACTGGCAGACCTCCGAGTGGGTGCCGCAAAGCCCTCGCCGGTTCCTTCCGGTCTCAGTGACCGGCTCGAGATGTGCGCTGTCTTGCGATCACTGTCAGGCAAAGGTGCTCGAGAACATGATCTCGCTGCGGGCGAGCCAAGACCTCTTCGCCCTCGCGTCAGAGCTTCATGAGCAAGGCAGCGAGGGACTCCTAGTCTCCGGGGGCTCGACCCGTTCCGGCGGGGTGCCACTGCTGGTTCATCTGCGTCACGTGCCCCGCATTCGCGAGGAGCTCGGGATGAAAGTGATCGTGCACTCGGGCCTGGTCTCGCCCGAGCTCGCCGAGGCCTTGGCGCTAGCAGGCGTCGATGGCGTGATGCTCGACGTCATCGGGGCGGACGAGACCCTGCGCGAGGTATACCACCTGGATCTGAAAGTGGCCGACATGGAACGTTCCTTGCAGCTGCTGTCTGCAAATGGGCTACGCACGATTCCCCACATCGTGCTCGGCTTGCACTACGGCCGCTTCCTCGGCGAGCACAGGGCCTTAGAGATGTTGATGCGCCACCCAGTCTCCACGCTGATCTTGGTCGTGCTCGTGCCGCTTGTCGGCACTGCGATGGCTCACGTGCCGCCTCCAGAACTCGAAGAGATCGTCGATTTCTTCGCCACGGCCCGCCTCGCGGCCCCCTCGACCACGATCAACCTCGGCTGTGCCCGGCCCCTCGGCGCCTTAAAGCGCGAGCTTGACGAGGCCGCGATCGACCTCGGCCTGAACGGCATCGCCTATCCGACTGATGGTGCAATCACCTATGCCCGCTCGCGCGGCTTGACGCCGAGGCTGTTTGAGTACTGCTGCTCGCTTACTTGGAGCGGGGCACAGGACGAACGTTACGCAAAGGTCCAGGTGTCCACTTGAGCGGAGCAACCTGGCGGTTGTTGGCCGAAGACGGTGTCAGCGCGGCCGAGGGGCTCGCCCTCGATGAGGCGCTGATGGGTCGCTACGCCCGCGACGAGCCCGACTGCCCGCCCACCCTGCGGCTCTACAGCTACCGTGACCACTGCGCCCTCATCGGCAGGTACCAGAACCTCGAGGCTGAGGTAGACCTAGACGCTTGTAGTCGCAGCGGCACTGAGGTCAGCCGACGGCTCACCGGTGGCGGTGCGATCATCATGGGCGAGGCGCAGCTCGGCGTCGCCTATGTGGACCGGGCACCGATCGGGCAGCGTCCGCGAGAAATTCTCGAGCGGCTCTCGGCTGCGCTCGTGGCGGGCCTTTCGCAGGTCGGCATCTCGGCGAGCTTTCGCGGTAAGAACGACCTCGAGGTCGGGAGCCGCAAGATCGCAGGGCTCGGTCTCTATGTCGACAACGCCGGGGCGATGCTCTTCCATGCGAGCGTCCTAGGGGACCTGGATGTCGATCTCATGCTGCAGCTGCTGCAGATACCGGCGGCGAAACTGCCAAGCCGGGCTGCGTCCTCGGTCCGAGAGCGGATCACGACGGTATCAGCCGAAACCGGCACCTATCACGATGCCTCCTCGCTCCGGCCCTTTATCGCGGCCGGGTTCGCGCGAAGCCTCGGCGTGGTGCTCGAAAAAGGGGTGCCCGAGAAGTCGGAGCTGGCTCGCGCACAGGGCCTCGCCGCCGAGCGCTACCGCTCGAAGGCCTGGCTGAGCGAGCAGAGCGTGGCTCGTGACGCGAGTGGCTCCTCGCTTTTGAAGACCCCGGCTGGCCTAGCCAGGATCTACCTCAGCACCCATGGCGAGCTGGTGAAAAGCGCGATGGTGGTGGGCGACTTCAACGAGCTGCCACCAGCGCTCGCCTCCATGGAGGCCGCACTGCGCTGGCGGCGCCTAGATCACAAGTCGATCATCGCTGCCGTCGTCGATTCGGGCGCAGCCGAAGCCCTCGGCGTCCAGCCTTACGAGCTCGCCGCTGCGGTGATCGAGGCCGGGCGCCAAAAAGACGAGGACTACCTGGCCGCCCCGGCGGGTGCAGCGGTGATCGCCTCAGGCGGCGAAACCCGACCCATGACAGACGCGCTTCGTCGCCTTGAGCCGGGCTGAAAGGGACCAGTCGTGGATTGCCAAGTTCCACTTCAGAGCTCCGAGGGCCTTTCGAGCAGGGCCAGCCCCGAGTACGTGCGCATCTCGATGGCGAGCGCGATCGCCTTGCGAATGCGCTCGGGGCGCTTTAGTCGCGACTTCGAATTCGGCGGCATCAACCTGCTGCTCAACTACGAGGAAGGCTGCCACTCAGGCTGCAGCTACTGCGGACTCGCGCGCTCGCGGCCGGGCAGTTACGAGGACAAGTCGTTCATAAGAGTCCAGTGGCCGCTCGTAGGCACCGACGACCTCGTCGAGCGGATGGCGAGGTTCGAGCCCGCGTTGACACGGGTCTGCATCTCAATGGTGACTCACGGTCGCGCCTATCGCGACACCTGCGAGATCACACGCAGGATCGCTGCTCGGGTGCGGACACCGATCTCGATCCTTGTGGCGCCGCCCACGCTCAAGCGCGAAGGGCTGGAGAACTTCAAGACGATCGGTGTGGACATGATCGGGATCGGGCTCGATGCGGTCACAGAGGAGCTCTTTAGGAACATCCGGACCGCTGTCCCCGCGGGCGGGCTCAAGTGGGAGAAGTACTGGGAGGTGGTCGCGCAGGCCAGAGAGATATTCGGGCCTTGGAAGGTCAATGTGCACACCTTGGTGGGTCTTGGCGAGACTGACCGCGACCTGGTCTGTCTGTTCGTCGCGCTGCGGGCGCGGGAGGTGTACTCGTATCTGTTCTGCTTCACCCCCGAGCCCGAGTCGGCGATGGCAGGGCACCCCAAACCGGCGATGAGTCGCTGGCGGCGCCTGCAGCTGGCCAGACACCTGATCGAGTCTGAGGGTTACGACTTGGCCCAGTTCAGCTTCGGCGCCAGTGGCCAGATCACGGCCCTGCGGGCGAACCCGGTCGCGATCGACGCTGTCGTGGCGAAGGGCAGTGCCTTTATGACAAACGGGTGTCCGGGGGAAAAGGGCGAGGCGGGCTGTACCCGGCCCTACGGCTCCTACCGGCCCGCGGAGCCCTTCTTTGACTACCCCTTCCTTCCGGGCCCGAGTGATCTCGAACAGATCCGCCAGCAACTGCAGTTGGGCGATCTCTTCCAAACTTAGAAAGGCGGTCTGAGGTGCGAATCGTGGTGCCCTTAAAGGCGGTGCCCGACCTTGTCGAGGAAATTGAGCTGAGCGCGGATGAAGCCGCCATAGATCGCGAATACCTGAAATTCGTGCTCAACGAGTGGGACGCCCAGGCCTTAGAAGAGGCGCTCTTGCTCAAAGATGCCGATGGGTCCGAGGTCGTCGCCGTCGGCCTTGCCGATGACAGCGACATCGACCAGATTCTCTACACGGCACTGGCCAAGGGCGCGGACGCCGCGGTGAAGTTGACAGACGCGAACGCCTCCCTATCTCCCCGAGCGAGCGGAAGCGGCCTCGCTGAGCGGGCCGCGTTGTTCGCTGGATATCTGACGAGCGTGCCTTTCGACCTCGTGGTCACTGGTGTGCAGGCAACCGATGATCCCGACGGGCAGCTACCCCCCAGGCTCGCCGGCCTGCTCGACCTGCCGCATGTCTCGGTGGTCGTGAGCGTCGAGACGCTAGGCGGCTCGATCATCGTCCGCCAGGAGTTCGCCGCCGGTCGCTGCCATGAGCTCGAGGTGCAGTTGCCCGCAGTGATCGGCGTACAGTCGGCCCGGCAGGCTCCCCGCTATGCCCCGATCAGCCGCATCAAACAAGCCATGCAGGCAGGCGGGCTAAAACAGGTGGCGCTCACACCGGCGCCGAGGTCATGTGGCTTGTCGGTGCGGCGGATGTACAAGCCCGAGGCGAGCGCCAGAGCCGAGATGCTCACCGGCAGCCCAGCAGAGGTGGCCGATCAGATCGTGGGCCTGCTTCGCTCGCGTGGCCTGGTGAAAGCGTGAACGGGGTGAGCCGCAATGTGATGGTGCTCGCTGAGCACACGGCTATGCAGGTATCCGATGCGACCTTGGAGCTGATCGGCAAGGCCCGGGAGATGGCAGCGGCTCTCGGGGGTGAGACCGAGGTTGTCCTGCTCGGTCCCGCAGCGCTGGCTAGTCAACTTTTCGGTGCCGACACGGTGGTCTGCGTGGAGCATCCGGCATTGGTGCAATATGTGCCGGAGGCCTACGAGCGGGCATTGCTCGAGGTGCTGGCACAGCGCTCACCGCGCTTGTTGCTCATGTCCAACGCGACCATTGGCCTCGACCTCGGCGCGGCGCTCTCGTTGCGCTGGGACGCACCCCTCGCTGCCTATGTCAGCGCCCTTAGGATCGAAGATGACGCCGTGGTGGCCACCGCGCAGATCCTCGGCGGGAAGGTGCTCGCTGAGCTCGAACTGACAGGCGAGCACGCGATAGCAACCGTGTTAGGAGGGGCCTTCATCGCGACTGTGGCCAGCAGCGACCACGGCGCGGAGATCATGCGGCTTGCGCCGCCGGCAGGCCTCGACTCGCTGCGCATGTCGCTCGTGCGTGTCGTCGAGCCAGACACTTCTGACATTGACATCTCAGCTGCCGAGATGCTCGTCTCGGTTGGGCGCGGGATCGCGTCACAAGACAACCTGGATATCGTGTCCGAGCTCGCGGACGCCCTCGGCGTGCCTCTTTCGGCCTCTCGGCCAGTGGTGGATGCGGGATGGCTGCCGAAGACGCGCCAGGTCGGCCAGTCGGGCGTCAAGGTCAAGCCGAGGGCTTACCTTGCCTTTGGGATCTCGGGGGCACCCGAGCACTTGGAGGGGATGCGCAACGCAGAGCTGATCATCGCCTGCAACACCGACCCGGAGGCGCCGATATTCGCTGTCGCCCACTACGGCACCGCAACTGACCTGTTCGATCTGGTCCCCGAGCTCGTGGACAAGGTCCGGGGCTGACGATGTCGGGCCCAGTCGGCCTTGTCGGGTCGGCGGTTACCCGGCCTGTCTTCGAAGGCATCGGCCCAGTTGGCAAGGCGATCTTCTACACCCTGGCTGCGCTGTCGACCGCCGTGTTCGCCTGGGGCCTCTGGCGCCGTTTGCGCAAGTACAAGATCGGCCGTGCAGCGGGACGAGGGCCTACGATCCGGGCCGCACTCGCCAGCCGGCTGGCAAGCATAGGCAAGGGCAGCTCAGTCACAAGCAGAAATCGCGCCGTGGGGGTGGCGCACTCTTTCATCTTGTGGGGCTTTCTAGTCGCCTTGTTGGCGACGGTCATACTGACCATTGATACCGACGTCGTCCGCAACGTCTCGCGGCTGTTCGCGGGGCACGACGACAGCTTCTTCCACGGGACCTTTTTCATCGCCTACACCTTTGTAATCGACACAGTGGGCTTCGCTTTCTTTCTCGCGCTCATTTACATGGCCCTGCGCCGAGGCTTGCTCCGGCCCCGTCAGCTTGCCTACGCGAGAGCTGACGAGCCCGAAGGCGGCTACTCGCGAAAGGCCATGATCGAAGGAGACTGGATCTTCCTCGGCCTGCTCGTTTTGATCCTCGCTACGGCCTATTTGTTGACAGGCTTGCGGATACTCGGCCAGCACATGCCGTGGTTCAGCGTGTTCAGCCCCTTCGGGCGGGCCGTGGCGGAGATCTTCTCAGGGCTCGGCATGTCCCCGGCCGAGGCGGTCAGGACCCATACGGTCATGTGGTGGGTGCACGCGAGCCTCGCTCTCAGCTTCATCGCCTATATCCCGTACTCCAAGGCCGTGCACATGGTCCTAGATGGCGTGAACCTCGTTGCAACGGACCCTTCGGCGGCACTCAGGTTGCCCGCGCCACCGCCGGGACGTCCCGGATACGAGGCGATCTCCGACTTCACCTGGAAAGAGCTCGTCGACCTCGACGCCTGCACCAAGTGCGGGCGCTGTCATGAGGTCTGCCCTGCCCGCGCCGGCGGGGCACCCCTGTCGCCTCGAGACCTGATCCTCGACCTGCGCCAGTGGGTGGACACATCGACGGGAGGGACGACGCTATGGGACCGGGAGCGCCGCGCGAGCAACACCGGACCGCTGTCTAAGGGCGAGGGAGTCCGGATCGCTAACGGCGTCGTGCAGGCTCGGACCTTGTGGTCCTGTACAACGTGCATGCACTGCGTGGAGGTATGCCCGGTGGGCATCGAGCACGTGTCCACCATCGTCCAGCTGAGGCGGAGCTTGGTCGACCAGGGGACCATGGACCTGAGCCTGCAAGAGAGCCTGCAGAACCTGGCAACACAGGGCAACTCGTTCGGAAAGTCGGCCCGCATGCGTGGGCGCTGGACTCGTCAGCTCGATTTCGAGATCCCGGACGCGCGAATCCAGCCGGTGCGATACCTCTGGTTCGTGGGCGACTACGCAAGCTTTGACGACCGGCTTGGGGAGAGCTCCCGAGCCCTCGCCCGGATCTTGCACGGCGCCGGAGTCGATTTCGGGCTGCTTTATGAGGCGGAGCACAACACGGGCAACGACGTCCGCCGGGTGGGAGAAGAGGGCCTGTTCGAGCTGCTCGCCGAGCACAACATCGAGGCCCTCGGCGCGGCGCAGTTCGAGGAGATCTTTACGACCGATCCGCACACGCTCAACGCTCTGCGCAATGAGTACCCCGCGTTGGGGGCGAATTATCGGGTCTGGCACTACACAGAACTACTAGCGCGCCTGCTCGAGACAGGTGAGATCGCGGTCAAGCCTCTCGGCTATCGGGTTACCTACCACGACCCGTGCTACTTGGCCCGCTACAACAAAGTGATCGACGCTCCCCGGCGCATCCTGCGCGCGCTCGGTTGTGAGCTCGTCGAGATGCCCCGCAACGGCCTCGACACCTTCTGCTGTGGCGCTGGCGGCGGGAGGATCTGGATGGACGACAGCTACCTGTCGCAACGTCCGAGCGAGATCCGCATCAACGAGGCGCTCGCGCTCGGCGTTGACCAGTTCGTGGTCGCTTGCCCGAAGGACCTGACCATGTTCTGCGACGCGGTCAAGACGTCGCGCGCTGACGAGCACCTCGTCGTGCGCGATATCACCGTGCTTGTCGCAGAGGCGATCGGGCGACCTAGTGAGCCTGGAGCTGTCGAGGTGAGCGTGTGACGACTCTGAGAGCGAGTGATCGGAGCGGGGACGGGAGAAGAGACGATGGCGACTGTCAACAACTGCAACATCCCAGACGACCTGTACTACGTCGTGGGCAAGCACGTGTGGGCCCGACGCGACGGTGACCTTGTGACCGTCGGGATGACCGACGTTGCCCAGAGCCTGGCAAAGACCATCCTCGCGGTGACACCGAAGGCGACGGGCAAGGCCGTCCAAAAGGGCCGCAACATCGCCACCGTGGAAAGTGGCAAGTGGGTGGGACCGGTCACGGCGCCGATCAGCGGGGAGATCGTGGAGGTCAACGAGGCCCTTGCCGCTTCGCCGAGCCTGGTCAACTCGGACCCCTACGGCGCCGGCTGGGTTGCTCGCCTTCGTCCCTCAGAATGGGACAGCGACGTCGTCGAGCTTGTGACCGGGCCGGAGGGTGTCGAGGCATACCACCAGTTCCTTGACGCGGAAGGCATCAGCTGCGGGTGAGACAAGCGACAGCCGCGGGCCGCCGGCTGGTTACGGGAAGTTCCACCCAACTATAGATTAGCTATGTATTCTAGGAGGAAGGTAGTATTAGAGGGCTCACCGGCCTCGCTGACTGCGCGACCGCCGCACGCACCACGGCGTCGGAGCTGTGTAGGCCGTCGACCGAGTTAGGAGAGATGTGACATGGAAAACGCCGACACCTCGCCTGTCGCTTCATCAGCCGCTCCGGAAGAGGACGAGCCGAAACGGATGGCCATCATCTGCTGGAGCAACGATCTCGACCGGGTCTGGCCGGTGATGATCCTCGCCACGACGGGGGCTGCCTCCGGCCTCGAAGTCGATGTCTTTTTCACCTTCTGGGGGCTGCGGGTGCTGCAGAAGAACGACAAGCGAGTCACGGGCAACAACTGGATGCAAAAAGGCGAGTCCCTGTTCGACCGGGGCGGGAGCGAGCATCTGAAATTGAGCAAGGTCCACTTCGCCGGCATGGGAACCTCGATGATCAAGCTCCTGGCCAAGCAGCACAAAGTGGCAAGTGTCACCGAGCTCATGGAGATGGCAATCGATGTCGGCGTGCGCCTGCACCCGTGCCAGATGACCATGGACCTGTACGGGCTGTCGACTTCGGACTTCATCGACGGACTGCAGCCCAGTTTGGGCGCGGCCAGTTTCATCGACATGGCCGCGAAGGCGGACATCCAGCTCTTTATCTGATGACCAAAACGGCACAGGCCAGAGGTGATCGAGTCATGACCTTTGGCCCTATTACGGGCGCGCGGCTTGCTACAAAGAGCTGAGAGTGGAGGTGTCCTGGAGTACTAAGAATGTCCGTGAAGGCTCGAGTTCACGGCGTCGCCAGAATTTGGCCGCATCAATCTGAGCCGCATCCGCGGTCTGGGTGGTACGGGGAAGTCAATTAGGGAAAGGTCCAGCAATGCCCAAAGCATCAAATGAGGAGCCGACGAATCTCGCTCTGACCGACGCCGCAGCGCGCCAACTTACAAATGCGACCAAGAGCACAGCACAGCTCGAAACGATAACGCCGCGGTGGCTACTTCAGATGATGCAGTGGGTACCCGTCGAGGCAGGCATTTACCGTTTGAACAGGGTCAAGGACCCGGGATCGGTCACCGTCGCAACACCACCTCGCGACGAGTCAGAATTGCCGACTACTTATGTCGGCTATTACGAGTCGCCGCGCGAGTACTTCCTCAACACGGTAGCGACCATTGTCGACATCCACACTCGTATTTCCGACCTCTACAGCAGCCCGTTTGATCAGATCGCCGAGCAGATCCGCTTGACGATCGAGACGGTGAAAGAGCGCCAGGAAAGCGAGCTCATCAACAACCCGGATTACGGGCTGCTCGCGGCCGTCGACAAAGAGCAGCGCATCTCCACTCTCAATGGCCCGCCCACCCCCGATGATTTCGACCAGCTGATCACAAAGGTCTGGAAAGAGCCCGCGTTCTTCCTGACCCATCCCCTCGCCATCGCGGCCTTCGGCCGCGAGTGCACGCGCCGCGGCGTTCCGCCAGCCACTCTGAGCATCCATGGTTCGCAGTTCATCACCTGGCGCGGCTTGCCGATCGTGCCCTCTGACAAGGTTCCGATCAACCAGAACAAGACCAAGGTGCTCTTGATGCGCGTCGGCGAACGCCGCCAGGGTGTCATAGGCCTTTATCAGCCTGGTCTCACAGGCGAGCAGTCGCCCGGGCTCTCGGTCCGCTTCATGGGCATCAGCCGTAACGCCATCGCGTCCTATCTCGTATCGCTGTACTACTCGCTCGCCGTGCTCACCCCAGATGCGCTCGCAGTTCTCGACAACGTTGAGGTCGGCAAGTTCCATGAATACTCACACACCTACCGGTGATGGCGCCGGCGCCCTTCCTCCGTGGCTGCCGGACGAGGCGACGCTGACGCGGCTTGCGAACGAATTCTTCGGCAACATGCCGGCACGCGAGCCGGAAGATGAGCTCTCGGAGGAGTCGGTGCGAAGCGCGCGCCGACCACAGAGCTCGGCTGGATCGGGTGGGTACCTTGGGCCCGTCGTGAGCTCTCCGGAGGCCCCGGAGCGTTGTCAACCGGGATACCTGCCGCCCGATCCGCTCGCGCAGTTTCACCGGGCGACGTCGGTTGTTGCGAACCCAGGCGTTACTGGGCCCCTGCCGCCTGCTTTGACGGTTCCGGGCCTGAGCGCGCCGAGTGCCGCGGCTATCTCCGCTGTGGCCGGTGAGCGACAGCTGGAGCGGACCTTTGAGGTCCCAGGTGTCGGTCAGCTCGGCGGACCGTCGTTCTACTTCATCGAAGAACAGCTGCCGGCCGCGCATCGGGCATCGACATCAGGTCCGCACTCACCGAGTCCGCGCGAGGCGTATCCGGCCTTCCATATCGACGCGGTGCGAAGGGATTTCCCGATCCTTAGCGAGCGGGTGCACGGTCGCCAGCTCGTGTGGCTCGACAACGGCGCTACGACTCAGAAGCCTCAAGTGGTGATCGACCGGATGGCGCATTTCTATTCGCACGAGAACTCGAATATCCACCGATCGGCACACTCGCTTGCGGCGCGCTCCTCTGATGCGTACGAGAACGCCCGTAGCACCGTCGCCGACTTTCTTGGTGCAGCGTCGGCCGGCAACATCGTGTTCACCCGCGGCACCACAGAGGCGATCAATTTGGTCGCGCAATCATGGGGACCTCAGCACCTCGGGCCCGAAGACGAGATCGTGATCTCGCACCTAGAGCACCACGCCAACATTGTGCCGTGGCAGCAGCTGGCCGCCAAGACCGGTGCGAGGCTGAAGGTCATTCCGGTCGACGATGACGGCCAGGTTCTCCTCGACGCTTACGCTGATCTGTTGAGCGAGCGGACCAAGTTGGTCTCTATCTCGCATGTCTCCAACGTGCTCGGCACCATCGTCCCGGTCAAAGAAGTCATAGATGCGGGCCACCGGGTGGGAGCGAAGGTGCTTGTCGACGGGGCACAGGCTGTGGCCCATATGGTCGTCGACGTGCAGGCGCTGGACGCGGACTTCTATGTCTTCTCGGGGCACAAGATCTTCGCCCCGACTGGTATCGGCGCCCTTTACGGCAAGTCCGAACTGCTCGAGGAGATGCCGCCATGGCAAGGCGGCGGGAACATGATCTCCGACGTCACTCTCGAGCGCACCATCTACCAGCGGCCACCGGCCAAGTTCGAGGCTGGCACCGGCAACATCGCCGGCGCAGTCGGCCTTGGCGCCGCGCTCGAGTACTTGAACCGGCTCGGACGACCTGTCATCGAGCGTTACGAGCACGAGTTGCTCAACTATGCCATAAGCGAGATCCGCAGCGTTCCCGGCCTTCGCCTGATCGGAACGGCCCCGGACAAAGCGAGCGTGCTCACCTTCGTACTCGAGGGTTACCGCCCCGAGGACGTGGGCTCGGCCCTCGATCAAGAAGCGATCGCGGTCCGAGCCGGGCATCACTGCGCCCAGCCGATCCTGCGTCGCTATGGGCTCGAGTCAGCCGTGCGGCCCTCACTGGCGATGTACAACACCTACGCCGAGGTCGACCTCCTCGTCGCAGCGTTGCGCCGGCTGGCCGCCGACGCCGGGAACCGACGCTAGAACATTTGCGGCGGGCGGCGAAATGGCCGCCTGCCTGGGCTCTAGGAGCGAGATAAGCAAAGCCTTAGCTCACCGTTGACATCCCACCAGGGCTTGGGCGCATACTGAGGCTCGCATAGACCCGGGGGGGTGGACATGCAAGTTCCAGCACCGTTCGAGTACGAACGAGCAGAGAGCGTCGCCCAGGCGATCGGTCTTCTGGAGCGGCTGGGCAGCTCAGCCAGGTTGGTGGCGGGCGGTCACAGTCTTCTTCCGATGATGAGGTTGCGCCTGGCCAACTTCGAGTACCTGATCGACATCAACGATCTCCATGAGGAGCTCGGCTATATCCGCGTGGAGCCACAACAGATCCGCGTCGGGGCCATGACACGTCATCGCGAGCTGCTCGAGTCCGACGAGCTCGCCGCGGCCTTTCCGATATTCCGTGACGCGGAGAAGGTGATCGCGGATCCCGTGGTTCGCAACCGCGGCACGATCGGAGGTTCGCTCTGCCAGGCGGACCCGTCAGAGGACCTGTCGGCGGTCTGCACGACCCTCGACGCGAGTTGCGTCATACAGGGCAGTGCCGGCACGCGGGTGGTGACCATGGGGGAGTTCTACCGAGGGCCTTACGAGACCGCCGTGGGTGAGGCAGAGATGCTCATCGAGATCCGTATCCCGCTGCGCCCGAACGGTTCCAGCGCCTATGAGAAGGTGGAGCGGCGCGCCGGCGACTGGGCCGTTGTCTCGAGCGGAGCCGCGCTGTGGCTAGAAGGCGGAGTGATCTCGGACGCCCGAGTGGGCCTCGCCGCGGTGGGGCCCAACACCACTGGGATCCCAGCCATCTCCGAGGCGCTGCGGGGAAGTGCGCCCTCGCTGGAGGCCTTCGCGAAAGCGGGCGCTATCGCGGCTGCGAGCTGTAGCCCTACAACGGACATGCGCGGGAGTGCGGACTATAAGCGTCATCTCGCAAACGAGCTCACGAAACGTGCTCTGCACAGGTCGCTCGCGCGTATCAACAGAGAGGGGGCTTGACAGTGCAGGTATCGATGACCGTCAACGGCCACGAGGTCACTGAGGAGATCGAAGGGCGCATGCTGCTCGTGCACTTCTTGCGTGACCAGTTGGGTCTCACCGGGACGCACTGGGGTTGCGACACCTCCAACTGCGGAACATGTGTCGTTTGGCTAGACAGCGAACCGGTAAAGTCCTGCACGGTGCTCGCGGCGATGGCCGGCGGGCATGAAGTGCGCACCGTGGAAGGCCTCGAGCGCGACGGTGTGCTCGATCCCGTGCAGCAGGGCTTCATGGCCTGCCATGGCCTCCAGTGCGGGTTTTGCACCCCAGGGATGCTGATGACGGCCCGGGCCCTGCTCGACAGGAACCCAGACCCCTCCGAGCAGGAGATCCGAGAGGCGATCTCCGGGCAGATCTGCCGCTGCACCGGGTACGCCACCATCGTCCGGTCGATCCGCTGGGCTGCTGTACAGGAGGCGGCCGAGAGCGTGGGGAGTGCGACATGACCACCGTCGAGAGCCGTCCCGTCGAGGGTTTCGTGGACAACGACCAAAAGCCGGTCGGTTACGGGCGGATGTTGCGCAAGGAGGATCCGCGCTTTATCCGCGGGCTCGGGCACTACTGCGACGACCTGCAGCTGCCGGGCATGCTTCACCTGGCGATTCTGCGCTCGCCTGTCGCACACGCACGCATCGTGAGCATCGACACGAGCGCCGCCCAGGCACACCCGAAGGTCAAAGCCGTCGTGACCGGAGCCGACCTGGCGGAAAAGGGCCTGGCATGGATGCCGACCCTGTCCAACGACGTGCAGGCAGTGCTGGCCACCGACAAGGTCCGCTTCCAGGGCCAAGAGGTTGCCTTCGTCGTGGCCGACGACCGCTACTCGGCTCGCGACGCGCTCGAGCTCATCGACGTCGAGTACGACATCTTGGAGCCGGTCGTCGACGCCCGAAAGGCACTCGCTCCGGATGCTCCGGTGATCCGCGACGATCTCGCGAACAAGGCGGACAATCACTGTTTTGATTGGGAGACCGGAGACGAGGCGGCCACCAACGCCGTGTTCGAGTCCGCCGAGGTGGTCGTGAGCGAGGACATCGTCTATCCCCGGGTGCACCCGGCTCCGATGGAGACCTGTGGCTGTGTCGCCGACTACGACAGGGTCAACGGGAAGTTGACGCTGTGGACCACCTCTCAGGCACCGCACGCGCACCGTACCGTCTACGCCCTGGTCTCTGGCCTGCCCGAGCACAAGATCCGCGTGATCTCACCAGATATCGGCGGAGGATTCGGCAACAAGGTGCCCATCTACCCGGGATATGTCTGCGCGATCGTGGCGTCACTCGTGCTCAACAAGCCCGTGAAATGGATGGAGGACCGTTCCGAGAATCTCATAAGCACAGGTTTCGCTCGTGACTACATCATGCGGGGCGAGATCGCGGCAACGAGGGACGGCAAGATCCTGGCGATTAGGACCAACGTCCTTGCCGATCACGGTGCTTTCAACGGGACGGCCGCGCCTGTCAAGTACCCGGCAGGTTTCTTCGGAGTGTTCACTGGCAGCTACGACTTGCAGGCGGCCTACTGCAAGATGACGGCCGTGTACACCAACAAGGCTCCTGGCGGGGTCGCCTACGCATGCTCGTTCCGTATCACCGAGGCGGTCTACCTTGTCGAACGCATCGTCGACTGCCTCGCCTACGAGCTCGACATGGACCCCGCCGAGCTCCGGTTAAAGAATTTCATCCAACCGAGCCAGTTCCCCTACACGACGAAGACCGGCTGGGTCTACGACTCAGGCGAGTACGAGCGGGCGATGCGTCTGTCGATGGAGATGGCCGGCTATGAGGAGCTGCGCAGAGAGCAGGCAGAAAAGCGCGAACGGGGCGAGCTTATGGGCATCGGGGTCGCCTTTTTCACCGAGGCTGTCGGGGCCGGTCCCCGCAAGGACATGGACATCCTCGGACTCGGAATGGCGGACGGCTGCGAGCTACGTGTGCACCCGACGGGCAAAGCCGTGGTCCGCCTTTCGGTCCAGACCCAAGGACAAGGCCACGAGACCACCTTCGCCCAGATCGTCGCCGAGGAGATCGGCATCCCTCCAGCCGACATCGAAGTCGTGCACGGTGACACCGACAACACCCCGTTCGGCCTCGGCACCTATGGGAGCCGATCCACGCCAGTCTCGGGCGCGGCGGCGGCGCTGGTCGCACGCAAGGTCAGGGACAAGGCCCAGATCATCGCCTCAGGGATGCTGGAGGTGTCCGTCGCCGACCTCGAGTGGGATAAGGGCTCCTTTCACGTAAAGGGCGACCCCTCCAAATCCGTGACGATCCAGGCGATCGCGATGCGTGCTCACGGTGCGGGCGATCTCCCAGAGGGCATAGAGGGCGGCCTCGAGGCGCAGATCTGCTACAACCCGGAGAACCTGACGTATCCCTTCGGGGCCTACATATGCGTAGTCGACGTCGACCCGGGAACGGCCGAGGTGAAGCTGCGCCGTTTCATCGCGGTCGACGACTGCGGCACGCGCATCAACGAGATGATCATCGAAGGACAAATCCACGGTGGCCTCACCGACGGCGTCGGGATGGCGCTGATGGAGATCATCGCCTTCGACGAGAACGGCAATTGCCTTGGCGCTTCCCTTATGGACTACCTGATCCCGACGGCTCTGGAGGTGCCGAACTGGGAGACCGGCCACACCGTGACCCCCTCACCGCACCATCCGATCGGCGCCAAAGGCGTCGGCGAGTCGGCGACTGTCGGTTCGCCGCCCGCGATCGTCAATGCGGTCGTGGACGCCCTAAAGCCCTTCGCCATCAGGCACCTCGACATGCCAATGACGCCATCGAGGGTATGGGATGCCATGCAGGGCCATCCCACGCCCCCGGCGTGAGGCACGGGTGGTCCGGTCGCTGTGGTTCACCGCATGAGCGCTCGCATGGGCGAACTGTTGGGCGAGCGAGTGCCGTTCGTCCACGCGACTGTCGTGCGCGCCCAGGCGCCGACCTCAGCCCGCCCTGGCGATGACGCCGTCGTGCTCGCAAACGGGTCGATCGAGGGGTTTGTCGGCGGCCAATGCGCCGAGGAGTCCGTACGGGCCGCATCTCTTGCCGTGCTCGAGAGTGGGGAACCGATGCTCTTGCGGGTGCTCCCCGAAGGCCACGTCGCCTTCCCTGACACCGAAGGCGCCCGAGTCGTCGTGAACCCGTGCCTGTCCGGCGGCGCGCTCGAGATCTTCCTCGAGCCGATGTTCCCCGACTACCTGATCTGCGCGGTGGGGGAGACCTCGATAGCCGACGCGCTCGCCGGATTGGCTGAGTCTCTCGGCTTCGCCTTCACTTCCGTGCGCAGCCTCGCGGGACAAAGTCCCGAGGGCGCGCTGGCGGTGATCGTATGCAGTCACGGTCGCGACGAACCGGAGTCGATCCGAGCGGCACTCGAGGCGTTAGTGCCTTTCATCGGACTCGTGGCGAGCCGTCGTCGGGGCGAGGCGGTCCTTGACGCCATGGACCTAGACGAGTCGGATCGTTCGCGTATCCATACCCCTGTCGGTCTCGACATCGGAGCGCGCACAGCCCAAGAGATCGCCTTGTCGATCATGGCCGAGGTCGTCCGTGCCGTACGCAACGGTGAGATCGCCGCGCCGGGCGCCGTACCTGCCGGTACTTTGCAGGAGGTCGTCGACCCCGTCTGCGGCATGACAGTTGTTGTGAGCCCTGACACACCACATGTCGAGGTTGGAGGCGCGGATGTCTGGTTCTGCAGCTTGAGCTGCCGGAACACCTACGCAGCCTGATCGGAAATGTTCGTCACCGGTGTCGTGCTCGCCGCCGGTGGGTCGTCACGACTCGGGGTGGCCAAGCAGCTCTTGGCCTATCGCGGGACGACGCTTTTGGAGGCGACGCTCAACACCGCCCGTCGCTGCGGCTTCGACCAGCTCGTGGTCACCCTGGGCGCCTTTTCGGAACAGATTCGTGCCCAGGTCGATCTGAGCGGTACCGAGATCGCCCTCAACGACAGCTTTGGAAGCGGATGCTCGTCCTCGATCCGCTCGGCTCTCGAGCACATCGCCCCTAGCGCCGGGGGAGTTGTCCTCCTCCTAGGCGACCAGCCCGCGGTCTCACCTAAGTCGGTGCGGCGCCTTGTTCGCCAAACGGGACGGTTCCCAATCGGGGTCTGCCGCTATGACGACGGCCTCGGCCACCCGTTCTGGTGGAGGATTACGCTTCGTTGCTCGCGAAGGCTGAGGACAACCAGAGCCAGCTTGTCGAGGTGCGCCCCGAGGCGCGCCGGGCAGCGACGAGATGAATGCCTGGCCGCCGGGGCCGGCCGAGGTGCAGCGCCGGCTGGACGAGGCCGGCTATCTCGCCGACCAGGGCTTGGCGACAGCACTTTCGCTCGCCTTGTCGTTGGGTCAGCCCCTCCTTCTCGAAGGCGAGCCCGGGGTCGGCAAGACCGCGGCCGCCAAGGCGCTCGCCGTCGGCTTTGAGACGCCGCTCATCCGTCTGCAGTGTTACGAAGGCATCACGGCGAGTGAAGCTCTCTATGAGTGGAACTATCAGCGCCAGCTGCTCGCCATCCGCCTTGCCGAGTCTCGGCACGAGAAGCTGAGCGACGCCGACCTTTTCACCGAGGAGTTCCTCCAGGAAAGGCCCATTCTTAGGGCCGTGCGCTTTGAGGGACCCTCGGTACCTGTTCTTTTGATCGACGAGATCGACCGCGCAGACGACGAATTCGAGGCGCTGTTGTTCGAGTTCCTCGGTGAGGCTTCGATCACGATCCCCGAGCTCGGGACCTTCACCGCGCAGCGGCGGCCGACGGTGGTGCTGACTTCGAACCGCAGCCGTGAGCTTCACGACGCCCTGCGCCGCAGATGCCTGTATCACTGGATCGAGTTCCCCGACGCTGAGCGCATTGCCGCAATCCTTCGACGATCCGTGCCAGGAGCCGACGCGGCCCTACTCGCGACGACGACCGATTTCGTTGGACGGGTGCGCCAGCTCGATCTCGACAAGCTTCCCGGTCTCGCCGAGTCGATCGACTGGCTCTCGGCGCTTACGAGCCTTGGCGTGTCCCGGCTCACCAGGGCAGAGGTCTCACGCACGCTCGGCACGATCGTTAAGACCCGCGACGACCAGCTGAGCGTCGAGCAGGCGTTGAGCGAGCTCGGTTTGGAGGAGGAAGAGATGAAGAACGAAGAGATGAAGAACAGGGATGACCGGTGAACATCGACAGTGAGTTCCGCGTCAGCGTGCCCATCGAGCAAGCCTGGGGGTTGCTCACCGACCTCGCGGGCATCGCACCTTGCATGCCGGGTGCCCAGCTCACCGGCGTCGAGGACGGCATCTACTCCGGCAAGGTGAAGATCAAGGTCGGCCCGGTGACAAGCGAGTATGCGGGAACCGCCAGTTTCGTGGAGCAGGACGCGACCGCCTTTAGGGCCGTGATAAGTGCCAAAGGCCGCGATCCACGCGGCGCGGGCAATGCCTCGGCGACAATCGTCGCCCACTTGCGCCCTGAGCTCGACAAGACCGTCGTACGCGTCGAGACCGATCTCAAGATTTCAGGCAAGATCGCCCAGTTCGGCAGCGGCATGATCCAAGAGGTGTCAGAGAAGCTCCTTGGCCAGTTCGTCGATTGCCTGGAGGCCACGCTCAGCGCAACGAAGGGATCGGTCGCAACAGGCGCCGGTGCCGGCCCCTCCAGTGCCGGCACGGGAGCAAAGCACGCACCGAACGGGGAACCGAAGACGGGCGAGAAGGCAACGAACCTGCAACACAGTGCTGAACCTGAGGCAATAAACGTGATGGAGCTGGCAGGTGGTTCTCTTGCCAAACGTCTCGTCCCGGCGCTCATCGCATTGGTCATCCTCGCCATGGTGATCTACCGGATCGTCCGCTAGGTAGCCGCGATGGCCGCTTTGTTCCCGGGTGTCGACCGGGCGTCGTTCGCGGTCGGTTTCGGGTTGCGCCTGCGCGAAGCGGGCCTCGGCGTGGGGCTGGGAGGCATCGAAGCCTTCGTCCGTGCCCTTGAGCTCTGCCCGGTGGACTCCGTCGACTCTTTGTACTGGACCGCGCGAGTGACTTTCGTCAAGCGCTGCGAAGACCTCGTCCTGTTCGAAGCCGTCTTTCGCGCCGTGTTCGCGCACGGCGTCGCGTCCGTCGACCCGAACGCCCGCCGACGGGCTCTCGAGCAGACAGAGATCAAAACCGAGCCCGCTCTGGCGCACTCCACGGCCGCACACGACAACGACATGGGCCAGAGCCTGCCTTGGGCGACCTTACCGACTGGTCTTGCGAGCGCGGCGCAAGAGCGTGAGCAAGGCCCAGCGTTGCCGGAGCGGATGCCGAGCAGTCTCGAGGCGGTAGCAGATATACCCTTCGAAGCCCTCGATCTTGGTGACCTTCACCTGCTCGACACCTGGCTGATCACCGGATTGGCTTCGTGGCCCACTCGGCGCTCGCGGCGCATGGGTCGTCACTACGCAGGCCGGCGCGTTACGCTTCGCCCGACCCTCGCCCGAGCACGTCGCACCGGTTTCGAGCCGGTGAAGCTCGTGGCCTCCCGCCCCCTGCGAAAGCCGCGGCCGGTCGTCATGCTCTGTGATGTCAGCCAGTCAATGCAGCACCAGGCGGCTGCGTACTTCCACCTAATGCGCGCTGTGGCAACGACGACAGATGCCGAGGTCTTCGCTTTCGCTACGCGCCTTACGCGCCTCACCTCTGCGCTTTCTCACAGGTCTGCGGAGGTCGCGATCGAGCAGGCGAGCGCGAAAGTGACGGACCGTTTCGGCGGGACCAGGATAGCCACGAACTTGAGAGCTCTCCTGGCCTCGAGCCGCGCCGACGCCCTCCGGGGCGCCATCGTGCTCGTGGCTTCTGACGGCTGGGACAGCGACCCACCCGAGCAGCTGGCGGCCGCGATGGCCAGGTTGTCGCGCCGCGCACACCGGGTCATCTGGATGAATCCGCGCGCCGCCGCGCCGGGGTTCGCTCCGATGGTCGGCGCCATGGCCGCCGCCTTGCCTTATTGCGACGACCTGCTGCCTGGCAACACGATCCGGTCGCTTACAGACGTGGTGGCTGCGATCGTCAGGTTGGGCTGAAAGTCGTGTCCGCGACGAGGTGCCTCCGAGCCAGTGCTCCTGGACAGAAATGTCTCGTCGAGACTCAGCTCTTCGCTTGGGTAGCGCTCTCAACTCCACAAGGTGACATGGATCGACGGCCGGAAGCGGCCGATGTTTATGCCCGATCCACGAAGCATTGCCTGGGTAGCGCGCGGCGTGGTTATGAACCGCACAAGCTCGGCCGCGGCTGGCATGACACTGTGATCGCGAAGGGTCATCGCGCTCCAGACACCGTCGGCCTCGACGCCCGGTCCCTGGATCCGAACCAGTCGGCCGTGCGCCAAGTCGTCGTTGGCAGCCGAGGAAAGAGCCAGGGCGAGTCCCTGGTTGTGCTTGGTTTCCTCGAGGGCCGCGGCGTGGCTCTGGAAGATCCTCTGGCGTTCCTCAGGGACATCGAAGCGCCGCAGCATGGTCCTCGCGATGCCGTCGTCACCAGCCGCGGAAGGGCCGAGGAGCCAGGTCTGTTCCCGGAGCTGAGCCGGGCGGGTTGGGATACTCGCGAGGGCGTGCCCCGGCCCGGCGACGATGACGATCTGATAGTTCAAAAACGGTGTATGGACGACGGCGTCGGAAAGCCGCGCCGGCTTGGGACCGATAGCCACATCCACCGCCCTCGAGACGAGCAGACCCTCGAACTGGTGGGAATAGCGCACGCTCAGCTCGACGTCGAGGTCGTTCGCACGGCTGGCGAACAGCTCGATGAGCCCAGGGGCCGCTCGTTCGGCGAACAGGCTGGATGCGGCCAGGCGCAACAAGCGACGACCATGTCCAGCCTGTTTCACCTCGCGGATGGTGCGGTTCTGCAGGCCGAGCAACTCGGTAGCCCGGGTCGCCAGGCGAAGCCCACCGGGGGTGAACGCAAGCCCGACACTGGTGCGTGTAAAGAGCTGGTCGTCGAGCTCCTTGCGGAGCTGACCGATGTGCAGTGACACGGCGGCCTCGGTGACGCCGAGCTCGGCGGCGGCATCTTTGACCGAGCCGAGTCGGACCACAGTGGAAAACGCGCGAAGTTGCGTCTGGGTCACTGCGGCGAGATGTTACTGCCGGGCATGGCTCCGATGGCCCCAGATGGCCCCGGAGTGCGGGAACCTGCGGAGCTGGTGCGCATGACCGGACCGGCTTGGCTGTGCGACGTGTTGGCCGGTGCCATGTTGGCGACCGCGCTTTACGCCCTGAGCAGGACGGTCAGTGCCTCGAGGCGCGGTCGCAAGGTGCACTACGACATCGACATCGCCCACGCCGTCATGGGCCTTGCCATGGCGGCGATGCTCGTTCCCGACCTGGACTTTCTAGCCAGCGCGATCTGGGAGGTGATCTTCGGCGTCCTCGCTGTCTGGTTCTCGTGGGCGACGGCTTTGTCGGTTATTCGCCACGGCCTGAGAGCAGGCGAGGACGGTCCTGCCCACGACGCGTCTCACCTGCTCACTCACGCGGTGATGGGCTACAGCATGCTTTTTATGTACTTGGCGCCGACGATGAGACCGGCCGGCCTCGCCCGCATGGCCATGACCGGACCACAAGGGTCCTCCGAGGCGCTTTGGCTTTCGCCCCTGCTCATCATGGTCATCTTGGGTTGCGTCGGCCTCGAGCTCGATATGACCTATCGTGTGGCCCACTTTCCGGCTGGACGGCTGCTGGCGGCCCCGGTGCTTACAAGCGTGCCCGCAAGGCCACTCGGCCGAAGAAGCGAGAAGAGCAAGCCCGCGCCTCACAGTGGCGACAGCCGCCTTTGGCTCGCCCCGCGTCTCGAGACGGCTTGCCATTTCGCGATGTGCTTGATCATGGGATACATGTTGATAGTCATGAGATGACCTCGTCCTTGTTGGGCACAAGCTGGTGCCCCTCCGCCCCGGATCGGGTCTGCTAGCTTCGCCAAAGGCATGGCTCCGCCTAGACACAAGCGCAATGTTTCCCCATGGCCGTCGCGCATCGCGTTCGGCCCGATCATTCTCGCCTACCTGGCGCTTCCTGTCGCTGAGGCTCTGTTCATCCTGAAATCGAGCGCCAACATCCCAATCTCCGATACCTGGGGTTATGTCGGCATAATCGTCAAATTCACCACCACGGGCAGCATCAAATGGAGCCACATAACCCGCTTTTACGGCGACGGCCGCCCTGTTCTCGAGCGCTTCGGACTGTTGATGGACGCGAAGTACTTCGGCCTCAATGTTCAGCTCGTAAAGCTCGGCTCTGTCGTGGTCGGCATCCTCGAGACCGCGTGCGCTATTTGGGCGGTGCGCCTGGCCTTGCCGCGGGCGCGCAACCTCGTCGTGCTTGTCGCTGCCTATCCAGTGGCCCTCGCCATATTCTGCTGGAGCAACTGGCAGAACCTCCTCGACGAGTGGAACCTGATGAACCTCGCCGCGGTCGCGCTTAGTTTCCTGGCGGTCCTTCTCGCAGTGAGGCTTCGATCCGGTCGTGGCACGAGCCGGTATGTAACGCCACTCGCGATCTTGGTGTGCGCCGTCGCATCTTTTACCGGCGAGTCCGGCACCCTGTCATGGATCGCGTGTGGGTTGGTCCTGTGGGTTCCGCTCTCTCGTTCGCGTCTTGTCGAGAAGTTCGTCTTCTCCGGGATCGGGGTTGTCTTTCTCGCTGTGTACTTCTCCGGGGACAAAAAGGTCGTGCCCGGACATCCCCTGCATCATCTCGCCAAGGTCGTGGAGTTCGCCCTCAGTTGTCTCGGCAACGGCCTGTTGGGTGGCAGCGGCAGCCAGTTGGGGACTGCTCGCGCGTTCGGGATCGCGGAGGTCGCCGTGGTTGCGATCCTCGCCGGTCTGTTCGTTGCCAACCGGCGCTTTAGGCAAGACGGGGCCGTTCAGGTCGCCCTTGGCCTCATCGCCTTCAGCTTCATGGGCGCGGTCGCGACCGGTGTGAGCCGTGTCTCGCTGGGCCTGAGCACCTCGATGTCCTCTAGGTACGTGGTGCTGAGCTTTCCGGCCCTGATTGGTATCTACTTGGTGCTTCTCCGGCTCCTCACGACCGGCGGGGGGGACCGGGCACGGTTCTCGTTCGGGCTGAAAAGAGCGGGGCTAATGGCTCTACCGTGTCTATTCGCCATCGCCTTCTGCGCCTTCGCGGTCAGCAACGATGTCGATCAAGCTAGGCCAGCTGGCGCGAGACACGCTTACTACGTCGCCCTCAAGCACATGGCATGTGACCCAGGCGCCTATACGACTGCCCAGCTGTCGCGTTTCGATCACACCGGCGACCTCAAGGCGCACCAGAAGAAGCTCTTGCTGGTTCAGATCTCCGATCTGCGGCGGGCAAAGCTAAGCGTGTTCTCAGATGGGTACTGCAAGGCCTACCTTCAACATTCGACCCATGGTTCGACGTCCTGAGCACGCCGGGCCGACGACGAGTTAAATAGGTGCCGGAAGGGGTAGGTAGCTGTGGCTCGCGGGACCCTTGCGGGTCAGTGTCGGGTTGGGGCTCTTGGCAAGGCGTGGCCCGGCCGGCAACCGGGGAAGGCGGCAGACGGGGTGTCAAGGCGAACGATCCACTGCCGAGAGCCTCAGGCCGCGTAGCATCAGTACTGTGACCTGCCTGAGGTCAGGCACGAGATGTCGGCGCGAGCGGCATCGTCGAGAAGACGCGACAACCGAGGGCACCGAATGGTCAGGCGGCGATGAGCGACGAGACAGAGGATGGGGCGTTCGAGAGCATCGATGACTCGGCATGGCCCGGAACCGACGAAGAGGAACCGGGCGGTGTCGATGGGCTGCGCGATGACCTCTTGGCGGCCATCGCGGAGCTGGGCCTAGCACTGGGCTCACCCGGTCAGGCCGGGCCGCCTGTCGCAGGCTGTTACCTGTCGACGGTGCCCGTCGAGCGTGACGGCGGCGAAGCAGTGGTGGTCCGTTGGCAGCTACGCGACACCCCGGAGCCCGGAGAGTCCGTTCCCGCACGCCAGATCGAGTCGGTAGACATCCTCAACGAAGCCCTCGGGCCCCTCTTGCTTGCCCTCGGATTCCCGATCCAGCCCTACGCGGTAGACGGCGGCTGGATCGTCACTGGACCTCGGAGCTGATAGGGCCCTCGAATCGGGTCCGCAAGGTGGTGAGCGCTCAGTGCGGCTCCCAAGCCCCCGGACGCTGGACCAGACGTACGACTTGGGTTGGAAGCTTGCCGGAGACGACCTGCTCAAGTGTGACCTCGTCGAGGACTCCCCTGAGACAGGCGCGCACGGCCACCCAGACCTTTTGCAAGTGCACGGCGGCGTCCTCGTAGCTCGCTGACTCGGGCCGCATCCCGCGGACCTCAGCCAAGGGACCCTCCAGTCGGCGGAAAACGTCGCCGACGGTGATCTCCGAGGCGGGGCGGGCGAGCTTGTACCCGCCCTCGTTGCCGCGCTGGCTCGTGACGATCCCGACCCGGCGAAGATCGTTCAATATGGCTCTCAAGAACCGCACGGGAAGACCCTGGGCTTCTGCAAGCTCCTCGGCTGTGAGTGGCTCGCCTTCTCGGGCGGCCAAGGTGCACAACGCCCGGAGTGCGTACTCGATTCTGGCTGAGATGTGCATCGGCGCGTCCAGTCGGCTAGGGGGCCACCATCGGGCCATCGTTGTGTACAAATGCTCGTTCGACTCTTGAGTCGATCACTTGAGTCGATTAAGCAGGGAAAATCTAGCAGCGGGAAAAACCCGGTGCCCTCCCTGGCTCAGTCCTCGGCAGCCAGGCTGGAGTCGACCGCCTGCAGATAGCTGCTCCACGCGGCGCGGACCGCATCACGGTGGGAGTCGAGCTCACCATCCACGGCCGCGCGATAACCCGCCCTTGCCTCGTCGACCGATCTCAGGTACTCGTCGCGGGCGATCGCCATGCTCTCGTTGTAAGCCTTGCGGATCTGCGCGGCCAGCTCGTTGTAAGTCGCACGTGCCTGGGCCACAATGTCGCGCCGCATCGTCGTAGGAGCGTTCGCGACTGCTTGCTTATAGTCGGCCCAGGCCGAGTCGATCGCGTTACCGTGCGCCTCCTCGGCTGCACCCTGGGCTTGCTCGTAGACGTCTCGCACCGGCTTGAGGGCTTCCTCGTAGCCGGCCCAGGCGCCCTCGACTGCCTCGCGGTAGATCTCCCAGGCGTCGTCGATGATGCTCAGGTAGTGGTTACGTGCCTCCAGGTCCGACGCGCCGCTTTCGCCGTCTTTAGGCATGAGCCACCCTCCTCCCAGGCCAACTGCCACGCAATCGCCCGGCGTCTTGTTGATGTACGGAAATGCCCATTAGCGCCATTCTGTTGCTACATCCATGGCCACCGTGGCGGCGTGACCTTCTCGGACCGGAAATGCTAGTGCGCCTGTAATGCTACTCGGGCGAGGCTTCCTAGGGCACGATCGGGTCGATCGGCTAGCGCAGCTCGAGCGCCCCCGGCTCACTGGTCCCGCAGTACCGGATCGCGCCCGGCGAGGATGGCCCGCACCTGGTCGCGCGAAGCCAGAGAACGCTCCGGTGTGAGCTCGGCCAAGCGGGCTAGCTCACGATGGGTGGCTTCGATCGCAGCGAGATACGGCGAGGGCTTGCGGGCCGAGCGGCGCCCGGCGAAAGACCGCTCTCGAGCCCACGAACAACGCAGGTCGTCCATCGCCCTTGTACATGCGACATAGAGAAGCCTGCGTTCCTCGGCGGCAGCCTCCGGGCTTCGGGCATGAGCGATCGGGACGAGGCCCTCCTCGAGCCCGGTCACAAAGACGGTCCGCCACTCGAGGCCCTTCGCGCGGTGAAAGGTCATGAGGTCCACCGCATTGCCGGACTGGCGCGGCGGGTCCGAGCGCAGGCTGGCCTCCAGCCAGGAGACGAAGCCGTCTCCAGTGGGGCTCGAGTCGCACCGCAGGTACTCACCGCCAAGGCTGACGAGCTCGTCGAGGTCCTCGTCAGATCGCGGGAGGCTCATGGTCTCCTCGGTGACCGAAAGCTCCAGCTCATCTTCAACTCCGTCTCCGACGGGGCCTGGTGACACGCCAGCCAGCTCCTCGATCCAGGCACGCAAGCCAGGCCCGTTAGCGCCGCTCATAAGACGGTCCAGGGCTCGCCGAACGCTCGGGCGCGCCAAGAACGCCCGTCCACCTCCACTGCGAAAAGGAACTCCGGCAGCCTCGAGCTCGCGCTCGAAGAGGATCAGCTGGGCGTTTGTGCGGGCCAGCACGGCGAGGCTGGACCAGGTCATAGAAGGTCCACGGGCGTGACGTAATGCGGTCGCGACGCCGAAGGCCTCCTCGGCATCAGTCTCATAGACGACAATCGGCTGGGTCCTCGCGCTCGGTCGCCCGCACCCGGACGCAGGCAGGATCGCAGAGGTGTCGCGAACCCCGAAGCAACCCGTGGCTTCCAGAGGACCGTCACCCGGGCTCGCCGCAGTCCTGAGCACAGACGAGGCAACAGCGAGCACGGCGTCGGTCGATCGGTAGTTCGTGCTCAGTTGCAGCACCGTCGAGCCCCGATGGCGCTCGCAGAAGTGCTCCAGCGCCCGCGGGTCACTCCCGTTCCAAGCGTAAATGGCCTGGTCAGGGTCTCCAACCACGCATAGGTCGTCATTGCCACCGAGCCATGCCTCAAGAAGTCTCACCTGGGCGGGGTTCACGTCTTGGTATTCGTCGACGAACAGGTGGCGAAAGCGCCATCGCGCGGACGCGGCGAACTCGGGATCGGCCTCGAGCTCTGTCGCGCAGCGCAGGAGGAGGTCGTCGAAGTCCAGCACGCCGCGGCGCTGTTTCTCGCGCTCGTATCGCCTCCACAGCTCCGCGACCACTTCAGGCTCGGCCGGGCTCGACCGACCGGCTTGTCTTGCCTCGCGCGTGTAGTCCCGTGGGGACAGGCACTGCGCCTGGGCCCACTCGATCTCAGATGCAAGCTCGGACAGCGTGGCCCTATCGTGACGGATCTCGTTGCCCGCGGCCGCGGCCAAAAGCCGCGCCTTGGAGGCGATGACGACCGGCACGGGCCGGCTCCGTTCGGACGCGAGCCGGCGCAGCTCGCCGAGAGCCATGGCGTGGAAGGTGCCGGCAGTGGCGGGTTCGACCAACCCGAGGCTGGACAAACGACTTCGCAGCTGAGAGGCAGCCTTTCGTGTGAATGTGAGCGCGAGAACGTAACGAGCAGTGGCAGTGCCCTCGTTTACGCGCCACGCGATCCTGCGGGTGAGAACTCTGGTCTTGCCCGAACCTGCAGCCGCCAAGACGCACAAGGGACGCGCCTTGGTTGTTATCGCCTCGCGTTGCTCGGGGTCGCATCCGGCCAACAGGCGACCCGCGATGGCACTCGACCGAGTCGTCTCGGACTCCATGACAAGACCGTAGCGGCCGGGTGCCTCAGCCCCGGGTTGCTTGATATCGCCTGGCAAGGCCGCGCAGTCAAATGACATGGTCGGCTCGGCCCTTCGCAGAGGTATTAGGTTTCTTGGGATGCTCACCTCCTTTGCCGGCTCGCGCCTTTTCGGCGAGCGCTTTGGAACGGGCTTGCCGTGGGCTTTGGCCCTTCACGGGTGGCGACGAGACCACAAGGATTTTGACGGCGTGCTCGGCTCCGGCGGCATCGATGCTGTGGCCCTGGACCTGCCTGGCTTTGGAAGTGCGCCGCCACCCGGGCAGGTGTGGGGATCGCCCGAATACGCCGAGGCCGTCGCGGCGGTGCTCGATGAGATGGGACCACGCGTCGTCGTGCTCGGGCACTCCTTCGGAGCTCGGGTCGCCGTGCAGCTCGCCGTCAATCAGCCCGACCGGGTCGCGGGCCTGGTGTTGAGCGGAGCACCGTTGCACCGAGCCCCCGGAGCGCGCGCGAAGCCACCATTGCGGTTCAAGATAGGGCGCGCCCTGGCAGCACGCGGCCTGCTCAGCGAGGAGAAGATCGAGGCGATGCGCCGTCGCTACGGATCCGACGACTACCGAGCGGCGACCGGGGTCATGCGCGAGGTTCTCGTGCGCGCGCTATCGGAGGACTACAACGGGGTCCTTGAAGGGCTCTCTTGCCCGGTGGAGCTCGTATGGGGTGACAATGATGCCGAGGCACCGCTCTCGGTTGGCGAGCAGCTGGACTGCGAGCTTGCTCATGCACATCTTGTTGTGTGCAAAGGTGCGGGCCACCTCACTCCGCTCACAGCTCCTGGCGAGCTGCGAGCCGCGCTCGAGCGCTTGCGCCCTTGATAGGCCTTTTGAGGAAGTGTTCGTCCAAACCGTGAGTGCCCTCGACGCCGTCGCGCTTGGCCTCACAGTCATCTCCATCGTCTGCGCGGACCTGAGATGGTTGCGCGTGGCTCAGCGTGAGCACTATCTGGCCGGCGCCGCTGCTCGCTTCGCCTGGCGTTGGTGGTCTTCTACGGCGCTCAATCTGAGCCTTGTCCTCCTGGCAGCGGCCGGGGCTGTGGGCGCCGCCTTCGCGCCTGCAAGCGTGATCGTCACCGCAGGCGTCGTCGCGGCCGCGCCACTCGGACTCGGGTTGAAAGGTCGGACGTCTCGACTTTCATGGACGCGCCGACTGGCACTGGCGGCAGGTCTCGGCGCGGCACTCGAGACTCTGGCCGTCGCCCTGGCAGGTGCCTTCGGCGGCCTCCTCGGAGCGGTCGTCGCGGCGGGCTTGGTCGCGATTGCCACGCCTGTGTTGCTCGACGCGGCTCTCTTTGTCCTCCGGCCCGTGGAGGACATGCTCGCGCAGCGATATGTCCGCCGGGCGGTAGACCGCCTCGAGCAGTTCCGGCCCCTTGTTGTTGGTATTACCGGTTCGTACGGCAAGACGACGACGAAGAACTACGTCGCGTACCTGCTCGCCGGCGAGTACAGCGTCGTGGCGAGCCCGCGCAGCTTCAACAACCGCGCGGGTCTCTCGCGCACAGTCAACGATCACCTGGTCGCCGGCACCGATGTGCTCGTCGCTGAGATGGGCGCTTATGGGCCAGGTGAAATCGCGGCGCTCTGCGCGTGGCTGCGACCCGAGATAGCCGTCATCACCTCGGTCGGGCAATCGCACCTCGAGAGGTTCGGCAACCTTGAGCGGACCCTCGAGGCAAAAGCCGAGATAACAGCTGGGGCGCGTGTTGCGATCTTGAACGTTGACGACGCCCGCCTGGCCGGCTTGGCAAAGCGTCTCGAGGGTGCTCACAAGGTCCTTCGCATCTCTGGTACCGATGCCAACGCGGACGTGGCCGTGCTGGCCAATGAGGTCGGTCTCGAGCTCTACGTCGGCGGCAAGTTGTGGGGGGTGGCGCCGCTTAAGGCCGAGTCCCATACGCCTATAAGAACCAACGCGGCCTGCGCAGCCGCCGTCGCCCTGGAGCTCGGCGTCGCGCCCGCGGTCGTGCTCGCGCGGCTCGGCTCCTTGCCAGGCGTACCCAATCGCCTACAGCGGTACTACGCCGAGGGCGGATACCTCGTGCTCGACGACACCTTCAACGCCAACCCGGCCGGCGCCCGCCATGCGCTCGAGGTGCTCGCCTGCGCCGCGCCCACGGGACGCCGCATGCTCGTGACACCGGGGATAGTCGAGCTCGGCCGGGCCCAACGCGCGGAGAACGCCGCCTTCGCCGAACAGGCCGCCCAGAGCGCGACTGACGTCGTCATCGTCGCGAGAACGAACCGGTCGGCGCTCTTGGAAGGAAGCCAGCGCGTGGCCCGACCGCCGGTGGTCAAGCTCGTCGCGAAGAGGGAACAAGCTGTCGAGTGGGCGCGCGCAGAGCTCGGGCCTGACGACGCCGTGCTGTTTGAGAACGACCTTCCCGATCACTTCCCCTGATCTACCAAGCAGGCAGGTCAGTTGGGTCCTTTGATGATCAGCGCGTCGGTCATGGCCCGTGGAGCGGCAAGGCCGTAGAGTGACCAATCGATGAGCAAGAGCGCGAAGCGCCGTACCGACGACCGAGGAGCGCTCGGCGCGGCATCGCCCACGAGCCCACGCGAGGGTGGCCTCCCGGCCCGTGTCGGTGTCATCTACGGCGGTCCTTCTCCCGAGCACGACGTGTCCATCCTCACCGGTCTCCAAGCGGTGCACGCGCTCGACCGGGCGCCTGGGATCGGAAGCGTGCGCTCGCTGTACTGGTCCAAGTCGGGCGACTGGTTCGAGGTTCACCCTACGATCGAAGCAGCGGAGTTCATCGAGGGCGTGCCACCCAACGCCGTGCGCCTGCGCTTTATAAGCGGTCCCGGGGGCGGTTTTGTCAGGCCAGGGAGCGGACTTCGCGCAAAGGAGGACCGTCTCGAGCTCGACGCGGTCCTGATCTGCTGTCACGGAGGCCCAGGCGAGGACGGCAGCCTGCAGGGTGCGCTGGACCTAAGTGGCATCCGCTACAGCGGGCCGAGCGCGATCGGAGCTGCTCTCGGCATGGACAAGCTCGCCTTCGGGGCTCTCATGGTCTATGCGGGCCTGCCCGCGTTGGCGCGGATCCCGCTCGACGAGCAAGGTGTGGAACCGCAGTTCGCTCCGCCATACATCTTAAAGCCGCGTTTTGGCGGCTCTTCTATCGGCGTCGAGGTCGTCACTGACTTCGCCACCGCCCGCGCCCGGCTTGCGGCCAACGTGCATCTACGCGCAGGCGCTGTTCTCGAGCCCTATCACGAGGAGATGTTCGATCTTCAACTCGCAGCTCGGAGCTGGCCCGAGCTGCAGCTCTCGTCTATCGAGCGGCCAATTCGCAGTCAAAGTGGCGCAGAGATACTCGGCTATAAAGACAAGTACGTCGGCGCGCAAGGCATGAGCTCGGCGCCGCGCGAGCTGCCTGCCTTGATCGAGCCCGGCCTCGAGGCCCGGATCGGCAAACTGGCCCGCGAAGTAGCGTCGCTCGTTGGTCTTCGCGGGGTGGCGCGCCTCGATTTCCTCTCCGATGGAGAGGACCTTTTCATAAACGAGATCAACACGATCCCGGGCTCGCTCTCGCACTATTTGTGGATCGACCCACGCCTGCCGTTCAGGACACTTTTGCTCGATCTGCTCACCGAGGCGGTGGCAAGACCCGCAGCCACCTATTCCTCGGCCGGCTCGGACGGATCGGTCCTACGGCTCGCAGGATCCATCGCGAGCAAGCTCGGATGAGAGGACGAGAGATGCGCGGACAGGCGCGATGAGTTTTCCGACCAAGCTGCTGGCTCCCGGCGAGGAGGTGTACCTCGACTCGCTTCCGAACTGGTCGTTGCTGTTCTGGCCCGCCGTTGTCACCTTGGTGGTTGTCGCCGCCTGTGCCGCTGTCGCGGTGTTGTGGTCGAGAGCCCCGACATATATGGCCTGGGTCCTGCTCGGCTGTGGTCTGGCGGCACTCGCGTACTTCGCGTTGCGTTACCTGGCCTGGCACACGACCTCTTTCGTGGTCACCTCACAGAGGATCGTCTACCGGACCGGAGTCTTGCGCCGGACTGGGCGCGAGATCCCGATAGGCCGAGTCCAAGACGTCACCTACCACCAGACCATCGTGGAGCGGCTGGTGAGAGCCGGCAGCTTGACCGTCGAGTCCGCCGGACGTCACGGACAGGATCCATTCCCCGACATCAGCAAGCCTGCCGAGGTGCAGTCGCTGATCAACCGCGTCGTGGCCCAAGGCGTGAGCGGTTACCCGCTAGGTGACAGGCCGCTTGTTGCGACACCACAAGCTCAGCCAGAGGAGCTCTCCCAGCCGACGACGGACCCGACGCCACGCACCGTCGCCCCACCGGCGGTCCCTGCCGAGCCGGAGCCTTACCACAGCGCCCCACCACCTCAGATGTACGAACCGTCGCCGGCTCATGGCGTGGCCCAACCTCCCGCGACCGGATCAGGTTCTACGATCGCTCAACAGATGACTGAGCTGGCCGAGCTCCACACCCACGGCGTCATCACCGACGCCGAGTACGAGCAAAAGCGCCGGGAGCTTCTCGACCGACTCTGAGGCGTTCTGGAGGTTCGTGGTTCAGCATTGGGTACGCTTCGACGGTGGACGAGCGCTACTGGATCACCACGCTCGGATGCCCGAAGAACGAGGTCGACTCTGACAAGCTCGTCGGCCGCTTGGCTGCGGGCGGGTATGAGCCGGCGAGCGAGCCGGGCGACGCCGATCTTGTCGTGGTGAACACTTGCGCGTTCATCGACGCCGCCCGCGAGGAGTCGATCGAGACCATTCTCGAACTCGACGGCCTGCGCAAACCCGGATCACGCCTCGTCGTCACTGGGTGCCTCGCCGAGCGCTCCGGTGAAGAGCTTGCTGGCGCGCTCGACGAGATCGACCTCGTCGCCGGGTTCGGTGTGCCTGTCGAGATGAAGACGACAAGGCGCGTCGTGCGCGCCGGAGATGGCGGGACTGGCGCGGACAACTCGCAGCAGAGCTTCGACCTGTTGGAGCTGCCACGGCCCGCTGCCGGCGCACCTTGGGCTTATGTGAAAGTCGCCGAGGGCTGCGATCGCAGATGCGGCTTTTGCGCCATCCCGTCATTCCGGGGAAAACAGCGCTCTAGGAAGCTGGCCTCGATCCTCGGGGAGATCGACGGGCTGCAGGTGCGCGAGGTCGTCCTCATAGCCCAGGATCTCGCATCGTACGGGCGTGACCGGAGCGCTCCGCAGCCGGGGACCGACACGGTGGGTATCGTCGAGCTAGTCGAGGCCGCAGCGCAAATCGTAGAACGGGTCAGAGTTTTGTATCTGTACCCTTCCTCGTTGAACGACCGCCTCGTCGAGACCATTGTTGGCACAGGTATTGCCTATTTTGACCTCTCCTTGCAGCACGCTTCGGGACCTTTGCTGCGCAAGATGCGCCGCTGGGGAGACGGCAGCCGCTTCGCTGAGCGGATCCGGGCCATCCGCCGCCTCGAGCCCGCAGCCGCCCTGCGCTCGTCGTTCATCCTCGGATATCCCGGCGAGACCGAAGAAGACCACGATGCCCTCTTGCGGTTCCTCGAGGAAGTTGAGCTCGACTGGGCGGGATTCTTCAGTTTCTCCTCCGAGGAGGGGACCCTCGCGGCCGGTCTCGGAGAGCAGGTCCCGGTCGCTCTGGCTCTCGAGCGATTGAGGGAGTGCTCCGAGCTGCAGGAGTCGATAACGGCCCGCCGCCGCAGCGAGCTCGTCGGGACGAGTTGCGACGTCCTCGTCGATCGTCCAGGGCGAGCGCGCTCGTACAGAGAAGCGCCAGAGATCGACGGCATCGTGAGCGTGCCGCTCTCATTGCCAAAAGGCTGGCTCGGTCCGGTCCGCGTCGTGGGCTCGAGCGGCCCCGACCTCGAGGCCGTTCCGGCCTCGGAGCTGGCAGGAATCGGGCGATGAGCAACCGAGGGACGATCTTCGGGCCATCGGCCATCTTGACGCCGGCGAACGCCCTCACCTTGGCACGGCTGCTCGCCACGCCTGTCATGGTGGCGCTCGTCATCGGTACCGGCCCGTCGAGCTGGATTCTCGTCGCCCTCTGGTTCGTCTGCTCCTCCTCGGACTTCTTCGACGGCGTGATCGCGAGGCGCTACGGGACGACGCGTTCAGGAGCCTTCTTGGACCCTCTCGCCGACAAGTTCGTCGTCTTGGGCGTTCTCGCTTCTTTGGCAGCAATAGGAGAAGTGGGTTGGCTACCTGTGGTCCTGATCGCCGCCCGTGAGGTCTCGATGAGCGTGTTTCGTAGCTATGCCGGACGCCGTGGTGTGTCCGTGCCTGCCCGCAACTCGGCCAAGGCAAAGACTTTGCTGCAGGACATGGTGATCGGCCTGGCCTTCCTGCCACCGGTGGGTCTGCATCACGCCGGCGTCGTCCGCTGGGCACTTTGGCTCGTCGTCGCGATCACGTTGTGGACCGGGCTCGAGTACCTGCGCGACTCGCGTCGACTGCTCGCGGGCGGCGCACAGGCCACCTCGCCCAAAGATGTCGGCCATCACGCCGCCTGAACGGTCACGGGAGAGCAGCCATGCGAGCCGAGGTTGTTGCAGTCGGGACCGAGCTCCTCCTCGGTCAGGTGGTCGATACGAACTCGGCCTGGATGGGCGAGCAGCTTGCCCTCTCGGGTATCGACTGCCACTTCCAGACCCGCGTGGGCGACAACATCGCCCGGATGGCCTCGGCATTTCGCGCCGCGCTCGAGCGCAACGAGGCGGTGATCGTCTGCGGTGGCCTCGGTCCCACCCAGGACGATCTCACCCGGGAGGCGATCGCGCTCGTGATGGACGTACCGCTTCGCCGTGATGACGCCGTCGTTGAGGTTATAAAGAAGCGCTTTGTCCCACGTGGGCCGAGTCGGACGATGCCGGCAAACAACTTGCGCCAGGCCGATGTACCAAAAGGCGCGACCGTGATCCCCCAGACGCTCGGCACCGCCCCCGGGCTCATCTGCCCGATCGGGGACAAGGTGATCTACGCCCTTCCCGGGGTGCCTTACGAGATGCACGACATGATGGAACGAGCAGTGTTGCCCGACCTGCGACGCCGGGCCGGCGAGGTAGCGGTCATCCGCAGCCGCACGCTGAGGACATGGGGCTTTAGCGAGTCCGGGCTCGCCGAACGCGTGGCCGAACGTGTCGAGGCGCTCGAAGCTGGCGGTCTCGGCGTGCCGACGATCGCGTTCTTGGCGAGCGGGATGGAGGGGATCAAGGTTCGCCTCACCGTCAAGGCCAGTGACGAGGAGACCGCCGAAAAAGCGCTGCGGGCTGAAGAGGCGAGCTTGCGAGCCCTCATCGGCGAGGCCGTCTTCGGCCTCGACGAGGAGACCATGGAGTCTGTCATCGCCAAGCTGCTCACCGAGCGCGCCTTGAGCCTCGGGATCGCAGAATCGCTCACGGGCGGGCTCATCGCGGCACGTCTCGTCGCGCTGGCCGGCGCCAGCGAGTGGTTCCGGGGCGCGGTCGTCGCCTACGACCCCGCCGTCAAACGATCCTTGCTTGGGATCGAAGACGGGCCGGTGGTCACCGCCGAGGCGGCAGCAGCGATGGCCGAAGGCGCAAGGCGCATTCTTACAAGCGACGTTGGTCTCGCAACGACAGGTGTCGCCGGTCCCACTGAGCAGGAGGGGCGGCCAGTCGGGACCCTGTTCGTAGGCTTGGCTTTTGCGGGCTCAGAGCCGGAGGCCTTCGAGTTCCGCCTCCCGGGCGACCGCGAACGCGTCCGGCAGCTCGCGACGATCTCGGCGCTCAATAGCCTGCGGCGCCGGCTCATCGAGAGGCCTCAAGTCCCTTAAGACGGGCCAAGCAGCGCTCGAAACCTCCGAGTCCCGAGTGGGGGAGCGAAGCCAACTCCAGTGTCCACCAACGAACATATGTTTGGAACTACAGTCATGTCATGAGCTCGCAGCAGGGACCCATCGGGGGAGTGACACACCCGTTTCGTAGGTTGCGGCCTACCGCAGATGTAGCGGCGAGCCGCGACAAAGCGGCACCGCAGCAGGGAGATGTTGTCCTGGAAGAAAAGCGTCGACAAGCAGCAGGAGAGGGGAGAGAACAGAAGATGGAGCGTGACAAGGCACTCGAGGCGGCGCTCGGTCAGATCGAGAAGCAGTTCGGGAAGGGCTCGGTCATGCGCATGGGTGAGCACACCGGGATGGGCATTGAAGTGATCTCGACCGGCGCGATGGCACTCGACCTCGCCCTCGGGATCGGTGGCCTCCCAAGAGGCAGGATCATCGAGGTCTTCGGGCCCGAATCCTCCGGCAAGTCGACGCTCGCCCTGCACGTTGTTGCCGAAGCCCAGCGAAACGGTGGGATCTGTGCCTACATCGACGCCGAGCACGCTCTCGACCCTGTTTACGCGAAGGCCATAGGCGTCGACATCGATGAGCTTTTGATCTCCCAGCCGGACACCGGCGAGCAAGCGCTCGAGATCGCTGACATGCTGATCCGCTCCGGAGCGATGGACGTGATCGTGATCGACTCTGTCGCAGCGCTCACACCGCGAGCTGAGCTCGAAGGTGACATGGGTGACACACATGTCGGCTTGCAGGCCCGCCTCATGTCCCAGGCACTGCGCAAGCTCACAGGCACCTTGTCCAAGTCTTCGACCATCGCCCTTTTCATCAACCAGTTGCGGGAGAAGGTCGGTGTCATCTATGGCTCCCCGGAAGTGACCCCGGGCGGACGCGCCCTCAAGTTCTACTCCTCGGTCCGCCTCGACATCCGCCGTTTGGAGTCGATCAAGGACGGTGCCGAGATAATCGGCAACCGGACCAGGGTCAAGGTCGTGAAGAACAAGTGTGCTCCGCCGTTTCGCATGGCCGAGTTCGACATCGTCTACGGCAAAGGCATCAGCCGGGAAGGCTCTGTCCTCGATGTGGCCGTCGATCTCGGGATCGCGAAGAAATCCGGTGCCTGGTACACCTATGAGGGTGAGCAGCTGGGCCAGGGCCGTGAGAACGCCAAGCAGTTCCTGCGCGACAGCCCCGAGCTGATGGTTGAGCTCCACCAGCGGATTCGTAGCCTCGTGGTCGAAAAAGAAACCCTCGCCGTCGAGACGCCGATCGGGGCTGGGGGCTTGGTCGACGACGATGAGCCCATCTCGCTCGACTGAACGCGACTGGGCGTGAGGGGCTAAAGCTCCTCAGCAGGCGTCGTACAGCTTCGTGAGTCGGCAAGGCCTAGTCGCTCTGCGGCCTTCCAGAGTTCCTCTCGTGCCTGCGGCGCAGCCGCGTCCTCGATGAGCAGGCGGGCCTGATCGTGCTGGCTGCGGCCGAAAATGTGGGCACAGCCCTGGTCCGTGACAATCACCGAGTGCTGGAACGAAGTCGCTGGGGCATCAAGGAGCGGGACGATGGTTGATGACTTCGTCTTCTCGTGCCACGAGGGCAACCCGATGACAGCCTGGCCACCTGTCGAGTGCAGAGCACCCACAATGAAGTCGGTCTGGCCACCGAAACCGGAGAAGATACGACCGTTCACATAGCTCGCGTTCGCCTGCGCGAATAGGTCGACCTGCACGGCGGCATTGATCGAGATCATCATCGGGTTGAGGGCGATCTTCCCCGGGTCATTGGTGGTCTCGGTCCTGTGCATCCGCAGCCTCGGATTGCCGTCGGCCCAGTCATATAGCTCCTGGGAACCGCCGATGAACGACGTCACGACTTGGCTCTCGGGGTCGAGCGCACCCGCTTTTTCGAGCACGAGGACGCCGTCGCTGATCATCTCGGACCAGATGCGCAGGCCGCGCCGCTCCACGAGGCCTCCGAGGGTCGCGTCCGGGATCGCGCCGATCCCAAGCTGGAGGGTGGCGCCGTCCGATACAAGGTGGGCGATGTGCTCGCCGATCTGGCGCTTCACATCGTCAGGTGGGGCGACATTTACTGTCTGCAGCGGCTCGTCGACCTCGATCGCAAGATCGATCATGTGGGTCGGGATCTCCCCGTCGCCGAATGTGTACGGCATATGGGGATTGACCTGGGCGACAACGAGCGCGCCGCGAGCGCGTGCCACTTCCAATGCGGCGGGAAGAACGTTGACCTCGATGCCAAGGGAGACCTTGCCGGCTTTGGGGGTCGAGGTGTGGATAAGGACGACGTCGGGCTGACGAGAGATCGCAAACAACCGCGGCACCAAGGAGAGCCGCATCGGGATGTAGTCGAGTGCCGGCGAATTGCGCATGCCAGGCCCGACAAATGGCGACTCTAAACGAACGCTCGGACGCGACGTGACCGAGTGTCGCAGGCCTAGGACGAACAGCCGATAGCTCTCTATGTGAGCATCGACGATCTCCAGAGCCCGCTTTGGGGTTGACCAGTTGCCGGATACGACGACTCGCGGTGCTGTCTCGGTAAGTGAACCGAGGCGGTTCCCGAGCTCGTGCTCTGAGATGATCCGCATAGCGTCGACGCTAGCAGTGGGGGCGCGCACCAGTCACTTCTGGCGACCGGGGTGCCCTAAAGAGCTCTATTTACTTAGGGATCGACGTGCGCTTGAACTCGTTGAGCTCGACATGACCATCGAGCAAGCCCAAGACACGCTCAATCGTGTCTGTTGCCAGGGCCACATCGTCGCCGGGTCGCGTCATGATCCTGACGAATGCGGCCTCCCTTCCGGCCACAAAGGTAGGGACCCCGAACACCGAATGGTCGCCGACGGCTTTTTCATGGGACTTGCGGTACTCGTCGAGCGGCCATCCACTCGCGATCTCCTCGAAGACTTGGGCCGGATCGACTCGCTCGCTCTCCAATACGGCGGCCAGTTCTGCTTTGTCGCGCAGATCCGCACTCTTGTCGTGACGCAGCGCGAACAAGGCGATGTGAGTGCTGAGGAACTGGTCGGGGAATTTGTCGCGAACCACGATCCCGACCTGGCCAGCCAACAAGTCGGCCTCGCGTTGTGGGTCATCCCATACCGGGATGCCTCCTTCTTCGACGTGAGCCTGGTTTAGCGAGAAGGGCACGAACTCGACCTCGAAGGAAGCACCGCCCTCGAGGGCCTTCACGACGTGCTCATGAGCATTGCGGGCAAACGGGCACCGATAGTCCCAGTTCACTGAAAAACGATTGATGGCCATGCTTAGGTGAACCGCCTGCGGCTCTTGCAGATTCCCGGCGCACGGGTCGCTCGGCCAAAGCGGGCGCCGCTACCATGCCTGCGGTGGAACCGGTTCACCTCGTGGGTCCCGAGGACGTACCGGCCGCGGCGATGTCATTGGTGAGGGCCTTTTATGACGACCCGCTGCTTGAGTACATGTTTCCCGAGGCCCGCAGCAGGCGGCGAGCGTTGCATCGATTCTTCACTCTTCAGCTGCGCGAGACGCCCAAAGGACGAGGGCTCGCCTATACCAGTGAGGGGTGCCATTCGACAGCGTTGTGGCTACCACCTCGCAACGGGCCACCGGGGGCGCGCGAAGTGCTCGCCCAGTTACCCAAGCTCTACATCCTCGGAAGACGTGCCGGGGCTGCCCTTCGCCTCGTCCAGCTCGTCGAGCCTCGGCACCCAAAAACGCCGCATTTCTACCTCGGTGGGCTTGGCACCGACCCCGAGTGGCAACACAGAGGCCTCGGCTCGGCAGTGCTCGTGCCGGTGCTCGAGCGCTGCGACAGGGAAAGCAAGCCTGCCTATCTCGAGGTTTCGGTCGAAAGCAACATCGCTTTCTACTCCCGACGCGGTTTCGAGGTAATCGGCGACGTAGCCGTCCCGGACACCTCCGTCCACCTGTGGCTTATGTGGCGCGACCCGCGTCCGGCCTCAGAGCTGGATAACGCCTGAGCCTTGCGCAGTCGTCCGCGCCCGGTCCGGCGGTACCGGTGTCAACCACTCGGGCGTCCTCGACGGGTCGAAGATGATCTCAGTGAGCATCTCAAGCACGGCGCGCGCAGGAGCTGAGGGCAGGCCGGTGGCGCGCCTGACGACCCCGACGAGCCGTCGCGGGATTTCGGTCAGCTTTACCAGTGCGAACCGGTCCAGGAGATAGCTCGGCACCGCGGTCGCCGGCAGAATCGAAGGGCCCCAGCCCTCGAACGTCAAAGAGGCGATGAGGCGGGTGCCATCCACCTCTGCCCTCGACAGCAAAGTAGCGCCGACCATGCTGAGGGCGGCGTCCAGGTCGGCCCGGAATGCCGTCCCCGGCAGAGGAAGCAACAAAGGGATGTCCTTCAGGTCATTTAGGCTGACCTCGCCGGAGTGTGCGAGAGCGTGTTCGATGGGGACGACCAGCACGAGCTCCTCTTCGAACAGCGGCGTGACGGCCATGTCGACGCCGCCTTCTGTCGGGAGGTCGAGAACGGCGATGTCAACCTGCCCGGTCGCGAGCTGGGTATCGAGCCTGGTGATGGGAGTCTCGACGAACACGAGATGCAGGTGCGGGTACCGTTCAGGCACCGCGCGAAGAAGTTGAGGTACCAGCCAGCGCGCCGTCGTGCCGAGTATCCCGACCCTTACGGTCCCTGCCACCTCACGGGTGAGTGCCACAACGTCCGAGAGCATCGCGTCGAGCTCCGCCTGAACCCTTCGCGAACGGGCGACGACGATCTCACCAGCCTCTGTCAGCTGGCCTGTCGCCCGGTCGACGAGCTCACAGCCGAGCTCGCGCTCGAGTTTTTTCACGTGGGCGGAGATGTTCGACTGCACCGTCTGTAGGGCGTCGGCGGCCGCCGAGAACGAGCCGTGGTCAGCAATCCCGATTATCGCGCTGAGCTGCCGCAATTCCATCGCAAGGAACGATAGCGGTTATCGATAACAGCTGTTTGACCGATGCTGTGAAAGCGAGCACTATGTACCTAGACCTCAGTAGCGGAATCCCCCCTCCAGCAACTGATGAGTCTTGAGAAAGGGCCGGTATCCCCCCCACCGGCCCTTTCTCCATGTCTCGGCACAAGTTGAGCGGCCGATGCTAGCCGTGCCGCCGCTTTGCACGTCGGTCAGCCTCGCGCTCACGGACGCGGCCCCGTGAGCTGTCCTGTTGTCCGGACTAAAGCGATAGGTACGGTTGTCCGTACTAATGTATGATTGCCTCGGTGACCATCGTCGAGTTGTCCCTCGTGCTGTTCGCGGTGGCGATCGTCGCAGGAATGCTCGGCTCCCTCCTCGGTCTCGGAGGCGGTTTCGTCATCGTGCCGGTGCTGACGCTGGTCTTCCATCTCGACATCCGGCTCGCGATCGGGACCTCCATCGTCGCGGTCGCGGCGACGTCCTCAGCCGGGGCTGCAAGGAACGTGAGCCAGAGCATCACGAACCTGAGGGTTGCTACGTTCCTCGCCCTTGCGACGACGATCGGCGCCGTGTCCGGGGCACTTCTGTCAGGCGTGTTTGACGCCCGGTTCCTCTTTGGGCTCTTCGGGATCGTGCTCGCCATCTCCGGCTTGCAGATGCTTCGCCACTCGCGCCGCACCTTTTCTCGCGCGCCCAGCAAGGTCGCGCCTGCAGCTGGCTCCGAGGGCCGTCTCGTGCGGCGGCTCGCTCTCGACTCTGCCTATTACGACCAAGCCGAGCGCACCGAGGTGCCCTATGTGGTCGCGAACACGGGCCTCGGTCTCGGACTCATGTACCTCGCGGGTGGCATCAGCGGCCTGCTCGGGATCGGATCGGGCGTTCTCAAGGTGCCAGCGATGGACCTTGCAATGCACATTCCCATGAAGGTCTCGAGCGCGACCAGCAACCTGCTGATCGGGCTCACGGCTGCAGCCAGCGCAGTTGTCTACTTTTCGCGTGGTGACATCGACCCGCTCATCGCAGGGCCTGTGGCACTTGGCGTCCTGCTCGGGGCGACGCAGGGCGCGAGGCTCCTAGCCGGGATCCGGGCAGACCGCCTCCGGGTGCTGTTTGTAACCGCGCTCATTGTTGTAGCCACCCAGATGCTCTGGAAGGCCATCGGCTGATGGCGTCGGAGACACTTGCCTACGGCGCGCTCATGCCGCCTTCACCTCGAGGCGTTCGGGCTGCGGTCGGAAAGGTGCTGCGCCTCGGAGTGCTGGCGAGTGCCGCGCTGCTGGTCGCGGGTTACCTCGTGGGCCTGATATCGGACCCGGGTGCCTTCACATCGCACGCGCTCGAACAGGCACATCTTCGGGCAAGGGCGAGCTTTCCCCACTCGTTCCGAGCTGTCTTCGACGGGATTTGCCACGGCAGTGGGGAGGCGATCATCGCGGCGGGAGTGCTTTTATTGATCATGACCCCGGTCGCCGGACTGCTGACAGCTGCAATCGCCTTCGCGCGCCGGCGAGACCGGCTCTTCGGCGTCATCGCGGCCAGTGTGCTCGCGATCATCTTGGGCTCTTTCGTCCTCGGGTCGTTGACCTCTTGAGCGCGCGCCTCGGCCCGGCAGGCGGCCAGCCACCAAAGCTCGAGCTCACGACCCTCGATTCGAGCGACCCGCTCCCTTTGTGGGCACAGCTTGCAGGTGAGCTCCGCCGACGCCTATCGCTGGGGGACTTCGACGATCACTTTCCGACAGAAGTAGAGCTCGCCGGTGCGTTCAGCGTGAGCCGAGCAACCGTGCGCGAAGCCATTCGCCGGCTTCGTGGAGAAGGACTCTTGGAGGCCCGAAGGGGAAGCGGGACCTTCGTTGTTCATCGTCATCTCGACGCACCGATCCTTGGCAGCTCTGGGCTCGCGCAGGCCATCACCGCAGCAGGGCTGGCGGAGGCGAGCAAGGTGCTGCGCGTCGAACACGCTCCGGCTGGCGAAAGGGCCGCCCAAGCGCTCGGAATAAAGAGCCATGCGCTCGTGCAATGGGTCGAGCGCCTCCGCTATGCCGACGGCGAGCCGCTTGCTTTAGACCTGTCGGCGATCTTGTTGGATGCTTCTCAGCGACGATCGTTCGCGGATGGCGATCTCACGAAGGGATCGCTCTATGGCCTCTTGGAGGCCCATTGCGGGCTTCGCATCACCGGAGGCACCGAACAGTTACGGGCGGTCAGTTGTGGGCCTGCCGAGCGCAAGCTGCTTCGGCCCGGGCGCGGCGAAGGTGTTCTCGAGGTCGAGCGCGTTGCTTATGCCGGCGAGCGAGCGCTCGAGTGGCGACGGAGCCTTGTGCGCGGACGGGGGTACGTATTGAGCGCGCGATGGGGAATGCTGCCAACCAAACTGAGAAGCTGAGCCCCGCCGAGGCTAGGCCCGTATCCTCAGGCGCTCGGCCAGCCAGTCGAAGAGGGGTCCCCTGAGGCCCACCCAGAAGGCACTGTCGTCTCGGTGCTGAAAGTACTGGCGGTGCAGCCGGCTGGCGTCGTCCCGCCGAACCAGAAGTCATAGGTCCCAGCACCGCTCTCGCCAAGGACGCTCACGATCGCTCCGGGGGCGATCACGAAAGTCCCGAGGCAGTGCCCATCTGCAGGATTAAAGGCGGTGTAGACCGACACGCCCGTGCCACTTGCCACGCTGACCTCGCTAGTTGTCGTCGGAGCTCCCGTGGTCTCGGCCAGGCCGTCACCGGCGGAGCTGGCGGAGAGGCCGGCTTGCACGACACCTCCTTGGACGGCGCTCTGCAGGTTCGTCTCGAACACGACGTCGGTTACGGGCAGCGCCGACAGCGGGGCCAAGACGTCGTTGCCGAGCGCGGTGCTCGCTCCGCAAGCCGAGAGGGTTGCTGAGAGGCCGAGCAGGAAAAGAGCGGCAATGCCGGTGCGAGCCACCACAGGCAGCTTGTTGCAGCGGCGGGGCCGATTCGCGGAGAGCGTGTCAGTCATCGGGCTTCCAGGGCTTGTGGCTCGACGGTTCGCGCGAAGCGCGCTGGTCCTTGCGGGCCGAGTCCGGCAGCGCCCAGTCGCGGCGCCAGGCGGAGACCTCAGGGCCGCGAAACGGCGGAGTCGTGCCGGCCGCGGCCCTTTGGCGAGCCGACCACCAGTCCGACTCCGCCTCGTCCGCCAAAGCCGCGACGGCAAGCTCAATGCGGGCCGCGAACTTGCGGGCATCCTCGGTCTCGCTCGGCGCGAGGGCATCACCGAGACGTATCTCGGTCGAGCCGGGGCGAAAACGCGAGCTGCTCTTCGCTAGCACTGCTCTCGTGCCGCGGATGTGGACCGGGATCACCGGCACCCCACAGCGTTTTGCCAGGTAGGAGGCACCACCTTTGAACTCGCGGCCCCAGCCGTCGTCGGTGCGGCCCCCTTCGGGGAAGATGATGAGGCTCCAGCCGTCCTCGATGAGACGGGCGGCGAGATCCGCGGAGCGCCGGTTGACCTTGGTGCGCTCCATCGGGATGGCGCCTAGGCCGAAGGACCAGACGGCCGCCTTCCAGTGCCGGTCGAAGAAATAGTCAGCCGCCGCGGCGACAATCGTCCGGTGCCGCAGCCAGCTCGGGAGCACCGAGAGCAGCAAGGCCG